>JAHFRA010000002.1 GCA_023259035.1 Gallionella sp.
CATGGTAATCACCTTATGTGTACTCCCGCTTAAAAATTAAGCAGAGTAAGTGAATTACCTGGTCAAATTACAATCGGCACAAATGTGCCTTTTTAATCACTAGTCAACTGGCGCCAACAGCGCAATGCGAACCTTGTCCGCCCTTGTGCTTAAACCCCAACAATTCAGCCGCACGGCAAGCATCGTCAAAACGCACGGCCTTTGGATTGTTGCAAATTCCAGCAAGTAGTTTTTCGCGCTTGGTCATTTTGGCTTATACCGCATATAGTATCAAGTGAAAATATAGATCATGCCGCCTTGTTAATCGGTATCACTTCCGCACCCGCCTTGAGTTTGTCCAAGTAGTCCGCCCATTGCTGCATCATGGCGCGGCGTTCATCCAGATATTCCGCGAAGTTGTAAGCCGCGCGGCTGGCGTTCTTTTCGACGTGGGCAAGCTGCAATTCGATCACGTCCCGATGGATGCCCCACTTGCTCTTGTGTTCGTTCAACATCGTGGAAGCTGCCGATCTAAAACCGTGGCCGGTCATTTTCCCCGTGTAGCCCATGCGCCCCAGTGCGCGCAGAATAACCGCCTTGCTTGCTGGTTTGGCCGGATCGTTGCGGTTCGGGAAAACATGCTGCCTATCGCCGGATAGCTTCGCCGCTTCTCTGAATACTGCTACCGCTTGCTGCGATAGCGGGACAAGGTGAGGGCGGCGCATCTTCATCCGTTCTGCGGGTATCAGCCATTCCGCCTTGTCCAAGTCTATTTCGCGCCATTCAGCCTCTATCAATTCGCTGGTGCGGGTAAAGGTCAAGGCCATGAGTTGCAGGGCATAGGTGGTAAACGGGCTGCCCTGATAGCCGTCAATGTCGCGCAGCAGTTGCGGGAAGCCGCCTTTTTCGATGGTGGTGTAGTGTGCCCGCTTCGGGCTTTTCAGTGCACCGCGCAATTCGGTTGCGGGGTTGCTGTTGCACCGGCTGGTTGCGATGCCATAGCGAAATACGGAACTGCATCGCTGCAATACCCGGCTGGCTATTTCCAATGCTCCGCGCTTTTCAATGGCGCGCGCAGTGTCCAGCAATTCGGCGGGCGTGATTTCGGCAATCGGGCGGCGTCCTAGTGAGGGAAAGGCATCTTGTTCCAGCGTCCGCAAGGTCAGGGCTTTGTGTCCCTCTGTCCAATCGTTTGCGCGATTCTCTACCCACTCACGCGCCACGGCCTCAAAGGTATTCGCTGCCGCAATTTTGGTTTGCCGCTTTTTGGTTTGCTTGGCCGCGCCCGGATCGCCACCATTGGCTAACAGCTTGCGCGCATCTTCGCGCCGCTCCCGTGCATCCGATAGGCTCACGTCTGGGTACACGCCGATGGATAGCATTTTTTCCTTGCCAGCATAGCGATATTTGAGCCGCCACCATTTGCCGCCATGAGGTTGTACCAGAAGATATAATCCGCCACCGTCTGCCATTTTGTAGGGTTTGGCTTCGGGCTTCGCTTTTCTTACCGCTGGATCGCTTAGTTTCATGGCATCACCTCGATATTGGGGGTTGTTTTTTATCGCTGGGGGTCGGTTCACCAAAATACCACCCCCCACTTGGGGGTTGATTGCAATAGACTGGAAAAGACGGCGTAAGGCAGTAAAGCAAGATAAATCTAGTGTTTATGCGAGTTTTGTGGATGCGGTTGGACGGGGTAAAACGGGTGTTTGGTGTCCTCGACAGGAATCGAACCTGTAATTGACCCTTAGGAGGGGCCGGTTATATCCATTTAACTACGGGGACAACTTGACTGCGGAAGCTGCGGGCGCATTCTAGCTTAAACGCGGCGTAATCAGAACCTGCTCGATAATCCAATCATGAAAAAACATAAATTACCCGCTACCGTCGTCGCGCTCGGACTGGTCAGTTTTTTTAACGACCTGGCTTCGGAAATGGTAACGCCGTTTATTCCGATCCTGATCGCCACCGTGCTGGGCGCAGGGCCGCTAATACTCGGGCTGGTGGAGGGTGTGGCGGATGCGGCGGCGAGTTTTCTCAAACTGTGGGCAGGGCGCTATTCGGACCGCAAGCATGGTCGGCGCAAGCAATTGATGGTGTTCGGCTATGGGCTCTCCAATCTGGCGCGCCCGTTGCTGGCGCTGGTGTCGAGCTGGGGAGCGCTGCTGCTGTTGCGTAGCCTGGATCGCTCCGGCAAGGGTCTGCGCAATGCGCCGCGTGACGCGCTGCTGGCGGATAGCGCGCATTCCGATATCCATGGCTTTGCCTACGGATTTCACCGCGCGATGGATAACGCTGGCGCGCTGGGCGGCACGTTGCTCGCCGTTGCCGCATTGAGCTGGCTACACTGGTCGGTGAGCGAGGTGATTTTGTGGTCGGCGCTGCCCGGCGTGCTTGTGCTCTTGGTGCTGATTTTCGGCGTGCGCGAAGCCCCTTATCCGGTAGCGCAACAACAGAAACCAGCGCCGCTGGCCTGGTCGTTCGGCTGCCCGGCCATAACCAGCGACTTGGCGAATGTTGTTTGTTCGCCCAGTCGAATGGCTAGTAGTTCCATCAAAAGTTTTTCGGAGTTATCGCACAACATGCGCCGCTATTTGCTGGTGCTGGTGTTGTTCACCTTTGCGCGCGTCTCGGAAAGTTTCATCCTGTTGCGCGGCAATGAGCTGGGCATGAGCGTGGTGCAGTTGCTGCTGTTGTGGGCGGTGCTGAACCTCACCAAATCGGCTGCCTCGCTGCCAGGCGGTCGCATGGCGGATGCGTTCGGCAAACGCCGTTTGAGCCTGATCAGCTGGTCGGGTTATGCCGTGAGTTTTGTTGCTATTGGACTGGTTGAACATGGCAACGCGTTGTGGGGTTGCACTGTGCTGTATGGCTTGCTGGCCGGCCTGGGTGAAGGCTCGGAACGCGCGTTGATCAGCCTGTATGCCGATGAACGCGAGCGCGGCACGGCATTTGGCTGGTATCATCTCGCTGTCGGCTTGAGCGCCATTCCCGCCGGGGTGCTGTTCGGTGCGATATGGCATTATTGGAATGCCGGTGCCGCATTTCTGTTTGCCGGAACATTGGCTTTGTTGTGCGTGCTGTTGCTGCGCTTCTGGAGTTTTAATGGCCCGGTATGATTTTCACAAATAGTTACCAATCTGCTTTTTTCAATTAATCGTTTTATTTCAACAAACAGCTTTCAAATATGCCAATCATTACCTTAGATAAAGCGTGCCTTGCATTCGGGCACGTCGCGCTGCTCGACCACGCCGACTTTCAACTCGATGAGGGCGAGCGCGTCGGGCTGATCGGGCGCAACGGCGGCGGCAAATCGAGCATGATGCGCGTGCTCGCTGCCCAGGGAAATCTCGATGACGGGCTGGTGTGGCGCGCACCGACCGCGCGGATTTGCTACGTCAGCCAGGAGCCGGTGCTGGATGCAGACGACACGGTGTTCGATGCGGTGGCGCAGGGTTTGGGCGACTTGCGTACGCTGCTCAGCGATTATCATCATGTCTCCCATCAATTATCCGAGCCGGATGCGGACGTGGAGGTGCTGCTGGAGAAAATGCAGCACTTGCAGACGCAGCTCGAAGCGCAAGACGGCTGGTCTGTGCAGGCGCGCATCGAAACCGTGATTGCGCGTCTGGACCTGGATCCCGACAAACGCGTCGGCGAAATGTCCGGCGGGCAGCGCAAACGCGTGGCGTTGGCGCAGGCTTTGGTAGCCGAGCCGGATGTGCTGGTTCTCGACGAACCAACCAACCACCTGGATTTTGCTTCCATCGAATGGCTGGAAGGGCTGCTGAATAATTTTATCGGTGCGGTGTTGTTCGTCACTCATGACAGAGTTTTTCTGGATAACGTCGCCACGCGCATCATCGAACTGGATCGTGGCAAGTTGGCGAGCTTTCCCGGTAATTTTTCCGCCTATCAGGCGATCAAGGAACGCATGCTGGCTGACGAGGCGGTGGTGAATGCCAAGTTCGACAAGGTGCTGGCCCAGGAAGAGGTATGGATACGCCAGGGCGTCAAAGCGCGCCGCACCCGCAACGAAGGCCGCGTTCTGCGTCTTGAGCAATTGCGCCGCGACCGTGCGGCGCGCCGCGAAAAACTCGGCAAGGTCGAAATGAGCGTGGATGCCGGCGAACGCTCCGGCAAGCTGGTGGCGGAACTCGTCAGCGTCAGCAAGTCGTACGACGGACGCAGGATCATTAACGATTTTTCCTGCCGCATTCAGCGCGGCGACAAGATTGGTTTGCTCGGACCCAACGGTGCAGGCAAGAGCACACTGCTCAAGATCATCCTCGGCGAATTGCAGCCGGACAGCGGGCAGGTCAAGCTCGGCACAAAAATCTCGGTGGCGTATTTCGACCAGTTGCGCGAGCAACTGGATGACGAAGCGACGCTGGCCGACACCATCAGCCAGGGCTCGGATTTTGTCGAAATCGGCGGGCAGAAGAAACATGTCATCAGTTATCTCGGCGACTTTCTGTTCGCGCCGGAGCGCGCTCGTTCGCCGGTCAAGAGTTGCTCCGGTGGCGAGCGCAACCGCTTGCTGCTGGCAAGACTGTTCACCCAGCCATCC
This sequence comes from Gallionella sp., assembly GCA_023259035.1. Classification (GTDB taxonomy): domain Bacteria; phylum Pseudomonadota; class Gammaproteobacteria; order Burkholderiales; family Gallionellaceae; genus Gallionella. Next base: position 4,550 of record JAHFRA010000002.1, read on the forward strand.
AACGTGCTGGTGCTCGACGAACCGACCAACGATCTCGATATTGAAACGCTGGAGTTGCTCGAAGAGCTGCTGGCGCAATATGACGGCACGTTGTTTCTGGTCAGCCATGACCGCGCGTTCCTCGATAATGTTGTGACGCAAGTGATTGCCTTTGAGGGCGACGGCAAGCTGATCGAATACGCCGGCGGTTATGAGGATTGGGTGCGTGTGAAAAAATACCAGATCTCCTTTTTGTCTGCCACATCCGGTGCGCCCGCCAAGTCTCCTGTCTGCACCGCGCCGCGCGCCGCTCCCGCACAGGTTGAAAAGACCAAACCGGGTGGCAAGCTCGGTTATAAAGAAGCGCGCGAATTGGAAGAGTTGCCCAAGCGCATCGAAGCATTGGAACACGAACAAAGCGGCATTGCCGCACACCTTGCCGATGGCACGATTTATCGTAACGATGCCAAGCGCGCCAAGCAACTGCAAATGCGCAGCGAGGAAATCGAGGCAGAAGTGTCGGCAGCTATGGTGCGCTGGGAAGAGTTGGAGCGGCTTTTGTTAACCCGGTGATATTGATCTTGCCACCGCGCATTTTCCAAGTGAATCTTCAGGGAGTCTCTAAAAATCCCTTTCGTGTGAATCCGCTACGTGGCTTTAGCCTGCTTGCACCGCTTCACCCCAGCCGCTGCGGTGCTGTAGCCGCCTTCGGGCTATATTTCGGGTTGGCGGTCCAGATTTTCCGGAAGTGTTTTTTTTGCGCTGAGACGGGGTGATAGTGTAATCTATACATTAAATCTGAATGGTAGTTGTTACCCAAGCAAATAAGTGGCGAAAACTGATGAGCAACAGTAATAAAGTTTCACCAAGCCGTGACATTCCTGACAATCCTCCAGTAAATTCTTCTCCCGCAAACTTGGGGTTGCGGGAGGATTTGCTGCTGCATGACCCGCTGCTGGACAGCTTGCTGGAGGTTGCGCGCATCCATGGCAGACCCAGCACCCGGGCGGCGCTCTCTGCCGGATTACCTCTTCAGGACGGACGTTTGACGCCTTCTCTGGTGGCGCGCGCAGCGAACCGCGCGGGGCTTAATTGCCGGATCGTCCGCCGGGAATTGAGCAAGATAGACCCCGTCCAATTACCGGCTATTTTGCTGCTAAAGGGGGATGAGGCCTGCGTCCTGCTGGGATGGGATGAGCAGAAAGAACAGGCTCAGGTGCTTTTTCCGGAATCGGGGCAGATGGCGTTTACCCTGTCGCGAGAGGATGTGGCTTCCCGTTGCCTGGGCATCGCCATTTTTCTTCAGCCGCGCGTCAAGTTTGATAGCCGCACCCCCGAGGTCGCAAAGCTGGCCAAGCGTCACTGGTTTTGGGGAGCCATGCTGGAGCAGTGGCGGGTCTACCGGGACGTATTGAGTGCCGCGCTTTTAATTAACGTATTTGCGCTGGTGATCCCGCTCTTTTCCATGAATGTTTATGACCGCGTGGTTCCCAATCATGCGGTGGATACATTATGGGTTCTGGCCGTAAGCGTTGTGTTGGTATTGGGGCTGGATATGTTGCTGCGCTTGATGCGCGGACATTTTGTCGATCTGGCCTCATCGCGCATTGACATCCAGCTTTCTTCCGTGTTGATGGAGCGTGTGCTCGGTCTCAAGATGGAAGCCAAACCCTCGTCGGTCGGGGCATTCGCTTCGACGATGAAATCCTTTGAAACGGTGCGCGACTTTATCGCGTCGGCAACTGTTTCGACATTAATAGACATGCCTTTTGCGATGTTGTTTTATCTGGTCATAGCATGGATAGCCTGGCCATTGGTTTTCATTCCCATCCTGGGTTTTCTTGTCATAGTTATTTATATCTATGCCCTCCAGCAAAAAATGCACGAGCTTTCCGAAACCACTTACCGCGCCGCGTCGTTACGCAATGCCACGCTGGTCGAAAGTTTGACCGCGATGGAAACCATCAAGGCGCTCAGTGCGGAAAGCCATGTGCAGGCAACATGGGAGAAGACGGCGGCATTCCTTGCAAAAACGAGTAATCAGTTGCGCATGCTTTCGTTATCGGCCACGAATAGCGTCCAGACTACGCAGCAGATTATCAATGTCGGCGTGCTGATTGGCGGTGTTTATCTGATTCACGATGGCTCTTTGACCCAGGGTGGCCTGATTGCCTGCACCATGCTGACGGGGCGTGCCATGGCTCCCCTGGGGCAGCTTGCCAGCCTGCTGATTCAGTACCAGGGCGCAAGGACCGCTCTTGATTCCTTGAATAAATTAATGGAAAAACCGATCGAGCGCCCTCCCGAATCATCGTTTGTGCATCGCCCGGAAATTCGCGGTGGCATCGAATTCCGCAATGTTACTTTCGGCTATCCTAACTGCGACCCGATACTGAAAAATGTTTCGTTCAAGATCAATCCCGGCGAGTCCATCGTGTTTCTCGGGCGGGTGGGATCAGGCAAATCCACCGTGCAGAAGCTGATTCTCGGCTTCTACGAACCTCAGGATGGATCGGTGCTGGTCGATGGCATCGATCTTCGCCAGCTTGACCCCGCTGACCTCAGGCGTAATATCGGCTGCGTCGACCAGGAGTCAATCCTTTTTTACGGTACCTTGCGCGAGAACATCGCTTACGGCGCACCTTACGCGGATGATTCCGCGATAGTTGCGGCGGCGGAACTGGCCGGGTTGAGGGAGTTTGTCAACAAGCATCCACGAGGTTTCGATATGCATATCGGTGAGCGGGGCGCCTCGCTTTCTGGCGGACAGCGCCAGTGTGTCGCCATTGCGCGGGCGTTTTTGATGGAACCTTCGATTCTGTTGCTGGACGAGCCGACCAGCTCCATGGACTACACCACTGAAAACGAATTCAAACTCCGCCTGAGCCGTTTTGCAAAGCGTTTCAGCCCCGGGAAAACGCTCCTTATTGCTACCCACCGATCCAGCTTGATTGACCTGGCGGATCGCATTATCGTGATCGACGAAGGCCGCATAATGGCGGATGGGCCGCGGGCTGAGGTGCTTGAGGCATTGAAGGCCGGACGAGTAGGGCAATCATCGTGATAGGCAAACAACTTCAACCTCTGTTCGATTGGCTGATCAACAGAAGCGGTGAAAAATTTGATGACTCAGTACTAATGGATTTTGCTGCCGATGCCGACTATGCCATTTTGAAGCAAGAACCCGTCCGTGCCCGCGCACTTTTGCGTGCACTGATTCTGATTGCCATATTGTTTTTGGTTTGGGCCGGTTTTGCCAAGATGAATGAAGTAACCCGTGGGGAGGGTAAAGTGATTCCCTACAGCCAGATACAGATACTGCAAAGCATGGATGGCGGCATCGTTGCGGAGCTGCTGGTGCATGAGGGAGATGTAGTGCAAAAGGATCAGGTGCTGATCCGCATAGACCAGACCCGCTTTCTTTCTTCGGTGAAGGAAAGCCGCGCGCAATACCTTTCCCTGTTGGCCAAAGCGGCAAGGCTGCGGGCCATCGCCGAAGGGAGTCCATTCGTGTCACCAGCGGATGTCGTCAAGGAAGACCCCAAGACAGCAGAGGAAGAGCGCCGCCTCTATGAAGCAAGAATAAGGGAATTGGACGGCACGATATCCATGTCCAGACAGCAATTGATACAGCGTCAACAAGAGCTGGTAGAGCTTAAAGCAAAGCAAGAACAGGCGGCCAAAGCGTATGACCTTACCAACAAGGAATTGATGGCCACCAAGCCTCTGGTGGCCGCTGGCGCCGTTTCAGACGTTGAGATATTGCGGCTTGAGCGTGATGTGTCTCGCTTCCGTGGCGAACGTGATATGACTTCCGCACAAATTTCCCGTGTGTCTGCGGCAGTTGCGGAATCTACCCGCAAGGTGCATGAAGTCGAAATGGCGTTTCGTAATGAAGCACGCAAGGAGCTTGGCGAAACACTGGGCAAGCTCAACAGCCTGACTGAAGGCAGCGTCGGGCTTTCCGACAAGGTGGCCCGTTCCATTCTTCGCTCACCGGTGAAGGGTGTGGTCAAGCGCTTGATGGTGAACACGGTCGGGGGTGTCGTCCAGCCGGGCAAGGATGTGATCGAGATCGTTCCGATTGAAGATAATTTGCTCGTGGAAGCACGGGTGTCGCCCAAAGACATCGCCTTTCTGCGTCCGGGACTCAAAACCACGGTTAAAGTCTCTGCATATGATTTTGTCATTTATGGCGGGTTGGAAGGAACATTGGAAACCATCGGTGCAGATACTGTGACGGATGAAAAGGGTAATGCCTTTTATACCGTAAAAGTTAAAACCAGCAAGTCCAGCTTGGGAAAAAACATGCCTATCATGCCCGGCATGGTTGTAGAGGTAGATATTCTGACGGGGGAAAAGTCCGTGTTGAGTTATCTTCTCAAACCTGTTTTGCGTGCCAAGAGCCGCGCGCTGTCAGAGCGATAATTCAATTACACTGGTTGCGCAAACTCTATGCACACGTTTTATCGTTTTCAAGCTCCATATGGGAGCATTGTCTTTAATAAAACTAGGGATATATCTAAAGGAAAATGCAGATGAATCAGCCCCAACACCTTTTTATTTCACATGAGACAAAACCTAGGGCAAACTGGCTTGAAGCGTTTCCAGGTGCTTCACTGTGCGCCCGAATTCCGGCGAATCCAAATGCCGATATTATCTGGGTTTTATTACCGGAAGAAAGCGATGTCGTAAAATTGCTCGACGAATGCCGTTCTGCCGCCGGCAAATTGCCGGTCATCGCCATTTCCGACCTTCCCAGTGACCAGCAGGGGCTGGATGCTTTGAGCACCGGTGTGGTGGGCTATTGCAATGGGCATGCTGCCCCGGTGGTACTCCGGCAGGTGGCAGACACAGTGCTGGGTGGGGGTATATGGGTTGGACAATGGCTGCTGCAACGCCTGCTGACGGGAATAGCGCATGCCGCAGCCAAGAAATTCGCCCCGCCCAAGCTTTCCACGTGGGCCTCCGGACTTACCGAACGCGAGATCGAGGTCGCGCGCGCTGCGGCTGGCGGTCTCGGCAACAAGGAAATCGCCAACCAGTTCAACATAACGGAACGCACTGTCAAGGCGCATCTTGGCTCTGTGTTTGACAAGTTAAAGCTGCGTGACCGCATGCACCTCACTCTATTGGTTAATGGCGTAGTCAAAAGCTGATTGCGTTGATCTTCGGCTATGTCGTGGCTTAAATTTAGGCGATAACAAAAATTTTCTTGCCGAACTACGCCACACCGGACTTGGTCTGGGGTTCGGCATCCAGTTATTTTGGTTTAACTTGAACCAGACGAACCGGAAAATCCCGTTCACGCATAAGAAATCAAATAGTTAAATAACCTCTTGCTCGCCGTCGGCCATTTTACTCATCCAGCATTCTATTCCATCCCAGAACCTTGGTTATTAATGCCCTGTGTTTTTTAGCTAATATTGTACTTCAGTACAATAGGCTTCCTTCCGGATAAAGCTAGAATTACGCAGGTTGGCTTGGGAATATTCTTAAAGCTGCTAACTAGTTGTTGAATCGTTATTAATCTAATCGGGAGGATCGTTATGTCTGCAGCAATAGCAACCAATGTAAAAGGGAACGTCACTGCAACCAATGCCGAGTGTGAAATTCGTGTCGTTAATGAAGGTGACAAGATAGAAGTCGGTGAGATTGTCAAAACGGCCGAAGGTGCGAGTGTTGATCTGGTGCTGGATGACGGTAGTGTCAGGTCGATTGAAGAAATACAAGTAGTTACCCTCGATAATGAGTTTCTCCCCACAATTATTTCTGATGCCAGCACTAGCGCCCTTTCAGCTAATGATAGCGACTTCAATAGCATTATTGGCGCAATCGACGATGGCAGCAGCAGCCTGGACAACCTGCTTCAGGCGACAGCGGCCGGTCTGACTGGTGGCACTGGCAATAGCGATTCGGAAGGGAGTCACGGTTTTGTGATGTTGTCGAGAGTTGTGGAAGCTCTTGGCATGAATTCAGTAGGTTATATGGATTCCGGTCTGAGCCGCGGGCCTGTAATTGGTGGCAATCCTTTTGCATCTGGCAATACTTATGCAGCCATCGCTAGAGCAGCCGCTGATGTTGCCGCAGCCAAAACTGCTGCCGCTGATGCCGCCGCTCAGGCCGCCTCACAAGCAGCCGCTGCCCAAGCAGCCGCTGATGCCGCCGCCGCTCAGGCCGCCGCACAAGCAGCCGCTGCCCAAGCAGCCGCTGATGCCGCCGCCGCTCAGGCTGCCGCTGATGCCGCCGCTGCCCAAGCTGCCGCTGATGCTGCCGCTGCTCAGGCTGCCTCTGCTGCGGCTGCCTCTGCTGCGGCAACTGTTGTAGCTATCGCCAGTATAGCTGCCGCAGCCCAGGCTTCTGCCAATGCCGCGCAAACATCTGCGGCCGCAGCCCATTCCATTCTGGTTGCTGCGCCTGCAAATTCTGCCGTTGCATATGCCGCCGCTGATGCCGCTGCTCAAGCGGCTGCCGCACAGACTGCTGCCCATACTGCCGCCGCAGCGACCACGGTTGCCGCTGCACAGGCTGCAGCCAATGCCGCTGCTCACGATGCCGCTGTCGCCGCTACCGATGTTACTCACGCAAGCACTGCCATTGCGAACAATATCTCCGCGTTTGCTAGCGCAGCCCAGGTTTCCGCCAATGCAGCGCTAGCCTCTTCGTCCGCCGTCCAGGCAGCCTTGGCTGCGGCACCTGCAAATGCTGCTGTTCAGGCTGCCGCCGCTGATGCCGCTGCCCAAGCTGCTGCCGCACAGACTGCTGCCAATACTGCCGCTGCTGCGACCACGGTAGCTGCTGCCCAAGCTGCTGCTACTGCTGCGGCTGCCGATGCCGCCGCCGCCGCCGCCGATGTTACTAACGCAACTATTTTGACTTCAAACAACATCTCCGTCATTGCCGCTGCGGCCCAGGCTTCCGCCAATGCTGCGCTAGCCTCTTCGACTGCCACCCAGGCTTCCTTGGCTGCAGCACCTGCCAATGCCGCCGTTGTGACTGCCGCCGCTGATGCTGCTGCTCAAGCGGCTGCCGCACAGGCTGCTGCCAATACTGCCGCTGCTGCAACCACGGTTGCCGCCGCACAGGCTGCTGCCGCCACTGCCGCTGCCGATGCAGCTCTTGCTGCAACCGATGCGACTACCGCTGCTGCAAATGCCGCCGCCGCAATCGCCGCGATTGCTGCCACAGCCCAGGCTTCGGCCACTGCTGCCGCGACTGCTGCCGCGACTGCTGCCGCTGCTGCTGCCGCTCAACCTGTCGGTGGCGCAAATGCTGCTGCCGTTACGGCTGCCGCCGCAGATGCTGCTGTTCAAGCGGCTGCCGCACAAGCTGCTGCCAATACTGCCGCTGCTGCTGCCACGGTTACTGCCGCGCAGGCTGCTGCCAATGCTGCCGCTGCCGATGCGGCTCTTGCTGCAGCCGATGCGACTACCGCAACGACAGGTTCTGCTGCCGATGTTGCTGCCGCAATCGCTGCGATTGCTGCCACAGCCCAGGCCTCCGCCACTGCTGCCGCGACTTCTGCCGCGACTGCTGCCGCTGCCGCTGCCGCTCAACCCGCTGCGGGCGCAAATGCTGCTGCCGTTACGGCTGCCGCCGCTGATGCTGCTGCTCAAGCGGCTGCCGCACAGGCTGCTGCCAATACTGCCGCTGCTGCAACCACGGTTGCCGCCGCGCAGGCTGCTGCCAATGCTGCCGCTGCCGATGCGGCTCTTGCTGCAACCGATGCGACTACCGCAACGACGGGTTCTGCTGCCGCTGCTGCGATTGCTGCGATTGCTGCCATCGCCCAGGCTTCGGCAACTGCCGCTGCTGCTGCTGCCGCGGCCGCTGCCGCGGCCGCTGCTGCTGAACCTGCTGGTGGTGCGAATGCTGCTGCCGTTACGGCTGCGGCCGCAGATGCCGCAGCCCAAGCAACAGCCGCACAGGCTGCTGCCACTGCTGCCGCTGCAGCGGCTACGGTTGCTGATGCTCAAGCCGCTGCTGCTGCTGCTAATACCGGTGCCACGACTGCGGCGACGGATGTCACTACGATAACCGGCCTGGTTGCCGCTGATACCGCCACAGCTACTGCCACTGCCACTACTACTGCCACCGATGCGGCTCTTGTCGAGACTGCTGCACAGCATGTTACCGCTGCCGTGGCCGATGCCTCAGCTGCTGATCGTGCCGACACTACCGCTGATGCCCAGGTTGTTAGCGCGGTTAAGGCCGCAAGCGCTGCCACTGACGCTGCATTGAACGCCGATGGTGCTGTCGCCGCCGATAAAGTGGCCGTGAGTGCTGATCAGGCTGCAGTTGCCAAACTTACCGAAGCTTACAACGACGCCGTGGCCGCAGACGCTAAGGATGCGAAGGTGGATGCGCTGGTGGAGAGCACGGCCAAGGCTGCTGCCGACGCTGCCAATGCTGCCGCCAATGCTGATAAGGCTGCTGCCAAGGCTGACAATGCCGTAGCTCATGCCGATGCCGACCTTGCCGCTGCTAAAGATGCGTTGGATCACGCTGACAAGCATCACAAATCAGACTTGCAACATGCTTACAATGATGCCAAGGCTGCTGATGCTCAAGCTCATGATAATGCCGACAAGGCGCACGCTAACGCCGACAAGGCACACGCTAATGCTGACGCTGCTGCTCATGCTGCCGCAGATGCCGTAATTGCACATGATAAGGTTGATAATGCGGAGGCTTCGGTCAATGCTGCGGCTGATGCTCTGCATGCGGCACAGGATGCACTGGCTGCCGATCAGGCCAAACTCGCAGCCGATACACAGACTGCAAGCACGCTACATGCAGCAGCGAATACAGCAATAGCAGATGCGCAACATGCTGTAGCTGCGGATGTTTCGGTTGACCAGGCACAGGCTGCTGCTCATGCCGCAGTCGGCAGCGCAATACACGACCTGTTGGCGGCAGCTAATACACTGGCGCATGACGGCGGCAGCGGGTTGCATATCAATGATGTCCTTGCCCCTGCAACCGTTGATTTGCTTGCGAGTGTGGGTTCCGGCACATCGGCGGTGTCTGTTGCAGCCGGCAATCCTGATACCACCGCAGGGCCGGATCTGAGCGGCATGAGCGAGCAGATCGCCCAGTTGCAAGCCATGTTGAAGCCTGTTAACCTTGATGGTCACCACCACCACTCCTGATCTTTTCAAGAAGGCAGGCTAAATAGAATGGGGACGGCGACGTCCCCATTTCTATTTGCGCCAGATACACGAATCAGCAGATGTTGGATAAGATGACAAATCTTTTTGCTTTTTGCATAATTATAGCGTTTGCGGCACACTGCACCAAAAGGGTAAGAAAATGAAACAAATAATCAGCAGATTCAGTCAATTGGCATGTTTCATGTGGTTGTGTTTCGGCATAGCGGCTGGCGCTTTTGCCGCTGAGGCAGCTGGCATTGTCGAAACTGGCATGGTCATGAATCTGGAAGGTTCCATGACTGCCAAGGGGACGGATGGCACGCTGCGGGGATTGAAGGTTTTTTCCAAAGTGTTGCATGGCGACACCCTGTTTACCGGCAAGGATAGTTATGCGCGTGTCAAGTTTTCTGATGGCGGGCAAATCAGCCTGCGACCGGCCTCGCAGTTCAGAATCGATGATTATCGTTTTGACGAAAAACAGCCGGAGAAAGACAGCGCCGGTTTCAGCCTTCTCAAGGGAGGTTTTCGCGCCCTCAGCGGGTTAATTGGCAAGCGGGGCGATCCTGACAGCTACGCCATAAAAACGCCTGTAGCGACGATGGGGATTCGCGGAACACATTTTGGTGTACTGCTCTGCCGAGGTGATTGCGACGACCACCCACCCCGCGCAGACGGCATCCCGCTTGAAGATGGGGTACATCTTGATGTAATGGAAGGGGCTATCATCGTGAAAAATGCCGCCGGATCTCAACTGCTGAATGCCGGACAATTCGGCTTCGTGGCACACATCAGCGCTCCCCCCGTTGTTGTTCCAGCGGAGCATGGCATGGTAGTGCATATTCCAGCCAAGATTTCCTTGGACAAGGTCAAAGGCGGTTCGGACGGAAATAATGTATGTCCGACTCCAGATGCTAAATCAAACGGTGCTAAATCAAAGGCGGCTCAATGATATAGAGTGTTGGACCGTACGGGCGATTTATGAATCGCCCGTACATAAATCGCCGTTATCCAATATGCTCATTTCCACAACGGAAGGACAGCAGATTACTCGCGCGGAATAGCTGGACCCGTAGCGCCATCGAAGCCGAGTTTGGGTAGCGTGGCCAGCTCCTCCGGTCGCTTGACGCCTTCTGCGATCACCAGCAAGCCGATGTTGTGGGCAATCTGGCAAAGCCCTTCGAGGAACGCCTGATTGCCGGGTTGGGTGTCGATATCGTTGATGAAACTGCCATCCACTTTCAGGTAATGCAGGCCAAGGTCATGCAGCATACCGATCCGGCTGAATTCGCGCCCGAAGTGTTCGATTCCGATGCGGCAATCGAACTCCATCAGATCCTTGCGGAATGCACGGAAAGCATCGAGGTTGGCGAAGGCGCTGGTCTCCGAAACTTCCAGCCATAAACGACGGCAAAGGGCGACATTCCCCTGCATCAATTCGCGCATTTTCTTGCGGAAAGTTTCGGATTGCAGCGATTCTCCGGAAAGGTTAACCGCCAGGTCTGGCGCATTAGGCTCTGCCGCAAGCTGATTCATTGCGAGGCGCGTTGCGGCAATATCCAATTCCGCAGTCATTTGCAAACGGGTTGCCATCGGCAGGAATTTGCCGGCAGTATGCCATTCGCCTTCTTCGAGGAAGCGCATCCGCAGAGGACACTCCTGGTGCAGCAATTTTTTCTCGCCAAAACCGACGACAGGCAAGCCCACCAAACGTAGCCAGCCATTCTCGATGGCGTGCCCCAGTTGCTCAGCCCATTGGGCAGACGTGGTGCGCTGGTGAGAGCCACTGGAAGCCTGGGCGCGGTGCGGTTTGTTTTCACCGGAGGCTTCCGCATCGGCCAAGGCGCTGTCCAGCAAACCCATCAACGGCCCGGGTTCCCTGCCCTGTTGGTAGTCGCAGAAACCGATGCGCACGACGGCAGCACCTTCGGAAAAGTGCGAAAGATCTTTGCTGATGTGCTCAAATAATTCATTTGCCAGAGTTTCCGCATCTTCGAGGCCGGGCAGCACGATTGCAAAATCCTTGCCGTTCAAACGTCCAACCAGATGCCCGGCATGAGAAGACACTAAAGTTTCGATGCTCTTAGAGAATGTTTTCAGATAACGGTCCGTGTCCAGACGGCCAAGGCGCTGGTTGAGGCCCGCCAAGTCGATAATGCGCAACAGCAGCAGGCTTCCCGTCTGAGCATATTCTTCGGATTTCAGCAGTTCAGAGAACTGAGAAAAGAAAAACATGCGGTTGGCAAAACCTGAAACCGAGTCATAGTTAACCTCGCGGCGAACCGCTTCAAGCCGGGTTGCCTCTTCCTCAAACATGGATTTTAGCCGACCCACCATGGTATTCATCGCGAAAGCGAGTTGCTTCAGTTCCGGTACCTTGGGTTCCTCGATGGTGCTGAAACGCCGCTCGCATATGGCGCGCGCCTGGGCAACTACCCGCCCCAGCGGCTCGCGCAGGCGTTTGAGGATAAGCGCGGCAACCCAGCCGCTGATCGTGCCGGCCAATAACAGCCAGCCGGCCATGCTGGTAGCGCCTTGCCATAACTCCCCATAGGCGAATCTGCTCTGGCTGCGCAGCTCGATGGTTCCATACTGTTTCCATCCGTCGCTGATCTGCGCATGTCCGGGTGTCGGTTTGATTGGGAGCAGCCGGGAAAACCAGGCGGGTGCATCGCCGGAGTCCTGCGGAGACTGGCGCTCGACAATGAGCTTGCCCTTCGGATCGAACACTTGTATCAATTCGTAATGCCCGCTATCGAATAATGCTGCAACATAGAGTTCGATGGTTACCGGGTCTTTGCTCTGCTGGGTGATTAGCAGTGCCAGTGCGCTGGCGTTATCCTCATTCTTGAGAATAAGCTGCTGTTCGAGATAATGCCTGGAGGAAAGCAGGCTGACGACCGCACTGCCCATAAACGAAAGCAAGGTGGAGAGCGCTACTGCTAACATCAGTTGCCGGAATAGGGACATGTTTACCTCATCGTTATATGTTTATTCAAAACCTTCCTCACGGGCACGCGCCAGAAGTTCTTCCCAGCGCGAAAGACGTTTGGTGCTTGTCGAACTGGCGGAGCCGCTGGCAGAGACTCCGGCCCATATTCCCTGACCATTGAAGCTGAATACTGGTGTCAAATCCTGCCGCCGCGAGGCGGGGCGGATTTCGCCGAGCAAGTTGTCGAGAATCTGTGGCTCGGCACTCGGGTCGCTGTAGAAGGCCAGCACCATATGAGCCTGGGTGATGTTGCTGGCTGCTCCGCCCATTTTGGCCTTGACGTAGATCAGCCGCAATTGCGACACATCCATGCCGGCAGAGAGCAGGGTAAAATATTTGGCGATAGCGAAATCCTCACAATCCCCTTTTTCGTGCCCCAGCGATTCCATCGGGGTCGCCCAGTAGTCGTCTTGCCCCCATGCTTCCTTGTCCTCCATGAATTGCATGCGCCGGTTCCAGAATTCATTTACTTTCTGTATTTGTTGGTCGGGATCGGCTATTTTCCGCGTATCTGTTACCAGCTTTTGCCAGTCGCGAAATCTCTGTGCCGATGGCGCACCGAAACGCTGGGTAATGGCTTTCAGAAGCTTTTCCGCATCATAACCAGCCGCACGCGCCAGTGAAAACAGCAATATTGCGGCAACGAGCGGTATCAGCATATTGTAGATTCTTGAATGTGATTTCAAGTTTGAAGTGCAGCACCAGTAATGTGAGCCGTAAATAGGGCGACTTCGGAATCTATATCATCAAGAGACAGAAATCAAAAAATTTTAAATATAAGCTTGCCAATATATAAACTTAACCATAAAATTAAAAGTTAAAAAATAGCATAGCCTTAAGTGCAATAAAAAATAGCATAGCCTTAAGTGCAATAAAAAATAGCATAGCCTTAAGTGCAATAAAAAATAGCATAGCCTCCTTAAGTGTAAATTTACACTTGTATACCCTTGTTGCCGTTTTACCCTTGTTGCTGTTCGAATCAAATCTAAATTGAGTGGGAAGATAATTTTTCATTTTTTTTGTGCAACATTTCATTATAAATTTTTGAGGCTCAAAAGTCATGAACATAAAGCATAATTCTCTGTTGTTGCTTCTTGCGGCGATATGGATGGGTACTGCAGTAGCAGAGGAAATCAAAGTTGAAACAGATGCAGTGGTCGTGAATGCTGAGCAGGAAACGCCAACGGCAGAAGAAGATAAGGCGAGGCAGGAAGCAGACGCCAAGGTAGCGAAACTGAAAGCCAAGATGGAGGCCAAAGCCGAAGCGGCGCGCATAAAGGCTGAGCAAAAGGCCAAAGCCGAAGCGGACGCGCAAGCCAAGCGCGAAGCCAAGGCCGAAGCGGCACGGCTGAAGGCGGAACAACTAGCACAAGCCAAAGCGGAGAAGCAGGCGGCGGCGGAAGCCCAACAAGCGGCCAAAGCCGAAGCGGCACGCGTAAAAGCGGAACAGGAAGCGCAAGCGGCAGCAGAAGCTGAACCTGCACGACTGAAGGCCGAACAGGAAGCACAAGCTGCTGCAGAGGAAAAGGCGAGACAGGAAGCTGAAGCCAAGGTAGCGAAACTGAAAGCCAAGGAAGATGCCAAGGCTGAAGCGGCGAGACTGAAGGCTGAGAAAAAAGCTAAAGCCGAAGCGGACGCACAAGCCAAGCGCGAAGCCAAGACCGAAGCGGCACGGCTGAAGGCGGAACAACAAGCCCAAGCCAAAGCGGAGAAGCAGGCGGCGGCGGAAGCCGAAGCAGCACGCGTAAAGGCGGAACAAGCGGCGCCAGCAGAAGCTGAGCCTGCACAACTGAATACCCAACAGGAAGCGCCAACTGCAGAAGAAGATAAGGCGAGGCAGGAAGCAGATGCCAAGGTAGCGAAACTGAAAGCCAAGATGGAGGCCAAAGCCGAAGCGGCGCGCATAAAGGCTGAGCAAAAGGCCAAAGCCGAAGCGGACGCGCAAGCCAAGCGCGAAGCCAAGCGCGAAGCCAAGGCCGAAGCGGCACGGCTGAAGGCGGAACAACTAGCACAAGCCAAAGCGGAGAAGCAGGCGGCGGCGGAAGCCCAACAAGCGGCCAAAGCCGAAGCTGCGCGCGTAAAAGCGGAACAGGAAGCGCAAGCGGCAGCAGAAGCTGAACCTGCACGACTGAAAGCCGAACAGGAAGCACAAGCTGCTGCAGAGGAAAAGGCGAGACAGGAAGCTGAAGCCAAGATAGCGAAACTGAAAGCCAAGGAAGATGCCAAGGCTGAAGCGGCGAGACTGAAGGCTGAGAAAAAAGCCAAAGCCGAAGCGGACGCACAAGCCAAGCGCGAAGCCAAGGCCGAAGCGGCACGGCTGAAGGCGGAACAACAAGCCCAGGCCAAAGCGGAAAAGCAGGCGGCGGCGGAAGCCAAACAAGCGGCCAAAGCCGAAGCGGCACGTCTGAAAGCAGAGCAAGAAAATCAAGCGCAAGCGGAAAAACAAGAAAAACGGGTAGCTGTGGAAACCGAAGTGGCGAAACCCAAAGAGGGGCAAGAAGTGCAAGCTGAGCCTGCACTGAAGAGCGAGCAAGAAGCGGCGGCGGTAAGCGCGGGTGCTGAAAAGAAAGCCAAAGCAGAAGAGCCGGTGGCGGCAGAGGCCAAGGTAGCAAAGCCGAAAGCAGCCCAAAGCGATATGCTGATAAATTTTGCCCAGGAAGCCGTGCTGAAAAACCCCGACGTGCTAACACGCTGGCACAATTTCTTGGCTGCTGCCAGTGAAACCACCGCCGCCAAAGGCGGTTATTTCCCCCGTGTTGACATGACGTTAGATAGCGGCAGGCAGCGCAGTCAGTCCCCGATTAACAACTACTCGTTAGGCACCCAGAATACGACGTTGACGCTGACACAAATGCTGTATGACGGATTTGCTACACGTAATGAAGTTCGCCGCCTGAACAATGCCCAGTTGGCGCGTTACTACGAATTGCTGGATGCATCTGAAACCGCAGCGCTCGATGCATTGCGTGCCTTTTACGATGTGTCGAGACAACGCAAACTTTTCGAATTGACTGAGGATAATTACGTCAGACATCGCACAGCCTTTGAGCAAATCAAGTTGAAAGTGGCTGCTGGCGTGGGGCGTCGTGTCGATCTGGAACAGGCCGCCGGTCGTCTGGCCTTGAGCGAGTCAAATCTGGTGGTGGATAATGCCAACGTTCATGACGTGAGTGCCCGCTTTCAACGGGTGATCGGAGATCTTCCGCCTCGAAATATGCTCAAGTCGCCTTCGCAGGACAAGCTGGCCAAGCAGGTTCTGCCGAATGCCGCCGAAGCCATCATCTCCGCTGCAATAGATTATCACCCCGCTATTCTGGCCGCAGTGGAAAATGTGCGTTCCGCGCGTTCTGGTCTGGATGTGCGCCAGGCAAAATATCAGCCCACGGTAAATTTAAATATTGCCCAGACCAATAGCAAAAACTTTGCTGGAGTTGTTGGCACAACGAACAATTCATCTGCCAATGTTACGCTGAACTGGAACCTGTTCAGCGGCGGATCGGATAGCGCGCGGTCGAGCCAATCTCTCAAACAGCTGGATGCCGCCCGGGATCTGCGTGACAAAGCTTGCCAAGATGTGCGCATGACTTTGGCAATCGCTTACAACGATATATCGAAGCTGCAAGAACAGCTCAACTATCTGGATCAA
Organism: Gallionella sp.; assembly: GCA_023259035.1. GTDB lineage: Bacteria > Pseudomonadota > Gammaproteobacteria > Burkholderiales > Gallionellaceae > Gallionella. The sequence continues at coordinate 20,316 of JAHFRA010000002.1, forward strand.
CACCAATTGTCGATTGAAAAAGCGCTTGCCGCTTATCAGAAGCAGTTCGATATCGGCCAGCGCAGCTTGCTGGATTTGCTGGATACGGAGAACGAGCTTTATCAGGCCAAACGCAGTTATATCAATGCCGAATATGACTTGGCCATTGCACAAGCGCGCACAATTGCCGGTATGGGGCGGTTGGTCAGCTCCTTGGGGATTGCTCATCTGGAAACTGCAGATTTGCCGGAATTGCTCGGCACTAGTGCAGATGCGGCGGAACACTGCACAGCGGTAGCGCCTCTTGCTAGCGCTATTCGCAAGGATGAGCTTGATGCACGTGCCATTGAGAAGGCGAAGGCGTTAGTCGAAGCGTCACGCGTGAAGGATGATGGAAAGAAAGCAAAAGAAGACAGCGAAGTTCTGATGACCCCTGGCGAAGCCAAGGGGGCAAAGCTGAATGCTGAACAAGATGCCAAGGCAGCAGAAGCTGAGTCTGCGCGACTGAAGGCCGAACAAGAAGCGCCAATGGCAGAAGAAGAAAAGGCGAGACAGGAAGCAGACGCCAAGGTAGCGCAACTGAAAGCCAAGGAAGATGCCAAAGCCGAAGCGGCGAGACTGAAGGCTGAGAAAAGAGCTAAAGCCGAAGCGGACGCACAAGCCAAGCGCGAAGCCAAGGCCGAAGCGGCACGGCTGAAGGCGGAACAACAAGCCCAAGCCAAAGCGGAGAAACAGGCGGCGGCGGAAGCCCAACAAGCGGCCAAAGCCGAAGCTGCGCGCGTAAAAGCGGAACAGGAAGCGCAAGCGGCAGCGGAAGCTGAGCCTGCACGATTGAAGGCCGAACAGGAAGCACAAGCTGCTGCAGAAGAAAAAGCGAGACAGGAAGCTGAAGCCAAGATAGCGAAACTGAAAGCCAAGGAAGATGCCAAGGCTGAAGCGGCGAGACTCAAGGCTGAAAAGAAAGCCAAAGCTGAGGCGGAAAAGCAGGCAGCGGCAGAAGCCAAGGCCGAAGCGGCACGCGTAAAAGCGGAACAGGAAGCGCAAGCGGCAGCGGAAGCTGAACCTGCAAGACTGAAAGCCGAACAGGAAGCACAAGCTGCTGCAGAGGAAAAGGCGAGACAGGAAGCTGAAGCCAAGATAGCGAAACTGAAAGCCAAGGAAGATGCCAAGGCTGAAGCGGCGAGACTGAAGGCTGAGAAAAAAGCCAAAGCCGAAGCGGACGCACAAGCCAAGCGCGAAGCCAAGGCCGAAGCGGCACGGCTGAAGGCGGAACAACAAGCCCAGGCCAAAGCGGAAAAGCAGGCAGCAGCGGAAGCCAAACAAGCGGCCAAAACCGAAGCGGCACGTGTCAGAGCGGAACAGGAAGCGCCAGCGGCAGCTGAGCCAGCACGGCTAGAGGCTGAACAAGAAGCGCCAGTGGCAGAAGAAGAAAAGGCGAGACAAGAGGCGGATATTAGGGTAGCAAAACTAAAAGCCAGGATAGAAGCCAAGGCAGCCAAAAGCTCGGCTACACGATCGAAGAAGAAGCATGAGCTTACCGATCGCAGAGACTGCCTGAACCTGCCGTCTAACGAAGCTATTGCAAAATGTGCAGGCGAGTGAGTTGACTAGCTTTGTTTGCGCAGCACGCGCTTCACTGCGGCGCTGAATAGCAGGACACTGAAGGTGGCCGTCCCACCAACGCCAAGGATGTGTGGCGCATCACCGGAAAAGTGGAACAGTTCGCGTAGCATCGGCACGCTTAAAACCAAAGCCAGTCCGGTGCTGCCGCCCAGTACGATCCACCACAGCACGGGATTCTGTTGCGACCATGCGCCTTGCCAAGGCGCATTCAGCGAGCGGTTGCTGAATACCAGCGCGATGTTTCCCGACACCATGGCAACGAACACCAGCGCGCGCACGGTATTTTCATCCCACCCCTTCGATAACGCCCAGGCATAAATCGCGGCGGCAACAGCGAAAGCCAGCAACCCTTGTAACAGGCTGTTGGCCAATAACTTCCCGCCGAATAGCGGTTCCTTTGCCGGTCTGGGCGGGCGCTGCATGATGTTTTCTTCCTCCTCTTCCGCCTCAAAAAAGATCGAGCAGGCCGGGCCGATAATCAGTTCCAGAAACATGATGTGGGCAGGCAATAGCAGCAACGGTTCGCCGAGCAGCACCGGCAGCATCGCCATGCCGACGATGGGAATATGCACCGCCAGCGAGTAGCTCATCGCCTTGCGCAGATTGTCGTAGATGCGTCGCCCCATGCGGATGGTGGCGACCAGCGAGGCAAAGTCATCGTTGAGCAACACCAGCGCGGCGGCCTCGCGCGCCACGTCGGTGCCGCGCTTGCCCATTGCCACGCCGATGTGCGCCGACTTGAGAGCCGGCGCATCATTTACTCCATCGCCGGTCATCGCGACGATTTCTCCGTTGGCCTTGAAGGCTTCCACCAGGCGCAGCTTCTGTTGCGGCACGATGCGCGCAAATACCTGCACGCCGCGCAGCCTGGAACTCAATGCCCGATCGGATAGCGCATCCATTTCGTTGCCGGACAATACCTGCTCATGGGGCAAGCCGAGTTCGCGGGCAATGGCTTGTGCGGTGCGCACATGGTCACCGGTAATCATCACCACCCGGATGCCTGCCGCGTGGCTTTGCGCGATGGCCTCAGTCACGCCGGGGCGTAGCGGGTCATGCAGGCCAAGCAAGCCGACAAAAGAAAACTCGATGTCATGTTGTTGTGACGGCCAACGCTGTTCCGGTTCCTGGCCCGGCTTAAGTTTGGCGCGCGCCACGCCCAGCACGCGCAAGCCCTGATCGGCCATTTCGGCAGCCACTTGTTCGATAGCGCGAGCTTTTGCCTCAGGTAGATGGCACAGATCGATGATGGCTTCCGGTGCGCCTTTGGCCGCCACCAGATGATGCGGCTGTCCATTCCCTTGCCAGACATGCGACATGGCCAGCAACTCCGGCGACAGGCTGTATTCGTGGACTAATTCCCAATCTTCATGCAGATGTTCGCTGCCGTTCAACGTGCGGTTGCCCAATTCGTGCAGGGCGCGCTCCATCGGGTCGAACGGCGCGCGTTCGCTGGCCAGAATGCCGAATTCGACCAGTTCATGCCACGGTTCGGGCAGTGGACTGTGGCTGTCCACTTGCAGCATTTTCCCACCACTATACAGCTTGCGGATCACCATGCGGTTTTCGGTCAGCGTACCGGTCTTGTCGGTGCACAGTACGGTAGTGGCGCCGAGCGTTTCGATGGCATCCAGCCGTCGCGTCAGCACATTGTGCCGCGAGATGCGCCACGCGCCGAGCGCCATGAACACCGCCAGGATTACCGGAAATTCTTCCGGCAAGGCCGACATCGCCAAGCTGATTCCCGCCAGTAGCGCATCCAGCCAGTGACCTCGTGAGAAACCATAGATCAACACCAGCGACAGGCAGATCGTGATGGCGATTATTGCCAAGCGGCGCACCAGCCTGCCAGTCTGGATGCGCAGCGGCGACTCGCCGGATTGTGTGCTTTCCAGCGATTTACCAATTTGCCCGATGGCGCTGGATTTGCCGGTCGCCGTCACCAACCCGATACCGCTGCCTTGCACCAGCACGGTTCCCGCATACACGAACGGCTGATCGTCGCCGCCCGGTTGGCAAGCGACCGAGTCCGCGCTGCCCGCAAGTTTGCGCACCGGGACTGACTCACCGGTCAGCAATGATTCGTCGGCCAGCAGGTCGTTGCAACTGAGCAGCACGGCATCTGCGGCGACGCGATCTCCCTCGGTGAGCAGCAGCAAGTCGCCCCGCACTACCTCGCGCCCGGCGATGCGCTGTTTTTGGCCGTCGCGCAGCACCAATGCGCGCGGGCTGGACAGGTCGCGCAACGCTTCCAGCACCCGTTCGCTCTTGTGTTCCTGAGATACGGTCAGAGCAATGACCAGCAGCACAAAAAATAGCAGCATCAGCGCGTCTTCGACATCGCCCAGCAGCAGGTAAATACAGCCAGCCGAGATCAGCAACAGGAACATCGGTTCGCGCAACACGTCGGCGACCATGTGCCATAGCCGGCGCGGTTGCGGCGGATTCAGCTCGTTATAGCCGGATGCGGCAAGACGCTGTTGCGCCTCTGCCGTGGTTAGCCCGGAAAATGGTTGGTCATTGCGTGTTGTGCTCATGCCGGTGTATCTCCACACGTTGCCATGTGCTGAGAATACAGCTATAGCGGTTCGAGAGTAAACTGCAGAAGATGTCGGCGAGCTTATTCAAAGTCAAAAAAGGCTGCACGGCAAAAGCATTTCGGGTAAATTACGTACCCGCTTTTATTGATGAAAATTTTCTGGAATAGCTCAATCCAACAGGTTCCGAAAATTTTAGGCGAAAGTGCGCAGGTTGGGCACGCTACGCTTTGCCCAACCTGCGAGAAGGCCGCTTCCCATTTATTATTCCGGCTCGCCCGGCTTAGGAGAAAGTTATGACGCAATACAGCAAACGCATGGTGATCGTTCATTGGCTGACCTTGGCACTGTTAATCGTCGCTTGGTATCTCGGTCACGAACTGGATGAGGCGCGACATGAAGCGGGAGCCACGCTGTTCGGGTACGTTATGCATGCGTTGGTGGGCGGCACGGTGTTGTTATTGACGATATTGCGTTTGTATTTTCGTAGCAAGGATGGCACACCGCCAGCCATGGGCGATACACTGCTGGATAAGGTGGCCAAAGGTGTGCATCACGGCCTTTATGCTGTGCTGATCTTGTTGTCGGCAAGCGGGGTAATGACCGTTGTGGCGAGTAGTGTGGGTAAGGCTTTGCAGGCAGGCGATGCAACTTTGTTGCCGAAAAAATTTAGCGGCGTGTTTGCCCACGATATTCACGAATGGTTGGTGACCGTGTTGATTTTGGTGGTGGTGGTGCATTTGCTGGGGGCCATCAAGCACCAGTTCATCACGAAAGACGGCTTGATGGAGCGCATGTCGCTGCGCAGGAAAGATTGATTGACCGAACCAGGTTTAAAGAACTGCTCAAAAATCAGATTTCGTTATTCCGGCCCTTCAATAAACTCGGAACAAGCTGACCTATGGTCAGGCAGGCATCCAGTATTTTCAATAGGCGGGACACCGGCCTTTACCGGTATGGCGAACTTCCAGGGAAGTCCTAAAGGGCGAGCATCATGTCCGCCCTTTTGTTTTTGTAAACCGCCGCTATGCAGTGCTCCTCCGCGCGCGGGGCGCGGCGGGAAATCTAGTATGTGCGAAAGTCTGCTTGGTACAAACATGAACGTTCACGAAGGGCGACTATACCGACATAACCAGAACTTCGATTTATTCCATTTCTCAATCAATAGCGCAATTCGGCACAATAGATAGCCGGGTCATTGGATATTTGAAATAGAAATAATTAGCACTTTCTCAACAAATGTTAGTGTCCATATTTACACCACCCCATTTGCAATGCTATGGCTTTATAACTGCTCGATCACGCAAATTCGGCTGATCAGGAAATTCTGCGGCAAGTTCGTTCCAGACTTGACGCGCCTCATCGGCAAGATTTTCGCTCTCCAACCAGAGCCCATAAGCAACCCGCTCCGAGACTGTCCCGTTTTTTCCCGGCCGGAGTTTGATCGCTTGCTCTCTGGCCTCGCTTGAAGCAACCTTTTTAATTCCCCGCATTGCTATGCTGGCTTGAGCAACATTCTCCGAACGGATTTTTTTCCCGTTCAGCGCGCCACCCAGCGATGCCTGCTTTGCAGGAGCGGCGCCGCTTATCGTTTGCGGTGAAAATACATCCACCTTGTAACTCCCCGGCCCGGAAAGTTTGTATTCATCGCCTTTTGCGACATAGATCATCGACAGCTTCGCGCCTTCGGACAGCTCGAATAAGGCACCCGATGGAATCGTGGCCAGCAGCTTGGCGGGAGATGATCCGCTATTGGTTTTGACGATCACACTGCCGGAAACATCGGAAACAAGCGCGACCGTATCAGCAGCATTGGCCTGGCCTGAAATAATGACCGCAACCATCAAACTCACACAGGTATATAAAAAGTTGCATTTCCTCATTTGAATTCTCCCTGAATTATCTATGATGCAGTTACGCCAAACACTTCAATGGCGCTTCGCCCCTTGATTGCCTTTTCCCCGAGTGGTTGAAAATCTGCCGGACTTCCAACCGCCTCGAAAACCGCTCTTGAACAGACAATCGGAAACCCGGCTGCCTTGGTCAATCCCTCAATTCTGGAAGCGGTGTTGGTCACATCGCCGATAGCCGAATAATCATGCCGATCCGATGCGCCCACATGCCCCATTACCGCCATGCCCACATGCAAACCAATGCCGATTTTTAACGGTGGTGAACCGCTGGCTTCCGGTGCAGCATTCAATCGAGCAACAGCCTTGAGCATTGCCTTTGACGCATTCAGCGCGGCAAGGCAAGGATTTTCCAATGAGTTGGGCGCGCCGAACACTGCCATGATACCGTCGCCCATGAAGGTGGTGACGGACCCGCCTTCCTCGTGAATTGCTTTCACCACGCCTTCATAGTACCGGTTCAGAAAGAAAATAACATCTTCCGGTGTCATGTGTTCGCTGATCGATGTGTAGTCCCGGATGTCGGCGAATAGCACGCAAACCTCGACACGCGTGCCTTTGGTAGAGGGTGTCAGTGCTCCCGCAACAATTTCCCGCATAATCGCGGGGCTGACGTATCCGGAAAATGCAAGCTTGAGACGCCGGCGCTCCGACAGGCGCAGGTAAGTTTCGACGCCTTGTCGGCCTGAGATAGAAATGGTGAGGCTGCTGACGATTGCCGCTAGAGGGAAAATATTTCCGCCTACCTGAAGCAACAGTGCCGTGCCAAAAAGCCCAATGACCAGCACAAGCAAGATTGCTCCTGCCGGGATCGGGCGGAATGAAATGAACCAGAACAAGGATGCAATGACAATCAGCAATACCGTTATCGGTAACCCAACTGATTTTAAAAGCCCCCCGTTGAGTATCGTCCTTAATGCTTGCGCCTGAATCAGCACACCCGCTCCCAACCGGTCGTTTTCCCACGCGGCAAGCTCAACAGGTTGGGCGACGCGATCAACCCCTGCAATCACGGCGCCAAGAAGCACGATCTTGCCTTTCAGCGTTGCAAGATTATCTGCCCGAACCTGTTTCACAACTTCATGCAGAGGAAGATAAGTAAACCTGCTGCCGATCGAATAGTCGATATAACCAATTCCGGGAGAAACACCAAGCAACCTGGCAAGATTGCCAGCCAGGGTTGGTACTTCCGTTCCGTCGGTCGCAAGCCGTTCGTCAAATCGCCTGACCACTTGATCCGGGTCTCTTGGAAAAATCGCCATCCCTACTCCACCCTCACCTGCCGCAGCCATGAAGGCAGGATATATCGGCCGGGTGGCGCCGACCTCATCAAAGGTAATCGCAATTTCAAGCGGCACAGTGCGCCGGGCATTAAGTATCGCGCCCATCAGTATTTCATCATGTCCGGGAAGAAAGCGATTCATGGATCTGTCCGGCAGAACAACATCCAGACCGATGGCTGAAACTTCGGCATCCAGGGCGGTATGCAAGAAATCAGCAATATGTTGATGCCAGAGAATGATCGGCTCTTCAAAGGCACGCGTGCTGGCCTCGTCAATGCCAACGATTACAACCTCGTGGCTTACCGCTCGGGGATAAGCGGCTCGAAGAACCGATGCCTGAAGATCGAAGAAAATGTTATCCAGCCTTTGCAGGCCATGGCCCAGATGCAACCCAAAGCACAAGACCGCCGTCAATAGAAACCCGCCAATCCACACATGCATGGTTTTTTTCTTTGTAAGCGGGTCTTCCGCCGCGATTACCGATGCGCCCATAATCGCTGCCTATGGCTTCCTGGCAGAATTCAAAGGTTTGCTTGCCATCCGCTCGGCCATCGCAATATAACGGCTATCCGATTGGGCTATTTTATCAAGCATGGCTCTTAGCAAGGCGCCCGAAAACCGAGCCTGCAACCCGTCGCTGGACATGCGCAAACGTTCACCCTCAATGCATAGAACCACGAGCATTGTGGAAGCCACCACGCTGGCGGTGCGTAATTGGCTTGCCTTATCAAGGTACGCCAGCTCACCAAAACAACTTCCCGGCTTCATGTGGTTGATTTTTAAATTCCCCTTAAATACATCGGCCTCTCCGGCGATGATGACATAAATACTTGTGCCGACATCTCCCTCAGAAACCACTTTCTCACCCGGTTTGTAGAGCATTCTGGTGCTGACCTGAACGGTCTCCCAAAGCTCTTTCTGGTTAAATTCACGGAAAAATTCATGCTGGGACAACGACGTGTATTTGGAGCTGTCATTGTTGATCTCCTGCGAGTTGCGCGATGCTGATAACGACCAGCCAATATCTTCGCTCAGGTTTTTCCATTCGCTGTAACGCTGTGTTGGGTCGCGCGCAATTGCCCGCAACACAACCTCCGAAAGTTTTGCCGGAATATCCTGTCGCCATTCCGACAGCAAGGGGGGATCAACATAGAGCTTCTGATAGATCAGGCTTTCAGAAGTGCCAGAATATGGTGCGTGGCCGGTGAGCAACTGATATGCCATCAACCCGGTGGCATAGATGTCAAACTGGACGTTGGGAGAAACATTCTTGAATTGCTCGGGCGGCACATAATCAAACGTGCCGACATTGAGCACCTGTGTCTCTTCACCATTGGATTGATAGCAGGAACCAAAATCTGAAACCTTGGCGTCGCCATTCTGATCGAGAAGAATATTGCTGGGCTTGATATCGCGATGCAATATGCCAATGGAGTACACGTACTCGAGAGCCTTGCACACCTTGAATAAAATCTCCACCACCCGTTCAATGGGCAGTAATTTATCCGGCTGTACAAAGGGTTTCAGGGTTCCGCCAGGAAGATATTCCATGACGATATATCCACCCTCCTCTATCAATCCCGCTTCATAGGTGTCAACAATAAACGGGTGCTTGAGCTGGCCGGACAACCGGATTTCGTTCATCCAGAGCTTGTGTAATCTCCCGTCCGCATCTTTGGCATCCCCCAGCTGCGCAACCTTAATGGCCACTTGACGCTGCTCAAATTGATCGTACGCGAGATAAACCACACCGCATCCGCCCTTTCCAATCAGACTCGATATCTTGTAACGTGCACTTAACTCCTTCGCAATGGATGGCCCGGTAAACTGATCGGATGATATTTTGGAGGGTGTCATGGCACAGGAATCTTACAGTATCATGCGGAAATTATTGCATCAATCATTGAGCACAAACAGATACAACAGATCAGTTTTGCTCCTTATTTGTTTCATCCGGATTGCTGCCGGCAGAGTAGTCCATCATTTCCTCATCATCCATCAAAATACGGCTGGCATTGCCCTCCATGTCTTCATACTGGCCTTTCTTCACCGCCCAAATCAGCACGGCAAAAAATATCAATCCGAAAAACATCATGCCGGGTACCAAGCTGTATATTACGTCCATGCCGCCTCCTAATGTTTTCGATTTCCGAACAGATTGCGAATGCGTGCAGCGTTGCCAATCACCACCAGCGAACTGATCGGCATGGTAATCGCCGCCACCAGCGGTGTCACCAGCGCCATCATCGCCAGCGGCACCATGATGGCGTTATACGCAAAAGACAGCCCGATGTTCTGCTTGATGGTGCGCAGGGTGCGGCGCGACAGCAATGTTGCCAGACGAACCTTGTCCAACTCGTTGTGCATCAGCACGATATCGGCGCTTTCCACCGACACATCCGTTCCCGACCCGAGTGCGATACCGACATCGGCGCGTATCAGGGCGGGCGCGTCGTTGATGCCGTCACCCACCATGGCGACCACCGCGCCGCGTTGCTGCAATTGCCGGATCACCTGATCCTTGTCCTGCGGCAACACTTCGGCGATCACTTCCATGCCGCCCAATTGCCGCGCGATAGCCTCGGCAACCGGCCTGCGGTCCCCGCTCAGCAAGGTCATGGCGATGCCCGATGCGCGCAACTCGTTTACCAATTGCTGCGCATCGTCGCGCAATTTGTCCGCCAGCGCGAACACGGCCACATGCGCATTATTCACCGCGCAGTGCACGCAACTCATCGTCTGCGCTTCCAGTTCATATGCCTGTGCTTGCAGTTTTGCATTTAGCTCAACACCGCACCGCGTCAGCCATTCTGAGCTGCCCAGCAATATTGCTTGCCCAGCCACCTCCGCCGCCACCCCCAAACCGGCTGTCGTTTGAAATCCGGCCACCGCCACGTCGCGGAAATTCAATTGCTGCTTGTCCGCTTCCGACACAATGGCCTTGGCCACACTGTGTTCACTGTAACGTTCCACCGCCGCCGCGCCGCGCAGTATGCTCCGCTCGACAGCACCGGGCGCGGTATACATATGCGCAACGCTCATCTTGCCCTCGGTCAGCGTGCCGGTCTTGTCGAGCACAAAATGGTCCACCTTGGACAAGGTTTCCAGCACCTGTCCATTCTTGACCAGGATGCCATGTTTCGCGCCCAGGCCGGATGCCACCGCAATCGACATCGGCGTTGCCATGCCCAGCGCGCACGGACAGGTGATGATCAGCACCGAAGTCGCGGCCATTAACGCGATCTCGAAATCCCGGCCATTCCAGATGAAGAAGGTCAGCATCGCGCAAATCAGCGTGACCAGCACGAACCACGGCACGATGGTGTCGGCGAGGCGTTGAATTGGAGCCTTTGAAGATTGCGCATCATCGACCAGCCTGATAATTTTCGCCAGCGTGGTGTTCTGCATCGTCGCACGCACTTCGACCAACAATGCGCCATTGGTATTCAGCGTCCCGGCAGAAACTTGCGCGCCGACGGATTTGCTCACCGGCATCGATTCCCCGCTCAACATGGACTCGTCCACCGCACTGTGCCCTTCCAGCACGATACCGTCCACCGGCACCTTGTAACCCGGCTTGATCAGCACCTGGTCGCCAGGTTTAACGCCGCGTATCGGCATCATCTGTTCCTGCCCATCATGCATCACGATTGCCACGCGCGGCTGCAATTCCATCAACCGTTTGGTGGCGGAAATTGCCTGATGGCGAAACATGCCTTCCAGATAGCGGCCAATCAGAATCACGAAAATCAGGTTGGTGACCGTGTCGAAATATACTTCGCCGATCCGGTTGGCGGTAACCGTGATATAAAACGAATAGGCGTAGGTGACACTCAAGCCGATGGCAATCGGCATATCCATCGTCAGGCGACCGCCGCGCAAGCCGCCGAATGCGCCGCGATAGAACGGATAGCCCGCATACAGCAAGGTCGGCGTGGCCAATGCCAACCCGATCCAGTGAAAAAAATCGCGGAACTCGTCCCGGTTCGCGCCGCTATACAGCGCAACGGCAACCCACAGCATGTTCATCATGGCGAACCCGGCAAAGAACAACCGGTAAAGCATGGCGCGGTTAAACTTCTTGATAACCCCTTCCGCGCTTTCAGGATCGTAAGGCATGGCCGAGTAGCCGATCTTGGCCAGCGCACGAATCACATCGGATAGCTTGCTGCGCTGATTATCCCAACGCAGATGCAGCCGCTTGGCGACCAAATTGACGTTGGCCGATTGCACACCGGGCACGCGCTGCAAACCGCGCTCGATCAACCAAACACAGGCGGCGCAATGGATGCCTTCAACGAGCAGATGAATATCGCGTATCGCGCCGGAGCAGGTAGTAAATTCCTGCTGCACTTCGTCGAGGTCGTATATTTCGATGTCTTTGGGCGGCTCAGGAGGCGGAGCGAGCAACGTGCCGTCGGGTGTGCGCTGGTAATAACCTTGCAGCCCTGCTCCAAAAATGGCGGCGCATACCGACTGGCATCCGAAGCAACAGAATCGCCGCACCGCGCCATCGAGCGACGCGCGATAATCCGCATCGGGAGCAATGGGCAGACCACAATGGAAACAGTTATCGATCAAAGGACAGAAGTCGGAAAATATCTGCCCCCATAATAAAGCCTGAGAACAACCTTTTCCAATTATTGAGGATCGATAACCTTCATGCGGGCATCAGCTCCGGTCCAACAACTGTTCAAACGCTTCAATTGATAAAGCCTTGCTGAACAGAAAACCCTGATAGGCCACGCAATCGCGACCCTTGAGCGAAGTCAATTGCGCCTCGTTTTCCACCCCCTCGGCGATCACGGTAATGCGGTATCTGCTCGACAAATCAATGATGCTCTGCACCAGTAGCGCGACGTTGCCATCGCTTGCAATATCCTGCACGAAACTCCTGCCAAGCTTGAGTTGATCGAGTGGAAGTTGTTTCAGGTTGGATAGCGATGAATAGCGGGTGCCAAAATCGTCCATCGACAAGAGGACACCCAGCACTTTCAGGGCATGCATTTTTTCTACCGCACTGGGCAAATCATCCAGCGCCATGCTTTCGGTTAATTCCAGTTTCAGGTGTGCTGGGTTTATCTGATGCGTCCGCAGCGCGTTGGCTACCTTATCCACAAAATCCGGCATGGCGAATTGTTTGGCGCTGATATTTACCGTCAACACCAGATCGCGCATTTTCTCGTTTGTATTCCATAAGGCAAGTTGCCTACAAGCGGTTCCCATCACCCAGTCACAAATATCGAGGATCAGCGTGCTTTCTTCGGCAATCGGTAGGAATTTTTCCGGCATGACCATGCCGCGTTGCGGATGTATCCAGCGCAATAACGCCTCCGCCCCCACCGGGCGATTATCATTATCCACTTGCAACTGGTAATGCAAATGCAATTGCTGGTGCGCAATGGCACTGCGCAAATCATTCACCAATGCGGCGCGCGTTGACACGTTACTCTGCATAACGGGGTCGAAGAAACGCACCGCATTGCGCCCGGAATCCTTGGCCTGGTACATCGCCATGTCGGCATGCTGAAGCAATTCCTCCACCGGCTCTTCATTGCCGCGATACAGGCTGACGCCGATGCTGGGCGAACTGTGGTGCTCATGCCCACTGAGATCGTAGGGGCGCGCCAACGATGCGCGGATTTTTTCAGCAACCAGCCCGACTTTGTGCGAAGCCTCATCCTGATCGTCGCTGATACCCTCGATCAGCACGACGAACTCATCCCCGCCAAATCTTGCCACCGTATCCATTTCACGCACACAAGCTTTGATCCGAACCGCCACCTCGATCAATAACAGATCGCCATAGTCATGCCCGAGCGTGTCATTAAGCAGCTTGAAACGATCCAGGTCGATGAATAACACCGCACCAAAATTATTGTGCCGTGCAGAAACAGGCAATGCCGCGCAGAAACGGTCGAGGAACAGGCGACGGTTGGGCAATTTTGTCAGCGCGTCATAAAATGCCAGATGGTGAATTTCCTCTTCGGCCTGTTTGCGCGCGGTAATGTCGCGGCTTGAAGCAAAAATCAAACCTAACCCTTCTGCCTCAACGCCGTTGACACTGACCTCGACATTAATCAGCGTGCCGTCTTTGCGGCGGTGCCGCGTCTCAAATAAATTGCATTTCCCGATGAGATTCTTGAATCCTTTCTGCAATTCTTCTGCCGAATATTGCGCTTCCCAATCAGCCACATTCAGGCCGACCACCTCCTCGCGGGTATAGCCCAGCATGTTGCAGAATGTATCATTGGCCTCCACGATGTTGCCCTGCGTATCCATTATATGGATGCCATCCATGGAGGTCATCATCAATGTCTTGTAGCGGCTCAACAGCGCGTCGGTCAACCTCTGAACCAGCTCCAGTTCAAAGGTGCGTTGCTTCACCCGCTCTTCGAGGTGTACCGACAGATCGTGCAGGCGCGCTTCGTTTTCACTGGACACTTTTAGCAACGCGCTGAACCCGTCGGCCATTTCGTTGAAACTATCGCCCACCTGGCCGAACTCATCGCGCGCGCCGCAATCGATCCGCTCACGCAGATCGCCACCGGAAAAGGCTTGTGCCGAACGGGCAAGCGACCGGATATTGCCGATGATGGCGCGGTAGATGCCAATCGAGAAATAGGCCACCGCCAGAAACAGCAGAAAGGCGACGCCGATGCTGAAGCGTAACGTGTTTTCCGCCTTTGCAATACGCGCCTTGATGAGAGTTTCAGTCGTTGGCAGCAGTGTTTCGTATAGTTGCGTATAACTCTTGTCGATCACCGCAGTGGACATCCCGAAGAAATCATTGGGGAATGTAGCAAAATGACCGGTGAGAATGTCCGATGCCACGAGGCCGGTAATCTGCTGCGCCGAATCGGTAATGTCCCTTGACGCAGCCGAGATCAAATCCTGTAGTGCCGGGTTGTAGCGACCGGTCTTGTCGAGGTTGGTCTTGAGCATCCCAAGCGCATCATCGAGTTCGGCAATCAGGATATTGATTTCAATCTTCTGCTGCGCGGTGGCCTGCTTTTTGGCCAGAATACCGGTGCCGTAAGCGCGTAACCGCCCAAGATGCTCGAGCGCCTGCGGCAGCTTGTTAATGATAGTGTCGATCAGATAGAACTTGCTGAGCTCAGTATCCAGGATCAGCGCGGATTCATCGGCAATCATCTCCTCGAATGACTGTATCCGGTCGATCAGGCGGGTATGCGCGGCAAAGTTTTCCGCCGCCGTCCAATTTAACCCCTCTTTGCGCAGGCGCTCCCAGTCTGCATTGATGTGCTGCAAGTCTTCGCTCGTGCTCATGCCGGAAAACGGCTTTCCCCGCATCTCGTTTAATGTCTCGACCGCTTCCCTTTCAGTGCTGGCACGACTGTCCCGCATAGCCTCATTACCACCGAGAAGCCCGGCCGAAAGCCCACGGTGTTGCTGGAGGGTCTGCACAATCCGGGGGAACGGCTTGATCAGTTCGAGGCCTTGCAGCTCCCGCTGAGAGAAGCTGATGACCTGGTCAAGACTGGCAAACAGGCTATATGCCACCACCGCCATCGCGGCCAACGACATCAAACCCAGCAGCACGAATTTTCTGGTGATATCCAGACGATTCATCAGTGCCACGGCAGGAGAAAAGAATGCCTGCATTAATTTTTTACTGCTGGCTGTCATCACCATACCTTTGTTTCCGCCTGATGCGCAACGAACGCGCTTGATTTGGATTCCGGTAGCCCACTAATTACATGATGTAATGATTACGAAGCTACGGGATGAAGCTATTCATGTCAACAACAATTTGATTACACTGCGCCGCTATGGTCGAAATGAGAAAAACAGCGGACATCGCGCCCTTTGGCTTGCGATTGCCACCGGAAACAAAGGATGAGCTATTTAAGGCGGCCCGCCACAGCGGGCGCAGCCTGAACGCGGAAATCGTGGCACGGTTGGTGTGGTCGTTGCAATACGAAAAGACATCGCTCACACAAAGAGAACAATACCAACCCATCCAGCTAAAAACGAAACAGAAAGAAAAAATCTACAGTGTTGAATTCAGCGAACTGGAAATTGCCCTGCTGGAAACATTCAGAAAAATGCCAGTGGAAAATCAACTCGCGCTGCTGACGTTGTTCAAGTAGCAAACGTATTTATCGCTGTCAGCGGTAAGCGGCACCGCCGCTGCCGGAGGCTCGTGGTATCCTGAATACCGGCCTCAGGATCAACTGCCATTCCATGCTTGTTGCTTGAGTGGTGTCCGGCACCACCTTGCGTACAGTTGATTCCTCCGTCCCTTTCATGTCCGGATGCCAGACCCGCACCGAATACTCTCCTGCCGGAACATCGGCGATATGAGCCTTGCCATCCTTCGCACTCTTGCCGAAAAACGGCGTATCAGCAACGTAGATGTAGCCGAGCATCCAGTCATGAATGTTGCAACCGAGGGTGACCTGCCCGTTCTTGTCGAACAGCACGGGTGGCGCCGAGGTGCCGGAATAGAGAGGCAGCTCGAATACCTTGGCCGGCGAAAAGGAATACACATGGTGCCGGATGTTGTCCTTGTTGGGGAAATACACTTTGGAGCCTACCGTGACCACCTTCACATGGGGCACGTACTCCTTGTCTATTTGGTCCATTTCATTGCGGAGTTGTTTGGGAAATGGAACATTCTTGGCATCGAGCGGTGTGACCAACACGATCGCATCCTCTATCGGCTGTCCGTTCTGATCTTTGATCAAGGCGTGCAATTCGCCGGCGCTGGACAAGACTGCCCATGCAAACAGAAGGTCGGCAACCAGAATACGCAAGATTGAATTGAACTTTGGCATTTTGGCACCTCTAGAAGTTGTAGTTCCAGGAAAGCATGGACACGTTTTTGGCGTAGTTGTTGTCGCCTGCCGCATGGGTCAGCTGACGCAGCATGGAGGCGCGCAACAGGCTGTGTGGAGTCACCGCGATATTCATATCCACATTCAGGCCATAAGTGGTTCCGGTCATCCTGTAGGCGTAAAAATCCTGGCCAAACACCGGGTCATCCGCTATTGCTTTCGAGGCGGAAAAAATTTTTCGTCCCCTCCTTGTGGATGCGACCACATCGCCGTGGCGCAACAGGGTGCCGAACGTAAGGAACAGGCTGTCGCTCCATGCATACTCCGCATTGAGCGTCATGGCCTGGCTGGACTGGCTGAATGCGTCGCCCGAAAGTCCCGGAATATCCGACAGAAAAGAATTGGCAGTGCGCCGCTCGACCATATACTCGGCGCGAAGATCCCACCGCTCGAAGACGCGTTGTCCGCCGCGTATTGCGGCCTGGTGCCGCCACCCGTTACGGATATTATCGGTGTAATCCAAACGCGCCGAGGACAGGGACATGGCGGTCCAGGGTGCGTAAGGCCCCAGCGCCCATTTCTTGCGTAAACCGAGAGCCGCGCCCAGGGATACGTTATTCAATCCGGTGTGGCTGTTGAATGTCTCGCCTTTTAACTCCCCGCTTAAGCTCAGACTTTCACCTGCCTCAAAAGGAAAAAAACCGGTCGCCGAAATACCCGCGTTGAGTACCGAGTCACTCGCAATGTCATTGGCCAATTGGGCGTTGTTGACGTTGCTGTCGTGACGGATTCCAACTTCCGAATTGCCAACCCAGTCCGCCCATACCGCTGGAGAAATACAGAGCAAAGGGGTGGCGCAAAGAAAAGCATTGCCAAACATTTTAAATTTTGAAATCAGCATGACGTTCTCCATTAAATTTCCTTCGCCACTTTCCACGGCGCTTGCGCTATCCACTTGAGCAGCGCGTCGGCAGCCATCGGTTTGCTGATGTAATAACCCTGCGCCAGATCGCAGCCCATGGCCTGCAACATATCCCAAGTGGCTTTGTTCTCTATGCCTTCCGCCACCACCACGAGCCCCATGTTGTGCCCCAGATCGATGGTCGAGCGCACGATGGTCGCATCGTCCTGGTCGTCCGCCATGTGGAAGACGAAAGACTGGTCTATCTTTAACTCGGATACCGGCAGCTTCTTGAGGTAAGCCAGCGAAGAATAACCGGTTCCGAAGTCGTCCACTGAAAGGCTGAATCCCATGCCGTGGAGCTCTTCCAGAATGCCCAGCGCGCGCTTTGGGTCACCCATGATGGCGCTCTCAGTGATTTCCAGGCACAGCCAGCGGGGCGATGCCCCATACTTGTCCATCAGCCCGGCGAACAGCTTGGGCAGATCAGAATTCATCAGGTCTCGCGCCGATATGTTGACGGAGACCGTCAGCGGCAACCCCATTTCCTCCCACTGTCTGCGCTGGCGCAGAGCCGTCTCGATCACCCATCGGGTAATGGTTCTGACGTATCCGGTATGTTCGGCGTAGGGTATGAACTGGTCGGGAGGGATCATGCCCCGTTCCGGGTGTATCCAGCGCACCAGCGCCTCCACATGACCGAGTGTGCCGGTGGCGAAGCCCACCTTGGGTTGGTAATAAAGGACAAATTCGCTCCGCTCGATGGCTTGGCGCAACTCGGCCAGCAGCGACAGATGCTGCTGGTTCTGCTCGACATAGTTCAGATCGAACAGGGCGTAGCCGCTGTTGTCATGTTTCGCCTCGTACATGGCGATGTCCGCGTGGCGCAACAGGGTGTTGATTTCGTCGCCATGCTCGGGATAGATGGCTATGCCGACGCTGCCGGTGGAGATGACCTCCTGGCCTTCCAGCAGAATCGGCTGATCCAGCGTATCCAGTATCTTGCGCACGACAATCATGGCGCACTGGGTGTCGCAGTCCGGAAGCAGCACGGCGAATTCATCGCCGCCGAGCCGCGCAAGCGTGTCGGAATCCCGTGCGAGAATAGTTGCCAGCCGCCTGGAGATTTCCTGCAACAGCAAGTCGCCGATATGGTGGCCCAGAATGACGTTGACCTCGTTAAACCTGTCCAGGTTAATAATCAGCAACGCAAAATTTTGTCCGGCGCGATTTGTCACCTTGGCCGCCTGTTCCAGGCGGTCGCGGAACAGTGTGCGGTTGGGTAATCCGGTCAGTTGATCGCGGTAGGCGAGTTCGGTGATTCGCGCTTCACGCGTCGCCAGGCCATCCTTCATGTGGTTGAAGGCGGAAGCCAGTTCGCCGATCTCGTCCTCCCGGTCAACCGGGGCGGGCTGTGAATAGTCGCCTTGCTGGATGCGGCTGGCAAGGGAACCCAGTTCGCTGATCGGCTTGGTAATACTGTGCGCTATTCTATAGCTTGCCGCCAACGTGGCTAACAGGGACAGGCCGCTCAGCATCAGCAGCAACCTTTGCAAGCGCCGCAGAGGCTCCTGTGCCTGCTGTAGCGACTGCTGCAGGATGGCGACAATATGCGTACCGCTCTGTGTTTCCAGACCGGATGTGAGTGTCATGTAATCCTCATCGCCCATGTGTAATGTGGCGATGCCGGTTGATGTTGTCTCTGGCGATTTAGATTCCGGGAGGCTTGGCAGCAAATGGGGCAATGCGCCGGATGCCCCGGAAGGCAATGTGGTAGCCAATAGCTGCCATTGGCTACCTGCCCTGTCCTTGGTAAGGAACGACACATTCAGCGCAGTGAGCGACTGCAAGTTGCGGGCGAATTTGTCGTCAATGCTGAAACCCACGACCAGCCATGCGATGGGCAACGGTCCCAGCACCGGAACAACCACCATTTGATAGAGCGCCCCATTAAGCACCACCATGGCTGCTGCCTGACTTTGCTGCTCCGCAATCGCGATGAGTTCTGGAAACTGGAATGGCTGTTCGGCATAACCTGCATGTTCGGCATTTTTGGTAACCTGCGTGTCGGCAATCAATTTGCCGTCAATACCCACCAGCAGCATCACGTCCGCGTTGATTCTTGCGCCGTGGTTGGTCAGTGCGGAAACCACGGTACCGTAGTCAGCGGTAGCAACGGCCTTGCGAAAAGCGAAATCCGACGACATGATACTTGCCGATTGAACCAATTGCCGGTTGTTGTCTTCGCGCAGCAGATTGAAGACGCGCTGGCCAGCCAACAAATTACGCCGAATGTCCTGATTTGTGCTGTCCGACAGGACACCATTGATAATGACCAGGCTTGCTGCCTGGATCAGCAGCAGCAGCAGTGTGAAGGCGAGCACTACCCGTGTCTGGAGTTTGTGAATTTTCACGATTTCGGCTTAAGAAAACCAGCGCAAAAAAGCAGCAGCAGTCAGTGCAATTGCCCCCAGCGCAAACAGTATTTGCCATGCGATCTGGTATTGCCTGTTTGACCATCCATCGGCATAGCGCAGAAACAACGCAACCATGGACAGCCCGGACACAACGCACAGTATTTTAACAACCAGCGCGACAACAGCGATGCTATGTATATCAGGAAATCTTCCATAGTTATAGTAGCTGATCGCCCCAAACGCCGTGCCGCTCAATGCCTGAGTGACCCACCCGAACCCGACCATCCAGGCAAACTTGCGCTGCATCAGGGCAGGCTGTGGCGCCATGTACAACATGAATGCGGCACCGCCCACAACAGCAGCAGCGCCGAAATTATGCATCACCTGCACTAAGGCATAGCCCAAGTCTTGCAGGTCAATCACGCTGCTATTCCACGTTAACCTTGATGCATTGCTGTACGCCAATCGGGGTATGTCCCTTGTTTACTATCTTGATACAAATTTCGTGCTTGCCCGATGCCAGAGATTCCAGCATGTGGCTGCCTTTTAGCTGGCGTAACACACCCACCTCTTTGTCATCCACGTAAAGGTGTGTATGGTCGCCTTTCGGCCCGGGCATTACCTCATAATTGATTTTGGTTTGTGCCGTCCGGCCCAGTTTAGCGCCATCTGCTGGTGAGGTAATGGTGACCGAAGCATCATCGGCAAGCGCAAGCGGAACCTGGCAGCCGAAAGCAAGCAATATAACCAGTGAGCTAAGTGTACGCATGATCATTCTCCTTGAAGTAAAAGCAGCGATGATGAATCGGCGAATTTCCGTTCAGGAACCCTGATGGAGTTGGTATTTTCTAAAACACCGTATAAAAATTGCTTCATGCAAGTCGAAACACGACCCACTCCCTCTCTGAAGAGGTGGAATATAGCTCCTCCCCTTTCAAGGGTGAGGTTAGAAAAGGGATGGGGGTAAATGCTGGAGACATGATGGTATTTCAAGAATTCCCATTGACAGCCTCCGTTGCACTCTTGTCAGCTACCGCTCCCACCTACTGCGTGTCTCCGCTCTCACCGGCAGACACGCAGTATCAAAGTGGGCTGACCGAGAATCGACGTTGATCATTTTACATTACGGGCTGAGCCCCGCCGACGAACGTTCGCTGCTTGATAGCCTTCATAACCGTTTCAACCAGCTTCTCCTTCTCCACTGGTTTGACGAGATATTCAACAACGCCCTCCTTCATGAAGTCCACCGCAAGCTTGACATCAGGATAACCAGTCAACACGATGACCGGTATATGCGGATACTCACGACGGAAGTATGCAACAGCCTCAACGCCGTTGATATGGGGCATCCGCACATCACAAAGGATCGCATCTACGGTGATAGCATTTTCGGAATCAAGAACTTCGATCCCTCTTTTCCCGTCCTCTGCTTCCACCACCTCCAAGCCGGTGCCTTTGAGTTGGAGCCGGATTGTCTTGCGAACTTCCTCTTCATCATCTACCACCAATATTTTATGTAACATTTTAGTTCTCCTTGTTAGTTTCTTCGTAATAAACCGACGTGCCATACGCGGTTATACCAAGAGTCAATGCACCAAAACGGAAAGCCGGACAGGTGCTGATGTCCTTAAAGTTATGCGTTGATAATATTCCTCTCACACGACGAGTGCTATCGGTGTTTGTCTGATTCTGGTGTAAGTAAATGGGGAATTTGTTGTCAGTGTTTGTCTGATGGAAATAGGAACATAGTTTTGTTATAAATCACCGCCTGCCCATTGTTGGAAATCATGTATCAACGAGTGGATGCGTTTGACATATGGATGAGCGACAATGGCCGATGTAGCACTCAACGAGGCGCAACCGGGTTATGACAATGCAATCTAAAAAACATCGCCTTGGTTTGTCGGGTAAGCTGGTGCTGGCCATTCTGGCCGTGGGTGCGATTCCTCTGGTGATTAGTCTTTCGGTAGCCTACTACAGGGGCAGCAGCGAGCTTCAAGATGTAATCGGCGCAAGCTTCCATGCACTGGCCGAAGGCAGTGCTGCAAAGGTGGACGCGGAACTCCAGCGAATCATCACTGTTGATCGCATACTGGCACAGCAGGCGGAGGACGATTCCAAAGTACGCGCGGAGCTCCTTGGCAATCAACACCGGGGGATGAATTCATCTGCGGCCCAGTTTAATTGGCCTCCCATCGCGGAAGCCGAGCCGGTTATAGACGCCCTTAAAGCCTCTTGGATGACGGGGCCAGAAGGAGAGCCTGACGGAGCAAAAACTGCAATCTCTTCCGCTGAGAATACGATAGCCAGAGTGACATGGCTACACCTGAACAGCACGACTCAGCAGCATCTGCTCCATATATCGACGCCGGTTCATGACAGAAATAAAAACACCCCTATCGGCTGGCTGCACCGTGATTATGATGTCAAGAAATTGTTCGATCCCATCATTTACCCGATCCGGTTCGGTGACACCGGCCACGTGATGCTTATCAGCAATGCCGGGGCGATCATCAGTTGTCCGATACTGGTAACAGGAAGCCGCATCGAAGACCAGACTCTTCTTGCCCTTGTCACACATAACCAGGCGGGTTGGACTACTGCGGAAAACGACGGGCACGGCAGGAGTGTGTTCTCCATTGTTGGTTACGCGCCGCTGGCCGGAGTAAATTCTCTCCTGCCAGCAGGCGAGTCCTGGCATATGTTCGTCTGGCAAGATTCACGAGAAATCTTTGCCCCGGCAAAAAGCCTTCTTATTGGCGTGCTCCTTGCCGGCCTGCTTTCCCTGGGATTGCTTGTTGCCCTGAGCTACTACGCAAGCAGCCACATCGTAAAGCCGATCCAGAAACTTCGCGATGAGGCGAGCCTCATCGCCGGCGGCGATCTGAGCCAACCATTGGCTATTCACACGGGTGATGAAATCGAGGAACTTGCCGGCGAGTTTGATGAGATGAGAATTCAACTGCGCCAGCACATAGGCGCTCTGGAAGATAAGCTAACGGGAAGGGAACGGCATTTTCGCGCGCTCACCGAGTCGGCCAACGATGCCATCATCACGGGTGCTGGTGCCGGCGCAGGTGCCGGCAACATCGTGGGCTGGAACGCTGCTGCAGAACGCTTGTTCGGCTATACCGAAACCGAAATCAACGGTCAGTCCCTGACGGTGTTGATGCCGGAACGCTTTCGTAACCCGCATAGAGAAGGCTTGGCGAGGATGGTGGCTGGCGGGGTGCCGCATATAATTGGCAAGACCATTGAGCTTGCGGGGCTGCGTAAGGACGGCAGCGAATTCCCGTTGGAACTTTCACTGTCGCAATGGCAAGCCGCCGACGGCCAGTTCTTTACCGCGATTATTCGCGACATCACCAAACGCAAGCAGGCGGAGGAGACGTTAAGAGAAAACCAGGCCGAAAAAGATCGCGTTACGGAACAACTCATTCAGGCGGAAAAGATGACGGCAATCGGCACGATGGTCAGCGGCATCGGTCACGAAATCAACAACCCTCTTTATGTCATCATGGGCAGAGCCGAGGCGATACGTGAAGAAAAGGATATCTCAACGTGTAACGAGTATGCCCAAGATATCATCAAGCACACCAAACATATTTCGGCCATCGTAAAGAACCTCTCCGGATACATCCGTCCTGCCAGCCAGCATGAGTTGGAAAAAATCGACGTGCGTGAGATGCTCACCGAGGCTCTTGCAATGGCGAGGCTTGCACTGCTGGACGATCGAATTGAAATCCGTCAAAACTTCGCACCTGTACCCAAAATAACTGCCAAACATGAGGAGGTCCAGCAAGTTTTTTTCAACGTTATTCGCAATGGCATCCAGGCCATGGCGGGGAAAGACGGCAATCTGGAGGTAACGACTACCCTTGAGGACAGCCAAGTCTGTATACGCGTCCAAGATACGGGAACCGGGATTCGACCGGAGCATCTTGGAAAGATATTCGATCCGTTCTTTACCACCAAAGGACCGGACGAAGGCGAAGGCTTGGGCATGTATATAGTGCAAAAGATTGTAAACAAGTACGACGGTACTATCCTCTTGGAGAGTGAAGTAGGCAAGGGGACGACGGTAACCATCCGGTTCCCGGCGTAAAACCTGTCAAGGGAACCTCTGCATAAGTCCCTCACTGATTCATGACCTGCATGATTTGGTGTCACACGGCGGCAGAGCGGATATTGACGAAATCCTGTGACGACACGATAGAATCACTCGAGTTTTTTGCACCATGGAACCGCACCGCATTTCGTCCTGAATCCTTGGCCTGATACATCGCGAGATCTGCGTGTTTGAGTAAAGTATCCACCGATTTCTCATTGCCGCAATACAGGCACACGCCGATACTCGGCGAGCTATGGTGCTCATGATCATTAAGCTGATAAGGCACAGCCAGGGCTGCGCGTATCTTCTCGGCAATCAGAGCAACTTTTTGCGAGGCTTGTTCCGCGCTCGTATCGACGTCTTCAAGAAGCACCACAAACTCATCACCGCCAAAGCGCGCCACGGTATCCACCTCACGCACACAGGATTGAATGCGCTGCGCCACCTCGATCAGCAACAGGTCGCCGTGATCGTGGCCGAGCGTATCGTTAAGCGTCTTGAACCTGTCCATGTCGAGGAACAGCACCGCGCCATAATGATTGCTGCGCGCCGACACCGAGAGCGCTTGGCGGAAACGGTCGAGCAGCAAACGTCGGTTAGGCAGCCCGGTCAATGCGTCATAGAACGCCAGATTGTGGATTTCCTCCTCGGCCTGTTTGCGCGCGGTGATGTCGCTGAAAAAAGCCACATACTCAGTGACTTTCCCCTGCGCATCTATTACGGCGGTGATGGTCAGCCACTTCGGATAAATTTGCCCGCTCTTGCGCCTGTCCCACACCTCACCCGTCCAGGAGCCGGTATTCAGCAACTGCTGCCACATTGCCGCATAAAATGCCTTGTCCTGACGGCCAGCACTCAGAATACGCGGGTTCTTGCCCAACACCTCTTCCGGGCTATAGCCGGTGATGTTGGTAAACGCCTGATTGACGCGGATGATGTTCGCGTTGGCATCGGTAATCATGATGGCATCATGCGTTTCGAACGCCGCCGCCGCAACACGTAATTGCTCTTCATTCTGCTTGCGCTCGGCAATGTGCTCGGCCAGTTCCTTATTAAGTGCCATCACAAGCTTCTCGGACGATTTAACTTCCTTGAGTTCCTTCACATATTGCCGGCGGTATCGATGCATGGCCTCAATTGAAAAGGACACGATGGCCCCATCTATCAGAAACACCATGTTTGACCAAAAGCTGATTTGCAGGACTTCCATTGAAATCGAGTAATAGGGCGGAGTAAATATATAGGTGGCAAAAGCTAACCCAATTATCGTGGTGAGCAATCCGGCCCTGTATCCGCCAATGATTGCGGCAAGCGTGACGGCCGGAAAGAAGGTCACATACTGCAACCCTGCACTGACGGGAGCAATTGCCAATCTCACCAACAAAGCCAATCCCATCAACACCGATGCCAGCAGATAGCGGTGAATGCTGCAATGCTTTTTCTGGATGATGAAAGGAAAGCGGTCGGTAATTCTCGACCATAAACGGTAAGTGGTGGTTGTCGAGGCTTCCATCGGGGGCAATCTCAAGGGGGCTGCAAGGCCGCAGCAAACTTGTTATTCAAATGGTAGGCCCATAAAGCCGCGCGAATCCGCATGAACTGTGAAGTCTTGTCAAAAAAATTGTCCTGTGCGGTGTACAAGCAGCGGTTGAAGTAAAACTCGCTGGTGCAATCGGCCAATATCATCACCTTGATCCCGGGATGGCGTTTTTTGATATTTTTCAGCATGCCAACCACCGCTGCATTCCTCAGGCCGATGTCGAAAATCACGACATCTGGCATCAATGTATCAATGCACTCGATCACATCCTCCTCAATTGCCAAATAACCGATTACCGTAATACCGGGTATATCGGACAGAATGGATTGCAGGTATCCCCGCACAGTTTCCGAATCTTCCACAACAAGTACGTTCATCACTCCGCTCTCCCATCCGTCGGTCCGCTTCCGTTTGCGCAAGCTCCGAATGTCACTCCGGTTTGAAATCGTATGGATAGGTTTGTAGCACCGGCTTCATCAGCATGTCCTCCTTAATGACGTGACCAGTCAACCAATCACTCAAAAACTCAGAATAATGCTCTGCCGCCTCCTCATCCCACACGCCATTCTTGCCCACTATCACATCTCTCATAAGACGAAAGGTCTTCAGCAAAACCTCATGCTCCAGATTGTTTTTGGTAAAAGGAATTCTGGCCGCCTGCGCAATCTTCTCTTCATTCGCAAAATGAATAAGCAACCAATGCTCAATCTGGTCAAATGCCTGTGGCAGGGCGAAGCCGTCCCTTTTCTTGATCATGTACTCGGCGCCGTTGACCATAGTGATTAATTGCTTATGATCGGAATCGATAATTGCATTCCCGACACTCAGATGCTCCGTCCACTCCAAACCCATCATGCCCTCCGTTAAATTGGCTTCCACTAAACTTGGGAGCACCTTCGTGACGCCGCTTTGGCTTGCAGAATCCATGGGGACACGATATTCCCTCGCACATGATCTGGGTATCGGTGCTTGTCTGATTGTGGTGTAAGAATCAGGGAAATTTGTTGTCAGCGTTTGTCTGACAGAGCGGGAAACATGGCAGGATGAATGGCTTGTACCCTGCTGATACTAAACTGGATGGGCTGTACGAGCGGTTGGTGTGACTACATAATCTGGTTGTCAACGGCGTAGCGCATCAGCTCGGCGTTGTTTTGCAGGTGCATTTTTTCCAGGATGCGACCGCGGTAAGTGCTGATAGTTTTCACGCTCAGTTTCAGGATGTCGGCTATTTCCCCGGCAGTTTTGGCAGAGGCTAACAGCAGGAAAATCTGGTATTCGCGATTCGACAGTGTTTCGTGCGGGAGTCTTTCATCCGGCATTCTGATTTCGCTGGCGAGCATTTCGGCCACTGCCGGACTGATATACCTTTTGCCGTCCAGCGCGCAGTGCACCGCATTCACCAACTCTTCCGGCGCGCATTCCTTGTTCAGATAGCCAGCTGCACCGGCCCTGATAAGGCGCACAGCGTATTGATCTTCCGGGTAGGCACTGAGAATCAGTACCGGCAATGCCGGTTTTTCCTTCTGCAGTCGCTTGAGCAAGTCGATGCCGTTCATGCCGGGCATGGAAATATCGATCAGCGCCACGTCGCAGTCGTTTTCGTGAAGCCAATCCAGGGCATCGGTGCCATTGGTGCTGCTCATCACAACCTTCATCTCACCGTTTCTTTCCAGAATGAGTGCCAGTCCCTGTCGCACGGTGGAGTGATCGTCGGCGATCAGAATGCGGATCATGTTTTCTCCTTTTCATTGGCCGGCAACGGCAATATTACCGTCACGTTAAATCCCCCACCGGGCGGAATATCGAAGTTGATTTTACCGCCCAGCTGATCGGCGCGCTCGCACATGCCGAGTATGCCATAGGGTATTGAGGTATCGGTGCGTTTTTCCGTCACACCGCGCCCATTGTCGATAATCGACATGACAACCTCTTCGTCATTGCGGTGAAATTCGATTTCCACCCTGGATGCGCCGGAATGCCGCGCCACATTGGTGAGTGATTCCTGAGCAATTCTGAACAGCGCAATCGAGCGTGTCTTGTCCAATTCTGCCGCGCAGTCTTCGCTCTTGGCGCAGACGCAGTTCACCCGGCACTCGATGCCGGTACGTTTATGGAATTGCGCGGCTTGCCATTCAAGCGCCGCCACCAGACCGAGATCGTCGAGTATGGTCGGATGCAGTCCGGTGATGATTTTCCGCATAACGCCAGTCGCGTTATCAATTAATTGCGATATCTCCGCGACGCGATCGAGAAACCGCACTGTTTCAGTGTTCACTGACAGTTCAGTTTTCAACCAATGGGCTCCCATTTTCAGGGCAGTCAGCGTGCCACCCAGATCGTCGTGGATTTCGCGCGCGATGCTGGCTTTTTCTTCCTCGCGCACAGACTGCAGATGCGCGGTAAGGTCGTGCAGCTTCTGTTCCACCCGCTTGCGCTCGGTGATATCGGTTACCGTTGAGCGGGTCATCGCAAAATCACCGCTGGTGTCATAAATGGCTGTCGCGTTTATAAGTCCCTCAAGCACCGTTCCGTCCTTGCGGATTATTCCGGCCTCAATATCGCGGACAAAGCCTTGCTCCACGAGTTGCGGGAAAGTTTCCCGGAAGGTTTGAAGTCCCGTGTGTGCAAGCAAGTCCGGCCACTTCATTTTCCCGACCACCTCATCCCGCGTATAACCCAACCACGCGAGTTCGGTATTGTTGATCTGGCGGATGATGCCGTCCTTGTCCAGTGAGTGGTAGCCGCAAGGGGCGCGGTTGTACAGGTCTTCAATCTCCTTGGCATAAATAAGGGTTTGTGCGAACAATAGCTCCTGTTTCTCTTTTGCCTGCTTGCGCTCGGTGATGTCCTGAATAATGGCCAGAAAAATAGTAGTAGTAGTAGTAGTAGTAGTAGTAGACATGAGCTGCAGGTTTACTTCCACCGGATAGGTCGTGCCATCCTTGCGCCGATGAACCGTCTCGAACAGCAGCGATGATTGTTCGCCGCTGCGTAGCGGGGCAACCAACTGCTCAAAGCTCTCGCGTGTGAATAATGGCTTGATATCCAGCGGGGTGAGTCGGTTCAGCTCGTCGGACGAGTAACCCAGGTTTTTCTTTGCGCCTTCGCTTGCTTGAGTGAAATGCAGGGTGTCGGCATCGAACAAATAAATCTCGTTGAACGAACCTCGCAGCAAACTGCCGAACTGCTGCATCAAATCTTCTGCCTGCTTGCGCTCGGTGATGTCCTGCACCGTGCCTCGCATCGCCACAGCTTTACCTTCCGTATCGCGGATGGTTTCGGCGAGGGCATGAATTACTTTCTTCTTGCCGCCTGCAAGACAGATTCTGTATTCAATATCGTATTTTTTCACTCCGTCCAAAGCATCGCTTAAGGCTTGGTCAACTCTGATTCGATCCTCGGGAGCGATCAGGTTAAGGAAATTTTTGCGATGTTCATTCAGCTCGCTCTTGTCTATCTCAAATAACCGGTATGTTTCATCAGACCAGGCCGCAGTATTATTCCGCACATCCCATTCCCAGGAACCAATCTTTGCCAATTGCTGTGCTGCAAGCAAGTTTAATCGGGCTTTTTGCAATTCCTCTTCAGCATGCTTGCGCTCGGTGATGTCCTGGCAAAAAACGAAAAGCTGACCGGATTCCGGCATATAAGTGACAGCCACTTCAATATCAATTTCATGCCCATCCTTGTGGCGGTGGCGTGTTTCAAACCGGTCATAACCCTGCGCCACCACTTTGGCGATATGCGCATGCACCTTTTCCGGTGTCAGCTCTATCGCTTCCAATTGGCTGATGTGCATGTTCACCAGCTCTTCAATCGTATAGCCGGATATTTTTGCGTAAGCCGCATTGGCTTCCTGTATATTTCCCAACGCATCGGTCATCCAGAAACCATCTATTGCGTTCTCAATACCCCGCTTGTACTTTGCCAACGCCGCTTTCACCTCATGGCGTTCGGTGATGTCACGAGCGATGGCCCATATCGCCTCGGGCTGGTTGTTCTTGTCCCGCAGCAGGAAGGCTTTAAATTCCACCGGAAAAACCGTCCCGTCTCTGCGGATGTATTCCTTCTCGTACACCTGCGAATAACCATTGGGAATGACCTGCTCTGCGATGATCCGCGCCTCGAATTCATGCCATTTCTCCGGTGTCAGGGAAGTGCAGTTATGGCGTTGCAGCTCATCGGCGGAGTATCCCAGCATTTCCCGGTAAGCATGATTGAACTCAAGCAGCCGTCCAGACATATCCACCATGACAAAAGCATCCATCATGCTCTCGTGGAGACGGCGGTACTTGGCTTCGCTTTCCCGCAATAATTTCTCCCGCTGCGATAACCTGGTCAGCATGGCATTAAGGGCGTTGGTTAGGCTGCCGATCTCGCCTCCGTCCGTTTGCGTCAACAGGATGTCGTTATTACCGGCGGCGATTCTATTGGCAGCAAGCGTAATCTGTTTGAGGGGAGAGAACGTCCGGCGCAGTGCCAGCATGGCAATTCCACCGACCAGCAGCATCACCATGAATTCGTCGATGAGGGTATCCGCGGGAATCGTGGCAACCTGTTCCGCTACCACGGCAGCGGGCAGGTAATGCATCAAGAGCAGGAAGCGCGACGGGTTGCCGGGGTCAAAATAAACCCGCCTGGCGGTAAATAATGGGCTGCCCGGCTTTGTTGCGGCAGCTTGTAGCGGCAGATAATCCGGTGTCCGAGAATCGAACATCGGCTGGATGAAATGAAAATCCGTGGTGATTTTATCCTTGCTGCCCAGTTCGAACTTAAAGGCTTGCCTTGAATCGGGGTGTAGCAGGTGTTGCCCGCTCTCGTTTGTTATGTAGGTCTGGACACCGGGTAGATCGGATATGGCGGATTTCAGCAAGCTGCCCACATCCATGTTGACAACCACCATGCCGAATATTTCCCCCGAGGGGGTAAAGACCGGAGTGGCAGCACGCAATACAGGATGATACGGTTGCTCAATAACTCCGCCTTCCCGGTTGAGATTGAAATCAGAAAGATATACCTCACCGGCGCGTAAACCCAGTGTCGCCTTGAAATAATCCCGATCACCTTTGGCTTGAAGTCTGGCGGGCGGCGTTACTTCAATTTTTCCTGCGCGATTATCAATTCGCACAATCTCGCGCCCCCCGTCGGCCATGCCGATGTAGCGTATCTGGTAGTAGCCCTGATGCGCATTTGAGAAAACAGAGAAGATTTGTTGCAGGCGTTCTTCCCATACTTTGCTGGTATTGCCGTAGCGTGGGTCAAAGCCACGGTTCAGGGCCGCGCGCACGATGCCGGAAATCGGAGGGGTATTGGACAGGAACAACACATCCTGGCGCAGTGTATTAATCGACTGGTTTAGCCGTAAATTTTCAGTCTCGAGATCGTGTTCCAGATGGACACGCCGCTCGTTCAGGTACACATCGCGAAGACGTGCATTTTCGACAAGCAGCAATGTCGCCGTACCCGCAACCACCATGGCCAGAACACCGATCGTGATACGCGTGGACAAGAGCAAGTTGCGCAGTCTCATAACACCTTCATGAATAATAATGGTGCGGGGTGCCGTTACATGCAATCCAGAATTTATACCGGAGGCGCAGCGTTTCGAACTTTATTAGCGCATCGAGGACAGATCAATAAAACCACTGCTGTTCACTTAACCGTCCGTGGTTAAATAGTCGCTTGGCACGGGGTTATCGCGCTTATTGACCCGGCACAAATATGTTTGAAATTTTCATTCGGGCCGAGATTCGAAGCCCATTCATCCTTGACACATCAGTGCGAATGGACTTCAAACTTCACTTGACCGGACCAATAATCAATAATCGGCAGTTCCATCAGAGCTTGTCTAACCACCAGTCGCTCACCCGGAGCCCTTCGACAAGGCCTTTAGTCCTGAGCGCAGCCGAAGAGTCTGGGCGAACGGGGTTCTTCTTAAGCGAACAGCGTTGTCAAGGAGCCTGGATGTTGGAGGCTTGCTTCCCCTTGGGGCCTTGCGTCACTTCGAAGCTAACCTTTTGGCCTTCCTTGAGTGACTTGAAACCGCTCATATTGATTGCGGAAAAGTGCGCGAACAAATCCTCGCTGCCATCATCGGGAGTGACAAAACCAAAACCCTTTGCGTCGTTAAACCATTTAACTGTACCCGTTGCCATGTGACCATCTCCTAACTATAAAACGAGGAAATCCCCGCAGCGTGACAATAGCTCATTGCGCACGAAACTTGCTATAGGTGTTTGTCTGATTGCAGTGTAAGGATTAGGGAAATTTGTTGTCAGCGTTTGTCTGACAGCACGCAATGAAGGCGCTGTGTTAAGGGCCTGCTGGTCTTCAGTCATGGCGTAGCCGCAACCATAAATCTATCTGTGCCAACCTCGAATATATCTTTTCCGCGTTTGACGTGAATGCGCAACTCCCAGTAGCCTTTGAGAGGGAAGCTGATATAGCCATGATAGTTGCCCGGTGACACCTCCCTGAAAGCCGTGGCGAAGTCCCTGCCTTCATCCGATGCGCGGTAGGCTTTTACCTCCATAGCTCCGCTGACCAGTGCGCCATCGCGATCCACCACGCTGATTTCATATTCGGTTGGCAAACCCGTCACGATAGACTTGGGCTGATTGATGGTAGCTTTCCAGGCAAGTGCTTTTTGTTCCTGCAAATCACTTACCAAAGAAGCATTGGATTTGCGATCTTTGGTGCTGTAATCCCTGTCCACCAAGTTCGGGCGGTTGTGCGTGGCAAACCAGATGAAGGTGCCGTTCACCCCCAGCACCAGAATAATCAGCCCTATCATTCCGATGAACCAAGGATTGCGCAAACCTTTTTTGCTGTGCTGTGAAATCATTTTTCGCTCGCTCCGCAATGTGTGCAATCACGGTTTGGGGCCGTTGAATTTTGCCTCGTATTCCGCAGCTATCAGCGGGTCTTCAACACTCTGAACGCGGAACTCTATCGGTGTCACTTCCCTTTTGACGTTTGCGCCGGACGCTTTGACGAAGATGGTAAAGGCAGTGCTGCGACCGTGATGCGTCAGCAATGGTTTTTCGGCACCAAGAATTATTTGATCCTTCACCCCGCCCTCCGCCGAGACCGTCACAAACAGATCAATATCAGTTTTATTGAGCACCTTGAATTCATACTTATTCTGGATCGATCCGTCACTCATTCTTACGAACAACGGCTGACGTTCCGGAATCACTCTCAGCGTCATCGAACCCAAATGTGTCAGTCCGTAAACTATGCCGCCAAAAGCCAGCAGGATAATGCCGAGGTAGACCAATGTGCGGGGGTGCTGGTACATCTTCTTGACGTGTTTGCCTTCCAACTCATCCAGAGACGCGTAGCGAATCAACCCGCGCGGTTTGCCGATTTTGTCCATGATGGAATCGCAGGCATCCAGACAGAGACCGCAAGTAATACAACCCAATTGCTGTCCATCGCGGATATCCACGCCAGTCGGACACACCTGCACGCACTGGTAACAATCGATGCAGTCGCCTTGCACCGTGCTTGCCTCGGCTGCTTTCCGGTGCAGCTTACCGCGCGGTTCGCCGCGCTTGAAATCATATGCGGGCAATATCGTTTGCGAATCCGTCATCACGCCCTGAATGCGTGCATAGGGGCAAAGCCAGAAACAAGTCTGCTCACGCAACAAGCCGGCGAGAATATAAGTACCCAGGAAAAACATGGTCAGCACCACCCCGCCAACCAACGGTAACTGGAAATGCACCAGCTTGTTCCAGTATTCAAATGCATCCACGAACCAGATGGAAAAACTTATGCCGGTAAGAAGTGCAATCACCATCCAGATAAAATGCTTGGCAACTTTCTTCAGGATTTTTTCCACATTCCATGGCGCGGCGTCCAGTCTGCGGCGATAGTGAGGAGCGCCTTCGATTTTGTCTTCTATCCAGACAAACCAATCGGTCCATACCGTCTGAAAACAAGCGTAGCCGCACCACACCCGCGAAGCCACCGAGGTCACCGCGAACAATGACATCGCCAGCAACAGCAGCAGCAGGGACAGCATCCAGATATCCTGCGGCAATATGGTCAGATTAAAAAAATGGAATTGTCTATTGGTGATATCAAACAAGATGGCCTGCTTGCCGCTCCAGCGCAAATAGGGGACAAGAAAAAACAGCAGCCAGAGTGACCCGGTATAATTTTTAATTGTGCGGAAGAAACCCGGCATGCGCTTGGCATGGATGGTCTTGTCGCCCATATTAACTTGCCTATTGACTCGCCAGGTTTCAACTTCCTGATAAATCCCTGTGACAATGCCAACTTCTTTTTTATCCATTTCTTTGCTCACGCGCTCGCTCCCGACCCGATTAATTCCAACCTTAATCCGGGCTTTCACCGGATTCTCAAACGCCCCCAGTCGAAAGTTTACTCCATATGCAGAACCGGCCCTTTGACATCATTTTTTATAAAATAAAAAGGAGGAGATTCACTCTCCCCCTTCTCGCGCGAATATGAAATTTACTGGCTCTCGCTGCCTTTGGTTGCATTTCTGTAAATCACGTACAACAACCACCCCGCTACTGCGGCTGCCCCGGCCACACAAATAACCACACCCAAAATACCGCATCATGGCTCATCGATTTTCTCCTCTACGTTTAAAGATACTGCGCAGGGCAAAGTCCCGCGCAGCCGGACAAAATTATTTGGCAGCTGCAGGGGTTGCTTGGGTTGGCACTGCTGCGCTGACAGATGCCGCTGCTGGTGCGACAGCTGCGTCAACCTGGCCGCCACCAAACATGTAAACATACACAGCGAGCTTTTTGATTTCGGCCTCGCTCAACTTTCCGGCTGCCTTAAAGCTGGGCATCATTGCCACACGGGTTTGCGGATCGCCGGAATTCACACCGAAAGCAATGGTGCGTTTAATGCCCTCCAAGGATCCGTCAAAACGCCATATTTTGTCAGTCAAATTAGCCGAGCCCATCGCTTGAATACCCTTGGCATCCGGGCCGTGGCAAGTAGCGCAGTCGCTTTCCATGAACACTTTCTTGCCCGCCACTTCAGAATCACCCTTGCCTTCGCTTAACGCAAGGACATACTTTGCCGCAGCGTCAATTTGCTCAGGTTTCAGGCTTTCTTTGTGCGCGAGCATCATGCTTTGGCGACCACCGGTGATGGTTTCGTGGATGTTGTCGATCTTGCCGCCATACAGCCAATCGTCATCATTCAAAATAGGCGCGAACAGCCCTTCCTTGCCCTTGGTGCCGGCGCCATTCTGGCCGTGACAGGCTGCACAGTTGTCACCGAACAACACCTTGCCGGAACGTTTTACATACTCTGTCAACTCGCTGTCTGCCAAAATGGCTGCCGGTGTCATATCCTTGAGCTTGGCTTCAAACTTGCCGCGCACTGCGTCCACTTCTCCCTTGTCGGCTTCCATTTCCTTGATCGCCGTCCAGCCGCCAATACCCTTGGAGAAGCCCCCTGTTGCGGCAAACGGAATGGACGGATAATACAAAAAATACACTACACAAAATAACGCGCTGGCAGTCAAGCCCAACATCCACCACTTGGGTGGCTGATTGGTGAAGTCCGCCAGGTCATCATCCCATATATGCCCGGTTGTCTGAGCACCTGATACATCGCGTTTTTCACTCATCTTTTTTCTCCCGTATTGATATGGCCTTCGTCATCCAACGCCATGCTGCGTTGGGACTCGAACATGTCTTTGTTGGCCGGACGGAATACCATGAAATAAACAGCCACCATACCGATAAACGCGACCAGAGAATAAAACACTCCGATCCAGTCATTCGCGGACATGACGACAACGTCCATGCCAAGGTATCCCAGTAACTTAGTCACGGTAATTCACGCCTTCTTCGAACTTGATGTGATTGCCCAAGCCTTGCAGAAAAGCAATCAACGCATCCAGATCGGTCTTGCCTTCCAACTGCTCTTTCGCGCCGTTAATATAGGCTTCTGTATAAATGATTTTGGGTACCGGATTGAACGGCATCATGGTCATGACCTTCATGGTTTGCACCGTCTCAGCCACATCCACCTTGTGATGTTCATCACCCAGCCAGAAGAAGTTCGGCATCACCGACTCTGGCACAACGTCGCGCGGATAACGCAGATGGCGGCGATGCCATTCGTCTGAATACTTGCCACCTACACGCGCCAAATCCGGGCCAGTGCGCTTGGAACCCCACTGAAAGGTGTGGTCGTACATGGACTCTTCCGCAATCGAGTAATGGCCATAACGGTCTTTCTCGTCACGGAACGGACGGATCATCTGCGAATGGCACAAGTAACAGCCTTCGCGAATGTAAACTGCGCGCCCGGCCAACTCCAACGGCTTGTAGGGGCGCACTCCATCGCCGGGCTGCCAGTCTTCCAGCGTTTTATGCGCGGACGTAGCAGGGTTCCAGACAATCTTGTCCATCGAAATGACGTTACCCTTGCTGTCTTTGTGAACCGTACTGTTATAAGTGCCGTCCCCGCCACCCATCGCGGTATTCGGCAAATAGAACAGCGGCACGATTTCCACGATACCGCCTATCGCCAAGGCAATAGCGGTCACTACAAACATCAGGAGGGTGCTGCGCTCGATCTTGTCCTGGAATTTGGTTGAATAAATCTTGTCGTGATCAGACATGTTTCACTCCTTAGGCTTTGGCAGGAACGGCGTTAATTCCGCGCACGCCACTTGCCTGGCGCACGGTCATAACGATGTTGTACAGCGCTATCCACGTACCCAGATGGAAGATTATTCCGCCGATAACGCGCATCGCATAGTACGGATGCATTTCGGAAACCGACTCAACAAAGGTATGGGTCAATGCGCCGTATTCGTCGTAATCACGCCACATCAGGCCCTGCATGATACCGGACACCCACATCGCCACGATGTAAACCACCGTTCCGATAGTTGCCAGCCAGAAGTGTACGTTCACCAGGTTATCGGAATACATTTCGGTATTCCACAGCTTCTTGACCATGTGGTAAATCGCGCCGAAGGAAACCATCGCCACCCAGCCCAACGCACCGGAGTGCACATGACCTATGGTCCAGTCGGTGTAGTGCGACAAGGCATTCACGGTCTTGATCGACATTACCGGTCCTTCAAAAGTGGACATCGCGTAGAACGCCAGAGAAACCACCAGGAAACGCAGGATGTAGTCAGTGCGCAGCTTGTCCCAGGCACCGGACAGCGTCATCATGCCGTTCATTGCGCCACCCCAGGACGGGATAATCATTGCCAGAGAAACGGCGGCACCCAAGGAGCCGGTCCAGTCAGGCAGCGCGGTGTATTGCAAATGGTGTGCGCCCAGCCATACGTAGCCAAAGGTCAGCGCCCAGAAGTGCAATACGGACAGGCGATAGGAAAACACCGGACGTCCCGCTTGCTTGGGCACGAAGTAGTACATGATGCCCAGGAAGCCGCCGGTCAGAAAGAAGCCCACCGCATTGTGCCCCCACCACCACTGGATCATCGCATCCTGCACACCGGAGTAGATGGAGTAAGACGTGGTCAGACTGACCGGGATAGCCAGACTATTCACGACATGCAGATAAGTGATCATCACGATCATGCCCATCGTGAACCAGTTTGACACATAGATATGCGAAGTCTTGCGAATCGCTACAGTCATGATGTGATTCAAACCAAACGACAGCCAAACCACCGCAATCATGATATCAATCGGCCACGCCAGTTCGGCATATTCCTTGCCCTGAGTTATTCCCAGTGGCAAAGTGATTACCGCCAATACGATGATCAGATTCCAGCCCCAGAAAGTGAACCACGCCAAACCATTGCTCCACAGCTTGGTCGCGCCGGTGCGCTGCACCATGTAGAAGCCGGTTGCCATCAGCACGCAGCCGCCGAATGCAAAAATCACCGCATTGGTATGCAACGGACGCAGCCGACCAAAAGTGATGTACGGAATATCGAAGTTCAAAAACGGCCACGCCAATTCCGACGCGATCCACACACCGACCAGCGTGCCTACCACAGCGTAGATGGCAGCCGCGATGGTGAACCATCGAACCACCTCCATATCATATTTAACCGGTGCCGCTTGAGTCGCTTCCACAGTATCCCCTCCTTTTAAATTATCAAAAGTTCCGAATCAGCCTGTCGCAGACACAGACTACAGCAAAGCCCAATATTTGTTCCGATTATCACCGAATATCTTTATCGCCCGATACGGCGACGAAATTGGTTGGCGGCAACCGTGCGCCAGCAAGCACATCCGACTTGTCTATATTTTTCAATATCCCTCCTTGGTTAATATGATCCAATGAAACTGGAATAAGATAAATCATTCTTGATTTTGGTCTCATCACAAACAACACTCATCGTACGCAGTGCCATGACATACTGAAACAAGAGCGTAAGATCCAATCCGCTTGCCCATTTTCTGTTCAAAAATAAAAAAAAACCCTGACACGCGTCAACCTTGTTGTCTGACTCGCAGCAAATCCGCGAAAAACAAGGCAAGGAAAAGCACAGGCGTGCGGATGAAATGATTGCAGCAAGGTAAATCAGCGGTGATGCAAAATCCGCAGCAGCGGAAAAACCCGTGAAACAGCAGGATTAATGGCAGGGTTCGCACGCGATGGCGCTCAGGCGTTTAAGATCATTCAATATAATATGCCTGCGTTCGGTGGTGACGACACCTTCTTCCTGAAAGCGGGTAAAAATGCGGCAAACAGTTTCTTCCGCAATACCAAGGTAATCGCCGATGTCGCCGCGCGACATGCTCAAATTGAACCGGGTGGGAGAATAATTGCGCAGGGCGAAACGGCGCGACAGTGTCAGTAAGTAAGTTGCCAACCGCTCTTCGGCGCTCTTCTTCCCGAGCAGGAGCATCAACTCCTGATTGAGTTTGATCTCCTTGCTCATCATCCTGAGCATTTGATAATGAGCCGAAGGAATTTGCCGCGCCAACGCCTCGAAACAATCTAACGAAATTTCACACACCGAGGTAGTTTCCAGTGCCATCGCATCGCAGTTATAGCGTTTATCGTCCATGGCGTTCAAACCGAGCAATTCGCCCGGAATGTGAAAACCGGTAATTTGCAGACGCCCATCGTCGGTGGAGATATAGGTCTTTACTGATCCGCTGCGTATGGCATAAACGCAAGTGAACGCTTCGCCGGCGCGGTAAAGTACTTGGCCGCGCTTCAGCATGTGCTTTTTTTTCACGTAACGGTCGAGCAGGGTAGTATCCCCACTGTCCAGCCCCATAAACAAACCAATCCGATAAAAACCGCAATCCTGGCATTCTATTGCAGCGCAGGCTGGCTCTTGCATCGCTAGAGGCACCATAATCCCCTTATGCTTACTTAGAGAAAATCACGCTGTCTGCATAATGCGAAATCCTGCAAGACCAGCATGTCCGCTTATGGAACATGACATCCAATGGCAGATCAATGTAATACCTTAATGTACAAAGGTTACATCAAATATGGGTAAGGAGCCATTCCCGCTTGTTGGCACTCGCGCATTATGAGTGCTAAAATAAACCGTCAGCATGATTTAACGGAGGAATTTCATGAATACTGTTATGAGCTTGCCCATACCCTCTGCCGCAGGCAGCCTGGATAGCTATATCCAGTCTGTGAACCGTTTCCCCATCCTGTCCCAGGAGGAAGAGTTTGCGCTGGCGACGCGTTTCAAGACCGAGAATGATCTGGATGCCGCCCGTGAACTGGTGCTCTCCCATCTGCGCGTGGTGGTCAGCGTTGCGCGCGGCTATGCCGGTTATGGGCTACCGCAAGCAGACTTGATCCAGGAGGGGAACATCGGCCTGATGAAAGCGGTGAAGCGCTACGACCCGGATCGCGGGGTGCGTCTGGTGTCGTTTGCGCTGCACTGGATACGTGCCGAGATTCACGAGTTTGTGGTGCGCAACTGGCGGTTGGTCAAGATTGCCACCACCAAGGCCCAACGCAAGCTGTTCTTCAATCTGCGCAGCATGAGGCAGGGGTTGGGGTCGCTCAAGCCGCAGCAGATCAGTGAGATCGCGCAGCAGCTTAACGTGAGCGAACGCGACGTGGTGGAGATGGAAACGCGCTTCGCCGGACATGAGGTCGCGCTGGAACCCAGTGGCAGTGATGACGAAGAGAGCTATGCCCCGATTCATTATCTGGTCGATGATGAGGAACAAGAGCCGTCACGCATATTGGAAACGGCAGAGCGTGAGCAACTGCAAACTTCCGGTTTGGCAAATGCACTGGGGGAACTGGACGAGCGCAGCCGCCGTATCATTGAGGCGCGCTGGTTATGCGATGAGGGCGACGCCGCGACGTTGCATGATCTGGCCGCCGAGTTCAACGTGTCTGCCGAACGTATCCGCCAGATTGAGCAGAAGGCAATGGGCAAGATGCACGCGGCGCTGACTCTACCTGTTGCTTAGCTGCGACCAGCAAGACAGGGAAGGCAGAAATCTGCGGCTTTTTCTCACCCTCCAATACATCAAGGCACCGCCATAAATCCATTTCCCGATCCATAGCGCATTTCGCGGGGACGTGATATACACGCCTACTGCCGGGTTATTGGATATTTGAAAACAAATGGCATAAGAATACTTGGAGCAAGCTTATTTCACGATCTTCAAATGCGGTTTGTGCTGGGCGGGCTTGGACTCTTCATTGCCGACAAGCGGAGAGGGCGGCGGCGTCTGTTGTGGGTCACTCCCTTGAAATACCAACCCTTGGCCTGTCTCCTTGGCGAATATGCCAATAACCGCTTCTACCGGAACCATTAAATCGAATGATGTGCCGCCAAAGCGTCCGTTACAGGTAATCATTTCGTTACCCATCTCCAGATTGCGCACCGCGCCTGCGCTAAGATTCAGAACGATCTCGCCGTCTTTCACGTAAGCAGTCGGAACCTCAGTCTGCTCGTTGACACGAACCGCAAGGTACGGAGTCAAGCCGCCATCCACACACCATTCATAAATCGCACGAATCAGATACGGGCGTGTAGACAAATCGCTCACTTGCGCATCGCTCTTTCAGAGGGCGTCAGCGCATCGATAAAACCTTGGCGAGAAAATAAACGCTCGGCGTATTTCATCAACGGTACAGCATCCTTGCCCATCCGAATACCGTAGAACTCGAGTCGCCATAGGAGCGGCGCAATCGCCACATCCAGCATGGAGAACTCATCACCAAGCAAAAACTTTTGCTTGGTCAGGATGTGCGCGATTTGAGTCAGATTGTCGCGAATAACCGTACGAGCCTTGTCGGCAGATTTCACCGCGCCAAGCTCTATCGCCTCAATATGACCATACAATTCATGCTCAAAACGATGCAAAAACAGACGCGCGCGTGCGCGCATAACCGGATCGGGCGGCATCAATTGCGGATGAGGGAAACGTTCATCAATGTACTCATTAATAATATTGGCCTCGTACAGCACCAGATCACGCTCAACAAGTACCGGCACTTTGTTATATGGATTGATTACCGCAATATCTTCGGCCCGACTCATCATGTCCACATCGATTACATCAAAATCCATGCCCTTCTCGAATAACACGATACGGCAGCGGTGACTATATGGACAGGTCGTCCCCGAATACAATCTCATCATACTAAATTACCCCTTGATCAACCGGGCGCGTTGCATTTGCATTCGCACCAAAAAAAAGCCTATTGCTGAAACCACAGCGCCAACTGCAATGCTGGCCAGAACGGGATACTCGCCTGTGCCTTCGATGCCGCCTATCCAGACATAGCGTTCGAACAGCGTGCCCACGATGATGCAAACGGCCACCGCGTTGATCGCGTTGACATTGTGGCGTGGGCCGGGAAAGCAGAATGCAACGAACGGAATGACGAACTTCAGTACCAGCGTAGACCACCAGATAAAGGCGTAATCGCCGTTTTGCATGGCAAACAAGCGATCTGTCTCATCCGGAAGGTTGCCGTACCAGATCGTCAGGTATTGCGCATCAAAGGTGTATATCCACAGCAGTGAAAATGCCAGCAACATTTGCGCCAAATAGTTGTAAATATAATCCGGCACCGGACGCACCAACTTTTGGCGGCTGTTCAACACATATATCCATACCACCAGAAAAGCCAGGAACATACCGAAGTTGCTGATGAATTGGTGCATCCCGTAAATCGCGCTATGCCAATGCGGCACCAGTGTCATCTCGAAATCCCATGCGACCATGGTACTGTATAGCACGAAGAAGAACGGTATCCAGGTCGCGATTTCGTGAAAACGTTCCACATCTCTCGAACTGCGTTCGGCCACCGCCTGCCGCTGAACAAACTCCCAGTACAAGCCCATCATGAACAGTATACCAATGATTTCCCGTGCGATTAACCAGGTCGGGTGGTACCAGCCGGGCATATGGGCGCCGTGAGTATCCATGTGCGCCCACCAGTGAAAGGTGTTCTCCCCCCCCGCCAGCAAGATGATCAACAGAACAAACGCCAGCGGAAACAGCGCGGACAGAGAAGTCGCCAGATGGCGCACTTCAAAACGCCATTTGGCATTTACCAGATGCAGCACTGAACACAAGGCGACACCACTCAACGCGAGCGACAGCACCACTACAAAACTAACGGTCAACACCGACCAATTACTGTATGCAAACATATTCGCCGTCTCCTATTTTGCCTGTCCTGAGCCTGTCGAAGTGGCTTGGGCCGTAGCCTGTCCAGCCGGTACCTTTTGCAACACCTTGCGCATGTAGTTGACTACATGCCAACGCTCAGTCGCCGACAGGTCATTGGCGTAGCTGGGCATCACCGCGCCGCCCAACGATATATAGCCCCAGATAAAGCCATCGGGATAATCCTTCGGATCCCAGTTGTGCATTTCGTTGCTATTGGTCAAATTCCACGGCTTCATGATGAGCTTTTCACCAACCAAGCCATCCCCAGTTCCCGATTTCCCGTGGCAAGGTGTGCAATAAATTTCATACAAACGGCCACCCTGCTCCACCGACTTATCGTCAGCCGGGACAGGGTTGACCATCTTGCGTGCCGCATCCGCATCCTTGACCATAACGGTCGTGCCAGCGACAGGCGCAGAACGTCTGGGGAACGCTTTCATCCCGGGATTGGTTGGATCAACACTTTCCTGCGGCTTAACACTGACCTGATTAGCCATGTCCTGCGACCACGGCCACGCATGCGCCAGAGAGGGCGCGAGCAATAACACAACCACCAAGGATAATTTTCTCATTTACTTACCTCTTCCTGAATCTCCAGCACATCATGATTGAGGAACACCCCTTTGATTTTCGGCATTGCAGACTCGTCTGCTTTCACCAGAACTCCGATCTGGTCTTCCGACACCTTCGCGTTATACAACGGCGACCGCTTTGCCGGCAAACCAGCGCAAATCAGGAAGCCCAGTATCGTGATGAACACCCCACCCAAAACGCACATCTCGAAGGTCAACACGAAGTTAGGCGGAAACGGCACGATGGGCTTCCCGCCTTTCATCTGCGCGTAAAAATTCGCCTGCGAACCGGAAATCAGGAAAAATCCCAGCAAGCCTCCCACCAACGAGCCGCCAAGTGAAAACCATTGCACGTTGGCGGAACGTTGGCCCAGGACGCTCTCCACCTCATGGTGCTCGATGGGGGATTTCAGCGTCAAATCATCAAATTTGAATCCTTTGATGTCCGCTGCACGCAACTCGTAAATTGCGGCTTCGGCATCTTCGAAGTTGTTAAACAGCGCGAGTAAATGACGTTGGCTCATGTTAGTGCGCTCCCTGCTCGGCAGTTTCACTCTTCTTCAGATGCAGCTTGCGGTGATAAACCATTTCCTTCACTTCATACATCGACACGGACGGGAACACCTTACAGAACCCCATGAACAGCATGGTAAACCAACCGAAGCTGGCGAACACCATGCCCCATTGAACAAAGCCCGGCCATTGGTCGTGATCCCATGTCCAGGGGTAGTAACCGTGCGAAAAAGTCGGTGCAACGATCATCCAGCGTTCCAGCCACATGCCCAGGTTCAATAACAGCGATACCACGAACAGCACCGGAATGTTGGTCTGGAAGCGTTTGAACGCCAGCGTCAGAGGCACCACCGAACCGCAGAAAATCATTCCCCACCAGAATGGCGCGAAAGGACCGATCACCTTCTGGATCAACACGTCCTTGGAAGCCTGATCGTGGCTGTACCAGACTGAGGCAAATTCCACCGCATTCAGGTAGGTCCATATCATCGCGATCGCGAACGTCAGGCGCACGGTCTTCTTCAGGATAGGCAAGGTCATGTATTCCTCAAACTTGAACACGTAGCGCAAGATGATGAACAGCGTGATGATCGCCGAGCAACCGGAATACAGCGCACCGGCCACGAAATACGCGGGGAACGAGGTCACGTGCCAGCCGGGTTGTTGCGACATGGCAAAGTCGGCGGCCACGATGGAATGCACCGACACCGCCAGCGGAATCAGGAAGCAGGCAATGGTCAGGTAAGTAACGCGGAAGTTGCGCCATTGGCGGTCAGTCCCTTCCCAGCCCAGTGACAGCCAGGTATACAAATTTTTGCGCCACCCTTCGTGGAGATGGTCGCGACAGATCGCCAGATCGGGGATCATGCCGATGTACAGAAACAGGATCGACGAGCTCAAATAAGTAAAGATCGCCATCGCGTCCCATAGCAGCGGGGACTGGAAATTCGGCCACAGGCCGCGCTCGTCCGGATAGGGTACCGAGTAGTAGAACTGCCACAAACGTCCCAAGTGCACCATCACAAACAGACCCGCCGTCATCAGCGAGAAGGTCGTCAGCGCTTCGGCGAAGCGAAAAATCGGCTTACGCCAATCGGCGTGCATCAAGTGCAAAATCGCCGACAACAGCGTCCCGGAATGGCTCATGCCGATCCAGAAAATAAAGGTTGAGATATATAGCCCCCACGCGTGAGGGTTGTTCTTGTTCGACACACCCATCCCGTTCTGGTACTGATACACCTCGCAGCCGACGCCCACGCTAAATGCTGCAAACGCGAAAAACAGGATGACCCAATACAGCTTCCTCGGGGTTTCCATGCTCTTTAGCACGTCCTGGTTGATCTTTGCCCAGGCGATACTTTCCCTGATATCTTTTTCGCTTGCTCTCCGTTCGTGCTTGGGGATAGGGCTTTCGTTTTCTCTCTTTGTCCAGGCTGCACTCTCGTTGGTATCTTTTTCCATTGTCACTTATCCTTTTGCTTGTGCCT
The DNA here is from genome assembly GCA_023259035.1 of Gallionella sp. Classification (GTDB taxonomy): domain Bacteria; phylum Pseudomonadota; class Gammaproteobacteria; order Burkholderiales; family Gallionellaceae; genus Gallionella. The sequence goes on from JAHFRA010000002.1 coordinate 64,606, forward strand.
TAGATGGCGCTTTCGCGTACCCGCTCCAGATACATCACCGAGGGATAGGGGCGCAACTCTTCAAAAATCCGATAACCGCGCAACCCACTCCCACCCTCTTTCTGATCCTTGACTTGCGCATCCTTATCCAGCTCGACTTGTTGAGATTGCCATTGCTTGTGCACTTTTGATTCGTGGTCAACCAGATTGCCAAAAGTAATGGCCCCGGTTGGACAGACTTGCTGACAGGCCGTCTGCACATCGCCGTCATGCACGAGGCGACCTTCGTTCTTGGCGGTTCCCTTGGCGGCATGCAGGCGTTGCACGCAGAACGTGCATTTTTCCATCACACCCTTGCTGCGCACCGTCACATCCGGATTAAGCTGCTGATTCATTTCGGCAGGCCAGACGTTGTCGGTAGTGGGATAGTCATACCAGTTAAAATAACGCACCTTGAACGGGCAGTTGGCCGAACAATAACGTGAACCGACACAACGGTTATAAATCTGCGAGTTCAAGCCGTCCGCAGTATGGTTGGTCGCAGCAGCCGGACACACCGTTTCGCAAGGAGCGGCTTCACATTGCTGACACATCATCGGCAGGAATTGCGCGCCATGGTCGGGGAAGTCGCTGCCGCCCGCGACACCAAGGCCTTCGTCCCAGTAGCGTTCGATACGCATCCAGTGCATGCCATGGCCGTGCTGATATTTCTCCTTGCCCACTACCGGCAGATTATTCTCCGCATAACAAGCCACGCTGCACGCGTTGCAACCGGTACAAGCATCGAGGTCGATACTCATCGCCCACTTGTACGGGTCATGAGGTTTATCATCAATCGGGTGGAAGTGACGGAACTGTGCCCAGTTCTCTAATAGATTGCTTACCGACATACTTTAGGCCTCCTTCGAAAGATCGACTTCATCGGTGGTCACGAGCACGGCAATCTTCCTGCCCATTTGCTTGCCACCAGCTGCACCCTCATCCTTGACCACGACGACACGCTGCCCGGTCTTGCTGACCTTGACGCGCGTTTCATGCATCGCCAATTCACCGGTTTCCTGATCGAACACCGCATCCAGAATCTGGAACGGATTCGCGCCATAGCCCTTCGCATAACGGCCCAGCGCCTCGTGACCGCGGCCTAACGGCACAGAAATCGCGTCCGGGTGAATACCGGGGAACAGATAAGCTTGCGCCCTGATCGAACCGCTCCTGGATGTAACTTCAACGATATCGCCTTCGGTGATGTGCAGTTCTGCGGCTTTCTTCGGGTGGATCTCCACCCATGAATCCCACACGATAGTGGTCAATGGATCCGGCGATTCCTGCAACCAGGGTTGGTTGGCATGGCGACCATCGCGCAGACTGGCTGTCACACCCGGAATCAATTGCAGCGGATATTGCACATCGGCGGCAGATGGTACCGGCAGCGTCAAACCTGCAGCACTGGCTTTGCCGGACAACGTCCCGGCCGAACCGGCCAGCTTGACGATGCCCTTGGTCAGGGTTTCGTTCCAAAAGGTGTCGTCATCGGCACCGCTCCCACCCAACGCGTTCTTGTTCAGCAGCATTGCACCGCGCAGATAAGCGTAATAATCGTCAAAACTTTTGTACTCTTCGGCGCGACGTTGCTTGACCAAGGCCAGCAGAATGTCGCCCATGCCGCGTGTATTGGCGTGCAGCTTTTCCATCAGCGGTTGCTGAATATTAATTTGCGCGCCTTCAGTCATGTACTCGGGAACCTGTGTACCCCAATCTTCCAGCGCGGAATCCAGCGGCAACACCAGATCAGCCTGCAACGCGGTTTCATCGAGATAGTGGGCAAACGCCACCTTGAAACCCGCCTTGGCCAAATGATCCTTGAATTTCATCGCGCCCGGCGCGGTGAATACCGGATTGGCCGCGTAGCAGAACAGCACCTTGTACTTACCGGCTGCCAAACCATCGTTCAACGACTTCAGCGCAACGGTATTGCCCTTTGCCGGAGCCATTTGCGGGAACGGCACGGAAGTGGATGCTTCGACCGTCTTGCCGACATTGCCCAACACCTGGTTAAGCAAATTGATTGCAGCGGCATTTTGCGAGCCATGCGCATAACCTTCTGCCGCGCTGCCAGCCAATACCAGGCTTGGCGAGCGCAATTTCAGCAAGGCGGCGATCTTGTCGATTTGCCCGGGCGGGACACCGGTTTCCTTGCTGACACGCGCCCTGTCGTAGCCCTTCACCGCAGCGGCGATATCGCCGCTGGCCGTACCCAGCGCGTTGATGATACCCAGTGCCAGGATGCCCTCGGTTCCCGGGCGCACGGGTATCCAGCGATCCGCGTTCGCGCCAGTCAAGGTCATCTTCGATTCCACCTGGATCAACACGCCACGCTGGCCATCCACGCCTTTACGAAACTGCGCATATTGTTGCGAGAAATGTACCGGTGAAACCCATGCGCCGAGAAAATCGGCGCCGAAAGACAGCACCACCTTGGCTTTGTTGATGTTGTAGCGCGGCATTTCCACGCCGTAGGCTTTCTTGTTGGCAGCGCGCACCACAGCCGGCGCGAGCGCTTCATACACAAAATGGTTCTTGCTGCCGATGCTGTCCAGATAATTTCCCAGCAACACCTTGAGATGGCCGCTCACCCCGCCGCTCAAAAACGCGACCTCATCACCCTTTGCACCGCTCAACTTTTCAGCGATCAGCGCGTAGGCCTTGTCCCAGGTGATGACTTCATTCTTGTCGCCGTGGCGCAGCAACGGCTCGCGCACGCGATCGGGATTGTAGTGATGCTGCACCCCTGCCTGCCCCAGACCGCAAGTCCTGCCGCGATTGATCGCGGAAGCAGGATTGCCTTCCAACTTCAGCACCCGCCCCTCGCGCACCCGGCCATTGATGCTGCAACCCGCATCGCATTGCGCGCAGGTCGAGTTGTAGTACACGCCGATGCCCGGAATCACGTAATCCGCAGCTTCCACATAGGAAACTACCGTTTCCTTGCCGTCTTCGACAGATGTGTTGCCACAGCCACTCAGCGCAACTGCCGCGCCTCCCCAACCCAACACCTTCAGAAAATCACGCCGATCAAGACCACTGTCAATCATCACAACCTCTCTGGAAAATTCTTGAAATGTCATGCCCGCTTATTTGTGACATTGCCAGCAATCGTTGGGGCCCTGCGCCTTGATATTGTTAGTATCCGGCGCCTTGTATTCGCCACCGGCGGCATCTGCGACCGGCTTCTGGAAGCCATACCAATAGGCCTGATTACCAACCGGCGTTCCACCTGCTGCCGTCACCGGGTGATCCTTCTGATGACAATTTGCACACCAACCCATCGACAGCGCCTTGCTGCGACGTGCAACCGTCATCTGCTTCACATCACCGTGGCAATAGCCGCAGGCCTCCTGCGTCGGGCGATTTTGTTGCTCGACAAAACGCTTGATGTGACGCTCGTGGTTGAAGCGGACAAAATCGGGCAGATCATGCACTTTCTTCCACGGAACCGGCTTCTTGGCATCCCAGTATTTGAACAACTCCTGGATACGCGGCTTGTTGCGCACGGTCTCGATGCTCTGATGGCAGCCGATACATTTTTGCAGCGGCGGAATTCCCGCGACCGCACTACGTCTGGCGTAGGTATGGCAATACATGCAATCGATCTCCATACCCCCCTTGAGAGGGTCGCCAGGATTGCGAAGCCCGGCGTGGCGATCATGAGGAAACTCGATCGGTTGAACGACTTGCGGACCCAAATCATCCTCAGTCGTCAGCGTGGGCTGCGGGGCATCGGCGGCGTAACCGCTTACGGCAACAGACAACCCCATCAGCAAGATAGATAAACGTAACAATCGGTGCATCGTAAGAGCTCCCCCCCGGCAAACAAATGATCCCACGCCAGCTCCTGCCAGCATGAACGAACAGGTAAATCGGATTTTTGATGCAGTGTGTCGCGATAAAAATTATTATCTGCTTTTGTTTTATTTTCGCCCGAGTCGAGAGCGACGCGACTACACGGACGAATAATGTCTAGTTTGAAAAATAAAGTCAATACTGAAAATCGCCGCCGGCATCACATGGCAAAAAATTTTATACTCACAGAATTACAGCATTCGCTTATATACCTTTTCAAATTGAGCGATAAAATCACCCGGAGTGAAGAACTGTCAATACTGAACTTAATTAATTGCCCAAGAAGAAAATTTACCGCTGTAATTATCGGTTGCCGGACAGATGAATCGAATTCGCAAACCGATGAACACACGCTTTGGGCGGGAATTGCCACGACACCTCGGCGCGCTGGTGGTCGGGAAGCCAACCAGAGGACTTGAACTCATGTGGCTAGTCAAGCCCACACAAGACAGGAATGCGCTGGATAACATGGACGGAATGCATTGCGAGTGATCTGCCTGGCAAATGCAGCGCATAGGATCGGGCGATTAAACTGGATTGGGCTGATCGAAAAAACAGTGTTCCAGGTCAAATCGTTTTGCCAGATGTTCGCCGAGCGCCTGGATACCCAGGCGCTCGGTGGCATGGTGCCCGGCGGCGATGAACGCCACACCGCTTTCCTGCGCGAGATGAAAATTCTGTTCTGAAATTTCTCCGGTGATATAGGCATCTGCGCCTTGCGCGATGGCCGCTTCAAAATAGCCTTGTGCGCCGCCGCTGCACCACGCCACTTTTTGCAAGATCTTGGCAGCATCGCCAATGACTTGAGGTGTGCGATTCAATGCATGCGCAACCTGCCGGGTAAATTGCGCCAGTGTCTGGACCTGCTCCAACGAACCCAGCCAGGCGATGTTCTGTTCGCCGAATCTGCCCTGTGCCACCAAGCCGAGCAACTTGCCGAGTTGTGCGTTGTTGCCCAACTCGGGGTGCGCATCGAGCGGCAGATGATAAGTCAGCAAACTTACATCGTTGCGCAACAACCGGGCGATACGCCGCTTCTTGATACCGACTATCGTGGCGTCCTCATTGCGCCAGAAATAGCCGTGATGCACCAGAATCGCGTCCGCGCCCCATTCAATCGCCGAATCCAGCACCTGCTGCGAAGCTGTCACCCCGGTTGCGATTCGACGAACGTCCGCGCGCCCCTCTACCTGCACGCCATTCGGGCAGTGATCCTGGAACAGACTGGTTTGCAACAGGCTTGCGTTATAATCGCGCAATTCATTGAGCAACATAAGTTTCCTTAAATTTGAAACATACGAGCCAATCATAACATGCGTAAACACTGGCTATTATTTTCCCAGACCATCACCGTCGCACTGGCGCTGCTGTTTATTATTCAAACACTCAAACCGGAGTTGTTGCCGAGCGCAGCGCATAGCGGCGTAGTCACTCTCCGTGAAAGTGCGCCACAAGACAGAGGCAGTACATCACCCGGTTCAGGCCTGCGAAGCGCGGCAAAAAAAGCCATGCCTACCGTGGTGAACATCTTCACCAGCACCGTCGTCAATTCTCCGGTTCATCCCTTTATGGATGACCCGCGTTTCCGTTTTTTCTTCGGCGACCCTCCGGGAGATGGCGAACCACAAAGCAGTTCCAGCCTGGGCTCAGGCGTAATTGTCAGCCCTGAAGGCTATATCCTTACCAACCACCATGTGGTGGAGGCAGCCGATCAGATCGAAGTCGCGCTAGCCGATGGCCGCAAGGCCAAAGCGCATGTCATCGGCTCCGATCCGGAGACCGACCTTGCCGTAATCAAAATAGAGCTGCCCGGCAAGCTTCCCGCCATTACTTTCGGGCATCCCGAACTGGCTCAAGTCGGAGACATGGTGCTTGCCATCGGCAACCCTTTTGGTGTCGGGCAAACCGTAACCATGGGTATCATCAGCGCGCTCAAGCGCGACCATTTGGGACTCAGTACTTTTGAAAATTTCATCCAGACCGATGCCGCAATCAACCCGGGCAACTCCGGTGGCGCATTGGTGGATGTTGACGGCAACCTGATCGGCATCAACAGTGCGATCTATTCACAGAATGGCGGCTCGCTCGGCATCGGCTTTGCCGTTCCCGTCAGCACGGCGAAGAGAACCATGGAACAGATTATTCAAAGCGGCTCCGTGACGCGCGGCTGGATCGGTGCAAGCGTACAGGAGCTTACTCCCGAACTGGCCGAATCCTTCAAGCTCGGCAACATCAAAGGCGTATTGATCACCGACGTGATACGCAACAGCCCTGCGGATCTGGCCGGTGTGAAGGCAGGCGACATTCTGGTTTCAATTGACAGCAAAACCATCAACAACTGGAGCACCATGCTGGAAACTGTTGCCAATCTGTCACCCGGCAAAGTGGTTCCCGTCAAACTGGTGCGGAACAGCGCGGAAACAGTAGTGCAAGTAAAAGTTGGCAAACGTCCAAAGCCGAAGGCGCAGTAGCCCGCATTACAAACCGAGGTAAGCTGAAAACGCCCCAATGAAAGAGCTGCTATGTGCATGACCTACAGGGCATTTGTATAGGGGCAACTGCGTTTTTTAGGCTAAATGTGAACGAAATTGCCGGTAAATTTATCAACGCCGCTCAGCAAGCGCTTGTCACACAGAAGTTTTTTCTGCAATCGATCACTTTGAGAACTTTAGCCAGTTTGAAGAGCATGTTCTCAAAGTAATTCATACTGAGCGATTCATACTGACCACAAGCTATCGCCAGAGCTCTTCGAAGAAGTACGCCTGAAATTCAGCAAACACATGACATCCGATGGGGCAAATTTCTTCATGCCAATTCGCGTCGATCTGCCCAGAAAAGACAGCTCATAGGTTCACTTGATTTTCCCAAGGATCGCCAACACGTCCACTTCCGTCAGCCCGCAATCCCCGTCCACAACATAGAGATTTGGATGCGCGCCGTTGAATAATTCCGGCATATCATCAATTGCGAGCCACTGACAGGAGTGGCCGTTAGTATCCAGCCAGCTTTGAATTTCGATGTCGCGTCGAGGGTAATATCCCACATCCTTGAAAGTTGGTATTTTGCCGATAAACCGGGGCACCAAATCCTTGCCGCCACCACTTGTCACAAACCCCACCATCTCTTCAAGCCTATAAATTTCCCGCCAAGAAGTTGAAAAAACTACTTTCAAGTCCGGGCAAGCCCGTAGGATTTTCCACAACAAAGCAACACGGCAAAACAGCCCCTCGTCACCTCGGCCATTCGGGTGCAAAACGCCGTCGAAATCCAGGAACAAAATCATGGTGGCATGATAGCGTCATGGCTACCATTCGCAATTTTACAAAGTGTCGAATAAATGTGTCTGTTGTAAAGAAAATAATCATGGTCAAACGGTAGGTGATATTCTCCCGCAATCCATTTTGCAACAGCTGCTGAACGACTGACACCTGCCTTGCAATGCACTAATATGTTCTCTACTCCTGCTTCATTGGCCCGCCATACAAAATCAATGATTGACTGGGCATCACGAGCGGAAAACATGACTGATGGCTTATCCTCTTTTTCAATGTCGCTAAACCTAAGACGCAAGACACTTTGCCAGCCACCTTCCAGTGTCGGCGGATCGGAAAACGGATCACTAATGCTGATAGCAACCCAATCCCGATTCCCAATCCTGCTTTCTGCATCACATCGGTTTACAAAGACAACCTGTTTTATTGCCATGCCCCCTCCGGCATAATTGTTAGCATCGCACCCATTCGCGTTATGACACGTTGCAATTGAAATTCACATTCTCAAGATTGATTCAATTGCAGCCTGCATTCGTTTGCGCGCTGGAGGATTAGCCGAGTGCACCTCAATCTTCGCTGGTGGAGTGAACTGGCATAAGGCGACTTCCTGCTCGATCCAAAGTAAAACGTCATACCCAGTTCCTCTTTGATCATCCCCCAGGTCGTGATCAAGAGAAAGATGGGACACCTTGCCTGTCCGCAACAGCTTGATGGCCTCATCCGGCCAGCGAACTTGAACCCATCCTTCAGGCGCAATTCGCTCATCGTCTAAATACACTTTCATTAAATTGCTCCTCGATTTGAAGATGTGATTAGAATCGCGTTTGTTCGCGTCACTCTGCGTCGCAGTCGGAATGTATATTGGGGTTTTCGACCAGACCGCCCGACAACATGAACACGACACCCAATTTATCGAGCGACATAATGCAAAACCATAACGACACGCAACTACGGCAATGGGCGACGCTTCGGCGTATCCCACAACATCCGAGGCAAATAACCGCACGGGAACTCACCGAGCGTTTGGAATCGGAAGGATTTGAGATGAGCAAGCGCACGGTTGAGCGTGACCTGCTATCGCTTTCTGAAATATTCCCTTTAATCTCAAACGAACGCTCACGCCCTTACGGATGGAGCTGGAATAAAGATGCAGAGGCATTTTCATTACCCGCCATGTCGCCGCTACAAGCTTTGACGCTGGAACTTGCACGTGATCATTTGGCAAATTTATTACCCGCCAGTTTGCTGGACTCGCTCGTTCCGTATTTCAAGTGCGCTGATGGGGTGTTATCCAGTGGCGAAGGTGTAAAGAAACTGGCGAGTTGGCGCAAAAAGGTCGCCATCGTGCCATCTAACCAGCCTTTGATTCCGCCTGACTATCCAGAGGAAGTCATTGAAGTTGTGCATTCCGCCTTGCTGTCCGAACAGCAATTGGAAATCCGTTACGCATCACGCGAGCAAGGTGAAACCAAAACCTATCCTGTTCACCCTCTGGGTATTGTGCAACGCGGCGCAGTCACCTATCTGGTCGCCACGCTATACGACTACACCGATATTCGCTTATTCGCTGTACACCGTATCAAGTCAGCACAGGTACTAGATCAACCTGCCAAGGTACCGAAAAAATTTGATCTTACAAAATACATCCGCCAAGGTGCATTTGGCTTTGAAGAATGTGGTGAAATCAAACTGGTGGTGCGCTTCACCACGCCCGCTGTCGAGCATCTGCGGGAAACGCCGCTCGCTCTCGATCAGCAGATAGAGCCAGACCAACACGGCTGGGCGCGTTTGCAAGCCACCGTGCCGGATACGGCACAATTACGTTGGTGGCTGTTGGGTTTTGGGGATCAGGTGGAAGTGCTGGCACCTTTATCTCTGCGGGAGATATTTGAAAATACGATTCAATCGCTACATGGCATTTATCATAAAGCAACAGAATAACCAATGTTGCAATCGTATCTTCTAAGGCTATCTACGTAGTTGCTCACATAAGTCTGAGTGCGACATGAAATGACGCACATGCCTTTTACAATGCGTTCAATGTCAATGAACTCAGGAGTTATGATGAACAAAGCAATGCCACGCCACACTTATCGCCCATCTGATTTAGAGCCGCTCACCGGTGCCACCCGCGTACTTCGTGAAATTCACGGACTGCCTTGTATCGAAATCAATTCAGCTGGAGCTGCGTTCACGCAGCTTGCATCTGCGGAGGATGTGCCGTTACCTCTGCGCCGCTATTACGCAAAAGCCGGAAAGAAACTCACGGAGATGGAAGCACGCTTGAAAAAATATTTGGACTCGGCTTATTGTGATGGTCTGGATTTATCTATGTCCATAAGCAGAGCACTTGGCCGCCTGGAATTGACCGAGGAAGATGTGAGCCGCCTGCGGCATGTCAACAACCGTCTGCTGGAGTTGGAAAAATCGCTTAAACAGATGACTGACGGCATGAGCGAACGTCTGGAAGGGCTTGATCCATCCGGCGTGGAATGGGATGAGTGGGATATGGTCGAAATCATCCTCTGGCTCAGAATCGGCCCCGACCCAGAACGACCCGCTTATGACCCTGACAGCAAATGGGCAGAAGATGGTCTTTTTGAACCCGTGCAAATTCGCGTGAAGATTTACGAGCTTTGGAAGCGTGTCACCGAAGTGGGTGAAGAGCCGTGGGGACTTGATGATGGGCGGCAGAACCATGGTGATTTCTTCGGGTTTGAAGGACACCAATTGGAACATATACCAGAGTGTTATCTGTATCACCAACTCTTTGATCATGCCGATGTAGGGCTATGGGGAATGCTTCATCTCCGGTCAATATGGATGGAGGTTATTCCCCATCGTTCTGGCAACTTCAACATTTGATTTTTAGACTTATCACAAGCTGAGTGTTTTTATGCAGTGCGGGTTTCATAGAGAGGCGCGACATGACAATCATTTTTCACAAAACCAGACGAAGGAAACGCAATGAACAAATCCCCTTTACGTGAACAGTTTCCGACCCTTGTTGGTGAGCATTTTGAAGTCTGGATCAGCGAAGGCTGGCTAACGCTAGTTACGGAAACGCTAGGTTTATTGCGCCAAGAACAGGGCAACATGCCCGGCCTACGTATCGATGAGATCAAACAGAAATGGGGGCAGTTAGTCATCAACGGTGAAGGTTTTTCTGAACGAGCCAATGCAATAGTTGATGATGCTAGAGAAAAGTCGAGCACAATCTGTGAAGTTTGCGGCATACAGGGCGATCCCATCTTAAGCCGTGGTCGTCATGTGGCTGGGGTGCGCTGCGCGGAACATGTTTCGGTAAAACGTGGAACGCTGGTAGCGGATGAGTCAAATAAACAAGTTTGAAATCTGTTATCTGATTCCGGCGTAAATACCGGCGCGAAAAATCAATGAGTCACTCAAGTACGTGTACCGAGGCTTTCAACAAACCCGGCAGAAAATTATTTTTCACAATTCCGTGAAGATAAACGAAGCTGAATAGAATATATATTAAAGAGTCATCAACGGAGAATAATTTATGGAAATTTGTATACATCGCGGCACCCACGAAATCGGCGGCACATGCGTCGAGATAGCCCATGACGGCTTTCGGATTGCCGTTGATCTTGGGTTGCCCTTGGATGCCGAAGATAACTTGCCAGAATTGCTGCCCTCGGTGGCAGGTATCACACACCCAGCCGATGACTTTCTTGGGGTCATTATTTCCCATCCCCACCAAGATCATTTTGGCTTGCTCGCACACGTCCATGAGAACCTACCCATCGCCATGGGACAGGCAGCGCGACGTATTTTGGAAACCGCTTCCCGATTCGTACCTGGGCCAAAAGCACACCTTGGCAATCTGGAGTTGAAAGATCGGCAGACGCTGACGCTCGGACCTTTTTCCATCACCCCTTTCACGGTCGATCACTCGGCTTATGATGCCTATGCCTTGTTGATTGAGGCAGGAGGCCGCCGTGTTTTCTATAGCGGAGATTTCCGCGCCCATGGCCGCAAGGCTGCATTATTTGAAAGACTAATCGCAGCCCCGCCGACACCCATTGATTGCCTGATGCTCGAAGGCACCTGTCTCGCCCGTCTTGGTGAAGATGAGCATTTCATTACCGAAAGCAACTTGGAACAGCAGTTTGTTGATGCATTCAAACGCATATCTGGGTTGGCCATGGTTTTCGCCTCGGGTCAAAATGTTGATCGGCTGGTGACCATTTACCGTGCCGCACTCAAGAGCGGTCGCTATTTGATCTTGGATTTATACACATCCGAAATACTTGCTGCGACTGAAAACGAGAAACTGCCCCAAGGCCATTGGGATAATGTTCGCGTCATCATTCCGCATAGCCAATCAAAACAGGCCACCGCAACCGAGAATCTTTTTGAGAATCATCGTTGCATCAACTGGAAGAAACTGCATGAACTTGCCCCCAACGCCGTGATGCTCTGTCGCGCCACGATGCTTAAGCAGATAGCCGATTCAGGAAACCTTGCCGGTGCCGAAGTGATTTATTCAATGTGGGACGGCTACCTCAAAGACGGCAAAACACAAGCCCAACTCGATGCATTGAATATCCCTCTGACGAAAATCCATACCTCCGGCCACGCAGACATCCCCACTCTCAAGCGACTGGTCGAGGCACTGCAACCCAAGAATGTCACACCGATACATTCCGAGCACCCCGAGCTTTTTGAAAATCTGTTTCCCAACGTGGTGAATCGGACGGATGGTGAATGGTGGTCAATATAATTTCAACAAGAAAAGGAGTGATTGCTATGAAAATTGCCCGCACCTTCCACGAACTCAACAGTTATTTGTTCTTGATACTGAACCGCCTGAAATAATTTTATTGAAAGGGCAAGCGATGAAAAACCTTAACGGAAAGTTTGAGTTTAGCGAAATAGACAATAATTATTTTAAAAGCTTGATGCCAGAAGGTATGGAGTTTTTCTTTGAAATAAATAATGAAGGTGGACTAACGGCGGTTTGCAAACTTTCCGAGAGTTTCGATGTATCGCAGAAAGTTGATCCTTGGCTGACGACTTTCTGCGATGCCTTAAAACATAGATTTCCTGACGAAATTATATCTTCTCGTGTCAACGTTAGCATTGACCGTAGCCAGCATGATCTGGAGAGTTTTTGCCACCGCTTCAACTGCTTCGTGCTCACTAACGGAGGGGAAGAAACTCTCCTTGCAGCAAACAAAGCAAAGGAACTTTACCAAGGTCTTGCCGACGGAGATAAGTGGCTGGAACGTAACGGGTTCATTAAAGTGGCCCCGTCAATACAATAAAGAATAGAGAGTTAAAGAAGGCAACTTTTCTCATGCAGTGGAGCGCCTCGGTGCTCAATAATTTTAAGGATAAACATCATGCGCCAAATCGTACTTGATACAGAAACCACCGGCCTCGACCCAAAATCAGGCCATCGCATCATCGAGCTGGCTTGCGTCGAGCTGATTGATCGAAAAAAAACCGGGCTTCATTTTCACCGCTATATCAACCCTGAATGCGAAATTGATGCGGGGGCAGTAGCGGTGCATGGATTGACCTACGAGCGTTTGCGAAATGAGGCAAAGTTTGCCGACATAGCGGCCAGTTTTCTGGAGTTTATCGAAGGCGCGGAGCTTGTTATTCATAATGCCCCATTCGATGTCGGCTTCCTCAACAATGAGTTGGATTTGGCAGGTTTGTCTGCATTGAGTAACTATTGCCCACGCATAACTGATACTCTGAATCTTGCGAAAAACCAGCATCCGGGCAAGAAAAACAGCCTGAATGCATTGTGCGACCGCTACCAGATAGATAACTCGCACCGCACTGTGCACGGTGCGCTGCTCGATACCGAACTGCTGGCGGAAGTCTATCTCGTTATGACCAAGGATGCTGAACCGCCCGAACGGCGCATGTTGACTACGCAACAAGTCGATGAACTGAACAAGTTATTTGGCCTGCCGGATACAGAGCCACTTTAGAGCCAATGCTTCAAACAGCACAGTAAATCGAAGTGACTGACTACTAGAAATGGATGTCAAAAATGAACGAAGAGTTATCAAAAAAACTGCTTAATGATTTTCCCCAACTTTTTCGTAATCGCCACGAAACGTGCATGCAGCGCGGATTCGAGTGCGGCGATGGCTGGTTCGATCTGATCTATAAGCTATCCCATGACATAGAGGCCGTAGCGCGTGAAATAGGCTTGCAACCCAACTCGCCTAAATGGCCCAAGTGCATGCAGGTCAAAGAGAAGCTTGGTGGAATTCGCTTTTACGTTTTTAATTTTCGAAATGAACGTATCCGTGCGCTCAAAGATTCCGCATACGAGCAGTCCTGCAAAACCTGCGTGTATTGCGGCAAGCCCGGCGAGCCTATCACCGATGGCGCATTGTGCCCAGAACACGCCCGGCAAGTATCAATTGATCCAGATTTCCCGCCTCCATTTGAATATGGTAAATGTGGCATTAGTGTAGCCGTTCCATCAGGAAGCCACACAACCCATTAGATGGATCGACGGCAAATGACACAGGCGAAAGTCGGAATATTCTTTGTCGTGAACGGCGATCTGGTTTTCGATGCGGTGCCGCTCGAACAAGGCGAACTCTATGGCGACACGGTTGGCTTCAGTGGTCATTATGATTACTGGCAGGCGCTGGCTCCGAAAAATCCCACAGAGCAACTATTCAAAAGCCACGCCTACGACTATTTCCCACGCGGTCGGGTGGTCTATTTCAAGAAGACCGGCAGCTTCAGGCTTTATGCCGACCGCTGCATGAAGAAAGCCGACATCGAAAAAGTTGCAGCGGTGTTCCAATTACCAGCTTACCGATTGACGCGGGATGAACACTACCAGTGTGCAAGCTGCAACTCTGGATACGTCGATATTTAGGCATAAGCTCCTCCCAGTGTTTTCCTTAGAGCCGCAACGTTTAAGGTAAGGGGCGTCGCTCGACAGCCCCGTTGGCCGTCTTAGTTAGGGAAATTCTTTCTTGTTATCTTTACGGTCGCATCACGTTCGTGATCGACTATGAAGACCTTTACATTAGCATCGCGCGCGTGATCGACAAGTTCACCGGGAGAAACTAGTTGCTGGTTTTTTTGTTGGCTATCGCGATCAACAAAAAAAACCTTGTGGTCGGCATCTCGGGCGTGATCAACAATAAAAACCTTCGCTTTTGCTGCCATAAAATGCTCCTTTGTAATTGAGTTTAATTTAACAAAATTATCGCCAAACACCTACGTCAGAACATTTTTAATAGTAAAAACGTAGAATTTTATGATGCCTAGTAATTTATTGAAGTGCAAGTTATTTTAAGCTCACGCTGTCATGCAAGAAATGCTTTACCTCAAACCAACATCGAGAACGTTGCTGCGACGCTCCAATTGCCAGCTTATCGCTTGGGGCGGGATGAACACTACCAGTGCGCAAGCTGCAACGCGGAATACATCGACATTTAGGGTCAGGAACGTGGTAGTGTTAATTTTTGTTGGTAAACTCATAACAAGGAGGTATTAATGAGAAAGCTTTCTGAATCATTCTTAAACGACTTGAAAGATATCGGTGGCTTGCTTCACCCAATACTCGAACGAGTAAAACAAGATCACACACTCATGATTGCTATCCGAGACAATTACATCAATATCTACTATCGAGGTGGCAATCTCCTCATGATTAAGGAACAGGACAAAGGTTCTTACCAGTCATCTTTTGATCTTAACTATAATATTTTTGAAAAAAATATTCCTGATACACCGAAAGTCATCAATAGCCAGGATGGTGCAAAAAAATGGGTTGAAGCATTCCCACATCTTAAGGAAATGATGGATTTTTATTTCTCTAAAAACAGCAAGCCAGAGCGAGAGTTTCAGCAGTTGGTGGCTCGTGAGAACAACTACTCGACCATCTCAAATGAAAGCGAATATTTCTTCCCAGATATTGAGTTTGCTGATTCAGACCTTGGCGCTCGTTTCGATATGCTGGCAATACGCTGGCTTGCAACTAAACGTAAAAACGGCAGCACCTGTCAAGCGGCTTTCATTGAAATGAAATATGGAGATGGGGCACTTGGCGGTACCGCAGGATTAATTAAGCATATAAAAGATTTTGACGATTTGATTCGGGATAGTAAGCGCTACGCCACCTTACTGAAAACAATGGAAGCACAATTCAACCAGCTACTTGAACTTGGTTTATTAAAGTTTAACCAATGCAGCAATGGCACAAAAGTTAAACTGAATGCTGAAGATAAGCCGGAAGTAATTTTCCTTTTATCGAATCACAATCCGCGAAGCCCAAAACTAAAAACGATGCTCAACGATCCTGTTAATGACATTGACAAATATGGCTCGTCAGAGCACTTTGATCTAAGATTTTTCGTCTCCAGTTTTGCTGGATACGGATTTCACTCGGGCAACATGAGAACCTTGGATCAGTTTCGAGAATTATTGTGAGCTGTCCATATAGCCGAAAGAAACATTTAGATACACAGCCTGTAGGCCAGCTTGAATCCTATCCGCCTGAAATTTTGCCTGGCCGTAAGCTGGCTGCCACTTTACGCTCAGAAGGCTATACCGACCTGCGCAAAGTGCCTGAAGAGCGCATGGTCAACCCGAGGCATCAGCTCGTCTGGCGCGCAGTAAAAAACGGACGGGCCGAGCTGAACCCGGAGGCCGGAAAGTTTATTGCCGCTCTCCCATACCCGCGCTATTACATCGACTTTGAAACCATCAGTCATGCCGTGCCGGTATGGGCAGGCATACGTCCCAATGCACCAGTGCCATTCCAGTGGTCATGCCATATCGAAACAGCCAAGGGAGTGATGGAGCATTGTGCATTTTTAGCCGACGGAAAAAGTGATCCGCGTCGGCCATTTGCTGAAAGCCTGATCGATGCAGTTGGCACTAACGGCCCGATCTTTGTTTATAACAACGCGGTTGAAGGAAATAGAATGAAGGAGATTGCTGAGTATTACTCTGATCTCGCACCTGCGCTGCAAGTCGCCATTAGTCGCATCGTTGATTTGCTGCCGATTGCGCGCAAGCATTACTATCATCCCGACATGGGGCGCTCATGGTCTATCAAGGATGTGCTACCGACGATTGCGCCAGACTTGACGTATGACAAAATGGAAGTTGCAGATGGCCGTATGGCACCGAAAGCTTTTGCCGAAATCATGCACCCCAAAACCTCGCCAAAAGATCGCCAGCGTTTAAAAGATGCGCTGCTGTCGTATTGCAAACTGGATACGCTGGCGATGGTGCGCATTGCACAATATTTTGAGGCTGGCGCTTGAACATCCAAGGCCAGACTGTTCCTGTTGAAAAATTAGTCGTTGCCGTTTCATCGCGCGCCTTATTCGATCTGGATGAAAGCCATGCCATATTCGAAAATGAGGGAGTGGACGCGTATTGTCGCCACCAGGTCGAACTTGAGGAGGTGCCACTCGCTCCGGGAGTGGCGATCAGCTTGGTAAAAAAACTACTGGCGCTCAACGAGCGCGCTCCGGCGAATCCGTGCGTGTAAGTGATCCTGCTATCGCGCAACAGCGCGGACACCGGGCTGCGCATCTTCAATTCCATCCAGCATCATCAACTCGATATCGGACGTGCTGCGTTCACAAGGGGCGAGAGCACGCACCCTTACATTTCAGCGTTCGGCGCACATTTATTTCTTTCTGCCGAACCCGATGATGTGCGCAAGGCGCTGGAAGCCGGATTTGCCGCCGCAACGATTTTGCCTTCAGTTTCGATACCCTCAACAGGCAGGGACAAACCTTTGCAGTTGCGCATCGCTTTCGACGGCGATGCGGTGCTGTTCTCGGATGAGGCGGAGCGAATTTATAAGCAGGATGGGCTGGATGCTTTTCATAGTAACGAAGCGATGACAACCAAGCGGCCTTTACCGGGCGGCCCGTTCAAGAATTTCCTCGCCATGCTGCACCGGATTCAACTGGATTATTCAGAAGATACCTCACCCATCCGCACGGCACTCATTACGGCACGCGGCGCACCCGCTCACGAGCGTGTCATCCGCACATTACGTGCATGGAGCATCCGTATTGATGAAGCTCTCTTTCTGGGTGGTAAAGATAAAGGCGAATTCCTGAAGGCGTTCGGGGCGGATATTTTCTTCGACGACCAACAGAAACATTGCGAATCCGCGCGCCAGCATGTTGCCACTGGTCATGTGCCGCATGGGGTGGCGAACGAATAGACGGGCACTGACAATCTTCTGTTTCTGACACTGGACAGCCGTTCACGAATTACAACTTTACGGCGATGTAATTTCGAAACTTACGCTCAATTCGTGTTGCTTCGAAAATCGCGCTTAAATTAATAACTGCCGGAAGCCAGATTGTCGAAGCGCGTGTATTCGCCGCGGAACGCCAGCTCGACTTTGCCGATCGGGCCGTTACGCTGTTTGGCGACGATGATTTCGGCTTTGCCTTTATCGGGTGAATCGCTGTTATAAACTTCGTCGCGGTAGATGAACAGGATCAGGTCGGCATCCTGTTCTATCGCGCCGGATTCGCGCAAATCCGACATCACCGGGCGCTTGTTGGGGCGTTGCTCAAGACTGCGATTCAACTGTGACAGCGCGACCACCGGCACATGCAACTCTTTCGCCAACGACTTCAAGGAACGAGAAATTTCCGAGATTTCCGTGGCGCGGTTCTCGCTGGCTTTGCCCGCGTTCGAGCTCATCAATTGTATGTAGTCCACCACGATCAGGCCAAGCCCGCCATTCTGGCGGTGCAAGCGGCGCGACCGGGCGCGCACCTCCAGAACGGACAGCGCGGCGCTTTCGTCGATGTGGATCGGTGCGTCATTGAGTTTGCCGAGCGCGTGGGTCAAGCGTCCCCAATCGTCATCCTGCAAACGTCCGGTACGCAAATCGTGCTGGTTGAGTTTGCCCACCGAGCCGAGCATACGCATCGCCAGTTGCGACGCGCCCATTTCCATGCTGAAAATCGCCACCGGCAGCTTGCTGTCCAACGCAACGTTCTCGGCGATATTGACGGAGAAGGCGGTCTTGCCCATGCTCGGTCTCCCCGCCACGATAATCAGCTCACCGGCCTGCAAACCGGAAGTCATGCGGTCCAGGTCGGTGAAACCGGTGGCCGTGCCGGTCACATCGTTTTGATTGTCGCGCCCATACAGCGTCTCGATGCGCTCCACCACCTGGATCAGCAGCGGCGGCATGGCCATGAACCCCTGCTTGCCGCGCGAACCCGCCTCGGCAATCTCAAACACCTTGCCTTCCGCCTCATCGAGCAACTGCGCGGCATCGCGCCCGGTCGGGTTGTAGGCACTGCTGGCGATATCGGTGCCGACTTCCACCAGTTTGCGCATGATGGAACGCTCGCGCACGATTTCACCGTAACGGCGGACGTTGGCTGCCGAAGGCACGTTCTGCGCCAGGCTGCCCAGATAAGCCAAGCCCCCCACCTTATCCAATTCACCAGCGATCTCCAGCGCTTCGGCGACGGTGATCACATCCACCGGTTTCGCCTGTTCGCTCAGGCGCACGATTTGACGATAAATCAGGCGGTGCTCATTTCGATAAAAATCGCCATCGGTGACCAGATCAACAATCTTGTCCAGCGCACTGGATTCAAGCAGTAAACCGCCCAATACCGATTGCTCTGCTTCCACCGAATGGGGCGGCAATTTGATCTGATCGAGTTGCGCGTCTGAGTTGGAAAAATTTTGCATTTGATTAAACCGATGATTAGCGATAAACATGGAACTCGCGTAGCGATTCGTTCGTCCCTTCTCCCTCCGGGGATGGCTAGGGTGGGGGAACGGGCAAAGCGTGTTTCTTCTAATAGGGCGGCATATCTGCCATGCCCGTTAAGCGAACGACATTTTACCTTGTTGCACAAAAATGTAGGGGCGAGATTAACCAGCCACTTGGTTGTCGTTCTTTGACAACCAAGTGGCATGGCTAAGCAACGCAACCTGCCGCCACAAAAACAAAATATGCCTCTATACAAAACGCAGCTTGCTTGGTTGTTTCCCCCCATTGAAACGGGGGGCAGGGGGATTTTCACTGGCATCATGTGTGGCAGACAATCAAATCCCCCTCAATCCCCCTTTTTCAAAGGGGGAGGTATCGTTAATAGGCACACCGGGTCTTGCTGTGCCAAGAGGCATAAAAGCAAAAAGGACTGTCTCCAGTCCTTTTTGTGTCGCCTTGTTGCTACGCCGAATTACTGTTCGCCGAGCACCGAAACGGTGATATCCACCACCACATCGGTATGCAGCGCGATGCTAAGGTGATGATCGCCGATTTGCTTGAGATGGCCGGTCGGCATGCGCACTTGCGCCTTCTCCACCTCAAAGCCCTGCGCCGCCATCGCTGCGACAATATCGGCATTGGTGACAGAACCGAACAGCTTGCCGTCCACACCGGCCTTTTGCACGATCTGCACCGTCAAACCAGCCAACTTCTCACCGCGCGCCTGTGCTTCAGCCAGCTTGACCTTGTCAGCGGCTTCGATCTCGGCGCGGCGCGCTTCAAATTCGGCCATGTTGGTTGCGGTCGCGCGCTTGGCTTTGCCTTGCGGTATTAAAAAATTGCGAGCAAAACCATTCTTGACCTTGACAACATCACCCAATTGACCGACGTTGGTCACTTTTTCCATCAAAATTATTTGCATGTCCGGGCTCCTTAGTGCAGATCAGTGTAAGGCATCAAAGCCAGGAAGCGCGCGCGTTTCACGGCGGTGCTTAATTGGCGCTGATAGCGTGTCTTGGTGCCGGTGATGCGAGCCGGGATCAACTTGCCGTTTTCGGAGATGAATTCCTTGAGGATATTCACATCCTTGTAATCCACTTCGGCGATCTTCTCGACTGTGAAGCGGCAGAACTTGCGGCGCTTGAACAGATTATTGCGGGAAGAACGCTTGTTCTTGTCATCTTTCTTTTTGTCTGGACGGGCCATGATATTTCCTTATTCCAAAATTATGTCGTTGATATGCAAAACCAGTTGCCGGCTGCGAATACTTTGCTGAGCCAAGAAGCCACGCACTTTGACGGTTTGTCCTACCGCAAACTGGGCAACCTTATCGGCCACCTCGGCAAACGCCAGCGCATTCACTTCACACCGCACCTGCCGTAAACCATTTGCTTCAGACTGCTGCGAGATATGGCTTAATGTCAGCTCCACTCTCGCCACCCCAGCCGGGGTATACCGCAAACTTTCCAGTGCGATTAACTCGCCGCTAATGACAACCTGATTACGCGCCAATTGCCAATGATTAAACGGGTGCGGCAGCCACTTCAGCCGTTGCTGCTGGCGCAGCCGCCGATGGAGCATAACTGGCGCCGTCGTTCGACACGGAGCGGGATTTCTCTTCCTTCATCATCGCTGACGGTTCGATAATGGCAGCCTTGGTCTTGACAGTCAGATGACGCAACACGGCATCATTGAAGCGGAACGCATGTTCCAGCTCTTCCAGCGTTTCCTGGTTGCATTCGATATTCATCAGCACATAGTGTGCCTTGTGAATTTTTTGGATCGGGTAAGCCAACTGGCGGCGTCCCCAGTCTTCCAGACGGTGGATTTGACCGCCCTTGGAAGTGACCAGCGTGCGATAACGCTCGATCATCGCGGGCACTTGCTCGCTCTGATCGGGATGCACGATAAACACGATTTCGTAATGTCGCATTAAATCTCCTTGTGGTTATTAAAGCCCCCCGCTATGCGAAGCGGTGGGGCAAGGTATGTGAAACCACACATCAGTCTCACGGGGGCGCGCATTATAGCGAAATGAGCTTATGCGTCAAGGGGTTTGATGGCTCGCCATGCACATGGATAGCGCATGTGTCACCGTGCTTGCCGCGTGGTCGGCAGTGAAACGCAAAATTCAGGAAATCGCCTGTTAGCCATGCCGGCTCATTTAGCTATGCTGCTATCATATATGCCATGCTCAATATTCAAAACATGACCTACCTGCAGGGCGGCATTCCGTTATTCCAACAAGTGAATTTGCAGGCGTATGCCAACCAGCGCATCGGTCTGGTGGGCAAGAACGGCTGCGGCAAATCCACGCTGTTCCGCCTGATACGCGGAGAGATCAAGCCGGACAGCGGCGAAATCTCCCTGCAAAGCGGCAAGACCATCGCCTATGTCGAACAGGAAATCGCCAGCTCCGCGCAGCCCGCGCTGGAGTTCGTGCTGGACGGTGATGTGCAGTTGCGCCAGCTGGAAAATATCCTGACACCCAAAAATAACGTCATCCAGCACGATGCCGCATGGTTCGAAGCCCAGCACCAGTTCGAGGCCATCGACGGTTACGGCGCCAAGGCGCGTGCCGCGCAACTGCTGAACGGGCTGGGTTTCGCCAACGACACGCTGCAACACCCGGTAACCAGCTTCTCCGGCGGCTGGCGCATGCGCCTCAACCTGGCGCGCGCGCTGATGCACCGCGCCGATCTGCTGCTGCTCGACGAGCCGACCAACCACCTCGACCTCGAAGCGATCCTCTGGCTCGAGCAATACTTGGCGCGCTATCCCGGCAGCATCCTGCTGGTCTCGCATGACCGCGAATTCCTCAACGCCACCGTCAACCGTATCGCCCATGTCCACGACCTCGTCATCAACAGCTATGCCGGGGATTACGACGACTTCGAGCGCGCCCGCGCCGAAAAAATCGCGCAGCAGAATCAGGCGTTCCAGACGCAACAGGCGAAGATCGCGCATCTGGAAGACTTCGTGCGCCGCTTCCGCGCCAAGGCCACCAAGGCCAAACAGGCGCAAAGCCGCGTTAAGGCGCTGGAGCGGCTCACGCGCATCGCTCCGGCGCATGTCACTGACGGCCATTTCGAGCTGGAGATCGAAGCGCCGGAACGCAGCCCCGACCTACTGTTGCGCGCCGATAAAATGGGCTTTGCCTATGGCGAAAAAAAGTTATTTCAGAATATTGACCTGGTGCTGCGCTCCGGTGCGCGCATCGCGTTGCTCGGGCCGAACGGCGCGGGCAAATCCACGCTGATCAAACTGCTGGTCGGCGAACTCCAGCCCACCACAGGTAAACTGGACATCACCCCGGATATCCGCATCGGCTATTTCGCCCAGCACCAGCTGGAAAACCTCGACAGCGCGGCCACGCCGCTGCAACACATGGAGCGCATTGCCCCCAAGGAGACCACGCTGGCGCTACGCACTTTTCTTGGCCGCTTCGGTTTGGCTGGCAACGATGAAGACCGTCCGGTGGCAAGTTTTTCCGGCGGCGAAAAAAGCCGCCTCGCGCTCGCGCTGCTGGCCTGGCAAAAACCGCATCTGCTGCTGCTCGACGAACCCACCAACCATCTCGATCTGGATATGCGCGATGCGCTCACCATCGCGCTGGAGGAATATACCGGCGCGGTAATGCTGGTGTCCCACGACCGCAGTCTGATTCGCGCCGTGGCCGACGAACTGTGGCTGGTCGCCGACGGGCAAGCAAAGCTGTTTGACGGCGACCTGGAAGATTACAAAGACTGGATCGAAACCCGCCGCCCGCGCGAGACGGTGCAAACCAAGCCGGAAAAACCGCTCCAGAAAGCCGCACCCAAGCCTAACAAAAAGGCACTGCTGTCGAAGCAGACCAAACTCGAAATCGAGCTGAACAAGGCGCAAACCGAACTGGGCGAAATCAACCGCCAACTCGGCGATCCGGCCACCTATGCAGATTGCAGCAGCGATTTCATCGCCGACCTGAACGCCCGACGCGAGAGACTGGAAAGTAAGGTCGCGGAACTGGAAGAAAGCTGGCTGGAACTGGAAATGAGTCTGGATGAGGCTGCGTAGCTCTCCGTTGGAAAAAGCCCGTCTGCATCGTTCCCACGGATAACCAGCGACTTGGTTGTCGTCTTCGGACAACCTAGTCGAATGGCTAGTCGTTTTATCAGACCGTGGGAACGATAACGGTGCCGCTGAAACAGGATTGGAATGGGAGTATCCTACGCCCCCGCCAGTATAAGTTCTCCGCAAAGGAATCGTCGTGGTTACCAAAAAAGTAAAACCCCAGAAAGATAAAACCGCAACCACAGGCAAACCCGCCGCCCCGGAAAACTTGGAATCCAGGCCCACCCCGAAATCCCAGACGACCCAAGAATTCCAACCAGCGCCGGAGCTACACACCACCGGCTTCCCCATCGTCGGCATCGGCGCCTCTGCCGGCGGGCTGGAGGCTTTCGAGCAGTTTTTCCGCAAAGTTCCGCCCGATAGCGGCATGGCCTTTGTGCTGGTGTCGCATCTCGATCCGAGCCACACCAGCATTCTCACCGAAATTTTGCAGCGCACCACCACGATGCCGGTGGTCGAAGCGCAGGATCAGATGAAGGTGGAACCCAACAGCGTTTATGCGATCCCGCCCAACCGCGACATGGCGATCTTTCACGGCGCATTGCAACTGAGCGTGCCGGATCAACCGCGCGGGCAGCGCATGCCCATCGACGCGTTTCTGCGTTCATTGGCCGATGATCGGAGCGAACAGGCAATCGGCATTATCCTGTCTGGCACCGGCACCGACGGCACGCTGGGGCTGCGCGCGATACTCGGCGCTGGCGGCGTTTCGCTGGTGCAGGAACCGGCCACGGCGAAATACGACGGCATGCCGAACAGCGCCATCAACGCCGGCTATGCCACCCATGTGCTGCCAGTAGAAAAAATGCCTGAAGCGTTAGTCTCCGACATACGCGCCCTGAACCTGCCGCCGCCCGCACCCGCAGCCGTAACCGGCGGGCTGAACCGCATCCTGATGCAGTTGCGCAGCGCCACCGGCCACGACTTCACCCAGTACAAGAAGAGCACCATCGGCCGCCGCATCGAGCGGCGTATGTCGATGCACAACATCGAAGACAGGGAAGTGTATGCGCGCTACATCAAGGAGCATCCGCCCGAGGCGCAAGCGCTGTTCAAGGAACTGTTGATCAACGTCACGAATTTTTTTCGCGACCCGGAGGCTTTCGACGCGCTGAAGCAGGACATCCTGCCGCAACTGTTTGCCGACAAGCCGGAAGACTATGTATTCCGCGTCTGGGTGGCAGGCTGCGCCACTGGCGAGGAGGCCTATTCCATCGCAATCCTGCTGCGCGAATTCATGGATGAGGCGCATCAGGAATTCAAGATACTGCTCTACGCCACCGACCTCGACGATGATGCCATCGCCGTGGCGCGCGCCGGAATCTACCCGCCCAATATCGCCCAGGATGTCCAGCCGGAGCGGTTGCGCCGCTTCTTTATCAAGGATGATGCGGGCTACCGGGTGAGGAAAAATATCCGCGAGATGGTGGTGTTCGCCATCCAGAACGTCATCAAGGACCCGCCCTTCACCAGGCTCGATCTGCTCAGTTGCCGCAACCTGATGATCTACCTCGAGCCGGAAATCCAGAACCGCCTGATCCCGTCTTTTCACTATGCGCTGAAGCCGGGTGGTGTGCTGTTTCTCTCCCCCTCGGAGAGTATCGCCAGCCACCCCGATTTATTCACGCCGCTCAACCGCAAATGGAAATTTTACCGGGCCGTCGGCAACATGGACTCCTCCCGCGCGGTGATGAAAGGAGGTCTGGTATGGACCAAAGACCCCAACAAAAAAGAAACGGAAGAGGTGGTAAAAAAAGCCAAGGAAACCAACTTCGCCGAACTGACCAAACGCGCGCTGCTCCACTCCTACGCGCCGGCCTCGGTGGTGACGGACATGAAGGGGAATATTCTTTTCGTGCACGGCGACACCGGCAAATACCTGCGCGCGGCACCCGGCCAGGCGACGCTCAACGTGATCGAGATGGCGCGCGAGGGACTGCAACTGGAATTGCGCGCCACACTTCTTCTCGCCGCCAGCCAGGATTCGGCAAACCAGAGTGCGGCGTTCCAAAGCCGCGAAGTATCGGTCAAGACCAACGGTCATTTCCAGTTGGTGAATCTCAACGTGCGCGCGCTGCCCATTCAGGACGGCGGCGAAAAATTGCTGCTGTTGAGCTTTCAGGATGTGGCGCATCCCATATCTGAAAAATTGGTGTCCGAAAAACTGGCACCCGGACACGGCAAATCGGAGCATGGCAAGCTGGGATATGGCAAACGCGCACCAGAAGAAATCGAGCATCAGCGCGTGGAAGAAGTAGAGCGCGAGCTGGCTTACACCAAGGAAAATTTGCAAGCCACCATCGAAGAACAGCAGGCTTCCAATGAGGAATTGAAGTCCACCAACGAGGAGTTGCAATCTACCAACGAAGAGCTGCAATCCACCAACGAAGAACTGGAAACTTCCAAGGAAGAACTGCAATCCGTCAATGAAGAACTGGTCACGGTGAATGCCGAATTGCAAGCCAAGATCGAGCAATTGGCCGGGATGCAGAACGACATGAAGAACCTGCTCGACAACGTCAATGTCGGCACCATTTTTCTCGACGAACAACTGGCTGTGCGGCGCTTCACCCGTGATGCGACGAAGGTCTACCGTCTGGTCGCCACCGACATGGGAAGGCCTCTGGCCGACATCAAGTCAAATATTGAAGGTGCGGACCTGCTGGTCGAGGCACAGACCGTGCTTGACACGCTGGTGCCGTGGGAGCGCGAAGTATGTGCCATCGGCGGCGCATGGTATCTGGCGCGTATCCAGCCGTACCGCACACTGGATAACGTGATTGATGGCGTGGTGCTGACCTTCAACGACATCAGCCGGCGCATCATGGACGAGGCAGCAATAAAAAATGCGCAAGTGCTGGCCGAGAATATCGTCGACACGGTGCGCGAGCCGCTCATCGTGCTGGATGCAAAGTTGCGGGTGATCTCCGCCAGCCGCTCGTTCTACCGGGCCTTCCAGACCACGCCGGAAAACACCGTGGGCCGCCCGCTCTATGAGCTGGGCGACCACCAGTGGGACATTCCCGCGTTGCGCGAACTGCTGGAGACCATCCTGCCGCGCGACCAAGATTTTGAAGGCTATCTGGTGGAACACGACTTCCCCGCCATCGGTCGCCGCAAGATGCTGCTCAACGCGCGGCGTATCGTTGGCGACAGTGGCGATACGCAGTTGATCTTGCTGGCGATGGAAGAGGTGAAATAAGAAGGTGGAAGGTGCATTTGAAAGTGAGGGTAATTCTATCGGTAGCGTGCGCTGTGTCTGGCGATGGAATTAGTCGTGTGCAATAATCAACGCGTGGAAGCACCATGAACAAAAAACCAGGCCATCCAAACCAGCTGCGCGCAGTCGCCGAGGCGCAACTCGCCCACGCGCCTAAGCCTAAGCCTAAGCCTAAGCCTAAGCCTAAGCCTCGCCCCGCCGAAGAATTGCTGCACGAACTTCAGGTTTACCAGATCGAGCTGGAGATGCAGAACGAGCAGCTGCGGCAGGCACAGAACGCTCTGGAAGAATCGCGCGACCGTTACGTGGATCTCTATGAACTCGCGCCGGTTTGCTACCTCACTCTCAACGACACGGGCATGATCAGCGAGATAAACCTTACCGGTTCCGTGCTGCTCAAAATGGAGCGCAACAAGCTGCTGCGCCGCCGTTTCGACTCTTTCGTCACCCCGGAATTCCGCGACCGCTGGCACCACCTGTTCATGGACATATTGCAGCAAAGCGGGGCAAATTGCGAGCTGGCAATGAGAAACGGCGCGGGGGAACGCTTTTACGCCTATCTGAACTGCATACGCTCGACAAAAGAGGGGGCGGCGCCCGTGGTGCGCATCACACTCTCCGACATCACACGCTTGCACCATGCGGAAGAATCCCAGCGCGAATGGCAGACGTTTGTCGAACACGCCACCTGGGGCATGACCGTCGGCAGCCTGGAAGATCGGACAATCAAGCTGGCGAATCCGGCGTATGCGCTCATGCACGGCTACACGGTGGAAGAACTGCGCAACTTCGTGGCGGACGCCATGTATGCGCCGGAAAGTCGCGCCAACCTTCAGCATCACGTTGAATGTGTGCGCAAAGACGGGCACCATACCTTCGAATGTGTGCGCCTGCGCAAGGACGGCAGCACATTCCCCGCCGTAGTGGATATTTCCATTATCGATGGCGTTGGCGGGAAAACCACCATCATGGCCAGCGTGAGAGACATCACTTGGAGCAAGCATACGGAACAACAGCTACGCAACCTCACCGCGCATTTTCAGACTGTGCGCGAAGAGGAAAAGGCCAGCATCGCGCGCGAAATCCACGACGATCTGGGCGGCACGCTGACCGCACTAAAAATGGAAGCCTACTGGCTGGCGGAAGAATTATCTGCAAGCAGGGACAATGAACCGCTGCTCAAACACGTCGAGCTGATGTCGCAGTTGACCGACAATGCCGTGAACGTCACACGGCGTGTCATCACCGGACTGCGCCCGACCATACTCGACGATCTCGGCCTGCTGGCGGCGCTCGAATGGCAAGCCGGGCAATTTCGCAAACTCACCGGCATCCAATGCAGAGTTAACAGCATCGAGGATAAAGTTAATCTCGACAAACAGCGCTCGATTGCGCTGTTTCGCATTTTCCAGGAAGCGCTCACCAATGTGGCGAAGCATTCCGGCGCATCCAGGGTGGCGATCGAATTTCGCTGCGGGGATGAAGAGGTTATGCTGTCGGTCTGCGACAATGGCTGCGGCCTGCCGGATGAACACACCGTTGCACCAACCTCATACGGTGTGCGCGGCATGTGCGAGCG
This sequence comes from Gallionella sp., assembly GCA_023259035.1. Lineage (GTDB taxonomy): Bacteria > Pseudomonadota > Gammaproteobacteria > Burkholderiales > Gallionellaceae > Gallionella. Next base: position 92,403 of record JAHFRA010000002.1, read on the forward strand.
AATCGAACAATTGGGGGGCAAAATCAGGTTCGATAGCCCTCTTGGAGGCGGATTTTGCGTGACGGTAACATTGCCGTTGCTTGAGAACATAACAAGGGAGGACAAAGCATGATCAGCATCCTGATTGCCGATGATCACGCCATTGTGCGCAACGGGTTGGCACGCATCCTGGAAAAAACCGGCGAGATGAAAGTTGTGGCGGAGTACGACAACGGTATCGATGCCCTGAATTGGCTGCTCGGCAACGACTGCGATATTGCGCTGATCGATATATCCATGCCCGGCATGAACGGCATCGACTTGCTCAAGCGCCTGCAAAAGGAAAAACCCAAATTGCCGGTGCTGATTATCAGCATCTATGCGGAAGACCAATACGCCGTGCGTCTTATCAAAGCAGGCGCATCAGGCTACCTGACCAAGGGGTGCGCCTCGGCCATCGTGGTGGAAGCGGTGTGCCAAGTGGCAAGCGGCAAAAAGTATATCAACCCGGCAGTGGCCGAGATGCTCGCCAACGAAATCGGCGACACGCATGAAAAACTTCCGCATGAAAACCTGTCGGACCGCGAATACCAGATTCTGCTGCTGCTCGCCTCGGCTAAAACTGTTACGGAAATTGCCGAGTCCATGGCATTGAGCGGAAAAACCGTCAGTACCTACCGCGCTCGCATCCTGGAAAAAATGCACCTGCACAATAACGCCGAACTGATGCTCTACGCCATCAATAACCATCTTGCGGAATAACCCTGAAAACGGCAGCGCATAGTGCGTAGATTGGCACGCTGCGTCCTTCGACTATACTCGGGACAGGCTTTGCCCAACTCGCTCGTGACGTGAAACGTCAAAAACCCCGTTCCCATGCGTCGCCACTTCGACTGGCTCAGGACAGGCATGGAAACGGTGAGCGTGTGTGTTTTTACTTATCCAATTCCATCCTATCCGGTTTAGTATCAACAAGATATCAGCCGCTCCTCCCACCGCGCTTCACCCCCTGTCAGGCAAACACTGACAACAAAACTTCATCGCCCCCTACGCAACAATCAGACAAACCCCGATACACACTCAAGGCATAAAGGAACACTATTCTCCTGCGGATTCTGCAAATGGAAACCGTGTAAAACAGGGCGAACAGTGAACATATGCGTCGTGGCAAAACGAATCCAATTTGATAACGCTGTAAAGGAAACATCATGTTGCCTGCCATACCAGATGTTGAAGGGCATCCCGCTGATCGTGCTACTGCAGACGACCCGCTCGACTCATCTTTACGCCCGACATCTCCAAAAATTGCTGCGTTGCCGGAAAAGCGCGAGCCGCTTCACGCAACAGAGAACGGCCTGGAATCGGACAATTCTGACGAAACGAACTTTTTGCAATTCTATTTCTGAAGTACCAAGTAAGAAGGGCATGATGGAATTGGCATGGACGGAGCATCCGATTATCGGGATACGCGATTATCGGCTCCTAATCACAATAAATTAGCCAATCAAATCGTCGTGGAGGACATGCTGTTGAAGCCGGTGCTGCAAACCTATCCGCACAATTTCAACTCTGGGCGACATTCTGAGCTTGTATAAACGCACGCGAGCCAACGAAAGGAGTGGAGTGATGAAAGTGTTTATTGTGGAAGATTCAGAGGTCGTGCGCGCGCATCTGCAATCCATGTTGGCTGATATTCCCGGTGTCGAGTTGGCCGGTTATGCGGTGGATGAACTGGGAGCGATCGAAAGTATCGGCAAATTATTGCCCGACGTTGTGACGCTCGATCTCAGCCTGCACCCCGGATCGGGGATCGTCGTGCTGGAATATATCAAAATGCACCATGACACGATTAAAGTCATCGTGTTGACCAACTATGTTGACGAGTTTTACACCAGCAGTTGCAAGCGTTCTGGAGCAGATTGTGTCTTCGACAAAACTTTCCAATTTACACGGGTTCGTTCGGTTTTATGGTCGTGGATTCATGCCGCTCACTCGGACAATAAAATTGCCGCCTTGTGCGGGGCAGAAAAATGAAATGCATTCTTTGATATATAAATACCAACATCTGGAGACCTTGCCATGACTCAACCCTTGCAAACCAACCCATCCGTGACTTCGATTGACATAAAGGCGATGGAGGTTGAGTTGAACGAGTATCGACACCGCTTTGAGCAAAAGGTCGAACAGCGAACCGCACAACTGGTGAGACGCATAACCTTGCTGGAATCCTGCAATTCCACATTGTGCGACAAACTCGAGTTGGTTCAGAGAGAGCTCACCGCGCTGAAACAACAGCCAGCAGCGCCAGTCACTCGCCCATACCCGATTACACAATCAATGCCGGTCACGCAAACAACTCCGGTTGCAGGTCGGACAAGAAATGTTCTGAGCGTCATCGAAGGACGTAGTGTGCATAGCCAACGTGAAGAACGCTGTTAAATAAATAATCAACAGGAGATCATCATGCAAGCAAACGAAGGCAAGGCGGCAGAAGGCAATAGCCGCGAACTGCTAACTTTTACACTGGGCAGCGAGGAATACGGCATCGACATCCTCAAGGTTCAGGAAATCCGCGGCTACGACGCGGTGACCACTATCGCCAACTCGCCCGCATTCATCAAGGGCGTGGTCAACCTGCGCGGCATCATCGTGCCGATCATCGACATGCGCATCAAGTTCAACCTCAGCAGTGTGACGTATAACGAACTCACCGTGGTCATCATCCTCAACGTCGCCAAGCGGGTGATGGGCATCGTGGTGGATGGCGTGTCGGATGTGATCGCGCTGACCGCCGATCAGATCAAGCCCGCACCGGAGTTCAGCTCCGCGCTGGACGCCCAGTACATCACGGGGCTGGGCACGGTGGACGACCGCATGATCATCGTGATAGATATTGAAAAACTGATGACCAGCCGCGACATGGATCTGGTCGAAATGGCTGCGGCTTAACGTTCTGATTTGATAATCGAGGAGAAATATCATGGCTAGCATGAAAGTAGGAACCCGATTGGGGTTGGGCTTCGGCGCAGTGGTTATGTTGATGGTGGTGATTGCGCTGATCGGCATATTCAATATGAGCAGTTTGAAGTCCGAAATGAGCGACATCATCACCGACAAATTCCCCAAGACCGTGTGGGCAAACAACATGGTCGACGCCGTCAACACCATTGCCCGCCATATGCGCAATGCGCTGCTGGAAACGGATGCGGGCAAAATCCAGACCGAGCTGAACGGCGTCGACGAGCAACGCAAGGTCATCAAGGACAATCTGGACAAGCTGCAAGACAAAATCAAGTCCGAAGATGGCAAAAAGGTGCTGGCTGTAGTGATAGAGTCGCGCAGCAAGTATGTCGGTGCCCAAGACCAGTTTCTGAAATTGATGAAGGAAGGCAAGAAAGCGGAAGCGATCACTTTTTTGCTGACGGATATTCGCCCGTTGCAAAAAGCCTACCTTGACGATATCGGCAAGCTGGCAAATTTCCAGGAGGATTTGATGAAAAAGATCGGCGAAGACGCCGACAAGCAGGTGTCGACCGCATTGACCATCATCATCATTGCCGCACTGGCCGCGTTGACTTTGGCAATAGTCATCGCCCTGATGATCACGCGCGGCCTGATGAAACAACTGGGCGGCGAGCCGGATTACGCGGCGGACGCGGTCGGTAAAATCTCTGCTGGCGATTTGTCGGCGGAACTGGCGCTCAAACCGGGCGACAACAGCAGCCTGCTGTATTCGCTGAAGACCATGCAGGACAGCCTGCGCTCGATCGTTGCCGAGATACAAGCCATCGTGCAGGCCGCAGTACAGGGCGACTTCAGCAAGAAAATGGACATGAACGGCAAGGCCGGTTACACCAAAACGCTGTCCGAGCTGCTCAACCAGCTAAGCAATACCGTTGACGATGCATTCAAGGACACCATTCGTGTTGCCGACGCGCTGGCTAAAGGCGACCTGAGCCAGAAGATCACCAAGGATTATTCCGGCGCCTACAACCAAGTCAAAGTCAGCGTCAACACCACCGCCGATTCCCTGACCAAGATCGTCGGCGAAATCCAGAACATCGTCGAGGCCGCCGCCAACCAGGGTAGCTTCACCGTCAAAATGGACATGGCCGGCAAACAGGGCTACACCAAGACCCTGTCCGAGCTGCTCAACCAGTTGTCGAACGTCACCGAAACCGGCATCGCCGACGTGGTGCGCGTGGCCAACGCGCTGGCCAAGGGCGACCTGACCATGACCATCACCAAAGACTATCCCGGCTCGTTCGGCGAAATGAAAGCGGGTGTAAACGGCACGGTAGAAAACCTCAAGGTGCTGGTCGGCGAAATCAAGGACGCCACCGACACCATCAACACCGCTTCCAGAGAAATCGCACAGGGCAACACCGACCTGTCGCAACGCACCGAAGAGCAGGCCAGCAGCCTGGAAGAAACCGCCTCCAGCATGGAAGAGCTGACCTCGACCGTGAAGCAGAACGCCGAGAACGCCAAGCAAGCCAACCAGCTCGCGATCGGCGCATCAGAAGTGGCGGGCAAGGGCGGCGCGGTGGTCGGGCAAGTGGTGGTTACGATGGACTCGATCAACGAATCGTCGCGCAAGATCGTCGATATTATTTCCGTCATCGACGGCATCGCGTTCCAGACCAACATCCTCGCGCTGAATGCGGCGGTCGAAGCGGCACGGGCCGGCGAACAAGGCCGTGGTTTTGCCGTGGTGGCCGGAGAAGTGCGCAGTCTCGCACAGCGTTCCGCCGCCGCCGCCAAGGAGATCAAGACGCTGATCGGCGACTCGGTAGAAAAAGTCGAGGGCGGCAGCAAGCTGGTTGCGCAGGCCGGACAGACCATGGAAGAAATCGTCACCAGCATCAAGCGCGTGACCGACATCATGTCCGAGATCACCGCCGCGTCGCAGGAGCAAAGCCAGGGCATCGAGCAGGTCAACACCGCCATCACCCAGATGGACGAAGTGACGCAGCAGAATGCCGCGCTGGTCGAAGAAGCGGCAGCGGCGGCGGAATCGCTGGAAGAGCAGGCGCAAAATCTGTCGGTATCGGTGGGCACGTTCAAGATGGACAGCCACTCGAGCGGCACCGCAGTGGCGCGCCGCGAAACGGCTCCCGTTGTTCGCGCTCCCGCGCAACATGCCGCCCCGGCACGCAAGGGAACCGCGGTCGCCAAGGCCGCTCCGGGTAAAGCTGCGCCAGCGAAACCGGCAGCCAAGCCGCAAATGCAGGACAAAGATGGTGAATGGGCAGAGTTTTGAGGAGCTAGATTTCCTCTGGGTGAAACAACTAGCCATTCGACTAGGCTGCAAACGACCGCAGCCAAGTCGCTGGTTATCCCGCCGACAGATTTTATCCACCCTTTAATGTAGTCGGCGGGTTTATATTTAGTTGCAGGTGTTGTTGGGCAAAAGACCGGGGGCCGTATCCAACGAAACTATAAATTCCGGGGATTCTTATGAACATGACAAATATTCGTACTTTCGCCAAATTGATGGGCATCAATCCGGGCAAGCTTTCGAAAGCCGGCCTGATTAAGGAGATACAAATCGGGGAAGGTAATTCCGCTTGTTACGCTACTGCCCGCAATGGTGAATGTGCTCAGTTGACGTGCCTTTGGCGGGAGGACTGTTTCGGTGCCGCTCGCGAAGGCGGGGCATCATCATGAAATAGTGCCGTTGGGCAGGCTCAACGAGGGCGCGACGATTTATTTTGCGTTACCAAACAAAGGCGACAGCTCAGGAACAATGAGTTGCGACAAAAGATAAACAAAGAATGTTCAGCGACGGCACAACGCATTCTCAGGACACAGAGGCACCCCGCAGCCTTTTTTATTGGCCACCATTCTGGTTTTTCGTTCTTCTTGTGCTGGCGGTCAGCGGCATCGGCTATGCCACGTTCCAGCAATACAAGGCAGACACCCGCCAAAAAGAAATGGCGCTGCTTGCCACTCTTGCCGACCTGAAAGTGAAAGAAATCACAAAATGGATAGAGGAGCGCAAAGGCGATGCCGAAGCCCTGACGCAAGGCTCTTTCTTTTCACGGGAAGTGGAGAAATGGTTGCAAAGGGGAATGCCATCCGGTGAAATCCGGTCAATGATCCTTGCACGGATGGAGTCGGTGCGCCATGCATACGGCTACCGGGAATTATTGCTGCTCGATGCGCGCGGCAAGCTGGTCTTATCCACTTCACCTGATGTTCATCCACCCGACAGCGATAGCGTGGCGCAGATAAAAGAAGCCATTCGGACGCGAAGCATCATTTTTCTGAATATTGGCTCGCGCGGCGAATTCGGGGATATGGGCGCGGCAGCCGCGCTGCTCGCTATTCATGACGGAAAACCCGAAGCCGTCGGCGCCATCTATCTGCGGATCGAACCTTACGGTTCCCTTTTTCCGCTGATGAAAGCATCGCCGCTGGATCACAAGAGTTTAGAACTGGTTCTGGCGCGCCGCGAAGGGGATGATGTGTTGCTCCTGAACGTCCCCGCAGCCAATGAAGGTGCCGGCCTGATGCGGCAGCCGTTGAGCCAGCCGAAACTGCCGGCTGCCATGGCGATATTGGGAAGCCAGGCGTTAGCAGATGGCGTAGACTACCGCGGCGTGCCGGTGTTCGCGGCCATGCGCAAAATTCCCGATTCCAACTGGTTCTTTGTGGTCAAGGTGGAACAGGAAGAAATTTATGCGCCGCTGCGGCGGCAGGCATGGCTGATGGCAGGTGCAATCGCCGTTCTGGTTACCCTGACCGGCATGGCAGTTGGCTTGTGGTGGCGGAATCAGCGCGCCAGGATTCTCATCGCCGAACAACAGCAAACCGAAGCGGCGGTGCGCCAGCTCAACACAGAACTCGAACAGCGGGTGGCGCAACGCACCGCCCAGCTGGAAGCCGCCAACAAGGAGCTCGAGGAATTTTCCTATTCGATGTCTCACGACATGCGCACGCCCTTGCGGGCGCTCGACGGCTTCTCGAAATTGCTTCTGGAGGAGCACAGCGCCAACCTCGACGACGAGGGCAAACGCCTGCTGAAGATACTGCGCGACAACGCCCAGCGCATGGGGCGACTTGTCGACGACATCCTGCACTTTCTGAGCATGGGCAGGCGTAAAATGGAATATAGTTCCGTCGACATTGCCAAGCTGGCATCGGAAATTTTCACGGCGTTGCAGGCCGCTGTTCCCGCGCGCCGCTTGCGTCTCATAATCGGTGCACTTCCGCCAGTCTGGGGCGACCGCGACATGATCCGCGAGGCATTGCATAAACTGCTGTCGAATGCCATCAAGTTTTCTCCGGCGGATGGCGAGGCGTTAATCGAGATAGGCGGCGCGGCTGATGAAGAGGAAAATGTTTACTCGGTAACAGATCACGGCATCGGATTCGACATGCGCTATGCGAATAAGCTGTTCCGGGTGTTTGAGCGCGTACACCCGACCGGCCAGTATGAGGGTTCGGGCATTGGCCTGGCTCTCGTCAAACGTATCGTCACCCGCCATGGCGGCAGGGTGTGGGCGGAAGGCAAACCCGACGAAGGCGCGACAATTTATTTTGCTTTGCCAACCAAGGAGGAGAAACATGGATGATACGGTGCAAGAGGTAGAAATCCTGCTGGTGGAAGACAACCCGAACGATGCGGAACTGGCGATCCGGGCGCTGAAGAAAAACAAGCTGGCCAACAAGCTGCTGTGGGTGAAGGATGGCGCGGAAGCGCTGGATTTTATCTTTGCCACGGGCAGCTATTCGCACCGCGATGTGGAGAACGGCCCCAAGGTGATCCTGCTGGATTTGCGCCTGCCCAAGGTGGACGGCATGGAAGTGCTGCGCCGGGCCAAGGGCGATGAGCGCACCAAGGCCATTCCCGTGGTGGTGCTGACCTCGTCCAGGGAAGACCGGGATGTCGTGGAGAGCTACAAACTCGGCGTCAACAGCTTCATCAGCAAGCCGGTGGAGTTTGAAGCATTCGCCAAGATCGTGGCGGAGCTGGGATTCTATTGGCTGCTGGTAAACCAGCCGCCGGTGTAATCATGACCGCACCCGCGCTCGGGCGCGATTCAAACTGATGTGGTGGAATACGTAGCCCGGATGAAACGTAGTGTTAACCAATGACTTGGCCGTTGTTTTTTGACGGCCTAGTTGTAGCCCGGATGGAGTGCAACGGAATCCGGGAAGAACGGAGCACCGCATTCCTACGTATTCTACGTATTCCACCACATCAGTTTGAATCGCACCCCACACACCACCCCTTGAAAGGGGAGGTCATGAAGGGCAAATGGATTATCTATGACACAAGCAACTACACCACTGCGTATCCTGATGCTGGAGGACTCGCCGACCGATGCCGAGCTGATCGAGCGCGAGCTGCGCAAGTCGGATTTGTTCTTCACCGCCAAACGTGTTGACACCCGAGAGGCATTTATCCGGGCGCTGGATGAGCTCTACCCAGACATCGTGCTCGCCGACTACAAGCTGCCCTCCTTCGACGGCGGCTCCGCGCTGAAGATTGTCCGGCAACAATATCCGACTGTGCCGGTGCTGATGGTAACCGGCGCCGTGGGAGATGAGATAGCCGTCGAGTTGCTCAAGCTGGGTGCGCGAGACTATATCCTCAAGGATCGGCTGGCGCGGCTCGGAACCGCAGTGCGGCGAGTCCTTTCCGAAAATCAAGATACCTGCGCCCGCAAGGCGGCAGAGAAAGCCTTGTTCGAAAGCGAGAACCAATTGCGCCTGCTGCTGGATTCCGCCGCCGAAGCGATATATGGCCTCGATATGCAGGGGAACTGCACGTTCTGCAACCCATCCTGTCTCGAAATGCTGGGCTACCAGCACACCGACGAACTGGTCGGCAAGAACATGCATGACCTGATCCACCATCGGCATGCAAACGGAACCGCATTCCCGGTGAATGACTGCCGCATTTACCGCGCTTTCCTGACGGGTGAAAAAGTGCATGTGGACGATGAAGTGCTGTGGCGCGCCGACGGCACCTGCTTCCCCGCCGAATACTGGTCGCACCCGCAAATCCGCGACGGCGCGGTGATCGGTGCCGTCGTGACTTTCCTGGACATCACCGCGCGCAAAAAATCCGAGGAAACCATCTTTAAGCAGGCCAATTTCGATGCGCTGACCGGGCTGCCCAACCGCCACATGTTCTACGACCGCCTGGCGCAGGAAATCAAAAAAGCGCATCGCGATGGCCTGAAAGTGCCGCTGCTGTCGATTGATCTCGACAAATTCAAGGAGGTCAACGACACGCTCGGGCACAGCATGGGTGACATCCTGCTGGTGGAAGCGGCGCGCCGCATCCGCAACTGCATGCACGAGCTGGACACGGTGGCGCGTATGGACGGTGACGAGTTCGCCGTCATCCTGTCGGCACTCGACAACGTCGGCAGCATTGAGCGGGTGGCCGGAAATCTTCTGCAGAAGCTGGCTGAGCCTTTCCAGTTGGGAAGCGAAATGGTTTATGTGTCGGCCAGCATCGGCATCACGCTGTATCCCGACGATGCCACCAGGATGGAAGACCTGCTCAAGAACGCCAATCAGGCGATGCATGCCGCCAAAGATAAGGGCCGCAATCGTTTCAGCTACTTCATGCAAGCCATGCAGGAAGCGGCGCAGGCCCGGCTGCGGCTGGTCAACGACTTGCGCGGTGCATTGGCTGCCCGGCAGCTCAGGGTCTATTTCCAGCCTATCGTGGACGTGGCGACGGGAAACATCAACAAGGCGGAAGCGCTGGTTCGCTGGCAGCACCCGGAGCGGGGCTTGGTCAGCCCGGTTGAATTCATTCCACTGGCCGAGGAAACCGGACTCATTTTCGAAATCGGCGACTGGGTGTTTCATGAATCCATGCGCTGGGCCGAGCGCTGGAGGGCGTTGCACAACCCATTGCTGCAGATCAGCGTGAACAAATCGCCGTTGCAGTTTTACAAGGACGGCGGTGACAACACGGCATGGCTATCCCACTTGCGCGAACTTGACCTGCCCGGTCAAAGCCTCGCCATCGAGATTACCGAGGGTTTGTTGATGGATGCAAATGCCTCCGTTACCGGCGCGCTTTTCGCGTTGCGTGACGCCGGTATCCAGGTCTCGATGGATGATTTCGGCACCGGCTATTCGTCGCTGTCCTATCTCAAGAAGTTCCATATTGATTATTTGAAAATCGACAAATCTTTCGTCCGTGACATGGTAACCGACCCAAACGATATGGCCTTATCCGAAGCTATCATCGTGATGGCGCACAAACTCGGCATAAAAGTGATCGCCGAAGGGGTGGAAACAAAAAAACAGCTTAACCTGCTGGCCCTTGCGGGGTGCGACTACGCGCAAGGGTACTTGTATTCCAGGCCGGTGCCGCCCGAAGAGTTCGAGGAGTTGTTGAAACAGGGTTATCTGTAACACCGGTTTGCGGTTTGTGGATGCCGTCTTTCCGGTCAAGCGATTTTTTCCATAATTTGGTTAAGGAGTTTCTCATGTGGAAATTATTCGCCCTGCTAATATTCATCACTGCTCTCATGGGCTGCCAAAAGACGCCGCCCAAAAATGCGGAGCCACCCCAGAAAATCACCGTCGCTTACACCTGGCAACCGCAGAGCACCCTCGTCCACATCGCGGCAGCAAAAGGATATTTCACCGGGGAAGGGCTCGATGCGCAGCCGCTGATGCACACCTACGGCAAGGCGGCGCTGCAATCGGTCACCGAGAACAAGGCCGATTTTGCCACCGTCGCGGAAACTCCCGTCATGTTCAACGTGCTCAAGGGCGAAAAGATTTTCGTGATCGCCAACATCGAAGCGAGCTCCATGAACAACGCGATCGTCGCAAGAAAAAGCGCGGGCATCGCAGTACCCGGCGACTTGAAAGGGAAGCGCATCGGCTTCACGCCCGGCACCACGTCCGACTTCTTCCTCGATTCGCTGCTGACGGCAAACGGCCTGACGCGGCATGAAATCCAGCCCGTCGCACTGAAACCCGAAGAGATGCAGGATGCCATGATGGCGAAGAAGATCGATGCGGCTTCCGTCTGGAACTATCCGCTGACACTGATCAAACGGCAGCTCGGGCCTGACGGGGCGATTTTTTACGACCGGGAAATCTATACCGAAACGTTCAACATCGCCGCACAGCAAGATTATGTCCGCAAAAATCCGGAGACGGTCAAACGCTTTCTCCGCGCCCTGATCAAGGCGGAAGATTTCGTGGCAAAAAACCCGGACGAAGCGCAGGCCATCATGTCCGCAGCAACGAAGATAGACAAAGGCCTTATCCACGAAGTCTGGAATGCCTTCAACTACCATGTCGTGCAAGACCAGACGCTCCTGATCACGCTGGAGGATGAAACAAGGTGGGCGATGAAAAACCAGTTGACCGAGCGGACTGACATGCCCGACTACCTGGGCTACATCCATCTCGACAGCCTCAGAGCGGTCAAGCCGGAAGCGATCAAGATGAACCGCTAGGCCATCATGCGCATCACTACCCGGCTAAGGATCATTTCAACCGTTACGGCAGCCGCTCTCGTCGTGCTGGCGCCGGTGCTTATCTGGTCATTCCTCGAATTCAAGAGCGCGAACAACGACGATTCTCTTGCCGACGCAATCAGTGCCGGTTTTTCCGAACGCACCTCGTTCAGCGGCCAGTATTTCCTGTACCGTGAAGGCCGCATACAGGCGCAATGGGATAAGAGCAATAAGGCAATCGACCGCCTGTTGCGCCAGGCCGAGGTTCAATTCCATAGCGAAAAAGAACGGCAAGTTCTGGAACGGCTGCGCAGGAATATGGAAGGCGGTGCGGATATTCTCAACCGCATCATCAAAAATAACGAAGTATTAAAAACAGCCGTCGGCAACCGCCAGGTTTACGAAGAGCTCGACAAAAGGCTGTTCAGCCAATTGCTGCTGAAGAACGTCGCAACCCGCGATATGACAACCGCCTTGAAGGATGCAAGCACACGGCATATTGAGAAGACCTACCGATACCTGACCATCGTCATCGGTTTGTTCGCATTCACGCTGGCGCTTGCCACCATCCTGACCTCGATGCAGATCGGCAGGTTAATCCGCAAACGCCTGACGCCGCTGCACGATGGCGCAAAAATCGTTGCCGGCGGCGACCTGGATCACCGGATCAAGTGTGATGGCGCTGATGAGTTTGCCGAACTCGCCCTGTCCATCAACGCCATGACGGACAAGCTCGAAGCAGAAATCAGCGCGCACAAGCAGGCGGAAGAAAAGATCAAGGAGCTTAACCAGAACCTCGAGATGCGGGTGATCGAACGGACGGCGCAATTGGAAGCTTCCGGCAAGGACATGGAAGATTTCAACTACAACATTTCCCATGACTTGCGCGCGCCATTGCGCGCGATTGACAGCTTTTCGCGGATACTGCTGGAAGAGTATGCCGTCAGGCTGGATGATGAAGGCAGACGGATGCTGAAGGTGGTAGGCGACAATGCCCGGAAAATGGGACAGCTGATAGACGATCTCCTGGCATTCTCCCGCACCGGGCGCATTAAGGTTGAACGTTCCGCAATCAACATGAAAAACCTGGTGGCTGGTGTATGGGAAGAGCTTCAGCCGGGCATGGTCGGGCGGGACGTGCGGCTGGACATCCGCGACATGCCGCCCGCCGAAGGAGACCCGGCCACGATCCGCCAAGTCGTTTTCAACCTGCTGTCCAATGCGGTCAAATTCACGCAGCAGCGTGCGGATGCCCGGATCGAGGTGGGCGGCCATGCGGATGAACATGAGGCCGTCTATCATGTAAAAGATAATGGTGTCGGCTTCGACATGCAATACGCCCCGAAATTGTTCGGCGTATTCCAGCGCCTGCATGGCATGGATGAATTCGAAGGTACCGGCATCGGGTTGGCCATCGTCAAGCGCATCATCGCCAAACACGACGGGCGAGTGTGGGCGGAAGGCAAGGTCAACGAGGGCGCAACGATTTATTTTGCGTTGCCGTACGGGAAGAAATAGCAAGGTTGTGCGAAGCCTGTCCTGATGCAACTGCTGATAGAACGACTAGTATCGCGTCACAGAATTATCGGAACATGTTCAAAACCTGCAGGTAGATTCCAAACAATATTTCGTAATTTATGATTTGCAATACTAGCCCGCATGGGTCATCTGTCGATCTGCTGAAAATTTTCAGGAAACGCTTAACCCTGCTACTCTCGATAACTATTATCTTGTGTCAATTCGCTGCGTCTTTCGGCATATTGCCAATGTAGAATTGTATTGATAGTGTGTGCGCCCATGCATCCATAGCCTTCGTATTACATGAACATGGCCCGCCCAATTTATTTCGTTGCTGCGTAACACTTGGCCTGCCGATTAAAGAACAGCGTGCCACGCAAGAGAACGGTGGAATATATGGCACAATGCAAAGCGTTATGCGGCAAAAGCGTCGCATAACTTATTATTAGCGCCCATCCTCTTATAGCGTCACCAATGAGAGACACATGAAGTGCTACCGAAAAAATTGACGAAAAAGGAAGTGCAAAGTATGAATATTGATAAATTCAAGCAGGATCATCTGACCATTTTGGGTAACGCGACCGAACTCAGGCGCCTAATACAAGCAGGCATTGCTGGCAACGCCGAAGCCATCGCGAAAATGATCGTTTCCATGAGCGCCAACATCAAGATGCATCTGGCCTCTGAAGACCGGGTGCTCTATCCTGGACTTACCGGTTCGAGCAACACCACGGCGGCCCAAATGGCCAAGAAGTTTCAGGCCGAGATGGGTGCTATTGCCGCCGCCTACGGTGATTTTTCGCGCAAGTGGAATATAGGATCTAAGGTTGCAGCCGAACCGGATGAGTTCCGCAAGGCGGCGGATCAAATTCTTAAAGCCCTGCATGAACGCATCCAACGCGAGGACAGAGATCTTTACCCGCTGGCGGAGCGTGTCTAGCCGGATCGCGTATTTTTCCTTTCAGGTCATCCGCCCTGCCTACGAAGAATGCGTTGGCTATTTTGCGTAAATGCTGTAGAAAAACTCAGAATTTCCATCGGTACGCGGGGGAGGCGCAAATGCCGTAGAGCGGTTTTGGGAGAGGGTGGGTGGGGCAGCTCTCATTTTCTGCCCAATAAATTACCCAGGCGCTCAGAAAATGTTGGTGCCTCGCTAGTATTGCAAATCATAAATTACGAAATATTGTTTGGAACCTACCCGCGTTTTCGTAAGGCGGATGAGCCGCAGGCGTTACCGGTGCCGGGGCACACGTTTTTGCATCCGCCGAATGAAAATCATACGGCGGAAGGCGCTACGCTTTTCCGCCCTACGGTTTTGAACATGTTCCGATAATTCTGTGATGCGCTACCAGCCTAGCCGAAGGGCGAAGCGTGCCCAACGCGCTATTGCAGGCTGTATGCATTATCTGTCCACCTGGGTTAATCGAAAAGGAAAGCCCGATGCATGGTACTTCCACAACACATGACGCCAACTCCCAAGGTACATCGTCGGCGGAGAAAATTGGCTGGGCGAAAACTATCGCCATTTTTACCCTGGCCCTGGGGCTGGTTGTCCTGTCCGGCTGGGCATGGAACATAGACGCGTTCAAGCGTCTGCTGCCGGGGCTGGTCACCATGAAGGCGAATACCGCCGCCGCTTTCGCCCTGGCCGGAATAAGCCTGTACCTGCACACGCTACGGCAAATTTCACCAGCCACCCTGATGACCAGGCGGTTGGGCGCGGCCCTGGTATTGCTGCTCGGCCTGGCGACACTCTCGGAATACTACCTTGGCTGGGACGCAGGCATCGACCAACTGCTGTTCAGCGAACCCGCCGGGGAAATATTGACATCACATCCCGGGCGGATGTCCACCATCACGGCCACCAACTTCGCATTGATAGGCGGCGCGCTGTTGCTCGTGGAAGCACGGTTGTGGATGGCTGCCCAGGCAGCGGCGTTTGCCGTGGCGATATCCGCGTTGCTGCCGCTGGGCGGCTACATATTCGGCAACCTGTCGCCCACCCATATTGGCAGCACTACAGCCATTGCAGCGCACACGGCAGCGGGTTTTCTGGTGCTGGCCGTGGGTGTTCTGGCAGCCATGCAGAACCACGGCCTCATGATGCGGCTGCGGAAAAAATCACTGGTGATCGGCCTGGCAACTTCGCTGATTACCCTGATTATTATATTTGGTGCGGCTTACTATAACTTCGTGCAAAAAGACAAGGCAAGCCAGTGGGTGGAACACACCTACGAAGTGATTCAAAGCATGGATTCATTCTCCAATTCGCTGCACGATTTCTTGTATCACAACCGGGGGTTCCTGCTTACCGGTGATAACCTCCAGTTGGTGGAAAAGGAGAAGCGCCACAGCGCCATGCTGGCCGAACTTGCCAGGGTGCACGAGATGACATCCAGCAACCCGGTGCAGCATGAACGTCTGGAAGCGCTGGACAAACTCGTCCAGCAACGCATAGAACGCGCCGATATGGCGGTGCGGGTGCGGCGCGAAAAAGGCCCAGAGGCTGCCGCAGCAATGGTTGTCAGCGGCAAGGGCGACACCTTGACCGATGAAATTGAGGCAAAACTGGATGAGCTGGAAAATACGGAAAAAGACCTGCTGAAAGAGCGGCAAAGAATTGCCGAGGTCACGAGATCCAGCAGTTTGTTCACCTTGGGAACCCTGGCGGCAGCCAGCTTATTGTTGCTGCTGTGGGTATTCAGGACATCGCAACGTGAAATCAGCGAACGCAAACGGGCGGAAGAGAAGATCAGGGAACTTAACCTGGGCCTGGAGTCGCGGGTGATCGAGCGGACGGCGCAATTGGAAGCCGCCAACAAGGATATGGAAGATTTCAACTACAACATTTCCCATGACTTGCGCGCGCCGTTGCGCGCGGTCGATGGCTTTTCGCGGATACTGCTGGAAGAGTATGTTGACAAGCTGGATGACGAAGGCAAGCGGATGTTGAATGTGGTGGGCGGAAACGCCCGGAAAATGGGGCAACTGATAGACGGCCTCCTGGCATTTTCCCGTGTCGGACGCAGCAAGATTGAGCGCTCCGCCATCAACATGAGAACCATGGTGGCGTGCGCGTGGGAAGAGCTCAAGCCGGAAATGGCCGGGCGGGATGTGCGGCTGGAACTCCGCGACCTCCCGCCCGCCGATGGCGATCCCGCGATGATGCGCCAGGTTGTTTTCAACCTGCTGTCCAATGCGGTGAAATTCACGCAGCACCGCGCGGATGCACGGGTCGAAGTAAGCGGCTATGCCGATGGGCGTGAAATTGTTTACCATGTCAAAGACAACGGCGTCGGGTTCGACATGGAGTATGCGAATAAATTGTTCGGTGTCTTCCAGCGCCTGCATGGCATGGAAGAATTCGAGGGCACGGGCATCGGGCTGGCTGTCGTCAAGCGCATCATCACCAAGCACGGCGGGCGGGTGTGGGCGGAAGGCAAAGTCAACGAAGGGGCGACGATTTATTTTGCGTTGCCGGCAAAGAGGGAAGATCATGATTGATGCAGCGCAACTTGGAAGAAAAGGGGGCAGCATGCAAACCGGCCTATCTGATTACCCAACCATGCGCTGGCGGCGAAGATATGGCCTCCTCGCGCTCATCTGGAGCGTGCTGGTAATCGGCTCTCTGGCGCTGGATATAGCCCAGGAAAAACAGTCCACCCTGAGAACGGCCACGGCCGCCGCCCTTGCCAGCATCAACAAGGATATAAGTTTCCGCAAATGGGTCAACTCCCACGGCGGCGTTTATGTCCCGCCCACCGAGCATACCCCGCCCAACCCATACCTGAACGTGCCCGACCGGGATGTCGTCACCACCACAGGCGTGGCGCTCACCCTGATGAACCCTGCCTATGCGCTGCGCGAAATGCAGAACGATTTTTCGAATGATTTCGGCACCAGAAGCCACATCACCAGCCTCAAACTGCTTAACCCGAAAAACGCCCCCGATGCATGGGAAACAACAGCCCTGCACAGCTTCGAGCAGGGCACGAAGGAATTGCTGGAAATACAGCAGATCGATGGGGAGTCTTATCTGAGGCTGATGCGGCCTTTCTTCGTTGACAGAGGATGTCTCAAATGCCATGCACAGCAGGGCTACAAAGAGGGCGATATCCGCGGCGGGATCAGCTCCGCGATTTCCCTGAAGCCTTATCTGGCTCGCGAGCGTGAACTCAGCGCCAACATGGCGCTTTCTCACGGCACGATCTGGCTGCTCGGTCTGGCCGGGCTGGGATTTTCGTTCCGGCGCGACCGCCGCCAGGCAGAGGAGCGGGAAACGGCGGCAAATGCTTTGCGCGCAAGCGAGAGCCAAATGCGCCTGCTGCTGGATTCCGCCGCCGAAGCGATCTACGGCATTGACCTGCACGGAAACTGCACGTTCTGCAACCTCTCCTGCCTGCGCATTTTGGGTTATCAGCACACCGGGGAACTGACCGGCAAGAACATGCATGATTTAATCCACAACCGGTATGCAGATGGAACCTGCTTCCCGGTGGAGGACTGCCGCATTTTCCGCGCCTTCCTGACGGGGCAAAACTCGCATGTGGATGATGAAGTGCTATGGCGTGCCGACGGCACCTGTTTCCCTGCCGAATACTGGTCACATCCGCAAATCATCGACGGCAATGTGGTAGGCGCCGTAGTGACTTTCATGGATATCACCGAACGCAAGCTGGCCGAGGAACAGATACGCCGCAGCGAGCACAGCCTGAGCGAAGCGCAGCGCATAGCCCACTTGGGTAGCTGGGATCTCGATATCGTCAATAACGTATTGACCTGGTCGGATGAAATCTACCGTATCTTCGAGATTGATCCGGAAAAATTCGGCGCAACCTATGATGCTTTCCTGGATGCGATTCATCCCGATGACCGCGAGCTGGTGAACAACGCCTACACCGAGTCGCTCAAAAACAGGCTGCCTTACAACATCGCGCACCGTTTGCTGATGAAGGACGGGCGCGTGAAATATGTGAACGAAATATGCGAAACTTATTACGGCGAGGACGGCAGTCCGTTGCGCTCGTTCGGCATAGTGCATGACATCACCGAGCGCAAGCAAGCGGAAGAGGCGTTGCGGGAGAGCGAGGCGCGGCTGCAACTGGAACGCGATAACCTGCAAAACATTGTCGGCAGCATGGGCGATGGCGTGTACATCGTCAACGCCGATTACGACATCGAATACATCAATCCCGTCATCGAAAAATTATTTGGTCCGGCAGGCGGGCGCAAGTGTTACGAATATTTCCATGACCGGACAGAAGCCTGCCCCTGGTGCAAGAACCCGGAGGTGTTTGCCGGGAAACCGGTACGCTGGGAGTGGACATCCAAAAAAACCGGCCAGACATTCGACCTGTTCGATGCGCCGTTGCGCCACGCCGACGGGCATGTATCCAAGATCGAATTCTTCCACGACATCACCGATTCCAAACGGGGCGAAGAGGCGCTGCGCAAAAGCGAGGAGCAATTCCGCGCCATTTTCGATAACGCTGCCATAGGCATTGCCCGAATCTCCACGGCAGGCCGGTTCCTGGAAATAAACGGGGAATTTTGCAGGATTATCGGTTATACCCGTGAAGAGGTATTGTCGCAGGAGTTCACCTTCCAGCAGATTACCTTTCCCGAAGATATTGAGCCTGACCTGGCATCGGTCAACAAGCTGCTTGATGGCGTCGGCGATGACTACGCGATGGAAAAACGTTACATCCGCAAGGATGGAAGCATCGCCTGGGTAAACCTTTCGGTTCACCTGTTGCGGGACAACGAGCGGAACCCGCTGTATTTCATCAGCGCAGTCCAGGACATTACCGAGCGCAAGCTGTCCGAAAAAGAACTCTGGGAAAAGGAAGAGCGCCTGGCGCTGGCCACGCTCCACAACGGCGTAGGTGTCTGGGACTGGAACCTGATAACCCAGGAGATGGTCTGGGACGATTCGATGTTCTCACTCTACCATATCCGCCGCGAAGACTTCATCGGCACCGAAGAGGCATGGCGGGCGGCCTTGCACCCCGATGACCTCCATCGTGGTGACCAGGAAGTGAATGATGCGATCGCGGGCAAGAAGCCTTTCGACACGGAGTTCCGCGTCGTCTGGCCAAACGGCGAGATTCACCACATCAAGGCCGTGGCGAAGGTGTTCCGCGACGAACGGGGAACCCCATTGCGGATGCTCGGCATCAACATGGACATCACCGAGCACAAACAGATGGAAGAGGAAATCACCAAGCTTAACCGGAGCCTTGAATCGCGGGTGATTGAACGGACGGCCGAGCTGGAAGCTTCCAATAAGGACATGGAAAGTTTCAGCTACTCCATTTCCCATGACTTGCGCGCGCCGTTGCGCGCGATCAACGGTTTCTCGAAGATACTGCAGGAAGATTACGCCGCAAGGTTGGATGATGAAGGCAAGCGGCTGTTGAATGTGGTGGGCGACAATGCACAGAAAATGGGAGAACTGATAGACGACATCCTGGCGTTTTCCCGCGCCGGACGCAATGAAATCAGGCGCTCCGTGATCGACATGAAGAAAATGGTGGCGGGCGTATGGGAGGAACTCAAACCGGAGATGACCGGGCGCAACGTGCATCTGGAACTGCGCGACATGCCGCCAGCCGAGGGCGATGCCGCGATGATTCATCAGGTCGTTTTCAACCTGCTGGCGAATGCGGTGAAATTCACGCAACGCCACACGGATGCGCGGATCGAAGTAGGCGGGCAAACGGATGAACATGAAACTGTTTACCATGTCGAAGACAATGGCGTCGGCTTCGACATGCAGTATGCGGACAAATTATTCGGCGTGTTCCTGCGCCTGCATGGCGCGGATGAATTCGAAGGCACCGGCATCGGACTGGCCATCGTCAAGCGTATCATCACCAAGCACGGCGGACGGGTGTGGGCGGAAGGCAAGATCAACGGGGGTGCGACGTTTTATTTTGCGCTGCCGAAGAGGTGAAAACCATGACTTCAGTTTATCGTGATACCGTCATTTCCGCGCAGGCGGAAATGACGTGGGCGAGTAGATTTGGCTTTGTTCACCCAACATGGAGAACGAGATGAACGATGCAGCGACGGATAACGAAGCCAAACTGAAGGAAGCCCTTGCAGAATCCCAGAGGCGGGAGCTTGAATTCTCGGCACTGCTGGAAGCATCGCGCACCATCCTCGAATACCGCGATTTCCCGCAGGCGGCGAGGAGGATTTTCGATTCATGCAAAAATCTGACCGGGGCCACAGCCGGATATGTCGCGCTGTTAAATGCAGACGGAGATGAAAACCTGGTGCTGTTTCTGGATGCCGGGGGGCGTACCTGTACCGTTGATCCCAGCCTCCCCATGCCCGTCAGGGGACTCAGGGGAGAGGCCTATGGCGCGCCCAAAACGGTATATGAAAACAGCTTCATGTCCAGCCCATGGATAAAACTCATGCCCGGAGGCCACGTGCGTCTCGACAACGTTTTGTTTGCCCCGCTGCTGGTCGGGGGCAAGGCGGTCGGGGTGATGGGGATAGCCAACAAACCCGGCGGCTTTACCGAAAGGGATGCGCATATAGCCACCGCCTTTGGCGATATCGCCGCCCTCGCCCTCAGCAACAACTGGACTCTGGATGAGCTGGCGAAGAGCGAGGCGGAAGTCAAAAAGCTCAATACTGAACTTGGCCGCCATACCGCCGAGATTGAAGAGGCCAACAATGAGCTGGAAGCTTTCGCTTATACGGTGTCGCACGACCTGCGCGTGCCGTTGCGCGCGATAGACGGGTTTTCGCAAAACCTGCTGGATGAATACGCCGGCAAGCTGGATGAGGAAGGCAA
Source organism: Gallionella sp. (assembly GCA_023259035.1). Taxonomy (GTDB): domain Bacteria; phylum Pseudomonadota; class Gammaproteobacteria; order Burkholderiales; family Gallionellaceae; genus Gallionella. Next base: position 113,163 of record JAHFRA010000002.1, read on the forward strand.
ACGGCTGCTCCACGTAGTGAGGGACAATGCCCATAAAATGGGGCAATTGATCAGCGACATCCTCGCGTTTTCCCGCGCGGGACGCCAGGAAATGTCGGTAGCGGAGGTGGACATGAAAAGCCTGGCGGGTGCCGCTTTGGATGTGCTGCAACAGACCACCGTCGGGCGCGACCTCACAGTGGACATAAAACCGCTCCCCTCTGCTCGCGGCGATTTTTCGATGCTGCAGCAGGTGTGGATCAACCTGCTCGTCAACGCCATCAAGTTCACCCGGCCAAAACCGGCAGCGCGCATCGAAGTGGGAGGCGCAGCCGAGGAGGGAGAGCTTGTATACTACGTGAAGGACAACGGAGTCGGCTTTAATATGCAGTATGTGGACAAGCTGTTCGGTGCATTCCAGCGCTTGCACCGGGCTGATGAATTCGAAGGCACCGGCATCGGATTGGCCATCGTCAAGCGCATCATCACCAAGCACGGCGGGCGGGTGTGGGCGGAAGGCAAACCCAACGAAGGCGCGACAATTTATTTTGCTTTGCCAACCAAGGAGGAGAAACATGGATGATACGGTGCAAGAAGTAGAAATCCTGCTGGTGGAAGACAACCCGAACGATGCGGAACTGGCGATCCGGGCGCTGAAGAAAAACAAGCTGGCCAACAAGCTGCTGTGGGTGAAGGATGGCGCGGAAGCGCTGGATTTTATCTTTGCCACGGGCAGCTATTCGCACCGCGATGTGGAGAACGGCCCCAAGGTGATCCTGCTGGATTTGCGCCTGCCCAAGGTGGACGGCATGGAAGTGCTGCGCCGGGCCAAGGGCGATGAGCGCACCAAGGCCATTCCCGTGGTGGTGCTGACCTCGTCCAGGGAAGACCGGGATGTCGTGGAGAGCTACAAACTCGGCGTCAACAGCTTCATCAGCAAGCCGGTGGAGTTTGAAGCATTCGCCAAGATCGTGGCGGAGCTGGGATTCTATTGGCTGCTGGTAAACCAGCCGCCGGTGTAATCATGACCGCACCCGCGCTCGGGCGCGATTCAAACTGATGTGGTGGAATACGTAGCCCGGATGAAACGTAGTGTTAACCAATGACTTGGCCGTTGTTTTTTGACGGCCTAGTCAGATGGCTATGCAAAGCTATCCGGGAATGCGGTGCTCCGTTCTTCCCGGATTCCGTTGCACTCCATCCGGGCTACAACTACAACACCGTGCAGGTGCGCGAAATAATTTCCACATCAGTTTGAATCGCACCCCCCCACACCACCCCTTTCAAGGGGAGGTCATGAAGGGCAAATGGATTATCTATGACACAAGCAACTACACCACTGCGTATCCTGATGCTGGAGGACTCGCCGACCGATGCCGAGCTGATCGAGCGCGAGCTGCGCAAGGGCGGCATGACTTTCACCTTGAAGCAGGTGGAATCGCGGGAAGCGTTTACCCGTGCGCTCGAGGATTTTCTCCCCGATATCATCCTGACGGATTTTAATCTGCCCGGTTTTAGTGGCATGTCCGCGCTGGAAATGGTGCGGCGCGATTATCCTGAAACTCCGGTGATTATGGTCACCGGCGCACTTTCCGATAAAGAGGCCGTGGAATTGCTCCAGGCCGGCGCACAGGACTATGTGCTGAAAGACCGATTGGCGCGACTGCCGTCCGCCGTGCAGCATGTGCTGCTGGTCGAGCAAGGAATCAAGATTCGAAAATTGGCCGAAGCTCAACTGCATGAAAAAACCGAGCTGCTCGAAAACGTCATTAACTCTTCCACCGATTATATTTTTGTAAAAGACCGCGAACTACGCACCATCCTGTGCAATGAAACGTTCGCGCGCGCGCTGGGCAAGAAGCCGGAGGAACTGTACGGCAAGACCGATATTGAAAACGGCTGGGATGCCGATCTGGTCAAGGGTAATCCGGAAAAAGGCATACGCGGCTTTGAGCAGGACGACCTTGCTGCCCTCGCGGGCAACAAGGTGCATTCCTCCTCTGACCTTGGCAACATCGGGGAAGAAATTCGCTATTTCGATTCCGTGAAGGTTCCGCTGAAATCCTCAAATGGGGAAGTTTTCGGCATGCTGGGCATCAGCCGCGACGTTACCGAGCAAAAGCAGATTGAATTGAGAGATCAGGCCTTGCTGCGGCGCAATCAGGTGCTGATGCAGAGCACGTCTGAGGGTGTGCATATACTGGACGATCGGGGCAACGTCATTGAAGCCAACGAGGCATTCTGCCGCCACTTGGGCTACACACAGGCGGAGATATTGCAGCTCGGTTTGCTTGACTTTGACGCAAAGTTTTCTGCCGATGAGCTACGGGAAAATATCAAAAAATTGCTGGACGGCCATGCCGTAATTGAAACTGTGCACCGGTGTAAAAATGGTGAATTAGTGGATGTCGAAGTAAATGTATCCGGTGTTGAACTGGATGGGCAACCATGCCTCTTTTGCTTGAGCCATGACATCACCGAGCGCAAGCGGGCAGAGGATCTGTTGCGTTTTCACAGCAATATCCTGCAGAACCTGGCGGAAGGCGTCTTCCTGATTCGCGCCAGCGACGGGGTGATTGTTTTCACCAACCCGCAGTTTGAATGCATGTTCGGTTATGAAACCGGGGAACTTCTCGGCAAGCATGTGAGCATAGTCAATGCTCCCGGCGAGCGCAGCCCGGAAACCGTGGCAGCCGCAATCATGAACGAGCTTGCGCGGGCAGGGATGTGGAACGGCGAGGTGCAAAACATCAGGAAAGACGGAACACCTTTCTGGTGCCGTGCCAATGTTTCGACTTTTGATCATCCCCAATTTGGCAAAGTCTGGGTGTCGGCGCATGAAGACATATCCGAACGCAAGCGGACCGAAGAAGATTTTCAAAGGTTCTTCAATCTTATCCCCGATCTGATGTGTATCGCGTCAACCGACGGGCATTTCAAAAGAATCAATCCTATGTGGCATGAAGCGCTCGGATACACCGAACAGGAAATCCTTGCCCAACCTTTCCTCGATTTAATCCATCCCGATGACCGGGACGCGACGATGAGGGAAGTGGAGCGGCAATTGGCTGGAGAGGCGACGATACAATTTACCAACCGCTATCGCTGCAAGGACGGCAACTACAAATGGCTGGAATGGAGGGCGACACCGGCGGTTGACAAAAAGCTGCTGTTTGCCTCCGCGCGCGACATAACCCAGAAAAAAGAATTCGATGAAATAATCTGGAGACAGGCCAACTTCGATGCGTTGACCAGCCTGCCCAACCGCCACATGCTCCATGATCGCATGGAGCAGGAAATCAAGAAGTCCACCCGTAGCGGCGCTTCGTTTGCGTTGCTGCTCATTGACCTGGACCATTTCAAGGAAGTCAACGACACCTTGGGGCATGACATGGGCGACGTGCTGCTGACCGAAGCAACCCACCGCATTGTCGACTGTGTCCGCGCAACCGACGTCGTGGCCAGAATGGGCGGCGACGAGTTCACCGTCTTGCTGACTGAGGTCGACGATTTCAGCAGTGTTGAGCGAATCGCCCAGAGCATCATCCAGAAACTCGCCGCTTCTTTCCAGCTGAAAAAGGAAATAGCCTACGTGTCGGCCAGCATCGGCATCACGTTGTATCCAAATGATGCCACCGACATAGAAGGGTTGCTCAAGAATGCCGACCAGGCAATGTATGTCGCCAAGGAACAAGGGCGCAACCGCCACAGCTATTTCACCCCCGCCCTGCACGAGGCCGCGCAGACCAAGCTGCGGTTGGTCAACGACTTGCGTGGCGCGTTGGCGGCCAACCAGTTCATGGTTTATTTCCAGCCCATCGTGGAACTGGCTACCGGCAACATCCGCAAGGCGGAAGCATTGATCCGCTGGCAGCACCCCGAACGCGGGTTGGTCAACCCTGCCCAATTCATTCCGCTAGCCGAGGAAACCGGGCTTATCCTGGGAATTGGTGACTGGGTATTTCATGAATCGATGCGCTACGCCAAGCGTTGGAGAACGCTGTACAACCCCGTGTTTCAGATCAGCGTGAACAAGTCGCCGATACAGTTTTACAAAGACGGCGAAGAACACACCGCGTGGTTATCCTATCTGAGAGAAATTGACCTGCCCGGCCAATGCCTGACTATCGAGATTACCGAAGGATTGTTGCTGGATTCGAACTCGTTGATTAACGGCGCGTTGCTCACGCTGCGCAACGCTGATATCCAGGTCTCCATCGATGATTTCGGCACCGGTTATTCGTCGCTGTCCTATCTCAAGAAATTTGACATTGACTACCTGAAAATCGACCGCTCATTTGTAAGCCATCTGGCGATAGGCCATAACGATCTGGCATTGTGCGAAGCGATCATTGTGATGGCGCACAAGCTCGACATAAAAGTGATTGCAGAGGGGGTGGAAACAGCGGAACAGCGCGACCTGCTGGCCGCTGCCGGGTGCGATTATGCGCAAGGATATTTGTATTCGAAGCCAATACCGGCCGATGAGTTTGAGAAGCTGTTGAAACAGGGTTGTTGGCAGGGCATTGAACCCGAATAATCAACCAGCCCGCGCAATAACCAACGGGCCATTGCCCCCAAGTCATCCGGTGCAGTGTAGTGCGCTTATCGCACCCCTGACATCTATTGATTGAGCGTCATTAACCGCGAACGGGTTATTCCCTTTTCATTTCACTAAGACATGACCATTCCACCATCAACATTGAGGACTTGACCGGTTACATAATCCGCATCGGCGCTGCATAGAAAGGCTACCGCATCGGCGACGTTCTCGGCACTGCCAAAGGTGCCAGCCGGAATGTTTTTGATAAAATATTGCTTCACATCATCCGGCAGTTTTGCGGTCATTTCCGTATCGATGAACCCCGGAGCAACCACATTGACCTGAATATTTCGTGCTGCAAATTCACGCGCCAATGTCTTCGAAAGACCAATAAGGCCGGCCTTCGACGCCGCATAGTTTGCCTGCCCCACGTTACCCATCTGTCCAACCACCGACGCGATATTTACAATCTTGCCCGCACGTTGCTTGAACATCTGTTTGTTAACCGCCTTGCACACGTTAAAAGCGCCGGTCAAATTGACAGAGATAACCATATCCCACTCTTCCGGCTTCATTCGCAAGAAAAGGTTGTCTTTAGTGATCCCTGCATTGTTAACGACCATATCGAGGCTGCCGAATGTGGCAATCACCTGTTCGATGGCCTTTTCTACCGATTCCAACCTGGTGACATTAGCTTCGACGCTGATGGCTTTAACCCCAAGCGCCTCAATCTCTTTAACCGTATCAGGAGCCATGGCCATATCAAGAATAGCGATATTGGCGCCCTTGCGAGCTAACTTAAGCGCAATGGCCTTACCGATCCCCCGAGCGCCTCCTGTAACAAGAGCTGTTTTTCCTTTTAAACTCATAATATCCTCCTTGACCCAACCTGCGAAAATCACAAAAACAGTTTAAATGAGTATACTCAAAGCCAGCCTCAATGCTTCGCCGTCGTTGATGGACAAGGCTTGCTGGTTGGTGTCGATGCGTTTGTTCAAGCCTGCCAGCACCTTGCCCGGCGCGCATTCGACGTTGTGGGTGATGCCGTGTTTGCCGAATTCCAGCACGGTTTCGACCCAGCGCACCGGCGAATACAACTGGCGCACCAGCGCATCCTTGATCGCCGCGCTGTCACTGTAAGCCGCAACATCGGCGTTGTGCAATACCGGAATGGCCGGAACCTGCACCGCAATATCAGCGAGATAGCCGCGCAACTGTTCCGCCGCGCCTTTCAGCAAGCGGCAATGCGACGGTACGCTCATCGGCAGCATGATCGCGCGCTTCGCGCCTTTGGTCTTGGCCAGCTCCATGCCGCGCTCCACGGCGGCGCGATTGCCGGCGATCACCACCTGGGCGGGAGAGTTGTAATTCACCGCTTCCAGCACCTCGCCCTGCGCTGCTTCGCTGCATACGGCACGGACAACATCATCATCCAACCCGAGTATCGCGGCGATGCCGCCCACGCCTTCCGGCACAGCCTGCTGCATGCATTGCGCGCGATAGCGCACCAGCGGCAACGCATCGGCAAAGCGCAACGCACCGGCGGCGACCAGCGCGGTGTATTCGCCCAGGCTGTGCCCCGCCATTATTGCCGGAGCCGCCCCGCCCTGCCCTTGCCAGGCGCGGTACACCGCCACGCCTGCGGTGAGCATGATCGGCTGGGTGTTCACCGTGGCGTTCAGGTCGGCATCGCTGCCCTCGGCGACCAGTTGCCACAAATCCTGTTTCAATACGTCAGACGCCTCCGTGAAGGTGTCGCGTACCGCAGTAAAATCGGCATAACCATTCATCATGCCGCGCGATTGCGAGCCTTGACCGGGAAATACAAAAGCGAATTTAGTCATGTTTAAAACCTACCACTTAATTAAAACGGCACCCCAGGTAAAACCGCCGCCCACCGCTTCCAGCAGGATATTTTGCCCCGCCTTGATGCGCCCGTCGCGCACAGCAACGTCTAACGCCAGAGGGATGGATGCCGCCGAGGTGTTGCCGTGAGTGGCAACCGTAACGATCACATTATCCATGCTCAAGCCGAGCTTCTTCGCGGTGGCTTCCATGATGCGGATATTGGCCTGATGCGGCACCAGCCAGGCAATGTCGGAGCTTTGCAGGTTGTTTTCTTCCAGCACTTCCTCGACCACTTCGCTCAACACTTTGACGGCGAACTTGAACACCGCCTTGCCATCCATCTTGATGAACGGATCGCCCTGCACTGCGCCGTTGCGAATGTTGCCATCGGCTTTCAGCATGTCGCGATGGCTGCCGTCGGCGTGCAATTTGCTGGCGACAATGCCGGGCGTATCCGAGGCGCGCAACACCACCGCGCCCGCGCCGTCGCCGAACAGTACGCAAGTAGTGCGGTCATTCCAATCCAATATGCGCGACAGCACTTCCGCGCCGACCACCAGCGCGGTCTTGGCTTGCCCGCCGCGTATATATAAATCCGCGGTGTTCAGCGCATAGACGAATCCGCCGCATACCGCCTGCATATCGAACGCCGCGCAGCAGTTATTGATACCGAGTTTGTGTTGCAGGATGCAGGCGGTGCTGGGAAAAATCTGATCCGGCAAGGTGGTTGCAACGATCACCAAGTCGATCTCATCCGCACCGATACCTGCCGCTTCGATGGCGCGCAGACTGGCTTGCAGGGCGAGATCGCTGGTCAGCTCGTTATCCGCCGCAATATGCCGCTCATGGATACCGCTACGCGACACGATCCAGTCGTGCGAGGTCTCAACAATTTTTTCCAGGTCGAGATTGGTCAGTACCTTGGCGGGCAGATAGCTGCCGGTGCCGATAATTTTGGAATACATCAAGCCGCTCCTTGTTCTGCGCTTTGGCGCTGGTGGTGCCACTTCTCGATATGTTCGCTGATGTGCTGCAACATGCCGCCGCGCGCTTCTTCGGCGGCGCGTTCAATAGCACAGCGGAATGCGAGCGCATCCGCCGAGCCGTGGCTCTTCACCACGATGCCCTTCAGGCCGAGAAAACTAGCGCCATTGTAGCGGCGGTGATCCACCCTGCGTTTGAATGCATTGATGACCGGCATCGCAACCAGTGCGGCGAGTCTGGTGAACACATTGCGGCCAAATTCTTCGCGCAGGAATCCGCCCAGCATCTGCGCCAATCCCTCGGTGGTTTTTAACGCGACATTGCCGACGAAACCGTCGCACACCACCACGTCCGTGGTGCCTTTGAAAATATCGGTGCCCTCGATGTTGCCGTAAAAATTCAGGTCGCTGGCACGCAGCAATTCGGCGGCCTGCTTGACCACCTCGTTGCCCTTGATGTCTTCGCTGCCGATATTCAGCAGGCCGACGCTGGGGCTGGGCTTGTGCTCCAGCGCGGTGACCAGCGTGGAGCCCAGCAGGGCGAATTGCAGCAGATGCTCGGCGTTGCAATCGGTGTTGGCGCCCAGGTCGAGCATACATATCTTGCCTTTTCTGGTCGGCAGATACGAAGCGATCGCCGGGCGGTCGATGCCCGGAATGGTTTTCAGCACGTAGCGCGCCGTCGCCATCAGCGCGCCGGTATTGCCCGCGCTGACGCAAGCCAGCGCTTCGCCGCTCTTGACCAGGTTGATGCTGACGCGCATCGAGGAGTCTTTCTTGCCGCGTAGCGCGGATTGCGGCTGCTCATCCATGCCCACCACTTCGGTAGCGGGATGGATACGCAAATGCACCCCGGCCTGCACGTTCAAGGCGCGCAACTCGGTTTCGATGGCATCGGGAATTCCCACCAGAATGATGGTATCGTCGGGGAACTGCTTGAGATACTCAACTGCAGCAGGGATGGTGACCGTCGTGCCGTGGTCGCCTCCCATCGCATCTATGGCTAATGTGACATCCACTAAGCGATCCTCGGCAAAAGGCTTACAGAAAAGAAAACGCAGCCGACCTTGACGATCGGCTGCGCCGCTTAAAGCTTACTCGCCCTTGGTCTTGACTACTTTTTTGCCACGGTAAAAGCCCGTTGGGCTGATGTGATGACGCAAATGCGTTTCGCCGGTGGTTGAATCAACCGCCGTTGCCGGATTAGTCAGAAAATCATGGGCGCGGTGCATACCACGCTTGGATGGGGATTTTTTATTCTGCTGAACTGCCATGTTAACTCCTGATTAAAACCATTTAACTACTCTTCAATTTCGCCAAAACCGCAAAAGGTTGCAGCTTTTTGTTATATGCATCACCGTCGCCGTCTGCCACCTGACAAGCACCCAACTCGTGTTTGGGTGCAATTGGCAGACTTAACAAAATCTCTTCTTCCAGCAGATCCAACACATCCAACTGTGTATCTGCCAAAATACTGTCCAATTCATCTTCATCATTGCCCAACTCATCCAGACCTGCCTGATCGCGCAGCAACAGGCGCGAATCGAGTTGTACAGCATGATCCAATCCATTCAGGCAACGCTGGCAACGCAACCGGCATCGACCAACCACGCTGATATCCAACCAGTAACCGCCCAGATTATCCAGCCCACCGCGTACTGTGTAGCTTAAAACCCCGCGCGAATCCTCCAGCACATCCAGCAAACGTGGCAGCTCGGCAATCGGCACTTCACCGCTTATTTTTTGGCCATTTCTGGCAAAATCCAGGCTATCGATGAAAGGCCGTGCATACATGAGGCGCGCATCATATATATTTCGCCGCTCTCTGTCAAAACCAAGTGCTCAAGGCAATGCGCGCGCGCTTCCAATATGAAACAGGGCTGAGCAACCAAAGGTTCCGGGTTCGCCAGCGTTTGCCCGAACAAGATGCTCAGTCAGAAAGATGCAATGGTTGACTCCGCAATAGAGAGTGGAACTGCAAACCAGAAACTAAAGTGCTGCGGGCAGAACTACTTCAGGCCAGAAGGATGTCCCGTATGATTCTTGGCGTCCGTGCGGATATTGCGCACCGGTATCCGCACCACATGTACGCTGCAATGCGCGTTCGCCGTCACTTTTGATGCAACCGAGCGCCACCAGGCAAGCGCGTGCTCTTTTGCACCGGGCGCTCCGAGCACAATAAGGTTGACGTTGTTGCAGCGCGCGAATTCCAGCAGCGTATCGGCGGGGTTCGCGGATTCGATCACGTGTAGTGACATGCGCTGAGTCGAAAGCCCAAGCGGCTCAACCCAGTGCCGCAACCGCACCAGATGTTCCAAATGTAATCCTGATGCGGTCGCAATCCCGCCAGCACCCTCGACCAGATGCGCTGCGCGAATTACCGACACGCAGATGAGTCGAAACTCGGTAGAAAGCGAGAGCACGCGCGAAGTTGTGCGCCGCAGCGCCGGATGGCGATAGTCGTCGGGATGCGAGGTATCGACCGCCACCATGATGATCGGCGTCTCAACAGCAAACAACGTAGGCGGTTGGAAGCGTACCGGAAGATAGTCGCGTGCTTTCCACCAACGTTTGACTTGCCCAAAGAATCCGGCGCTCTGCAATTTTCTCGCACGGTCCGTCAGCACCACCTGCTCCGGATTTCTGAGATCGAACGCGACATACGCTGCAGATTGGTAGCGATCATCCGCGCTGATCTCCAGGCAACGCAGGATAATTTCCTGCAACCACGGCACCACATCGCCGGCAAGAGATCGCGGCGGCACAGGATCGCGCCACAGACGGTCGCGCATTCCTTTCATGGTTTCCGGCAAACCAAAAGGCAATTCACCGGTCGCCATTTCATAGAGCACGACACCTAGCGAAAAAATATCACTTCGTGAATCCGAACGAGTATCGAGTACCTGTTCGGGGGAAATGTAAGGCGCGGAACCTGCGGCAAAGCGCTTCTCCTCGGCAAGGAGATCGGGATAACGCGCATGATGCGCTAGCCCAAAGTCGATAAGCACCGCAGTGCCGTCACGCTTCAGGATAACGTTTTCCGGCTTCAGATCGAGATGAATCGTATCCTGCAGATGCACACTGTGAAGCGCGTCGGCAATCGCTGCACCGACGCGCACGACATCAGCTGTCGGCAGGGGGCCACCCTTCAGCCAATGCTCCAGGCTGTCACCTTCGACCCATTCAGTGACGAGATAGGGTGTCCTGGTTATATCCCCTGCGGCAACGAAGCGCGGCACATGATATCCCGATAGCGTTGGCAGAATCATCGCCTCGGTCTCAAAATTGAGCAGGCTCTCGCTGGTTTCTCCACGCCCAATGCGCGGCACCTTCATGATGAGAGGTCCGCCCCCGGTAGGCGAGGCAACGCTGAAAATCACGCCCTGCGCGCCGGAATGAATCCGCTCGCCGATAACGTAACCATCGAGTTCTGTTCCGGGGGTCAGTTTTTCAAGCATGTCGGGGGAACCAGCAGTTGCCGGAAGGCGTCATGCCTGATGCAGCGAAGAATCCACTGATAGTCCGGCATCCCCTGCTCCAAAAATATTGCATCGATTCCTCCGCAGTCGCATGAAAGTGTATCACTCCTAAATTCCTTTCTCGACGCGATAGGCGAGTGTCTCGGAAAGCCCTGCTTCTCGAATCTTGCGCGCAGCGGCGTGGTGGTCGTAGGGAATGCGATAAAACGTGATCTGTTCGCGGGTTGTGTCGAACAGCGCGTACGCGGCGGCGGGATTGCGGTCTCGCGGTTGACCAACCGAGCCTACTAGCGCGAGCCACCGATGGTGGCTTTTGGCGGGAATAGGCGTTCCCGGTACCGGCCTGAAAGAACCGATTTTGCCAACTCCGGTCTGGAAGTAGAGCATCTGATCGTGCACATGGCCGGAAAAAGTGTGCGCTCTTTCTGCGGTTTCGATGCTCTTGCGCGCGGCAGACAGGCTGTCGATATAGTCCCAACGCTCGGGAAACGAGGCTGATGCATGTACGAAACAAAGTTTCTCCTCGCGAACGCACAGCGGTAACCCTGCAAGAAAGGATTTGGCATTTTCGTTGAGTGTTTTCCGCGCCCAGTCAATCGCCTCTTGGGCGGATTCGTTCATATAACCCGTACGCTTCTCGACCGCCTCGTCATGATTGCCTTTGACCACCAACGCCCCTGCTGCCGCGTGTTTAGCGATAACCTCAACCGTACTCCGGGCATCGGAGCCGTAACCGACCAAATCGCCGAGAAAGACGTAGCGCATTGCGCCGTTTGCCTGCGCGTGTTTGAGGCAGGTGTCAAGCGCTTCCAGATTGGCGTGAATATCGGAGAGTAGCGCAATAATCATTCGGATTCAGGAACGGCTGATGAACTAATCATAACAATCATAGCAGGACACGATTTGCTGATGGGGTAAGCGCGGTGCCAATATTATTCATGCGCCTTACAGAAAGCCGGAAGCCCGCTCATGGCGGGCTTCCGATGTTTCCAGCGCCAAAGATACGGTCAGTCCTGATGGATGTCGCGATCCTTGGTTTCCTTGAGGAACAGCGTACCGATCACCAGAGTCATGACTGCCACGATGATCGGGTACCATAGCCCGTAGTAGATGTCGCCAGTGGCCGCCACCATAGCGGTCGCCAGCAGCGGCAACATACCGCCGAACCACCCGTTGCCAATATGGTAAGGCAGAGACATTGAAGTGTATCGGATCCGCGTCGGAAACAACTCCACCAAGAAGGCAGCGATCGGCCCGTACACCATGGTGACGTAGATCACCATGACGAACAAGATCAGCACCGTCATTAGGTAGTTGACCTGGCTCTTGTCCGCCGATGCCGGATATCCGGACGCCTTGAGCACATCCGCAGCTTTTTTCGCGTCCCAAGCGCCCTTGAGTTCCTGATCGCCGATCTTCACCACCACGTTCTCGCCGGGCACGCCAGGCAAAGAGGTAAACGACAACCCCTGCTTAGTGAGAAAGTCCTTGGCCTTGTCACAGTCGCTGAATTTGCTCCACGGTCCGACGAACATATGGAACTGGCAAGTCCCGGGGTCCGCAGCGACGCTAACCAGGGTCTTCGCCGCGTAGGTTTCCAGTGCTGGATTAACATAGTGCGTGAGTCCAGCGAACAGCGGAAAATAAGTTACAGCGGCGATCAGGCATCCGGCCATGATGATCTTGAGACGCCCTATTTTGTCGGAAAGCCAGCCAAAAAAGATAAAGAAAGGCGTACCCAGCAGCAGCGATGCGCCGATCAACGTGTAGGTGGTCAGATAATCCAGCTTTAACGTAATCTGCAGGAAAAACAGGGCGTAGAACTGTCCCGTATACCACACCACTCCCTGTCCGGCGGTTGCACCGAGCAGTGCAAGCAGCACGTACTTATTGTTCGGATATTTTAGAAAGCTATCGGTCAGCGGTGACTTGGAGCCCTTGCCCTCCGCTTTCATCTTCTGGAAAACCGGCGACTCCTGCAGTTTGAGACGGATATAGATTGAAAACCCCAACAGGATTGCTGACACCAGGAATGGAATACGCCAACCCCACTCGGCAAAATCCTTGGGATCCATCAAGACGCGCGCGCCGCCGATCACCGCCAATGCCATGAAAAAACCCAGTGTTGCGGTGGTTTGGATCCAGCTGGTGTCATACCCGCGCCTATTATTTGGCGCATGTTCGGCCACATAAGTTGCCGCTCCCCCGTACTCGCCGCCAAGCGCAAGGCCTTGTAACAGACGCAAACTCACCAGCAGGATAGGTGCGAACCAGCCGATGCTCTCGAAGGTTGGCAGCAAACCGACCGTGAAAGTTGCGCTACCCATCACCACGATCGTCACCAGAAAGGTGTACTTGCGTCCAACCAGATCGCCAAGACGACCGAACACCAACGCGCCGAAAGGCCGGATCAGAAAGCCGGCAGCATAGGTGGCGAAGGCTGACAGCAAAGCAGCGGTCTCGTTACCTTTCGGGAAGAACAACACTGCAAAGAACGGCGCCAGCGTTGCGTAGAGATAGAAGTCATACCATTCGAACACAGTTCCGAGAGAAGACGCAAAAATGACTTTCTTCTCCCCAGACGGGAAATCGGGCGCTGCATCCTGCCCATTGATGGTTTTGCTCGCCGACATGTTAAGCCTCCCTAAAATATTAGAAACGCAATTCCAGTCCAGGCCAGTGGAAACCAATTTACCCTAGTTCACAATCCCTGCCTCAACATGGTTCGGGTATCTCCATAGAACCAACCTTGAGATACAGGGAAAGATTAACACAGTTCAAAACGCGATACACTCAACTTCATTCTCCAAACCCGATTCAATGACCAGCGCGCCTGACTGGAAAGGCGTGTTTCCACCGCGAGATGAGCCGCAGCTCTTTGAGTTGGTTGTCGCACATTTTCCCGATGACTTCGCGCGAAGTCATCGAGTGTCATTCGTAACCCAGTGAGCGCAGCACGCGCGCGTCATCCGCCCAGCCGCTGCGGACTTTGACGAACACTTCGAGGAACACTTTGCCGTCGAACAGCTTTTCCATATCGAGCCGCGCCTGCGTGGCGATTTCCTTGAGTTTTTCGCCTTTCTTGCCGATCAGCATCGCCTTGTGCGCCTCCTTGTCCACCAGAATCGCGGCGTGGATGCGGCGCAGCTTGCCTTCCAGTTTGAATTGCTCGATCACCACGCTGACCGAATAGGGCAGCTCGTCGCCGGTGAAGCGGAACACTTTCTCGCGCAGCATTTCTGCGGCCAGGAATTTTTCGCTGCGGTCGGTGATGTCGTCCGCGTCGTAGATCAATTCGCCCGGCGGCAGATGGCGGCGCAGGGCCTCGCGCAACTCGTCCAGCTTGGTATCCTGCTTGGCGCTGACCGGTATGATTTCGGCGAACCCTTCGACTCTGCTACGCGGAGCCTGTCCTGAGCTTGTCGAAGGGCTCAGGACATGCTTGAAATCCTGCGCGACGCGTTCGGCAAAGGTAAACAACTGCCCCTTGTCCGCCACCTCGTCGATCTTGTTGATCACCAGCAGCACCGGGCGGTTGTCCGGCAACAGCTTGAGCACTTCCTGGTCGCGCTCGTCATAGCGCAACGCTTCCAGCACGAATATCACTATCTGCACGTCGCGCAGGCTGCTGGTCACCACGCGGTTCATGCCGCGGTTCAACGCGTTCAGGTGTTTGGTCTGGAAGCCGGGCGTGTCGACGAACACGAATTGCGCGTGCTCGTCGGTGAAGATGCCGTGGATGCGGTGGCGCGTGGTCTGCGCCTTGCGCGAAGTGATGCTGATCTTTTGCCCGATCAGGTGGTTGAGCAGCGTGGACTTGCCCACGTTGGGCCGCCCGACAATGGCGATGAAGCCGCTGCGAAAGGTTTCCGGCGGGCCATCTCCGGGGGAAATATTCGTAATATCTTTTTGTTCAGTCATGAGAGGTCGATAGTTGTTGGTAGGCTGCCTGCGCCGCCTGTTGTTCGGCGTTGCGACGGCTACTGCCCGCACCGCGCGTGGCTATTTTCAACGACGGAATTGCGCATTCCACCTCGAAGGATTGTTCGTGCGCCTGGCCTTGCGTGGTTATGATGCTATAAGACGGCAATGGGATGCGCTTGCCTTGCAGGTATTCCTGCAACAGGGTCTTGGCGTCCTTGCCCAGCGTTTGCGCATCGACCTGCGCAAGATAAGGCACCAGCAGATTCAGCACGACCTTTTCGGCGTCGGCAAAACCGCTATCCAGCAACACCGCGCCGAACAAGGCTTCCATCGCATCGGCCAGGATGGAAGGGCGGCGGGAGCCGCCGCTCTTGCGCTCGCCTTCGCCCAGCTTCAAATAATTGCCCAAGTCAAGCTGCTGCGCGAGTATCGCCAGCGTTTCTTCCTTGACCAGATTGGAGCGCAGCCTGGAGAGCTCGCCTTCGCTCAACTGCGGATAGGCGGCACAAAGGTATTTTGCGACGATGCAGCCCAGCACGCTGTCACCCAGAAATTCCAGGCGTTCGTTATGCTCCGGCGCATAACTGCGGTGGGTCAGTGCGCGAGACAGCAGCAGTGGTTGCTTAAATACATAACCCAGTTGGCTGCAGAGTACCGCACTACCCCGTGAAGATTCTTGCACCCTGTGGCGTCCCTATTTGTCTGCACTGCTTGGATTAAAATCAAGATACAGGCTGACATTACCAACCAGCGGAATTAATACTTGATAGCTGGCGCTCAATACCAGCCGTCCTCCATCCTTGGTAATTTCGATGTCTTCGGCCTTAATCACTTTAATGTCATTAATATTATCCGCAGTCTTGTAGAAGGCCGTGCGGATGGCGGGCAGAGCGGCATTCTTCATTTCAGGGTCGTTGGCAATCTTGACAAAGATATTCTTGATCTTGGCATCCGTCATATAGTGCGGAATAAGCTTCATGCTAAAAATGCTGACAACCACCAAGATAACCACTCCGGACATAAATCCGGAGAAGCTCAAACCGCGTTGCTTCGCTGGCATTACTGTAATCATTTTCCTTCTCCTTTGCTTTAGTTAATAGATAGTCCTATTCGCTTCAAATCAGAAAAATTCATCCAAATAAAAAACGCCTTGCCAACAATGTGATTATCCGGCACAAACCCCCAGTAACGGCTATCGCGGCTATTGTCACGATTATCCCCCATCATGAAATAACTTCCTTGTGGCACTTTGCAACGCACCATTTCATCGCCATAGACGCAATTCTCGCGCCCCTTGAACTCCGCCACCGAACCCAAGTGTACATCAGGCATTTCAGGGTTTACCAGCAATCCATGTTTGTGGCCTCCCAAGTCTTCAATACGACGTTCGGTATGCACAAAATTCAAAGCACTTTCGACGTAATTGTAATCACCGTTGGGCTCTTGTTGCTGCTCCACCCCATTGATTGACAGTCGTTTGTTGTGGTATTCGATGGTATCGCCAGAAACCGCCACCACACGTTTAATATAATCCAACGATGGATTTTCCGGGTAGTGAAACACCATCACATCGCCGCGTTGCGGATCATTAAGCTGGAGAATCTTTTTATTGATGATAGGCAGGCGCAAACCGTAAACGAATTTATTTACCAAAATAAAATCCCCGATTTGCAAAGTCGGAATCATCGAGCCGGAAGGAATCTTGAATGGCTCAACAAAAAAAGAACGGATAAAAAACACCACCAAAATGACGGGGAAAAAACTTTTGGCATATTCCACCCACCACGGCTCTGCAACCGCGCCACCACGCTTGGATGCCAAGAAAAAGCGATCCAGCAGCCAGATGCTGCCTGTGACCAGCAGCAACACAAACATAATCAGTGCAAAATCCATCGTTATTCCTTAATTCAAAAACTGGGGGATAGGGGTTATGGGCCAGGGATCAAATAACTGTCTCGCTACGCAAGTTTTTCAGCCTCTATACCCCTAATCCCAGGTCTCTCGTACACTTAATCATCCACACGCAGAATCGCCAGGAATGCTTCCTGCGGGATTTCCACATTACCCACCTGCTTCATGCGTTTCTTGCCGGCCTTCTGCTTCTCCAGCAATTTCTTCTTGCGCGAGATATCGCCGCCATAACACTTGGCCAGCACGTTCTTGCGCATCGCCTTGACGTTTTCACGCGCGATGATGTTCGAGCCGATGGTCGCCTGGATCGCCACGTCATACATCTGGCGCGGAATTAGTTCGCGCATCTTGGCCGCTACCTCGCGCCCGCGGTACTGGCTGTTGGCGCGATGCACGATCACCGCCAGCGCATCCACCTTCTCGCCGTTGATCAGCATGTCCACTTTGACCACATCGGCCGCGCGGTATTCCTTGAACTCGTATTCCATCGAAGCGTAGCCGCGCGATACCGATTTCAGCTTGTCGAAGAAATCCAGCACGATTTCCGCCATCGGCATTTCATATATCAGCACCACCTGCTTGCCGTGATAGCTGATGTTAATCTGCACGCCGCGCTTCTGCGTGCATAGCGTAATCACCGCGCCGACATACTCGTTCGGCATGTATAAATTTACGGTCACGATCGGCTCGCGGATTTCTTCGATTCTGGACGGATCGGGCATTCTGGATGGATTGTCCACCATCAGTATCTTGCCATCGCGCTGCACCACCTCGTAAATCACCGTCGGCGCGGTGGTGATCAGGTCCATATCGAACTCGCGCTCCAGCCGTTCCTGCACAATTTCCATATGCAGCAGCCCGAGGAAGCCGCAGCGGAAACCGAAACCCAGTGCCTGTGAAACTTCCGGTTCGTAGCGCAGCGCGGCATCGTTCAGCTTGAGCTTTTCCAGCGAATCGCGCAGCGCCTCATACTGGTTCGACTCGACCGGAAACAGCCCGGCAAATACCTGCGGCTGGATTTCCTTGAAGCCCGGCAACGGCTGCGGTGCGGGCTTGGCCTGATGGGTGATGGTGTCGCCCACCTTGGCCGCTTTCAGTTCCTTGATGCCGGCAATGACGAAACCCACCTGTCCTGCGCTCAATTTTTCACGCGGTTGAGACTTGGGCGTGAACACGCCGATATGTTCGGTCAACTGCTGCGCGCCGGTGGCCATCAGCAGGATTTTTTCCTTGGGTTTGAGCGTACCGTTCACGACCCGCACCAGCATCACCACGCCGACGTAATTGTCGAACCATGAGTCGATAATCAACGCCTGCAACGGCGCATCCGGGTCGCCTTGGGGCGGCGGTACCTTGGCGATCATCGCTTCCAGCACGTCCTGCACACCCTCGCCGGTCTTGGCGGAACAGCGCACCGCATCGTGCGCGTCGATGCCGATCACCTCCTCGATCTCCTCGATGGCGTTGTCCGGGTTGGCGGACGGCAGATCGATCTTGTTCAGCACCGGCACCACTTCCACGCCCAGGTCGAGCGCGGTGTAGCAATTCGCCACGGTCTGCGCCTCCACACCCTGCGAGGCGTCCACCACCAGCAGCGCGCCTTCGCAAGCCGACAGCGAACGCGAAACCTCGTAGGAGAAATCCACGTGGCCCGGCGTGTCGATCAGGTTGAGGTTGTACACCTGCCCGTCGCGCGCCTTGTAGCTCAGCGCGGCGGTCTGCGCCTTGATGGTGATGCCGCGCTCGCGCTCCAGATCCATCGAGTCGAGCACCTGCGCCTCCATTTCGCGGTCGGATAGCCCGCCGCACAACTGAATGATGCGGTCTGCCAGCGTGGATTTGCCGTGGTCGATATGGGCGATGATGGAAAAATTACGGATATGTTGCATGAAGGTCAATTAAAACGCCTAAACCGGCTGATTCGCAAAGCGCGAATTCTAGCCGATTTAGGCGGTGCACGCAGGACTGTAATTACTTCTCGTCGAGCTTGATCGCCACATATGAGGCGGCATCGCCGCGCCGTACCAATAACGCGACGTTGCGCCCTTTAGCAACCTGCTTGAGGGTTTCGTTGAACTGCTTCAGCGAGTGAATTCGAATATTGCCGATTGCCAGCAGCACGTCTCCCTGATGCAAGCCTGCCGCACGCGCAGCAGAACCTTTGACATCTTCCACCAGCAAACCGCCGCTGATTTGCAGTTCTTGCAACTGCTCCTTGCTCAACTCGGTGACCGCAATACCCAAACGCGAAATCATTCCAGCCACATCATCAGCCAACTTCTTCGCGGAGCGCACCAGCTTGCCGTCTTCCGGAAACTCGGCGACCACTACGGAAACTTGCCTGGTCTCGCCTTTGCGCCACAGCTCGACAACCACCTTGCTGCCCGGCTTGATGGCGGCAACCATGCGCGGCAAATCGTTGGAGTTATTCACTGGCTTGCCGTCGAACTTGAGGATCACATCGCTGGCCTCAATGCCCGCTTTATCGGCCGCTCCGTCTTTTTCCACGCTGCTGATCAGCGCGCCATTCGGTTCACTCAGGCCGAACGATTCGGCCAATTCGCGCGTCATTTCCTGAATCGTCACGCCGATCCGCCCGCGTGTGACTTTGCCGCTGGTGCGCAACTGGTCGGTCACTTGCGTCGCCACATCAATCGGGATGGCAAAGGACAAGCCCATCGAACCGCCGGAACGGGTATAGATTTGCGAGTTGATGCCGACCACTTCGCCGTTCATATTGAATAAAGGCCCACCGGAGTTGCCGGGATTGATCGCCACATCGGTCTGGATGAATGGCACAAAATTGTCTTGCGGCAGGGAGCGCCCCTTGGCGCTGACGATGCCGGCGGTGACACTGCTGTCAAAGCCGAACGGTGAACCGATTGCGACCACCCATTCGCCGACTTTAAGCTTGTTTGGATCACCCACGGTGATTTTCGGCAAACCGGTTGCTTCGATTTTAAGCAAGGCCACGTCGGTGCGCTTGTCCACACCGATGACTTTGGCATTAAACTCGCGTTTGTCGGTCAGACGCACAGTGATCTTGTCGGCATGATCAACCACATGCGAATTGGTCATGATATAGCCGTCCGCGCTGATGATAAAACCCGATCCCAGCGACTGCGATTCTTGCTCGCGCGGCATTTGCGGCGCAAAGCGGCGGAAGAATTCGTAAAACGGGTCCCCTTCCGGCACATTGGGAATACCTTGTGTATTACGTATAATTTGCGTGGTGCTGATGTTGACTACCGCAGGGCCTTGTTTTTCCACCAAGCCGGTAAAGTCCGGCAACTCCCCGGCGTGAGCCGATACGCCAAGAACAATTCCCGCGACAAGTACAAAAAAACCAAATAATTTTCTTAGCATAAATCCTCCTTATATTAAAAAAATCAGAAACGGCCAACCCGCTGACTGTGCGAAGTTAGTTTGGGTAGCGAACCAAAAAGTTCAAGCCCATTTACCCATTTTTTCAACATGAGCGCCTCTATATATTCGAAGCTCTGAGCAAGGCGAGGCGCAAAAGAAATTTAGCGCACCGCTTCCGTTTGATATGTAATCGCCAAGATTTATTGAGCAACGCAGTATCGCGACAAAATCTGGATTTATTGAAGTGCCCCTATGTCCCCAGCAGATTATTTGCCTTTATAGCGCACGGAATCGAGCACCTGTTTGACTACATACGGAGGGGCTTCACCGACCACGGTAATCAATTGTTTACTCAATACCTT
This sequence comes from Gallionella sp., assembly GCA_023259035.1. Taxonomy (GTDB): domain Bacteria; phylum Pseudomonadota; class Gammaproteobacteria; order Burkholderiales; family Gallionellaceae; genus Gallionella. The sequence continues at coordinate 133,558 of JAHFRA010000002.1, forward strand.
GTGGTACAAGTTCATCGCGCCAAAGCTGGACAATCCATCCGCTTCGGATTCATCCCCATCGGCAGGTTCGACAAAAATAGAAATCGCGCTCAATCCATCAGAAAACACGATTTGCATCACCGGGGCATGCCTGCCACGCATCGGGCGCTGAAACTCCCTGATCTTTTTGAAGCCTGCCGGCAACGCATCCACTACCCAACCACTGTTTATTGCTATATCGCCCTTGTCTGCCTCCGGCGATACTGACAACCCTGCCCCCCCCAAATCCTTTGCACCAATCCAGGAGCGGTCAATGTTTCCGCCAATTTGCAATTGGGCAAAGGCATATTGCTCGATCAGCTGATTTTTTTCGCCTAGCGCGGCGGTCTTCAGCAGCAAACCTGAGTCGGTATGCACCCAGATTTTGTAGCTGTAACGCAAATTATCTCTGGGCTGAAATAAAATCACTTGCGTGTTGTATCCAGCCACCCTCTCCAAACCCACATCCTTAACCAGATAGTTTTCGCTCAGTGCAACCAACTGCTCCGGCAACAACGATGGAAACCTGCTACGCCCTTGCTGGCTGTCCACCTGCACCATTTTATGATTGATATAACACCAAATCTGCCCGTGGTGACGAATGATTTCCCTCTTGGGACCATCCAGGCTCTCGATCTTTTCATATTCGCTGTCTGGCTCAACAACGTGAGTTATGCGTGAAGTTTCGACATGGCTGCCATACTGGTAAACATATACCCCGCTGTAATCGGTTTGATGAGCGGCAAAAGCCACAACCTTAAGCCACTCAAAGCGAAGCGGACTCTCCCCCGCATAGACATTGGCAACCGCCAGCAGCAACCAGGCAAATGCAAAACACGCCCTCATTTTCATTTCCCCATTGCGTTATTTTTCATCGGGGCCGTAAGAAACCGTGCGGATATAGGACGCGCCACCATTCATATAAGTGCTGGGCGAAAACTCCTGATGTGCCATCAAATAATCGTTGGGCTTTGGCTGGATTTGTGTACTGACCGAGCGCAGGGCAGTTTGCCGTGCAACCATCAGCGGTGCAACTTCATGACCTACCTGCAACGACATCCAGACCACCACCCCAAGTGCGGACAGAGAAGCGGCGGCGGACAGTGCAAACGTGCGTAATTTCTGTTTCGCTGCACGAGCGCGAGGAACAAGCACGGTAGGCTCATCCTGCATCCGCTCGCGCACTTTTGTGCTCAAGTCGCTGTGTATGTGTTCGGGCTGGCGCAGCACATCCCCGATCAGATGGTAAATCTCCCAGTCCTTGCGCGCACCGGAATCCCGTTTTATATGAACAAGCAAACTTTCCGCTTCGTCCTCAAACAATTCGCCATCCATCAATGCAGAGATTTCCTGTTTCATATTTACCACCTATTCCCCTTGCTGGTTTCCAACAGCGGACGCAAATTCTCAGCGACCGCCTCGCGTGCCCTGAAGATTCTTGACCGCACCGTGCCGATCGGGCAATCCATCACACTGGCAATTTCCTCATAACTCAAACCCTCTATTTCACGCAGAGTTAGCGCACTACGCAAATCCTCCGGCAATTGCTGCAACGAAGCCTGCACGGCATTGACAACCTGTTTGCTCATGAGTTCATTTTCTGGCGTACTAACTTCGCGCAGCAGGCTGGCCTCCTCAAATGACTCTGCTTCCTCCGCGTCAAACAGCGTATTGACTGGAGGACGTCGCTTATTCGCCAGCAGATGATTTTTTGCCGTATTGATACCGATGCGATATAGCCAGGTGTAAAACGCGCTTTCGCCGCGAAAACCGGGTAACGCACGATATGCCTTGATAAAAGCATCCTGGGTAACATCCTCAGCCTCCGCCGAGTCCCGCACAAAACGGGAAATGAGCCGCCCAAGTTTGCGCTGGTACTTGGATACCAGCAAATCAAAGGCGTGCTTGTCACCGCGCTGGACGCGCTCTACCAACTGCTGATCGACTTCCCGGTCTGCCATCCCTGACTATTCCAATTTTTATTGTAGCTGCGCGACTTGCCATGCGGCGCCAGTATAACCGCTCCGCCTGTCAGAGGACAGAAGACCGAGGACAGATTTTGTGCTGCTACGCGGCCCGTTATCCCAAGCATGCGGCAAAGCCGCATCAAAACCTCTGTATTCTGCTTTCTGTCTTCCGCTCCCTGTCTGCTATAGTTCCCATCCGAGGAGATACACCGTGAATTCAATTGCTACAATTTGACACTCTGATTATCGGCAGCGGCCTGGCCGGGCTTACGCTAGCTATCAAGCTGGCCGAATACCAAAAGGTGGGGCTGATTACCAAAAAATTCCTGCTGGACGGCGCAAGCGACCGTGCGCAGGGAGGTATTGCCGCCGTGTTGTCCGAAGATGATTCGCTGGATGCGCATATCCAGGACACCTTGACCGCCGGCGCAGGCCTGTGCGATGAGCGTGTCACCCGCTATGTTGTGGAGCATGGCAAAGCCGCTATTGATTGGCTGATAGACCAGGGAGTCCCGTTTACCAGAGACAGCCCGAACGGTGCCAGCTATCACCTTACCCGCGAGGGCGGGCACAGCCGTCGGCGCATCATTCATGCAGCCGATGCAACCGGACACGCGGTGCAGGAAACCCTCGCTGCGCGCGTGCTGAAACACCCGAATATCACCGTGCTGGAAAAACATATATCGGTCGATCTGATTACCGGCAGAAAGCTGGGCTTGCCAAACAATCGCTGTTATGGCGTGTATGCTCTGAACTGTTTAAGCGATGAAGTGGTCACCATCGCTGCCCAAGATACCATTCTCGCGACTGGCGGCACCGGCAAGGTCTATCTCTACACCACCAACCCGGATACCGCAACGGGTGATGGCATTGCGATGGCTTGGCGCGCCGGTTGTCGCGTGGCCAACATGGAGTTTATCCAGTTCCACCCAACCTGCCTGTACCACCCTCACGCAAAATCCTTTTTGATCAGCGAAGCGGTGCGCGGCGAAGGCGGCATCCTTAAGTTGCCGGATGGTACACGTTTTATGCCCGGTCACGATAAGCGCGCCGAACTTGCTCCGCGCGATGTGGTAGCCAGGGCGATAGATTTCGAGATTAAAAAACATGGGTTGGATTGCGTGTATCTGGACATATCGCACCAGTCGGTCGAGTTCCTTCAAGAACACTTCCCGACCATTTATGCGCGCTGCCTCAGCCTGGGCATCAACATCAGCAAAGAACCGATTCCGGTAGTTCCTGCCGCGCACTATACCTGCGGCGGGGTCGTCGCCGATTTGCACGCGCGCACTGACCTGGAAAACCTGTATGCCGTAGGTGAAACCGCCTATAGCGGACTACACGGAGCCAACCGGCTAGCCAGCAATTCACTGCTGGAATGCCTGGTCTTCGCCGACGCGGCAGCTCGCGATATATTGAACAAGCCGCACCAAGCCCCGCCTCCATTGCCCGCATGGGATGAAAGTCGCGTCACCGATGCAGACGAGCAAATCGTCATCTCGCACAACTGGGCGGAACTACGGCACTTCATGTGGGACTATGTAGGCATCGTGCGTACCAACAAACGCCTGCAACGCGCGCAACATCGAATCCAGTTGTTGCAGGATGAAATCGATGAGTATTACACCAACTTCCATATCAGTTCGGATTTGCTGGAACTGCGCAATTTGGTGCTGAATGCGGAATTGATTGTGCAGAGCGCGCTATCGCGCCACGAAAGTCGCGGCCTGCATTTCAGCAAGGACTATCCGGAGATGCAGGCAAACCCGCAGCCGACTATTCTCTCTCCAAAAACTGATTAAGCGCAGCGCAAGCGAACGCACAGTTCGCGAAATTCCCCTGCCCCCAGCGCATCCGGAAAGATGACACGGAAAACCGGCAGCCAATGGCTATCCGATCTGATGCGCAATACGACGAAGTACGGGCTGACAACGGTTTTGTTTGCAACCTGTCCGAGAATACTTGAACCATCTCTGGATACAACCGACACACTGCTTTGATCGAACGCGATGTCACACCATGAGCCAGGCAAAAGCAACAAAACATCGCGCGCCAAATGGCATAACAGGCTTAGTAAAATCAGCAGAAGCATGGTCAGCCTGATAATCGGCGGCACATCTGTCACGTACACCACGACCGCAGTTATCATGTGCAACAACAGCAGCAACATGATAAAGCGACGTGAGGGCTTGACAGCCATTTTCGCCAGCTAACGATAGATCAGAAAATAAAAATCGCGGCAATACCTGCCAGCACCAAGACTACAATGACCATCATGATCAAATTGCCACTGTTAGGCTTGGCAGGCGGCTGTGCCGGGCTTTGGCGTACAGCAGGGCGAGACACGACAGGTGAAACTGGGCGAGGGGGTTTGGCCGTCGGAGTGGGCCGCTTCATCGCTTCCGCACTCGGGCGCACTATTTTCAAAGTCTTGGACAACTCGTCAACATCTTGGCTGGTGGCAGTCAACGCGGCCAACCGCATAGTCGCAGCCGCCGAATCGAAGGCTTGCGACAACCCAACCATTGGTGCCGGTTTTGCTTCCTCGTCGCCTGCTTCCTTGTTGCCGGTAATAGCTATGGCATCCGGCAGTTTTTTCTCGCCACCGACGGGCGAGACATCGATCTGCTGACCGGAGCGCGGCAAGGTATCCCGACAAGAGCGCAGATCTACCGCAAAATCCTTGGCATTCTGATAACGATCTTCCAGCTTTTTGGCCAACGCCTTGGCCACAATGAAATTGAGCATTTCCGGCACGGCAGCATTCAGCGTATTGGGCGGAGCCGGTACTGCATTCAAAGTCTGATACATGATGGCGTTAATATTTTCCCCATTAAACGGCGCCTGCCCGGTGAGCATTTCATACAACATCACACCCAGCGAGAAAATATCAGAACGTTGATCTATCGACTTACCCATCACCTGCTCGGGCGACATGTATTTTGGCGAACCCAGCACCATGCCGGTTTGGGTGCGCACCGACGCGGAAGCCATGCGCGCAATGCCAAAATCGGTGATTTTTACATGTCCATCGCGTATCACCATGATGTTCGAAGGTTTTACGTCGCGGTGCACAATCTCGTGCTCATGTGCGTAAGCCAACCCTAGAGCCACTTGTGCTACCACGTCCAGCGCCTGATCGACAGGCAGCACGCCTCCGTCGTTCATTACATCGCGCAACTCTCGGCCTTGTAGGAACTCCATGGCGATATAAGCAAAATCACCGCTCTTGCCCACATCATAGATGGTCACGATGTTCGGGTGATTAAGCCGTCCAGCCGCCTTGGCTTCCTGATAAAAACGACCCTCGTATTCTTCTTTTTCCTCTTGTGCCAAGCCGAGATTGATGGTCTTGATCGCGACCACACGGTCAATCAACGGGTCTTTGGCTTTGTAAACAACCCCCATTGCGCCCTGACCAAGCTCACCGATTATTTCATAGCGCCCCAACTGGCTAATCATCGCGTCCACCTGGAACAGGTTTCTTTGTTATTACCGTCAGCATAGGTCGGTTCACCTAATTGCAAAAACCGGGCCTGATGTACGCCGTAGCACCAGATGCCGGTTCAATTTTTTGTGAGAAAAGCCCCTTGACAGAATGGGTCACAATTACGAGATGCTTGCCCGGTGGAACAGCTACTTTTAACGCCCCAACTATCTTGCCTTTATTGGCACCGTCTATATACAACAGTGCCTCGCTGGTACAGGTAACAGATACGTATGCACTGGCCTCATGCCCACTACCCCCACCATTAAAAAGGCCGGGGGGCGTTTTCTCTGTTGAATCCTGTGATCTGGTCTCTGGTTTGGCCTCTGGTTTGTTCTCTGGCTTGGCCTCTGGTTTGCTCTCTGGTTTGGCCTCAGGCTTGGCCTCTGGTTTGGCATCCTGATGAACAGCCTTATCCTTTATGCTCTTGTTTTCATCTGCCATTTTTGCATTTGATTTCAACGCTGTTTTTAGTTTTGCTGGCGGAGACTTGACCGCTACCGTGTCTTTAGATTCTACCGGGGCGGAAACAGGAACAGCTCCCCCCCCATGAACTGCCGATGCCGATTGAACACCACTTACCACTTGTACCCCGGCAATAGTGGGCACCTCATGAACTGCCGATGCCGATTGAACCCCGCTTGCCCCTTGTGTCTCAGCAACAAGGGTATTGATGGCTGTTTCGTTACGGTGGGTCGATTTCACGGCCAATCCGATAAACAACACCAATGTGATGCCTGCTGCGGCCAAATATAAAGCACGCTGCATGGGTTCCGCCTGCTTGAAACGGGTCATGAACCCATCACTCGCGTTGCCCAGCTTAGCTGATGAACCATCCCAAGCCGCCTTGGTGCGCGCCAATATCTGCGCTGATAAACCTGTTTCCAGCCCTGCAGCCGGATTTTGGGATGCTATGGGCAGTATTGTCTTGTCACCCGGATAACCGATTGCATACACCTCGTGTTCCCGCACATGTTTATCGGTGCGCGAACCCTGGTAATGGAATATTTCGGCATACTGCGGTGAAAGACGCGACACGGCATCATAGTAAGAGCGTGACACAAGAATTTGGCCGGCATCCGCAAAATCCATTACGCGTTGCGCGACGTTGATACCATCGCCGACAATATTAGGTTGTCCATTGATGTCCCGCACCAGGCGAACCGGACCAAGATTAATCCCCACCCGCACCAGCAACGGTGGATCGATATCCGGATCCTCGCTTAGCATGCTTTCGCGCAGGCTGAGCGCGGCTTTCAACGCATCTTCGACATCGCCGAGAAAATTGATTGCCGCTCCGTCGCCCGTATCGAGGATGATCCGGTCAGTTATCGGCACGCCACTGATGGCTGCGGAAAGATAACTGTTAAACCTGTCCTTCAGCGAAATTTGTCCGGCCACCGACCTCTTGGAATATTCGGCAATATCCAAGAACAACACACTGCACATGATGGTTTTGTTACTGCGCTCTTCCATTCAAATTTCCAGTAGCTTGCCCGTTATTTTCCAAAGACTCCAACCCGGATGATCGACCAGATACAGCCTTGCGGATTTTAATGATAATCAGGGTTTTACACCAGTTTTACTTTTCCTGCCGCTTATCCGATCAATACCCCGATCCGTTCCCGCTGCAGCAGCTGACCGGTGCACATTTTTTCCGGATTGCGCCCGACCAGCTTGGCGAAAAGCCTCCAGCGAGTCCTGCGGCGGGTCATCGCCGCCGGTAGTGAATCCTGCCCAATCCAGCACCTGCGCCACTTCACTTTCATTCAGTTCGGCTATCATGCCGCGCTTTAGCCGTGGCGGAAGACTGATTACACCAAAGCGCACGCGCATCAATCGGCTAACCGGCAGTCCAAGCGCCTCGAAAGTACGGCGCACCACACGATTGCGACCCTCCTTGAGTATCACTCGATACCAATGGTTGAAGCCTTCGCCGCCGTGATCCTCGAGTTTTTCAAACTTTACCAAGCCGTCTTCCAGTTCAACACCCTGCTTGAGCGCCTGATCCATTTGCGCTTCCGTCATGGCTCCTTGCACGCGCACCGCGTATTCGCGTTCAACTTCAAAACGCGGATGCATCAGGCGGTTCGCCAACTCGCCGGAGGTAGTAAAAATCAGCAAGCCGCTGGTATTAAAATCCAACCGCCCGATGGCGATCCATTTTTGTCCTCGCACCTTGGGCAATTTATCAAACACACTGGCGCGTTTCTCGGGGTCATCACGACTGACGATTTCACCTTCCGGTTTGTGGTAAAGCAGCACACGTGCAGCGTCATTTTTTTCTCCGACACGTATGGTGCGCCGCTCAGCCTTCACCAGGTCGCCTTCCACCACGCGCATCCCCAAGCTGGCCGGTTCGCCGTTCACGCTGACGCGTCCGGCAGCGATCCATTCTTCCATCGTGCGGCGCGAACCGAAACCAGCTTGTGCCAACACCTTCTGCAGTTTTTCGCCGTGCGGCTTTTCGTCAGGCAGTTTTTCATCTGCAAGGGTCTCACGAGCCAGAGCCTCGTGAGAAAGTGCTCTGATATTCTTCTTCATGCTATTACCTCGCGCCGCTCTAGCACGGCTTGCGCCAAGGTACCGCTATCAACCTGATCCAACTCGCCACCAACCGGCAAGCCGCGCGCGATGCGAGACACTTTGACATTCTGCGATTGCAGCAAGGTTGCCAGATAGTGCGCCGTCGCATCACCTTCCACGGTAAAATTGGTCGCCAGAATCACCTCACAGGGATGTTCCTGAACACGCCTGACAAGGCGCTCAAGATTCAGCTCTTTCGCGCCGACACCATCCAGCGGCGAAAGTCGCCCCATCAACACGAAGTACTTGCCGCGATAGCACTGCGTTTGCTCCATCATCAGCAAATCGGCTGGCATTTCGACCACGCACAGCAAATTCGCATCACGCTTGGCCGATGCGCACAACGCACATACCTCATGTTCGGAAAAATTATTACATTCTGAACAATGTCTGACATCTGTTGCGGCGCGCTCCAAAGCTTGTGCCAGATAAAAAGCCCCGGCGCGGTCACGCTGTAATAAGTGATATGCCATGCGTTGTGCGGATTTTGGCCCGACACCAGGCAAACAACGGAGTGCCGTAATCAGCGTTTCCAGATGTGAGTGCATCGCCGCAGGGGAAGAATTCATCAGAATGGCAGCTTCACCCCGGGCGGCAAACCCATACCAGCGGTGAAACCGCTCATGCGCTGCTGCGAGGTCGCTTCCGCTTTCTTCATCGCGTCGTTGAGCGCCAGCACAAGCAAGTCTTCCAGCATCTCTTTGTCGTCGGACAGCACACTGTCATCCAGCGACACGCGACGCACTTCATGAGCGCAAGTCATTGTCACCTTGACCATACCGGAACCGGCCTGGCCTTCCACTTCCACGGTCGCCAATTCGGCCTGCGCCTTCTGCATGTTGTGCTGCATTTGCTGCGCTTGCTTCATCAATCCGCCCAATCCGCCCTTCATCATTTTTTCATCCTCCTGAATTTAGTGAGACAAGCTCTTAATCGATTCCGTAATCAGATTTGCATCCAGTTCTGCCTGGGCCTCGCGCACAAAACCATCCTGTATGATCGAATCGCTCGCCTGCTGCTGTTTGAGTTGTTTGGCCTGTTGTTCCACCACCGCAGGCGTTGCCGTTTCAGTTTCGCCCAACACGATATTCAGCTTGACCGGCCTGGCGAAATAATCGCTCAGCGCCGCCTGTAATTTGTCGGTTGCCGCTCTGGTTTGCAAATGCTTATGTTGTTGCGACAGGCGCAAGGTTATCTGGCTGTCCGAGAAGCTTCCCAGCACACAATGCTTTGCCAGTTGCTGCACCATACTTTGTAAATTTAATTGCTGCAACAATGTACCCCAGTCCGGCTGACTGCCTGACATGGTCTCGCTATTTGCAGCACGGCTGCTTGAGATGCGGCCAGTTAAAGCAGGTTCCTCTGAAACATCTACGTGCTTGCTTGCCGGCACATTTTTTCCGGCTGGCGCAACAGGTTGCGCGGCAACCACTGGAGCAACCAATGCCGTCCGCGATATGGCCTTGGCGGGCGCAAAGGCCAACATGCGCAACAGCGTCATGGTAAAACCGGCATATTCATCTGGAGCCAAATCAATTTCGTCACGCCCGTGGATAGCGATCTGGTAAAACAATTGCGTGTCTTCCGGCGTAAACGCTTGCGCCAATTCCAGTAACCGCGCTCGCTCCGGTTCGTCGTCGGCAATTGCCTGCGGCACGGTCTGGGCCAGCGCAATACGATACAACAATGTCGCCAGCTCCTGCAAAGCCGCATCAAACGCCACGCTGCGTGCGGCCATATGATCGGCAATCTCGAGCAGCTTGACACCATTCCGCTCCTGCAATGCCACCAGCAAATCGAACAAGTAACCCTGGTCTATCGCACCCAGCATGGTACGCACCACCGCTTCTTCCACTTTGCCGGCAGAGAAAGCAATCGCCTGATCCATCAGGCTCAATGCGTCGCGCATACTGCCCTGCGCGGCTCGCGCAATCAGATTGACTGCCGCAAACTCAAAGGGAATCTGCTCCTGCTCCAGCACATACTGCAAGCGGGACGCAATCAAGGCGGGCGGCAATTGCTTCAGATTGAATTGCAGGCAACGCGACAATACCGTGACCGGAATTTTTTGCGGATCGGTGGTGGCGAGAATAAACTTTACGTGTCCCGGCGGTTCTTCCAGCGTCTTCAACATTGCGTTAAAGGCCGACTTGGACAGCATATGCACCTCGTCGATGATATACACCTTGAAGCGTCCGCTGGTCGGCGCGTACAGCGCGCTTTCGAGCAATTCGCGCATGTTGTCGACCTGCGTGTTGGATGCGGCATCCAGCTCGATCAGATCGATGAATCGCCCGCTGTCGATCTCCTTGCAAGCGCTGCATTCCCCGCAAGGCGTGGCGGTAACACCTGAAACGCAATTCAGCGACTTGGCGAAAATACGCGCGATGGTTGTCTTGCCCACACCGCGGGTGCCGGTAAACAGATAGGCATGGTGCAACCGGTTTTGGGTGAGCGCATTGCTGAGAGCCTTGACGACATGCTCCTGTCCCGCCAATTGCGCGAAAACTTTAGGACGCCATTTGCGCGCAAGGACCGTTGTGACTGACAAGTTACACCACGTTATAAATAATAGGAAAAACGGACTTGATTGAAATTAATGCCTTGATTCGGTTTCTTGATGCCGCAGTTGGAAAGATGCTGAAAACGATAGCCCAAATCGAATTTCTGATGTGCGCCAAAACGCACACCAAAACCGACATGGTCACCGAACTGGAATGCACTACCAAACTTGCGATTAGCATAAACAAAAGCCGGTGAAATCATGTGGTAACCAATTGCTCCCTCAACGTAGGGTGCGAATCCAGAGGGATTCTTCTGCTGGAAACGAAACACCGGCGTAATACCCACATCCGCAACGGTCTGGTTGTTGCCGACCGCACTATGCCCGCGCCAACGGCCCAGCGATGCCTCCCAGAAACCGGCCACCAGCCAATCTCCGCCGGTAAACCATTGTTTATCCCAGTTCCAGGCAGCACCAACGCGCGCCATATCCGTTGCGTCACCGTTGCCATATTCAACGGACACGACGTCCATAGCGGAAACGCCACCACTGAAGAGCAGCGTGCTAATCAGCAAACCGATTTTTTTCATCACCCTCTCCATGGTTCTACAATAGGAGGCGAGCCTTACCCCGGCACTTGCAGTAACCAGCATGGCTGCTTCCTTCCGGACCTGACCAGGTTCACTGACCTGCAATGCGGGGAGACCCGCCAATCCGTTACATGTCGCACGCACCGGGAACGCCGATGCGTTTGCGCCATTCTGCCGGACAGGTTTCACGCAGCAAACACTCTTTGGTATTCACCGCCACCGTTACCGACAAATTTTCAACTATGAACTCGTAACTTGCCCATGTCCCAAGCGTAAAATGCGTCACCTTCAGCCTTCACGGCTGGACACTGGAGACCGCACCGTCCATGGTAATCAATGCGCTTCACCGTATTTCTTGATCGTTACTGCCACGCTATACCTCTTGCCAACCACAGTTGTTCGACCCCATCCATGTGTGTCGCGCAGCCGCTCACACAGATGCAATCATCACATTGCACACCGGATCAATATATCCAGCATGATAGATGAAGCGGTTAGCAAAATCCATGTCGTGCGGCAATTTTTCACTTTGAATATTGAAAAAACAATCTGGCGGAGCACGCAGTCACCACCTGGTTTGTCTCAGCCTTTCACCTGCCAACAGGAAAATTCACTGGGGGTTTCGCGCATTCTAACGCACGAGTCCCAACACACCAACCGAAAGCTCCCAGTTTGGTGGGCATTTCCAGTAGTTCTCATAATCGCCCTTGTGATTTCATGCGCACCCGGTGTCTCATCAGTTATCGGATATTGGCCACCAGTAAACTTCATCCCGGATGTTTACCGGATTGGCAGCGTGTGTGCACTGGGTAGCCCATACGGAATGGCCGCATTAGTTATTATCGCGTTACTCGGCGGCTGGATTCTCGTCGGCCTTTTCTTTGTCGCGGATGCAGGGACATTCCATGGGACGCGTGATCTTCAAGATACAGCCAAACAGGTGCAACGAGCGAGTTCTTATTTGCTCCGCCAACCTAGAGAGTATGCAAAATACTGCAAGTCCGCATCAATCGAACAAAAAGCTGCTAACGATGTTCAACCATCGGTTCAGTTGGATGGAATGATGACACTAGCAGTAATCGCGATTACTTGCTTTGCAGTATTTGCATTCCCTTGAGAAGATTCAATGCCTGATTTAACTGGTAGTCGTTTTTGGCGCCAAATTCAGTGGAATTGGGTTTTGTGGCCTCTCCTTTGGTGGCAGGTGAAGGAGTCGTGTTCTTGTCAGCAGTGTCTGGCTTTTCGTCCGATGATCTGTTATTGGTCAAGTGCTTGTTCAGATCAGCTTCGCGCAAGTGGAACGCGCTGTCCTGTCCTGCGGTGGCAGGATCTTCCACTAATATGTCGGGCACGATGCCTTTGGCCTGAATGGAACGCCCGCCCGGTGTGTAATAACGTGCCGTGGTGAGTTTGATTGCGGTGTTGTTGCCCAATGGCAAGACGGTTTGCACCGAGCCCTTGCCGAAAGTTTGCGTGCCCATGATGACCGCACGTTTGTGATCTTGCAGTGCGCCGGCAACAATTTCTGAAGCAGATGCCGAACCGCCATTCACCAGCACAACCAGCGGAACGCTCTTGATGGAATCCGGCAGTTTTTTGAGGTAGTCCTCTTTTCCGCTGCTACGCAGATAGTTCTCCGGGGTGGCGGTCAAGCGCATCTTGGCGTCCTCGGTGCGACCCTCAGTGTAAACAACAAGAGCATCCTTGGACAAAAAGGTGGCAGATACACCCACCGCACCGGTTAGCAAGCCACCGGGATCATTGCGCAAGTCGAGTACCAGACCTTTTAGCGCTCCCTGGTTCTGTTTGACGATATTCTCGAGAGCTGTCGCAAGATTCTCGCCGGTATGTTCCTGGAATTGGGTAATACGCACAAATGCATAGCCAGGTTCAACCAGTTTTGATTTAACGCTTTGTACCTTGATGATCGCACGTGCCAGCGTGAAAGTGAGTGGTTTCGGCTCGTCCTTGCGGATGATTGTCAGCACAATTTTACTACCCGGTTTGCCGCGCATACGTTTTACCGCATCATTCAACGTCAATCCTTTAACCAAGGTGTCATCCAATTTGATGATCAGGTCTCCACTCTTGATGCCGGCGTGATAGGCAGGAGTATCTTCGATAGGGGAAATCACTTTTACCAACCCGTCTTCCATGCCGACTTCGATACCCAGCCCGCCAAATTCACCTTGCGTGCCGACTTGCAGCTCCTTGAATGATTCCGTGTCGAGATATGCGGAGTGTGGATCGAGGCCGTTCAACATGCCGTTGATGGCTTCGGTAATCAGTTTTTTATCGGTGACGGGTTCGACGTAGTCGCTCTTGATGCGGCCGAACACTTCGGAAAAAGCACGCAACTCCTCGACGGGCAATGAAGTCGCAAGGGTTTCTTTTTCGGCTACAGCGGCGAAATGCAGGCTAAGTGATACCCCAGCCACCAGACCTAAACTGACCAGACCGATTTTTTCCAGAAGACGCATAATTTCCTCAGTGTTATTTAATAGCCAGCCATTTCATGGGGTCGAGCGGTTTGCTCTCGTGGCGCAGTTCGAAGTATAAACCGGAATCCTCGTTGCCGCCGCTATTACCAACAATTGCTATGGTATCGCCACCGCGTAGCATATCTCCCACCTGCTTGTAGAGTGTTTCGTTATTACCGTAGAGGCTCATATAGCCTCTGCCATGATCGACAATCAGCAGATTACCAAAACCACGCAGCCAATCCGCGAATACCACCCGCCCCGCAGCCACCGCTTTGACAGCTTGGCCGGCAGAAGTTCTCAGGAATAGGCCTTTCCACAGAACCGTGCTATCGGCTCGCTGCACACCAAACTGATTGGTTACCTCACCCTTTACCGGCAACGCCAGCTTGCCTTTGAGTTGGTCAAACGGGCTACCGTCAAAACTGTTATCCGGCAAATTGTCATTGCGGAACAAAGATTTTGATTTTGGCTGGGCGAGCATTTTTGTGAGCTTCTCGACCAACTGTGCGAGGCGGTTCTCATCGCGTTGCAACCGGTTGATCTCGCGGCGTTGTTGACGCAGTTGCTGTGAAATATGGCCTAAAAGCTGTTGCCGAGCGTGCTGCTCCTTCTCCAGTGTTTTCTTCTGCACTGATTGTTCCGTGCGCAACTGGTCAAGCTCGCTGCGTTGCGTTCGAATTGCTGTGTCGGCAGAGTTGAGCGCAGCGAGGTTGCCGTGCAAGTTTGAGAGCAATGCTGCGCGGTTGCGGACAATATAACGGTAATACTGTAGATTGCGCGAGATACTATTCGGGTCTTGACTGCTCAGCAATAGCTTCAGATATTCTTGTTTTCCGCCGAGATATTGCTGGTAAAGCAACTTGCCCAATAGGGCTTGCTGGCTGATCATGTTTTTGTTCAATTGCCGCTGCTGTGTCTGAAGGCTGTTAAGTTTCTTATCCGCCATGTGTAGCTGAGCAGATATCTCGGCAAGTTTGCGGTTGCTGTCGCTGATCGCCCGTTCCGATTCGCGCAGCGCATCGGCAGCCTCAGATTTCGATTCGCTGGTCTTATCCATCTCGCGCTGCATCGCGGCGATGCGCTCGCGCAGGTTTTCCAACTCGTCCTGTTGGCTGGCGCTACAGATGACAGAGGACAGAAGACAGAAGACAGATAAAGACCAAACCGCTCCGTGGCGCAGCCACACAATAATCTGTCTTCTGTCCCCTGTCTTCTGTCCTCTGTTTCCTGTCATCTGATAAAACTACTAGCCATTCGACTAGGCTGGCTAACAACGCCAGCCAAGTCGCTGGTTATGTCCTCTGTCAGCTGAATCAGGCTGTGCCCAGTCATTTCTATCGGTTTTGGCAGCCCCATCATGGTCAGCAGGCTGGGCGCGAGATCGCGCAGCGCGCCGCCTTCGGTCAGCCTGGCTTTGCGCCCGATATACAGGAACGGCACCGGATTCAGAGTGTGCGCGGTGTGTGCCTGCTGCGTGGCGATATCCCGCATTTGCTCGGCATTGCCGTGGTCGGCGGTGATAAGGGTTTCGCCGCCGATGGACTGCATCGCCTTGACCACGCGTCCGATGCAAATATCCAGCGCTTCTACAGCTTGTGTGGCAGCCTGCATATTGCCGCTGTGCCCCACCATGTCGCCATTGGCATAGTTGCAGATGATGGCGTGATATTGGCGGCTCAGTATCGCGGCTTCGAGTTTGTCGGTCACTTCGAAAGCGCTCATTTCCGGTTTGAGATCATAAGTTGCGACTTTCGGCGATGGCACGAGAATGCGGTCTTCGTTGGGATAGGGTTGTTCTCTGCCGCCGCTGAAAAAGTAGGTAACGTGTGCATACTTCTCGGTTTCGGCAATACGCAGCTGCCTAAATCCCAAGCTTGAAATATATTCGCCGAAACCGTTTTGAATGGCCTCGTGTAAATATGCGCAGGGTAAATGGAAGTCCTCTCCATAACTACTCAGCGAAACAAAACTGGCAAGCTCGGGCCAGTAGGCGCGACTGAATCCGTTGAACGCCTCATCCGTTAAAGCACGGGTGATTTCACGGGCACGGTCAGCGCGAAAGTTCATGAATATTGCCACATCGCCATCTTGCATGGTGGCGGCTGGTGCGTTACCTGAAACAATCGCGGTAGGCTTGACGAACTCATCCGATTCGCCGCGCGCGTAGGCTTGTTCCAAGGCGGCCAACGCATCGGCTGCGCTAAATTCGGCGCGGCCCTGCGTGAGCAATTCATAGGCGGGTTGCACGCGCTCCCAGCGGTTGTCGCGATCCATCGCGTAAAAACGTCCGGTGATGCTGGCAATTTGTCCTGCTCCCAATGCAGCGCATTTTTCCTGCAACAGTTGCAGCGATTGCGCGGCGCTCTTCGGTGGAGTATCGCGTCCGTCCAGAAAGGCATGCAGATAGATCTTTTTCAAACCGGCGCGCGCCGCCATTTCCAGCATGGCGAAAATGTGGTTCTCGTGGCTGTGCACGCCGCCGGGAGAGAGTAGTCCCATGATGTGCAGCGTGCTGTTGTTTTGTTTGGCCAGTGCAACGGCATCGCTTAAGGCCGGATTGGTGTAGAAGCTGCCGTCTTCGATCGCCACGTCGACGCGGCTCAAATCCTGATACACCACGCGCCCGGCGCCGATATTGAGATGCCCCACTTCGGAATTGCCCATCTGTCCGGCCGGCAGACCGACAGATTTTTCCGAGGCGTTGATCAGGGTATGCGGATAATCGCGCCAGAGCGCGTCCCAATTGGGCTTGCGCGCCGCCAGAACGGCGTTGTAATCAGCATCTTCGCGGTAACCGAAACCATCCAGAATAAGCAGCAAAACAGGAGTGGGGTTCATTGGTGTAAAATATTAGCAGATGATGATTTTGTGGGGTTTCATTTTAGCCGAATTCGCCCCTATTGGCGCGCTGCCCGGCTGGATAATCAGGAATGGGTCTGGATATGGTAAACAAGTTAATCAACAAGGAAGAAGACATTCAGCAGGCCGCACACGCCATCAAGGCAATAGCGCACCCGTTGCGCCTGAAGATTTTGTGCGTGCTGGGTGATCAGGAAGTCAGCGTGCAGGACATTGTGGAACAAGTCGGCACATCGCAGAGCAACATCTCGCAGCACTTGGCAATTTTGCGCGACAAAGGCGTATTGGCGACGCGCAAGGATGCGAACCGGGTGTTTTATCGCGTCGGTGACTTACGCACCCTCAAGCTGATCGGGATGGTGCGCGATGTGTTCTGCACGACATAAGTGTTGCTTTTTATTTGTAATATAAGTATATTCTTATATAGTAAAATTCCAAATGGGGTGAGTGTAGTGAAAAAGCTTTGGGTTATCTGGCTGCTGTTGATTGGCGCTGCAACGGTACACGCTGCCGGGCAGCTTGCGGTGGCGCCCGCCCAGTACCGCGAGGTGGCTCAGGCTTACAGCGCGGATGGCTTGGTGGAGGCAACGCGCCAGTCCACCGTATCCGCGCAAATCGGCGGGCGCATCAAGGAAATCAATTTCGACGTGGGTGATCACGTCAACAAGGGACAGGTGATTCTGCGCATCGATGAGCGCGAAGCGGTGCAGGCCTTGGCAGGCAGCCAGGCGCAGGTGTCGCAGGCACAGGCCAACATGCAGAACGCCAAGGCGGCTTATGAGCGCGCCCGGCAATTGTTTGCGCAGAAATTCATCAGCCAGGCTGCGCTCGACAAAGCGCAGGCCGATTATAAAGTGGCATTGGCGCAAGCCGCAGCCAGCGAGGCGGGAGCCGTGCAGTCCAGCCTTGCACACAGCTATACGGCGGTCATTGCGCCATACAGTGGCATAGTGGCGGCGCGTCTGGTGGAGGTCGGCGAAATGGTGATGCCCGGCAAACCATTGATGACAGGTTTCGATCCCGCAGAGATGCGCGTAGTGGTGAACGTACCGCAAGACAAGCTGGCGGACATTGGCGCGCACCCGGATGCGATGGTGGAAGCGCCTTCGTTGAATCGCTGGATCAAGCCTGTCTCGACAACCGTGCAGCCGCTTGCCGATGTGCGCACTCACAGCACGCAAGTGCGCGTGTACCTGCCGAAAAATGAAGCGGGGGTGCGGTCGCAACACGTTACTGAAGGAACTGCTAGCCATTCGACCAGGCCATCAAAAGACGATGGCTTGGTCGCCGGTTATGCGGAGCAACCGATTGCGGGAGCGACCGCCGAACACCCTCTCCCGCACCAGACGATTGCGCACACCGTGCCGGGGGCGTACCCGGGCATGTTTGTGCGCGTGCATTTTGTGGTGGGCAAAGCCAGCAAGCTGGTCATTCCTGCAAGTGCCGTGTTGCGCCGCAGCGAGGTGGTAGCGGTGTATGTGGTGGATGACAAGGGGATGGTGATGCTGCGCCAAGTGCGTTTGGGCGAATCTGCCGGGCAGAATGAAATTGAAATCTTGTCCGGGCTGAATGCAGGCGAGAAAGTGGCGCTGGAACCAGTCAAGGCAGGCATGTCGCAGAAGACAGAGGACAGAAGACAGAAGGCAGAAAGCGGCGCAGGGAAATAACGAAAACCATAGGAAAAATCAGGATGGGCATTTCCGGGCGTATCGCCAAATACTTTCTGCATTCGCAGATGACGCCGCTGCTGGCTTTGGTGGCGGTGCTGATGGGACTGTTCGCGGTGCTGGTCACGCCGCGCGAGGAAGAGCCGCAGATCAACGTCACCATGGCAAATGTTCTCATTGCCTATCCCGGCGCGTCTGCGCAGGATGTGGCAAATACCGTGGCGACTCCCGCCGAACAGGTGCTAGCGCAAATCGCCGGGGTGGATCACGTGTATTCCGTATCGCAGCCCGGCATGGCGGTGCTTACCGTGCAATTCAAGGTTGGCGAGCAGCATGTCCCTTCGCTGGTCAAGTTGTATGACGCAATCAACTCCCATTCAGATTGGCTGCCACCCACATTAGGAGTTTTGCAGCCCATCATCAAGGCCAAAGGCATCGACGATGTGCCGGTAGTCGCGTTCACGTTATGGCGCGAACAGGCGGTGGGCGGCAGCATCGAATTGACGCAGGTGGCTCATGCCATTGAAGCCGAATTGAAGCGCGTTCCGGGAACGCGCGAAGTATCGACTTTGGGGGCAACGCAACGCATGGTGCGGATATTGCTCAATCCGGAAAACCTGAACGCATACCAGCTCACCATGCAGGATATACGCGCGGCATTGCAATCGGCCAATGTTTCGCAGAACGCCGGGACTCTGGTGCAGAACAACCGCGAAGTGCTGGTGCAAACCGGCAGCTTTTTGAACGATGCCGATGAAGTGAAACAATTGGTGGTTGGTGTGTTCGGCGGCAAGCCGGTGTTCTTGCGCGATATCGCCGAAGTGCAGGATGGCGCAGATCAGCCGGGCAGTTATGTGTGGATGGGATCTGGGCCTGCTGCAGAAGATAAGCAAATCAAAGCCAAGGGAGAATTCGCCGCCGTTACGGTGGCGATCACCAAAAAGCCCGGCGCAAACGCGGTGGAGATTGCCGATAAATTGCTGGCGCGTGTGCATGAGCTAAAGGGTAGCGTGATTCCCGCCGATGTGCATGTCAGTACCACGCGCAACTATGGTGAGACCGCCAACGACAAGGCGATGAAGCTGGTCAAGAAGCTGCTGTTCGCCACCCTCGCCGTGGTCGCCTTGGTATGGTTCGCCATGGGGCGACGCGAGGCGCTGGTGGTCGGCGTCGCGGTGCTGTTGACGTTGGCGGCAACTTTATTCGCCTCGTGGGCGTGGGGCTTCACGCTGAATCGCGTGTCGCTGTTCGCACTGATTTTCTCGATCGGGATATTGGTCGACGATGCGATTGTGGTGGTGGAAAATATTCATCGCCACCGTGTCTTGGCTCCGCATCAGCCTTTGGCAGAAATAATTCCGGAAGCGGTGGACGAAGTCGGCAGCCCGACCATCCTGGCGACCTTTACGGTGATTGCCGCATTGTTGCCGATGGCTTTCGTCAGCGGGTTGATGGGGCCGTACATGAGCCCGATCCCGATCAATGCCAGCATGGGCATGCTGATCTCGCTGGCCGTGGCGTTCGTCATCACGCCGTGGTTGGTGCTGCGCCTGGCAGGTGCGCATCATGCCACTCTCCCGATGCCCTCACCTCAATCCTCGGATGAAACGGCTGGCCATTCGACTAGACTATCAGAAGACGATAGCCAAGTCGCTGGTTATCCCGTACCCACAAGTGGCATCTCCGCCGGTTTCCCGCTGCTGCGCAGCGACCACGGCGAGACAAGCGGGCGAGGATGCGAACGAGAAAAGCAATCACCAACTCTTGAGCGCGATACCACGATCACGCGTTTCTTCCGCGCGCGATTGAGTCCGTTCTTGAATGGCGTACATGGCAAGCCGGCGCGGCGCAAGTTGTGGTTGGCGATTATCGGGGGCCTGCTACTGGCGGTGTCGCTGGGGGTGGTGAAGCTGGTGATACTGAAAATGCTGCCGTTCGACAACAAGTCGGAATTTCAAATCGTGGTGGACATGCCTACCGGCACCTCGCTGGAACAAACCGGCGCCGTGCTGCATGAAATCGGCGGCTATCTGGCGACCGTGCCGGAAGTAACCGATTATGAGGCTTACGCTGGCGCAGCATCGCCGATCAACTTCAACGGCTTGGTGCGCCAATACTATTTGCGCAGCGCTGCCGGACAAGGCGATATTCAGGTTAACCTGCGCGACAAGCATCATCGCAACCGCAGCAGCCATGAGATCGCCACCGCTGTGCTGGAGCCGATAGGGAAAATTGCCAAGGTATGGGGCGCGAAGGCCAAGATTGTCGAAGTGCCGCCCGGTCCGCCGGTGATGTCGCCGATCGTGGCGGAGATTTACGGGCCGGATTATGGGGGCGCGCGCAAAGTGGCCGGCAAGGTGCGTGATCAATTCGTCAAGACTGACGGTATCGTCAGTGTCGACGATACCGTCACCGAATCCGCACCCAAGTTGTTGTTGCAAGTGTTGCAAAGCAAGGCGGCGCTGCTGGGTGTTGCGCCGCGCGACATCGTGGATGTGATTGGCGTGGCGTTGGCCGGCCAGGATGTTACCTCGCTGCACGATGTCAGCGCAAAATACGCGCCGCCGTTGCGTATCAGCCTGCCCGCCGAACGGCGCAGCAATATTGATGAGGTGCTGAAACTCAAGGCGCGCGCGCGCGAAGGTGTGTTGGTGCCGCTTTCCGAGGTGGTGCGGGTGATTCCGGTGCAGCGCGACTACCCGATCTATCACAAGGATCTGCTGCCGGTGGTGTATGTGTTCGGCGACATGGCTGGCAAGCTGGACAGCCCGCTGTATGGCATGTTCGGCATCAACGGCAAGCTCAGCGGCACGGCACTGGAGCAAGGTGGCAACCTGGAGAGCTATTACTTCAAGCAGCCCAGCGATCCCTATGCCAGCTACGCATTGAAGTGGGATGGCGAGTGGCAAGTAACGTTCGAGACTTTCCGCGACATGGGCATCGCCTACGGCGTGGGTCTGCTGCTGATTTACTTGCTGGTGGTGGCGCAGTTCAAGTCATATCTGGTACCGCTGGTCATCATGGCGCCGATCCCGCTGACCATCATCGGCGTGATGCCCGGCCACGCGCTGTTGGGCAGCCAGTTCACCGCCACGTCGATGATCGGCATGATCGCGCTGGCCGGGATCATCGTGCGTAATTCGATTCTGCTGGTGGACTTTGTTAATTTGCAATTGCGGGATGGCATGGAGTTGCAACAGGCAGTGATTACTGCCGCCGCGGCGCGTGCCAAGCCGATCATCCTGACCGGACTGGCGGCGATGCTGGGTGCGCTGTTTATTCTGGATGACCCGATTTTTAACGGGCTGGCGATTTCCCTGATTTTCGGCATCCTGGTCTCCACCTTGCTGACGCTGGTGGTGATCCCGGTATTGTATTACGCCACGCTGTACAAGAAATTGTAGGGTGGACAAACGGTTTCATTCGGGTGCCAGACCAAAAGTTTTTCGGGATTTGCCCACGCGGAAGAATGCGCGGGCACAAAAAACGTGCCCATCCTTGTATCTTTCTCTCTGTGGTGGTTAGCTATCACCACACGAAGCAGAGGAAGCTTGAGCCCATCCTTAAGGCTCGACCTTGTTGCGTAGATCAAGCCCTCTGCTTCACTTCTCGCCAGC
>JAHFRA010000053.1 GCA_023259035.1 Gallionella sp.
CGGTCATTATCAGCAGTTAAACTTAACCCCTCCCAGCCTCCCCTTGTCAGGGGAGGAGCAGGTGGTCTCCTCCCCTGACAAGGGGAGGCTGGGAGGGGTTGGGGTTGGGGTTTTGTTTTTGTTCATCCAGCATTGAATTAACTGAACACACCATCAGCAGAACGAGTGATGGTGGAGACCATACTTCCTTCACTGTCCAGCAACTCCACCTCCAGCGGCATCTTGCCCAGTGCATGCGTCGCGCAGGAAAGACAAGGATCGAAGGCGCGGATCGCCACTTCGATATGGTTGAGCAGGCCTTCGGTGAGCTTGTGCCCGTCGAGAAATTGCCGCGCCACCTGGCGGATGGCCTCGTTCATCGCCTGATTGTTGTGCGTGGTGGAAACGATCAGGTTGCAGCGGATGATCTGGTCGTGCTCGTCCACCTTGTAGTGGTGGATCAGCGTGCCGCGCGGCGCTTCGATCACGCCCACGCCGCGTTCCTGCCGTTCGCCGATGTTGACCAGTTCCGTGCCTTGCAGGTCGGTATCGTGCAGCAGGTCGCGTATCAGTTCGGCTGCGTGCAGCATCTCGATCATGCGCGCCCAGTGTATGCCCAGCGTCGCGCCCGTGGCCGAGCCGCCGTTGAAGGCGAGGAACCCTTTGCGAGCCTGCTCGGCCAGCGGCGTGGGGATGAAGTCGCACTGGGTCACGCGGCTCAGCGGCCCGACACGGTACCAGCCCGTCTCCGGGCCGAGACTGCGCAGAAACGGAAACTTCATGTACGACCACGGTTTCACGTCTTCGAAAATCACGTCCCAGTAATGCGAGTAGTCGTAGTGGTCTAATAAGGTCTTGCCGTCCATGTCGCGCGCGCGCAGGCCGCCGTGGTACAGATCCAATGCGCCGTCGGCACGCACCAGGTTCAGTGTATGCGATTTAAAAGTTCCGAAATTGTTGTACAGGTCCAGATTCTGCTCGAACAATTTACGCGCAATGCCAACCGCGTCTTTGCTCCACGTCACCATCTGCTCGATGTCTTTCAGCAGGTAATCGCGCTCTGACAAACCGACGTTCTTGTTCACCCCACCCGGTATCGAGCCGGTGCCGTGGATGCGCTTGCCCGCCGTGACGCGGATTACCTCCTGGCCATATTTGCGCATCAGCACACCCTGTTTGGCAATCTCCGGATAGGCGGCAGCGATGCCGGCGATATTGCGTTTGGCCATATCGGAATCGAAGCCGAACAGCAGGTCGGGCGCAGAGAGATGAAAGAAATGCAGCGCGTGCGATTGCAATATCTGCCCGTAGTGCATCAGCCGCCGTACTTTCTCCGCCGTCGGCGTGAGCGTCGCGCCTACGATCATATCCATCGCCTTGGATGCGGCGATATGGTGCGACACTGGGCAGATGCCGCACAGGCGCTGCACCATCACCGGCGCTTCCCAGTAAGGCCGCCCCTGGATGAATTTTTCGAAGCCGCGAAACTCGACGATATGCAGACGCACCTGATGCACGCGGTCGTTCTCGTCCAGCAGCAGCGTCACCTTGCCGTGACCCTCGACGCGCGATACCGGTTCGATGGCGACGCGGCGCAGGTTTTCTGGGTGCGCAGCGGTTTCCAAGTTTTTGATTGAGCCAGTCATAATTAAGGAAGAACCTATCTCAAAATGTAGCGAGCGAAGTCAGATTGCTTTCCGCCGGAGCGCAGGAACCGGAGTGTATGTAAAAATACATGAGGATTCCGAGCACCGCCGGGATGCAAGATGACGAGCGCAGTAATTTTGGGATAGGTTCTAGTCATATTTAATCAACCCATGTCCAAGTTCGGGCGTCTTGCCCGCAATCAAGTCGGTGAGAAACTTCCAGATCGCATCGCCCGAGGGCGGACAGCCGGGAATGAAGTAATCGATCTTTACCACTTCGTGCAGCGGGTGCACCTTGTCCAGCGGCAGCGGCAGTTCCGGGTCATTGGGGATGTGGCCGTGCGCCAGCCCCGGTTCGGTCAGGTACACCTCGGTCAGGCAACTGCCCAGGTCGAGATGGTTGCGCTGCGCGGGCAGGCCGCCGGTGATGGCGCAGGAGCCGATGGCGATCAGCAGCTTGCAGTTCTTGCGGAACTCATACAGCACATGCACGTTCTCCGCATTGCAGATACCTCCTTCGATCAGCCCGATATCGCATGGGCTGCAGCGCTTGATATCGGTGATCGGAGAGCGGTCGAACTCAACCAGGTCGAGCAGGGTCAGGATGCGCTCGTCGATGTCGAGGAAGGACATGTGGCAGCCGAAGCAGCCGGCAAGCGAGGTGGTGGCGATGCGCAATTTCCTGCTCATGATGATCCCTCGCAGACGGCGCAACTGCCGCTGGCATCGGGCGAGCGTGGTGCATCATCCAGCGCCTGTGCACTGATCGGACGTTGATCGTAACGGCGCGCGCCAATCGGTACGCTGAAGCCGACGCGTTTTTTCAGGATCACGCCGACCGGGCAGACTTCCATCGCCTTGTCGGTGAGCGCGATGTCGGTATCCACCAGCAGGCCGGATCTGGAATTGACGATGAGATGTTTGTTGATGCCGCGCCCCGACAGTGCGAACACATTCTTGCCATCCACCTCGCTGGATGCGCGCACGCACAGTTCGCACAGCACGCAGCGGTTGAAGTCGAGCAGGATGTCCGGGTGCGAGGCATCCACCGGACGATCCGGATAGAGGTGGCGGAAACCGGCGGTGTGCACTTCCAGATCGTAGCCCAGCGCCTGCAACACGCAGTTGCCGCTCTTTTCGCACGACGGGCAGAAATGGTTGCCTTCGGCGAACAGCATCTGCACCAGCGTGCGGCGCAATGCGTTGAGTTCTTCGATGTTGCTCTCCACTTGCAACCCGGCCTCGGCAGGCATGGTGCAGGAAGCGGCGGTGCGCCCGTTTATCTTCACCGTGCACAGCTTGCAACTGCCGTGCGGCTTGAATTCCGGGTGGTAGCACAGGTGCGGAACATAATGCCCGGCAGCCAGCGCGGCCTGCATTACGGTCTGCCCTGGTTTGAAAGTAACGTCTGCGCCATCGAGTTGAAAGGTGTCGCTCATTTTGCGTCATCCCTATATAAGTCGTCATTCCCGCGCAGGCGGGAATCCAGCTTGTTGAAAAGATTCTCGCGTAGCGAGACAACATCTGGGTCTTGTCCGCTACGCGGCCTGTATATTTTGCTGGATTCCCGCCTGCGCGGGAAAGACGGTACTGGACTCATGCTTCCTCTGTTTTCAAATGCGCGCCCGCATCATCGCGCCCGGTCATCTGGCGCGCGCGCGCGAGTGCACCGTCGAGATCGAAGCCCGGTTCAAAATCCAGCGACTTCAAGCGTCCCTCGTAGGCGGGGCGGAAATGCTTGAGCGTGTGCAACACCGGATTGCAGGCACTGCGCCCCAAGCCGCAGTGCGCCGTGGTCTGCAATACATGGTCGAGATTTTCGATCTCGTTCAGGTCGTGGCGTGTGCCGTGCCCGGCGGCAATTTTGTCCATGGTGGTCTTCAGCATCGAGGTGCCGACGCGGCATGGTGTGCAAAAACCGCAGCTCTCATGAGCGAAGAAATGCACAAAGTTACACGCCACTTCGAACAGGTCGCGGCTGTCGTCGAACACCATGAACGCACCGGCGGTGGGCAAGTCCTCGAAACCCAGCTTGCGGCCGAATTCGTTTTCACCGATGCATATGCCGGAAGGCCCGCTGATCTGCACCGCGCGCGTATTCACCGCACCGCAGTCCTGCAATATCTCGCGCACCGTTACACCGAACGGATATTCGTAAATGCCGGGGCGCGGGCAATCGCCGGACACCGAGATGAGCTTGCTGCCGACGGATTTCGCGGTGCCGATGGCGCGGTAATTTTCCGCGCCCATATGGATCGCCATTGCCGCCTGGCAGAAGGTCTCGACGTTATCCAGCGCGGTCGGCTGCTGCATGTAGCCGTGCGTCACCGGGAATGGCGGACGGTTGCGCGGCACGCCGCGCTTGCCTTCCAGCGATTCGATCAGCGCCGTTTCTTCGCCGCAGATGTAAGCACCCGCGCCGAGATGGATGACGATGTCGAAATTGAAATTGGCTTGGCCGAGGATATTCCTGCCCAGCAGGTTTGCATCGCGGCGGCGTTGCAGCACGGCCTGCAAGGGTTCAAGCAGATAACGGTATTCGCCGCGCAGATAGAGGTAGCCGTGCTGCGCGCCGACGGCCAGAGCGGCCAGCGTCATGCCTTCAAACACCAGGTCGGCATACGAGGTGAGCAGCACGCGATCTTTGAATGTGCCGGGCTCGCCTTCGTCGGCGTTGCATACCACATGCTTGACAGTACCCGTCGCATTGCGGCAGGCTTCCCATTTCAGCCCGGTGGGGAAGCCTGCGCCGCCGCGTCCGCGCAAGCCGGAGGCCTTGATTGTCTCGACGATATTTTCCGTTCGCCCTGAGCTTGTCGAAGGGCTACGTGGTTCGACAGGCTCACCACGAACGGACAATAACAATGCCGCACGCAATGCATCGCCGGGTGCAAGTTTGTTATCGAGCAGCAGACCCTTGCGCCGGACGTTGTCATCCACGCGGAAATAGTCCGCAGGCCAATCGGCCAATGGAGAGCGGTTGCGGATCAGGTAGCCGATCTCCTGCACGCGCTGCTGTGTCAGGCGCGTGATGGCACGCCCATTCACCAGCATCGCCGGCCCCTGGTCGCACATGCCGGTACAAGACGTGGCGCCGATGCTGACCAACCCGTCTTCCGATACCTTGCCCGGTTGCAGCCACAACTGCTGGCACATCTTCTCCATCAGCGCCTGGCTGCCCAGCAT
Organism: Gallionella sp.; assembly: GCA_023259035.1. Classification (GTDB taxonomy): domain Bacteria; phylum Pseudomonadota; class Gammaproteobacteria; order Burkholderiales; family Gallionellaceae; genus Gallionella. The sequence goes on from JAHFRA010000053.1 coordinate 4,812, forward strand.
GCGGTCGGTGATATTGTCCGAGAACAGCACGCGGTATTCGCCGTGCGGTTGCAGATAAATGAATGAATAAAATCCCGCGACGCCCTCGATACGCGCGCGCGGGACTTGCAGTTTTACACTGAGATAATCCAGCGCATCAGGATGGATATAGCCGTAGTGTTCCTGCGCTTCACGCAGGATTTGCAGGAGGCTGGTCGCAACGTACCCGTAGCGCTCGAGTATCGGGGTTAGATAGTCCTCGTGCGAACCGGAATTGGAAACCATGAAAGCCACTCCCTGGGTTAGCGCACCCCTTCTTTCGGGATGTTCTCTGTGCCTGTTAAGAAGTTATAAGCTCTGGCAACGATGCAATCGTAGTCTGTATTTTTACTAAAAGCAAAGAGTGAGTTAATCCGGTCTCTCTTGATATGGCGGCATGGCTTTCCCGGCTTCATCCGGCCCTTGCCACGCAAGAGCCGGAACCCGAATATCGGAAACTATAAGGTTCAATATGATACTAACCTCCCTTCCCACCGCACCCGCGCCATGTCAGACAAACACTGACAACAAAGTTTCCTCTCATCCTACGCAAAAATCAGGCAAACACCGATACACAAAATTTGCGCAATAGGACATTATGCCTTGGCGTTACATCCATTTTCTCTATATTCATTCAGGGGGTTTTATGGACCAGCCATTTTATTCGCCGGAAGAAATTGACCACATATTGGAAGCAATAAAAAGCTATCAGCGCAGAGAAGTTTTGCTGCGTATTGATGAAATACTGACGGCTCTGGATACCACAAGCCCAGCCGTAAACCAATGGAAAACGGCGCGAAAAACCGTTCAGCTGATTGAGGGAAAAAATTTGCGGCACTGGCCGGCGCTTCAACCGGCGTAACGCATGGGAACATAGCGCTGAATTGCAGTTGAACCGCCTGGAAATCAAGGGGGCGCTCCCTGATATTTTCATATTCGATAAGGAGCAATTCATGGGTCATTGCCTTACCCAGCCAGAAGAAATAGACCATATCTTGATGGCAATGGCTGGCAACGAGATGGGGGCGGATACGCCAAATCCGGATGGGGTACAGTCAAGCAAAGCCTCCCGGAATATTGAACGTGATGGAATCACCAGGGTGGCGGACACTTCGTACGAAGTGGCGCACAAGAAACCGGCGCTTGGTCTGTCAGACCCCTAGCCATACTGCCGGAGCATGCAACAAATTATCGAAACGGCGCTTTTGCATTTATTTATAAGCGTATTCGCAACCAACCTGGAGACACCTCATGAAACTCGATCAGATACGCAGCATTGCCAAGTCACGCGGCATCAACCCCAGCCGCTTTTCAAAAACCGAATTGATCAAATCCATTCAAACCAGTGAGGGCAACTTCAGTTGCTTTGCCACCGCCTATAACGGCGAATGTGATCAAACTGGCTGCAGTTGGCGTGAAAACTGTTTCGAAACCGCCCGCAGGGGAGCGCCCTCTTGAATTTGGTTAAGTCGTAAAAACCCGCAGGGGGTTTTCCCTGTTTTATCAGCAAGGAGATAGTCACATGGCAACAGGTACAGTTAAATGGTTTAACGATGCAAGGGGTTTTGGCTTTGTCACTCCAGATGATGGCGGCGACGATCTGTTCGCGCACGTTTCAGCTATCAACATGAGCGGTTACAAATCGCTCAAGGAAGGCCAGAAAATAAGTTTTGAAGTGGTGCAGGGCCCCAAGGGCAAGCAAGCTTCCAAAATCCACCCCCAATAATCGATTACGGGCTGTACGAATTGGCGCCTTACATCAATCTCACCAAGGAGAAATAACATGAACGGAATAACTCGTTATACCCCTTTCAGCAGTGAACTCTCACGTCTCGACCCATTCTGGAACATCGACGATGTGTTTGACAGGTTCATGATGCGACCGCTTTCGCTGTTTCGCGAAGGCGTGGAGATGGAGCCGCAAATCAGGATGGACGTGAAGGAATCTGACGGCAAGTATCTGGTCAACGCAGAAATTCCCGGTGTAACCAAGGATGACATCCATGTAACCGTCGATGGCAACCGGGTTTCCATCAGCGCCGAAATCAAGCAAGAAAAGGAAGTAAAGGAAGGCGAGCGGATGATCCGCAGCGAGCGCAGCTACGGCATGGCTTCACGCAGTTTCACCCTTGCCGACGAGGTTGACCAAAACCAAATTCAGGCCAAATACAACAACGGCGTACTTGAGCTCACATTACCCAAAAAACCGGGGGCGGCCCGCAAGGAAATCCGCATTTCATGAAATGCAGCCACGCCGGTTGTTGGCGCAATGCCGGTGGGAAGCCATGAAGCGCATGAAGGAACGCGGAGCAACCCTTCCCGATGATCCGCGGCTATGGGCAGTCTGGGGCCGGGGGGTGGTATGGGATCCGGCGGCGGCAACCGCTGATCAGTGTCGGTGCCGGATATTGCGTTCGGGAGAAAACATGCCGACCATGCCGCGAAGGCAGCGAAATAGAACAACGACTCATTCGCCCAACGGAGCTCACCTTGTTGTTGACAGCTTAATATCGTGCATATGAATGAAAAATTTTCGTGACCTCTGTACCCTTCGTGATGAAGTGAGTCTTTCTTGGTTTTTCGTCATGCTTAAAGCGGACGCCATCGCCGTGCTGTGAATCAAGGCCAGCCCGCGCAATATTTCTTGGGGAGCCACGTGCCGGCAAAACAGGTTTTGTTCAAAGACGCTGCCCGCAGCAGAATCATTGACGGCGTGAATATCCTGGCGGATGCGGTCAAGGTTACGCTCGGCCCGATGGGCCGCAACGTGATCCTGAACCGCACCTACGGCCCGCCGCTGGTGGCCAATTCCGGAGTCGTTGTGGCGAAGGAAATCGAGCTAAAGGACAAGTTCGAGAACATGGGCGCGCAGATGGTGCGGGAGGTTGCAAGCAAGACCTCAGATGTGGCAGGCGACGGCACGACTACCGCCACTGTGCTGGCACAGGCAATCGTGCGCGAAGGCATGAAATTCGTCGCAGCCGGGATGAACCCGATGGACTTGAAGCGCGGCATAGACCAGGCGGTTGCCGCGACCGTCGATGAGCTGCGGAAGATTTCAAGGCCATGCAACACCAACAAGGAAATCTCCCAGGTCGGCGCCATTTCCGCCAACGCCGATGCCGCCGTTGGCGACATCATCGCGCAGGCCATGGAAAGGGTCGGCAAGGAAGGCGCGATTACGATCGAAGACGGCAAGAGCCTGCAAAACGAACTGGAAATAGTGGAAGGGATGCAGTTTGACCGCGGTTACCTGTCGCCCTACTTCATCAACAACCCAGACAAGCAGGTCGTGATGCTGGATGAGCCTTACATCCTCGTGCATGACAAGAAGATCAGCAACATTCACCATTTGCTGCCTGTGCTGGAACAGCTCGCCAAGTCCGGGAAACCGCTGTTGATCATTGCCGAGGATGCCGAAGGAGAGGCGCTGGCGGCGCTAGTGATCAATAATATCCGTGGGGCCTTAAAAACCGCTGCCGTCAAGGCACCGGGCTTCGGCGACAACCGCAAGGCCATGCTTGCGGACATCGCCATCCTCACCGGCGGTGCGGTGGTCGCCGAGGAAGCCGGCCTTTCCCTTGAGAAGACCACGCTGCAACAACTTGGCCAAGCCAAGCGCGTGGAAGTAAGCAAGGATGAGACTACACTGATCGGCGGGGGAGGCGATCCGGAAATTATCCAGAACCGCGTCAGGCAAATCCGCAAACAGCTCGAGGAGACGACCAGCAAATACGACAAAGAAAAATTGCGGGAGCGCGCCGCAAAACTTTCCGGTGGTGTCGCGGTGATCAAGATCGGCGCCGCCACCGAAACGGCGATGAAGGAAAAGAAAACCCGGATTGAAGACGCGATGCATGCGACGCGTGCTGCCGTCGAAGAAGGCATTCTGCCCGGCGGCGGCGTGGCACTGCTGCGTGCCAGAACGGCAATCAATACGCTGAAAGGCGACAACAGCGAGCAGGAAGCCGGTATCCAGATCGTGCTGCGCGCTTTGGAAGAACCGCTACGTCAGATCGTCGCCAATGCCGGCGGCGAGTCTTCGGTGGTACTCAGCAAGGTGCAGGAAAGCAAGGGCAGTTTCGGCTACAACGCGGCCACCGAAGAATACGGCGACCTCATCGAAATGGGCATCCTCGACCCGGCCAAGGTAACACGCTGCGCCTTGCAGAATGCCGCTTCGATAGCCAGCCTTATTCTCACCACGGACGCGATGGTTGCGGAGCTGCCAAAGAATGGGGAAAAGCCCGGCGCCATGGATGAGATGGAGATGTAGCAAGCAGCTCCGTGAAATGAAACCGGAAATTTCAGGCAGCCGTATAATCAGCCAAACGTACGATCAATCAAAGGAGAATTTATCATGAGTAACGCAACAATTTCGGAAGGCTTCCGAAAAATCCACCGGCACGACGGTATCTTTCAGGAACAGGTGCATGATGCCTACAAATCGAAGCGCAAGCCGCTGGAACCGGCAGTTTGTTCGCAATGCGGCGCGGTCTTTCATGCAGGGCGCTGGCAGTGGCACAAGGCTCCGGCAAATGCACACAAGGTGACATGCCCTGCCTGCCATCGCATCCACGACCAATATCCCGCCGGCTTCTTGAGCCTGAAGGGGGAGTTTTTCCAATCCCATCGCGACGAAATCATGCGTCTTGTGCATAACCACGAACAACACGAGCGGGCTGAACACCCGCTCAAACGCATCATGGCGGTGGAAGAAAAAGATGGCACGACACTGGTGACCACCACGGATATCCATCTTGCCCGCGGCATGGGCGAGGCGTTGCACCACGCCTATCAGGGTGAGCTGCAGTTCCACTATAACCCGGAACAAAACCTGTTGCGCGTGAGCTGGACACATTGAATGCATGTAATGCCATGCGCCCCATGAACCCGCCTGCACCTGGAATCATCATGGAGTTGACGGCATTGGTATTCGCCGGCTGCTTTGCACGGTAGTAGAAGCCGGGAACAACAAACTTTTCACCCCGAAGCCATGGCACCTGCCTGCGTGGCATCATGGTGAGGCAGGAATTTGTAAGCATGGAAAAGGGGCATGACAGGCAGATTTTGAAGCCTGCTTATAGGCTGCGGCATTGCCGGGTAAATTTACCCGATACGCGGCACCGGATCGCTGGCCCCTTCACATCTACCTGACAGCCATATAATGTGTTTGATGCAATGAGGAAAATTACATGACATGGTCAAGACAGCTGGTTTTTGTATTGTGCTTGTTCTGGGGCGCTCACGGCTTGGCACACGCCCAGCCAGAGCATGACGAACCACGCGGTAAATTGCTTTATGAAACACACTGCAACGCGTGCCACACCTCGGAAATTCATTGGCGCGAGCAGAAGCTTGCGGCAGACTGGGAGAGCCTCAGATTCCAGGTGCGTCGCTGGCAGGCCAGTATCGGGCTGGCATGGAGCGAAGAGGAAATAACTGATGTCACACGTTACTTGAACTCGACCCATTATGGTTTTCCGGTCTCCGATCAGGAAAGATTATCGCAGGAAGAAAAGCCCATTCAGGTTTTGCGCCAGCATCCCAATTGAAATCTGCCTATAATCTGTAACGATAATAAGGAGTAAATCATGCCCATCAGTGAAATATGCAACCGCGAAGTCATCATCGTGCAGCGCAATGACACCGTTTCCGGAGCAGCCAGGCTCATGCGTGAGCACCATGTCGGCGATGTGGTGGTGGTCGAGGATCGCGGCGGTGTTGTGGTTCCTGTTGGCATTGTCACTGACCGCGACCTTGTAGTGGAAATCATGGCTCCGGAACTCGATCAGAAAGCCATCACGGTTGGCGACATCATGGATGCGGAGCTTGTCACGGTAAAAGAAAATACCGGCTTGTTCGAGGCAATTCAGTATATGCGCGTCAAAGGGGTGCGGCGTTTGCCGGTGGTAAATGCAAGCGGGGAGCTGATTGGCATTCTTACCCTGGATGACCTGCTGGAACTGCTTGCAGAAGAATTGCTGTCGCTCTCCAAACTAGTGAAATACGAACAGAAAAAAGAAACCATGAGCCGCCGTTAACAAAATCAAGGATCAAGACAAGGAGAAACTCATGCAGCTCCCATTGCAAATCACCATTCGCGGCATTGACCAATCAGAGGCGCTGGAAACGCATATTCGCGACAAGGCGAAAAAACTCGATGAATTTTTCGATCGCATCATGTCTTGCCGGATAGTGGTCGATGTGCCGCACAAGCACCATCACCAGGGCAAGCAGTTCAACGTGCGCATCGATATCGGTGTACCTGGCAGCGAGATCGTGGTCAACCGCGACCATGCGGAAGATGTTTATGTGGCCTTACGCGACGCCTTCGATGCCGCCAAGCGCCAGCTTGAGGATTACGCGCGCAAGCTCCACGGCAACGTCAAGACGCACAAGCCAAGGCGCACAAGTGAAAGTGACAATACGGCTTCCGGAGAATGAGGGGGCAAAGAAGCGCGCCCTCGCATAATATTTTCAAACCATAAACCCAAGGAGCATGAGTATGCTGGACTCACTGAAACAGGCCGGGAAAAATATCGGGCGTGAGCTTAGCCGCACATGGGAAAGCTTGTCGGATGGCTGGCGCGAGTTGCTCAGCCGCAGCAGTGAGGCGCTCACGCATTTCTCACGCAGCAACAAGAATGAAACGCATCCTGGGGATGGCGCGCTCGCCACATTTCCGCGCTGGAGCCTGCTGGCTGGAGAAGTCGAGGAGACTGACAAGGATATCGTGGTACGGGTAGAGGTGCCTGGCATGGAGAAGGAAAATTGCCGCATCACGATAGATGGCAACCTGCTCTGCCTGAGCGGAGAGAAACACTTCGAGCGCGAGACTGTCGACAGCACCTATCATGTCATGGAGCGCGCCTACGGGGCATTTCAGCGCACCATTCCGCTGCCCCGCAGTGTCGACGCAAGCAAGGCTGAAGCGAGCTATAAAAACGGGGTGTTGAGCATCCGGCTGCCGAAGGTGACTGGAGAAAGCGGCAAGACTATTCCAGTGTCATGAAGCATGAAAGGTGCTTGCAATAATTAGCGCCGCACCGGTTACGGTGTATTTAGAACTTGTCCGTAAATAATCCATCCATGCGTTGCTGGCCAAAAACGGATGAATGCAAGGCGCGAGGTGAAGCCAATGGCCGTTCCATTGGCAAGCCGAGTAACGCAGCAGACGCTGCTTTTGGCCGCAACCCGGAGGGACAGGCCGATTTAAGCGCATTCCTGTGTCGCAAGCCGCTTGTTGTGAATGACACAACCGCGCATCTTGCTTCGTGGACTGCATCTTAAAGTCGGCACTGTCGCATAGTTGGATTATTTACGGACAAGTTCTTAATCCACCGATTGGCAAGCATTGCAATTTTCTAGATTTTACACACTGAGTAACATGCCGCCGGACATGAAGCACCCTGCCAAAGAGACCCAGGAAAAACCAAGCTAAGCCACATACTCGTATAATCGGATCAGAGCCATCCGGATTGTATCAACGGCAATAAGAATAAAAAATTTGTTTAGGAGAATTCATGAATATCATCGGTATTGATCTCGGCACCTCCAATTCTGCCGCCGCTGTGCTGCGCGGCGGGCGCCCTGTCATTATCCCCAGCGCCGAGGGCATCAGCATCGGAGGCAAGGCGTTTCCCAGTTACGTTGCGCTCACCGCCGACGGCCAGATGCTGGTGGGCGAACCCGCACGGCGCCAAGCGGCCTCGAACCCGGAAGGCACAACCAGCGCATTCAAGCGCAAAATGGGCAAGCGCGAAAACATCCGCCTGAGAAGTAAAGATTA
>JAHFRA010000023.1 GCA_023259035.1 Gallionella sp.
AATGGATTCACCCGAGGTGTTGATTCCAACCACCGAATTACCAGCAGTATGACTGCGATACAGGAGGTCGTGACGCGCGGCTGGAGCAACGAGGGCGTGGTGATGTGCGCGCCGAATTGAGAGTATCTGCTATTGCATCGTTCCCACGCTGGAGCGTGGGAACGATAGCTCAATAACCACTACCAGACATCCATTTCTATGGCACTCCAATTGCTGTCTATAGCTTTTCAAGCTCCATTGCGCCATCCCAGTTCGCCGGGGGCGGATCGGCGCGAAATGCGGCGATGCGCTTAAGATAAAGTCCGGCAATACCATCTTCGGGCGCGATGGCAAGTAATTCGCGCAAGTGCGATTCTGCGGCGTCCCATTCCTGATTACGGAACAGGCGAATGGCCTGTTCCGTGAGTTCGACGATTTTTGGATTTTCACACGGGGTGAATACCTCGACAGCCTGGCTTTTGCCTTTCACGATAACCCGATCAACCGGGCGTAACGCGATTCGTCCATTTATTTGCTGCGCTGTATCACTGCTCACCATGATGTTGGTGCCGTAGAGTTTATTGATGCCTTCGAGCCTTGCCGCAAGATTTACGTCATCGCCGACAGCAGTGTAACCAAATCGTTTCGCGGAACCCAGATTGCCGACCACCGCCGACCCGCTATGAATGCCGATGCGCATACGTATCGGTGGCAAGCCTTCCTTTGCGAAATCTTCCCGCAGTACAGCCATTGCCTTTTGCATCGCAATCGCGGCAGAGACGGCGCGATACGCCTTGTCATCATCGTCGAGCGGCGCACCCCAGAAAGCCATGATCGCGTCGCCGATAAACTGCACCACCGTGCCTCCGTGCTCGAGCACGACATCGGTCATGCTGGTGAAATGGCGGTTGAGCAGGTGTGTCACCCGCTCCGGCGAAAGCTCTTCGGAGAAAGTGGTGAACCCGGCGAGATCGGTGAACATCAGCGTGAGTTCGCGGCGCTCGCCGCCGAGATTGATGCGTTCGGGATGCGCGATCAGGTAGTTCACGACTTGCGGCGTGACGTAGAGCGAGAACACCCGTGTGATCTCTTTTCGCCTCATCTGTTCGGTGACATATGACCAGCCGCCCAGGCTGACGTACATCAGCGGAATGATGGCAAGCGAAGAGCCTGCCGGCACCCACAGGTTCCACTTGAGGAACACGCCCCAAACCGCTGCGGCAATCACGGCGGCGATTGCCACGCCGCCAAGCATGCCCCATAGCGGTCGCCAACGCCGCATCGCGACGGCACTTGCCGCAGCGACGAGTGCCAGCAGCGCAACAACAACGCCACCGGGCAGACGGGAAATGGCATTTCTGCCGAGCGCGGTTTCAATGATGTTCGCATGCACTTCCGCACCCGGCGTAAGCCACCCGGTGCTTGCCAGGAACGGCGTGGCAAAAAGATCGGCCTGCGCACTTTCCACGTCCGGCGAGGCCTTGACATCACGCCCGATGATGACGACCTGATCCTTGAAAAAATCCGCCGGGATCGAACCGGTCGGCTTTACGATCTCGTGGTAGGAAACATAGGGAAACGTATGATCGCCGCCGGCATAGCGTATCAACGATCCGGGTGATGAGCCGAGATTCGGCGTGATTTCGGGATGTTCCCGGATCAGGCGAACGACGACGCTTCGCCAGAGCGCGTCGCCGGATTCCGGGATTTGGCGTATGACAAGATCGGAATCGAGCGCCACAGTGGCGAGGCCGACCTGCGCGCCCGCATCCGTGAACAACTTGAGCGGATCAAGCCTGAGCCATTGTCTTACGGAAGACGATTCTTTATACACGCGGTCAGCGGCGAGCACGACGTTACCGGCACGGCGGATGGAGTCGGCGAAACGTTTATCGTCTTCCTTGTTTGAAGGCTCGGCAAAAACAATATCGAACACAATGATTGCGGCACCTGCGGAAGCGAGCCGGTCAACAAGTTCGGCATGCAGGCGTCTAGGCCAGGGCCATTGCAAGCCCAACTCGGAAAACGAAGCTTCGTCGATGCCGACCACCGTGATCGGAAACACCGACTTGTTCGGTGCCGACGCGACCATCATGCTGTCGAGCAGCCTGAGTTCGACCCGCTTCCACGCCGGTGTCAACGATACCAGTATTGCAATCGCCCAGCACAGCGCGGCAAACACTCCCAGTACCATGACAGGGATGCCTGGCGTGTTTTTAGTGAGCTTAATGTCCTTCATGAATGATTCGATCTGGTTGCCGGATAACGCGATGAGAATACGATAGCAGAACTCGAACATGGAGTCTTTGCGAAATAAAGCACCCCGTGGCAAGCCACCGTGCATTAGCTGCGCTTTTTAAAACTGTTGATATTCAACTCTTGCTGGGGTTGCCTATATATTTCGGCTTATATCCATGAAGGATTCTTGCTGTTATGTTGCGGGGGAAATAATTTTAGCTCGGCGTATTCCCGTGTTACAACAATACGGTTGAGGCGTTAAGTCGCCAAGGTTGGCAGTGCCAACCTGTGACATGAAGCTCAAGCTGCATTGGAAATCAGAAAACAAGCGCTGGGGTGTCGAAGCGGCAAAATGACGAAACAGGGCTTTTGCAAGGATTTGTTAAGGGATAGAATACACATCAGGAGGTGTATATGCGAACTAATATTGTGATTGATGAGAAATTGGTAGCGGATGCCATGAAATTATCTGGCGTCAAGACCAAACGTGAAGTAGTGGAGCTGGCCTTGCGTCGGCTAGTGACTTCGGCCAAACAGAAGGACATTCTCGACCTCGTGGGGCAAGGCATGATCGCGCCGGACTACGACGTGCGTGCGGTGCGTTCGCGCATGGGTACACGCCGTGATCCTGGTTGATAGCTCGGTCTGGATTGATTTGCTTCGTGACGTGCAAACTCCGCAAACGCTCGCTCTGCGCGAGTTGCTACCCCGGCGCGCGGCTGCATTGACGGCAGTTATTTATCAGGAAATTCTGCAAGGCGCGGCCACGCCCGAACGATTCACCAAGCTCAAACGTTATTTCCGCACGCTACCATTTCTCAATCCTGCCCATCCGATCGAAACATGGGAGGCAGCCGCAGAACTTTACATGCGTTGCCGCCAGCGGGGCTACACTCCGCGCAGCCCACATGATTGTCTGGTGGCGCGTATTGCGCTGGAACACAGGATATCCCTGCTCCATGATGATCGTGATTTTGAAGCGATAGCGGAAGTGGAGCCGCGCCTCAAATTATTTCTTCTCGCTTGAGTCTGGCGTAAGCCACGCCAACTTGCGCGATGTGAAAAAACAAATCGACTCCGGTACTTTTGGACTTAAAGTTGTTCAAGTACAAAGCAGAAAATTTGGTGGGTGCGAAGAGGTGTTGATTCCAACCACCGCATCACCAGCAGCCTGACTGCCATACAGGATGCCGTGACGTGCGACTGGAGCAACGGGGGCGTGGTGATGTGCGCGCCGAATTGAGAGTGTCTGCTATTGCATCGTTCCCACGCTCCAGCGTGGGAACGATAGCCCCGGTGGATATAAAGTGCGCCATCGCGGTACAGCAGCATAAATGCATAAGGAGGATTACATGATGAACCGTTTGATGCAGTTAACCGTAATGCTGGCATTCGTCGTTCATGCCTCGGTGGCGAATGCGGTGCCTTCAGATGCCGCCGAGATCGTGAGCCTGCAAGGCAAAGGCGAGTTCCGGGAAGCGACCGAGACGCGCTGGCGCGACGCTTCGGTGCGACAGAAACTCGCCGAAGGCAATTTCGTCCGTACCGCTGATACAAGCCGCATGGCCGTGCTGCTCACCGACCAGACGCAGGTTCGCCTTGCCGCAAACAGCATGATCCAGATCAAGCAGGTGGGCGATAACCGCGATATCGGTACCGTCCTCAAGCAGAGCGCGGGCCGTTCCTGGACGCAATCCAAAAATGTACCCAACAGGCTCACTGTCGAGACCCCCTCAGCGCTGGCGGCAATCCGTGGCACCGACTGGGAGCTGGTAGTGGATGAAGACGGCACCTCAACTTTGACGGTGCTCTCCGGCGAAGTGCTGCTCTCCAACGAGCAGGGCAGCGTGAACATTGGTGTGGGCGAACAGGCGCAGGCAAAAATTGGTGTCGCGCCGGTAAAAAGAATGCTGCAAAACCCGCGTGACCGCGTGCAGTGGGTGAGCAGCTTTACGGTTGATTCACGGCGTTACCCCGAACTTATCGACACGAAGGTCGCGGTACTTGGTTCGGAAGAAGCGGCACTGCAAGCAATCGGCACTCTGCTGCGGGCGGGCGATCTCTCCGCTGCCCGGCACGCAGTCGAACGTCTTATTGCGCAGCAGCCCACCACGGGCACGGCGCAACTGCTGCTCGCGGATTATCAGGTCATGGCGGGTGAGATCGAACCGGCGATGGATACCTTGCGCCAAGGCGCAAAGCAATATCCGAATGACGAACGCTTTGATGTCTGGCGGACACGGCTGCACCTGATTCGCGACGAGATTGCGGAAGCCCGTGCGGCGCTTGCCGCCGCCCGTGAACGCAATCCGCGCTCAGCCGAAATGATGATTGCCGAAGGCGAGCTTGAACGTTTCGAGGGGCATGCACCAGCCGCCACCGCTGCGTATCGTTCGGCGCTGGTTGCGGCACCGGAATCGGCGCGTGCCTGGCACGGCCTCGGTGTCGTGCAAGCCGAGCGCGAAGATGTGGCCAACGCGCGCACCAGCCTCAATCGCGCCATCTCGCTTGATCCGCAGGGAACCGGTTTTAAGGGCGAACTCGGCACACTCGAAGTTTTTGCCGACAATCTGGCCGCCGCGCGCGCCGCGTTCACTCAGGCGATTGAAGAGCGCGCCGACGATTACGTCGCGCTGACCGGCCTCGGCTTCGTCGAACTCAAATCGGGCAACACCAGCGAGGCTATCACCCGGTTGCTCGCCGCGACCCTGATCGAGCCGCGCTATGCGCGGGCGCAAACCTACCTTGCCGTCGCCTATTACCAGCAGGGACGGGCGCGTGACGCGCTATTCGCTTTAGCGCGTGCCCGCGAACTCGACCCGAAAGATCCGCTTCCAGATTTATTCGAAAGCGTGATCCGCAACGACCAGTTGCAGCCGGGCGATGCGCTGGTGACAGCGCGCCGCGCGTTGAACCTGCTGCCCTACCTCAAGTCGCTCAACCAGATCGCCAACGACCAGAAGGGCGGAGCGAATCTCGGTAGCGCGCTCGCCGCATTTGGTCTTGAGGACTGGGCGAGAAACTATGCGCAGGATTCGTATTACCCGTTCTGGGCAGGCAGCCACCTGTTTCTCGCCGACCGCTATGCCGGGGACTTCAACAAAAAATCCGAACTATTCCAGGGTTTCCTCGCCGACCCCACCGTATTCGGCGCCTCGAACCGCTTCTCGACCCTGATCCAGCGCCCCGGCAACTACTGGAACATCGGCGCCCGCTACAACACCAGCCGCGATTTCAGCCTTACCGAGCCTACCGTCACCGCCAACGGCTATGCCAATTCAATCGTTCCATTCGCCTATTTTGTGGAAGCCATCCGCGACGATACGCGGCCCGACCGCGTGGCCTTCGACGCCGGAGCCAACACCTATACGCTGGCGCTCGGCGTCCGCCCGACCTATGAGCTGGGCCTGTTCGCCTATGCCAACGCATTCGACGCCAATATCAAACTGAACCCCGCGAGCACCATCGAGCAGCGCGTCAACGGGCGCAACCAGCGGCTCGATCTCGGCGCGCATTATCGCTTCGGCCCGCAATCGCAAGCCTGGCTGAAAATCGGCACGGGGAACGAATCCTCGACTGTCAATCAGATAACATCGGTGGCGACAAATTCCGGGCTGGCCACCAGCGAGTCGAACTTCAAGACCGCACCTGATCAACGCGACATTCAATTCCGTCACACCTTTGCCGCGAATGAACAGCACGAGCTGAGCTGGGGCGCGGAACATGCCCAGCTTGATAAAACCAACACGCTCACCCAGGAAAATTTTTATCATATCGGCGCGGGAGCCGTGCCTGCGGATCGGCTCAATCAGCTCGACAAAGACCGTTCCCGCGACATCTGGCTGTCGGATCGTTTTCGCGCCAGCGAGCGCCTGAACCTGCAAGGCGATCTCGCGTTTCACCATTACACCAAGACGCGCGACATCAATATCTATCGTGATCGCGTGCCGCCGCTGACACAGCTTTTTCCCGAAAGTTATGACCGGTCATTCGCAGCACCCAGGCTCGGCGCGAGCTATGTCTTGGGCAACGGCGCAACGCTGCGCGGCGCTTACCAGAAATGGCTGCGCCCCACTTCCTACAACTCGCTGGAGCCCATCGCCACCGCAGGCATTCCTGTTGACGATACGCTCGTCTATGCGGGAGGAAAAATATCCAGAACCCGCGGGCAACTCGACTGGGAGATGTCACAGGCATGGTTCCTGAACGCGTTCGCCGATCACAAGAGCGTGGATAATTTAAGCTCTCCACTCGACGGTGTCCTCAACACTCGCGCCGATGTCACCAATCTTGACCGCCTGCGCCAGAAGAGCATTGCCAACCTGGCCGCGCCCGATCAACTCGAAGCCGCGCCAATCTTCGCGCGCGGCAACGCCACCAGCGGCGGCTTCACGGTCAACCACGTTCTGTCGCGCAACCTTGCCGGTTATTTCGGCTACGCCAACACCCATTCGAAAAATACCGGCATGGCCTACCAAGGCAAGGAGATTCCCTACCTGCCACAGCATCGCGCAACATTAGGGCTGACCTGGACAGGCGGCCAACGCGTGATCGTCAGCGCACAAGCCGTGCGGCGCTCGGAGCGCTTCAGTGACGAAGCCAATCTCGTGCCGTTGGTTGCAGGCTGGGACATGACGCTCAAACTGCATTGGGAATCCGCAGACAAGCGCTGGAACGTCGAAGGCTATGCGGGGAATTTGTTCAAGCGCAATGCTGAAGACTTGATGGGCGTGAATTTGATTGCGCGATTTTAGGGACGGGTAGTGATTATCGTTCCCATGCTCTGATGAGCTACTGGCCATTCGATCAGGATGGCCAGTAGTTACATCAGTTGAAATGAAATGTGGATTTTATAGAAATGCACTGAATTCATTCCGGCGTATCTCGCGCCCTGTCAGGCAAACACTGACGGCAAAATCTCCCAGCCCCTTACACCACAATCAGACAAACACCGATGCACATCCGGCGTGTAATGAAGCATCATTTCACCGACTATTCCGCAAGCCTAAGCAGCGCAAAACACGCGGATATCTGCGCCTTTCCATATAGGGTTTCTCCCTGAAAAGGAGTATAGTTAACCGCACGCGCCGAGGTTGTGTTTTTGAGCCAGTCGACTATTTTAGGGAGTGATTTCCATGAGCAAAAAAACCTCCAAAAAACAATTACTGTTCCGTCTCAATCCCGCCTGTGCTGCGCTGCTGCTGGCCTTCGCCGCACAAACTGCGCAAGCCAACCCGATCGGCGCGGCGGTCGTCAACGGGCAGGCCAGTTTCGCCACAACCGGCAATACTCTCACCGTCACCAACACTCCCGGCGCCATCATCAACTGGCAGGGTTTCTCGATAGGCGCGAACGAGATCACCCGCTTTGCCCAGCAAAGCGCATCCTCCGCCGTATTGAATCGTGTCATCAGCAACAACCCCAGCAGCATCCTCGGCTCATTGCAATCCAACGGACGGGTGTTTCTCGTCAACCCCAACGGCATTGTGTTCGGGCAAGGCGCCACCGTTAACGTGGCGGGCATGGTGGCTTCCACGCTCAACCTGAGCAATGCCGACTTCATCGCCGGACGCTACAATTTCACCGATGTGTCCGGTGCACAGAACATCAGCAACGCCGGTAACATCACTGCCCAAAGCGGCGGGCAGATCTACCTGATCGCCGCCAATGTCGAGAACACCGGCATCATCAACGCCCCGAATGGCGAAATCCTGCTGGCCGCCGGACACAGTGTCGAACTGGTCAACAGCAATGAGCCAAATCTCCGCGTCAACATCACCGCTCCGGCGGGCGACGCCACCAATGTTGGCAAACTGGTTGCCGAAGCGGGCAGCCTCGGCCTGTTCGGCACCATGGTACGCAGCAGCGGCACGGTCAGCGCCAATAGCGCGATGCTGCAAGGTGGCAAGATCGTGTTCAAGGCGACACAACGCGCAGAAATTTCCGGCGCCGTCACAGCTAACGGTGCGACCGGCGGCACTATTCAGGCACTCGGCAACCAGGTTGGCATCATGGACGGCGCAACCGTCACTGCCAGCGGCGCACAAGGCGGTGGCACAGTGCTTGTCGGCGGCGATTATCAGGGCAAAAACCCTGATGTGCCGAATGCGCAAGTAACTTATGTTGCCCCTACTGCCATCATCAGCGCAGATGCGGCACAGAATGGTAACGGCGGCAAGGTCATCGTATGGGCGGATGATACGACCCGCGCCTACGGCAACATCTCCGTCAGAGGCGGCGCCAATAGCGGCAATGGCGGCTTCGTCGAAACGTCAGGGCACAACTATCTCGACTTTCGGGGGGTGGTAGATACGCGGGCTTCACAAGGGAAGGCCGGCACACTGCTGCTCGACCCAGCGGATATCACAATCGACAATTCTGCGGACTTTTTGAACGGTGGTACCTTTAGCGCAGGCTGGTTCTATGGCGCGACGGGCAACTCCACCCTCACATGGAACACCATCAACCTCCAATCGGGCAGTCTGGAGATAAGAACCAACTCCGCCGGTGCAGGCAGCATAAGCGGCAACGGCGATATCTTCGTCAACGCTACCGGGACGGTAACCGGACCGACCACCCTGACATTGCTCGCCAACGGCGCCATCAATATCGCCAACGGTGTTTCTGTCAGCGGCAGCGGCGACTTCAATCTGATTGCAGGCTGGAATAACACCGGCTGGGCTGTATCCCCATCCCCGGGTGGCAACATTACCTTTGGCGCTGGCTCCAGCCTTTCTACCAGCGGCAATATCTGGTTCAATGCCGGCAATGCTGTTATTCAGGATCCGACGGCCACGATTACCGCCAACACGCTGACCTTGGGCAATACGAATGGTTTCAGCATCCCGAACGGCATCAGCTTGTCGGGAACCAATATGGTGAACACGCTGGCGGCGATCATAACCAATGGTACCGGCGGCCTGGCCTTCTTGAATGGCAAGCCATTGACCATTGGCACGGGGGCCTTCTCCATCAATGGAGTCGATGCTAGTGTCAACCCCAATCCCATTAACATCGCCACCACTGCTGGAGGCATCACGATCAGCCAGAATATTTCTTCCGGCGGCACCGTCACACTTAATTCTGGGGCGGGAGCCATTACCAGTAGCGGTACGGGTCAAATTGTTGCCAACACGATTGCCCTGCAAACCACCGGTGGGTCCGGCAATATCGGCACCTCAACGGCAGCCCCGCTAAAAACCAGCTCCATCGGCGGCGCGGGCAACGCCAATATCTCCATCGGCGGCTTGGATTTTGTTTCTGGCCCTGGCGCTGTTTACCTGAAACATATCGGTGATGCTACGCTTCAGTCGGTTACTACGACGGGTATGGGTATACCGGTTGATATTTCAGCCTCCAACAACCTGACCGCAACCAGCATCAGTACCGGGGCTGCGGATTTAAATCTTGCTGCTGGCAACCTTCTGTCTATCCCTGCACTGGCCAATTTGTCAGGTGCGAACATCAGTCTGGGTGGCGACCTGATAAATATTATTGCTGTCGGCAACCCTGCCTCGATTAACGCCGGTACTGGCGTGACCTGGCTGCATCCATCAACTTCGGGCAGATCCATCGATCTGGGTGCAAAGGCCGGGCTTCCCAACACTCTCGAACTTTCCACCAGCGAACTAGATGTACTAACAGGGACGGGCACGTTGCGCATCGGTGCCATTACCGCGGGCAATATCAGTTTTTCCGCGCCAGTTGCGCCAGCAAACTTTACTGGCACATTATCCTTGGAGTCTGGCGGCACAGTGACCCAAGCCACGGTGGCAGACATAATTACTGCAAACAAGCTGGCGATCAAAGCGAAGGGCAATGTTGCTCTGGACATCGCGCCCAACGTTGTTGGAGCATTGGCCGGCAGCATCACTGGTACGGGAACCGAATATTTCCACTTCAACAACAGCGGCAACCTCAGCATCGATACGGTCGATGGCGTGGCGGGTATCAGCATAGCCAATTTTCCAAACTACACTCCGGGATCCGCCAGTGGTGTTATTGCACTGCAATCTGCAGGGAATATCACCCAGACCGCGACCGGCGGCTTGGGTGGTGCGGCCGTTTGGGCTAGTTCGTCTGTTGGTTTGGTCGATCTGACGACCGCAGGCAACCCTACCGGGATTTTGTCTGGTTCCGCGTATATGGATTTTTCCTACAAGAGCAGCAATACCATTGCGCTGATGAATGTTGCCGGGCATAGCGGCATCTCCTCCTTGATGGCAGGAAACATCGCTGTTGCTGGGCCTGGGTTCACCAACAGCTTGGTCACACCTTTCTCGACCTTGGGCCGCTGGCTGGTTTATGCTGCCAGCCCTGCCAGCGTAACCAAGGGTGGATTGACTTCAACGTTCCGCCAATACAACACGGCTTACGGTGGCAACGTCCCGCCGAATGGCAACGGCTTCATTTACGCATCTGCGCCGGGTACGCTTTTCGTCCATACCACGTTGTCATCCGGTGCCGCCAGCAACGTATATGGCACCGCCCCCACAGCCATGTTCGGCTACGCCATTGCCAAAACCGCTACCGCTGATAACGAAGATATGGCGCTCATCGCTGGCACCCCGGCCTTCACGCCAACGCTTTCCAGCACCACCCCTGCGGGCAGCTACACCGTGTACTACGCCGGCGGACTCTCCAGCGTTGCCGGTTATGCCTTCGCCGCCGGTGCCGGCGTCGCCTACACGGTCAATCCCAAACTACTCACTCTCATCACCGCCTCGCTCACCGGCTCGGCAAGCAAGACCTACGACGGCACCACCAACGCCACACTGGCTCCTGGCAATTTCCTGCTCAGTGGCTTCGTCAACACTGATTCGGCTGCGGTCACCAAGACTAGCGGCGCCTACGCCAGCCAGAACGTTGGCAGCAACATACTGGTCAGTACTACGCTCACCCCATCCGACTTCAGTCCGGTCGGCTCCACTATTCTGTCCAACTACATCCTGCCCACCAGTGCTTCCGGCCTTATTGGCAGCATCACTGTTCGGCCACTCTCAACCTGGAGTGGGCTGGGCGGCAACAGCTTGTGGAGCAACCCGGCCAACTGGGATGTGCTGCCCGATGGCAATAACGTGCTGGCCGTTGCCATTCCCACCGGAGGCAGCGTAACTTTCGATGGGGCGGTGGCCATGCAAGCGCTCTCAAGCGCGGGCAACATGGTGCTGAACGGCAATAATCTCAGCATCGGCAGCTTCATCCAGACCGGCGGCAGCCTCACCGGCACCGGCAGCCTGAATGTGGGCAACAGTTTCAGCCAGACTGGCGGCACGATCGCCCTTACCGGCACTGCCAACGCGAACATCACCCAGGCCACCGGCAATCTCAATATCGCCAATCTCAGCGCCCCTGCGGCCAATTTTTCCGCCAGCACGGGAGCTATCACCCAGACAGGTCCCATCGTCGCAGCCTCACTTACGACACACTCCGCGACGGGAACTACGCTCAACGCCGGCAACCAGATTGGCAGCTTCAGTGCAAGCAATAGCAGCAGCGGCAATATAGTGCTGGCCAACACGGCCAGCCCGCTGACTATCGTCGGTATCAACAATAGCGGTGGCAACATTCTGGTGGATAACACCGGCGCAACCATTACCGACTACAACAAGGTAAGCGCCAGCGGAGCGGTAGATATCAAAGCCCACAGCCCCATTACCATCGGCAGCGGCGGCATTGCTGCGGGCGGCAACATCACACTGACAGCAGGCGTGGCAGGCTCTCCTGCAGCTGCGGATATCATCACCTTAAACGGCGCAATTTCTGGCGGCAGTATTGTTTTAGCCGCCCATAGCGTGACCGGCGCCGTTCCCGCTCCTGCGGGTGCAACACTGCAGATATATATTGAACCGGTGGCAGCAATACCTGCCGTAATCGATACGTTGGTGAACAACATTGTCGTAATGCCCCCAAGTGTGCCATTCAGTCCACCCACTCCGCCAGCGCTCGCGCAAACCCCGGCTGCAAATACAAGCACTACTGATGAGAAGAAAAAGGATGCTCAAGCGGCCGATGTGGTTGTACTGGCCGCGGAGCCTGCACCTGCTGCTGCACCGATGCCGGTTTGCAAATAGAGTAAAATGGACAGGCCTGAAGTGCATTACAACCTTATCAGACAGGATAAACAGATGGACGTAAAACGTGGATCTTCTCACTCTTCAAAATTGGCTGCTTTGCTGCTCTGCGCTATTTTTATTCATTTGCCGTTATTTGCGGCAGATGCGCCTGCTGCAGTGGATCAAGCGGAGGCAGGTGTGTTGCGCTTCGAAATTTCAGGCTACACGGTGGAAGGCGCAACGTTGCTGACACAGGCTGAAATCAATGCCGCAGTCGCACCGTTTATCGGCAAAAACAGGGATTTTTCCGATGTGCAACGAGCACTGGAGGCCGTTGAAGAGGCTTATTCAGCGCGCGGATATTCTGCTGTGCGGGTGCTGTTGCCAGAACAGGAACTGGAAAAAGGAGCGGTACATTTTCGCGTGGTAGAAAGCCGTTTTGGCAAGGTAACGGTGAAAGATAACCGTTTTGTCAGTGAAACAAACGCACTGAACGCAGTGCCTTCGGTACGTGGCGGCGGCGTGCCTAAAACGAAGCAGATCGCGCGTGAATTGAAGTTCGCCAATGAAAATCCGGCACGCCAGTTGAATGTGGTGTTGAAGGCTGGTGAGAAAGGTGACGAGGTAGATGCAAATGTGATCGTTACCGATAACAAGCCGTCCGCATGGGGACTGACAATGGACAACACCGGCTCGCCGGAAACGGGGCGTACGCGCCTTGGTGTTTCTTATCGCCACGCCAATTTATTTGACGCTGATCATGTGGCCAGCCTGCAATATCAAACATCGCCGTCACACGTGAATCGTGTAACAGTACTGGGGGGCAGCTACAAGATTCCGATTTACCAATTGGGCGATAGCCTGGAATTCATCGGTGGATATTCAAATGTGAATTCCGTGGTTGACAGTATTAGCGGGATCGACAACTTCAAAGGTGGCGGGCTGATATTGAGCGCGCATTACAACCATTCTCTCAATAAGGTGGGCATGTTCGATCCACGTTTATCTTTTGGGCTGGATTGGCGTGATTTCCGCCGTATCGAACAGACGACGACCGTTCCTGTGACAGTGTTGTATAACGAAATTGTAGCTGTGCCGCTGAGTGTCGCTTATTCTGCGCAAGGCAAGTTCGAGCAGAGCGATATTGGTTTTAATGCATCACTCACCGCCAACCTGCCGGGCAACCGCAAGGGGACGACTGCGGATTTTGCCGCATATGATCCGTCCGGAGTAGGTTTTGCCCAGCCCGATGCCAATTATCGTGTGGCACGCTACGGGGCAAGCTATTCGCGGCTAATTGGGGACGACTGGCAGCTTCGCGCTGCCTTAAACGGGCAGTGGAGCCGCAACGTGTTGATTCAGGGTGAGCAGTTTCGCTTGGGCGGAGCCGATGCAGTACGTGGTTTCTCGGCGGGTAGCGTGGGTGGCGAGACAGGTGTGCGCTGGAATCTGGAGGGTTATACACCGGATTTCGGCAAGGACGATGTCAGGATTCGCGCATTGGCGTTCTTCGATACTGGCGAGGCACGCTCTGCTAATGGCGCGAAGTATTCGATTGCTGGAGCGGGACTAGGCCTGCGTGCCAGTTTCACCGAGCAGTTTTCGCTGCGTCTCGATGCCGCTCGAATTATCAATGCCGATACCGACCCATTGCAGCGCGTGGGTGATTGGCGTGCACACTTGGGGTTGTCCGCGTCTTTTTGATCCAACTCTTACCGGCAGTTGCGAAGTGCGCTTCCTTTGTTACACCTGTTGTGCGGGTTGCTGATATATCTACTGGCCATATGACCAAGCCAGCAAACAACGCTGGCAAAGTCATCGGTTATCAGAACGAACGGCTACGATAAAAGAGGTGTGAAATGAAAAAATTTAGTCTCCTGATCGCATTAACGCTGCTAATAATAGCGACTGCATCGCAAGCGGCCGAGGTGGCGGCCGGCAAGGTCGGCTACATGAGCGGCACACTGGTGGCCCAACGTGCGGACGGTACCATCAAGGTGATGGGACCAAAATCAGAAGTGCTGGCCGGCGATATGCTCATCACCGCAAAAGACAGTTATGCGCAGGTGCAGATGAATGACGGCGCGCAGATGACATTGAGGCCAAATTCCAACCTGAAAATTGAGGATTACCAATTCAACAAGGAAGAACCGAAGTCTGACAACGCAGTGTTCCGTTTACTCAAGGGCGGATTCCGTACCTTGACGGGCTTGATTGGCAAACGCGGCAATGCCGACGCGTATCAGGTGCGCACGGCATCCGCGACCATCGGGATACGCGGCACGGATTTTACCTCGCGCCTGTGCGCAACCAAGGATTGCCGGGATGATGAATCGACAACTGACAAACAAGTGGTCAAGCCCCAGGAAACACAACTTCTGGTGATCGGTCGTGTAATGTTGATAGAGGGTGAGTTGTCGGCGAAAGATGGAGTTGGCAAGTCACGTAAGCTCCTGCTGGGTGCGCCGGTGTACGAAGGCGATATGCTGATCACGGGAAGCAAGACTCGCGCGGTGGTTGCGTTCCGGGATGAGAGCAGAATAACTCTGCAGGAGAATACCCAATTCCATGTTGAACAGCTGAAATATGATAATGCAAAGTCGGTGGAAAGTGCCGTACTGAAGCTGATCAAAGGCGGGGTGCGAGTATTTACCGGCTTGATCGGCCGAGTTAATCACGATAGCTACCAGTTCAAGGTGGCCAATGCCACTATCGGCATACGTGGCACCGGCTTCGACGCATGGTGCCATGGGCCTTGTGCGAGTGGTGCGACAAATCCAGGCGCAACTCAAAACAGGCCTTTGGATGGTGCAGGCGTATTCGTATGGGCGGGTGAGGTAGCTCTGGTTTCCGATTGTGATAAAAAAGATGCAGGCAGTGCTTGTCCCGAGCAGTTGGTGAGTCTCAATCAGGCTGCCATTATCGCACGCGAAACCGGCAAGCCCGTGCCGCTCATCGTTATTCCCCCAGCTATTACGGATAACAGCATACCGCGCCCGGATAGTATCCCTGTGGATATGGAAAAACTGTTCGGCACCGAATCAAACGCTGGCGAACCGGGATTGTATGTGACCGTGCATGATGGTCACGTGGTTTTGGCTCAAGCCGACAAATCGCTGGATTTGGGGCGCGGGGAAACCGGTTTTTCAAGCACGACTGCGCTAATCAGACTCCCTGCTCCACCGGCGTTTATGGTCAGAGACATCCAGCAAATTAACCAGCAGGGCGAAAATACCGGTAGCCCGAATCCGAGCTTGAATCCAAGCGGCTGCGTGGTGCAGTAACCAGAGATTGGTTAGGGATCAATCAGTGTGGCGTGCGCACAACGCGCTTGCATGCCGTATAAATTTCCGCAGGTTGGTTATTGAAGCGCGAATCGCATTGACAGGTCTATCGCTGCGACATCTTTGGTTAGCGCGCCGATGGAAATTCGATCCACGCCGGTCTCCGCGACGAGGTGCACATTGTCCAGCGTGATGCCACCGGATGCTTCCAGTTCGGCGCGTTTGGCGGCGTGTGTAACGGCGGTATGCATGTCCACCAGAGAGAAATTGTCGAGCAGAATCAGCCGCGCACCGGCATTGAGCGCCTCATCGAGTTGCACCATGTTCTCCACTTCAATCTGGATGGGTATCCCTGGCGGGGTGATGCGGAACGCCTGCTCCAGCACCGCACGAATGCTGCCCGCGGCAGCGATGTGATTTTCCTTGATCAGCACACCATCAAACAGGCCAAAACGCTGGTTGCGTCCGCCGCCAATGCGAACCGCATATTTTTGCGCGATGCGCAGCCCTGGCAGGGTCTTGCGCGTGTCCATGATTTTTGCATGGGTGTCTGCTACCGCTTCCACATAACGGCGCACCAGCGTGGCAGTACCGGATAGCACTTGCAGAAAATTCAGCGCACTGCGTTCCGCGCTGAGCAAAGCGCGTGCATTTCCATGCACTGTGCACAATTGCTGATTGGGCTGAATAACTTCACCCTCCTGTACTACCCAGTGGATTTCGCAGTTCGGATCAAGGCTGAAAAAACATTCTTCAAACCACAGTGTGCCGCACAGCATCGCTTTCTGGCGCGAGATGACCGTGGCGCGTGCTTGCGTGTGTTCCGGGATCAGTTGCGCAGTCAGGTCGCCATCATGAATGTCTTCGCTCAGTGCGGCAGATACGTTGAGATGAATATGTTGGGCAAGATTCAGGTGCGGCATGATGTATTCCTCTTTGCTTGGGTAGATTGGGTAAGCCAACGGGCTGCAACTCATCTATCATTATGGCGCGCAGTATAAGGGAAGACGCGGAGGCTTGAAATTGTTGCGGCATCCCCCACATACCAAACAGCCAAGTTCTTGAAGACCTTATTTGAGGAGGTATTATGCGTTTCGACAAATTCACCACAAAGTTTCAGCAAGCACTGTCCGATGCCCAGAGCCTGGCTGTCGGCGCGGATAACCAGTTTATCGAGCCGCAGCATCTGCTGCTGGCCTTGCTCAACGATGCCGAGAGCGGCGCGGCATCACTGCTGGCGCGCGCGGGCGGCAATGTCGCGCCGCTGAAAAGCGCGCTGACGCAGGCCGTGGAACGATTGCCCAAAGTGGAAGGCCACGGCGGCGAGGTGCAGGTCGGGCGCGACTTGTCCAACTTGTTCAATCTCACCGACAAGGCGGCGCAAAAGCGCGGTGACCAGTTCATCGCGTCAGAAATGTTCCTGCTCGCCGCCTGCGACGACAAGGGCGAAACTGGACGTTTGCTCAAACAGCATGGCGTGGCGCGCGCGCCTCTGGAGCAGGCGATCAACGCGGTGCGCGGCGATGGCAGCGTCGATAGCGCCGAGGCCGAAGGGCAGCGCGAATCGCTGAAGAAATATTGCCTCGATCTGACCGAGCGCGCCCGGCAGGGCAAGCTCGACCCGGTGATCGGGCGCGACGACGAAATCCGCCGCGCGATCCAGGTGCTGCAACGCCGCACCAAGAACAACCCGGTGCTGATCGGCGAGCCGGGCGTGGGCAAGACCGCGATTGTGGAAGGCTTGGCGCAGCGCATCGTCAACGACGAAGTGCCGGAAACTCTCAAGGGCAAAAAGGTGCTGAGCCTCGACATGGCAGCGCTGCTGGCGGGCACGAAATATCGCGGCGAATTCGAGGAGCGCCTGAAGAATGTGCTCAAGGAAATCGCCCAGGAAGAAGGGCGCATCATCGTGTTCATCGACGAGCTGCACACGATGGTCGGCGCGGGCAAGACGGAGGGATCGATGGACGCGGGAAACATGCTCAAGCCCGCGCTGGCGCGCGGCGAGCTGCATTGCATCGGCGCGACCACGCTGGACGAATACCGCAAATATGTGGAGAAAGATGCCGCGCTGGAACGCCGCTTCCAGAAGGTGCTGGTGGAAGAGCCGACGGTGGAATCGACTATCGCCATCCTGCGCGGCTTGCAGGAGAGATACGAATTGCACCACGGCGTGGACATCACCGACCCGGCCATCGTCGCGGCGGCGGAACTTTCCAACCGTTACATCACCGACCGCTTCCTGCCGGATAAGGCGATCGACCTGATCGACGAGGCAGCGGCGCGCGTCAAGATGGAAATCGATTCCAAGCCCGAGGTAATGGACAAACTGGATCGTCGCCTGATTCAGCTCAAGATCGAGCGCGAGGCGGTGAAAAAGGAAAAAGATGAAGCCTCGAAAAAACGCTTTGAATTGATCGAAACCGAAATCGCCAAACTGCAACGCGAGTACGCCGACCTGGAAGAAATCTGGAAGGCGGAAAAGGGCGCGGCACAAGGCACGGCGCATCTCAAGGAAGAGATGGACAAGGTGCGCGCCGAGATCGTCAGGCTGCAACGCGAGGGCAAGCTGGAACAAGTGGCGGAGCTGCAATATGGCAAGTTGCCGCAGCTCGAGGCCAAACTGAAGGACGCGGTGCATAACGAAGAAAACAAGCCCAAGAACCGCCTGCTGCGCACCCAGGTCGGCGCGGAAGAGATCGCCGAAGTGGTGAGCCGCGCGACCGGCATCCCGGTATCCAAAATGATGCAGGGCGAGCGCGACAAGCTGCTGAAGATGGAAGACAAAATTCACGAACGCGTGGTCGGCCAGGACGAGGCGGTACGCCTTGTCAGCGATGCGATACGGCGCTCGCGCTCCGGCCTGTCCGACCCGAACCGCCCGTACGGCTCGTTCCTGTTCCTCGGCCCGACCGGCGTGGGTAAGACCGAACTGTGCAAGGCGCTGGCGAATTTTCTGTTCGATTCCGAAGACCATCTGATCCGCATCGACATGAGCGAATACATGGAGAAACACTCCGTGGCGCGCCTGATCGGCGCGCCGCCCGGCTATGTCGGCTACGAGGAAGGCGGCGGGCTGACCGAGGCGGTGCGGCGCAAACCCTACAGCGTGATCCTGCTGGATGAAGTGGAGAAGGCGCACCCGGACGTGTTCAACGTGCTGCTGCAAGTGCTGGACGATGGGCGCATGACCGATGGGCAGGGGCGTACCGTGGACTTCAAGAATACCGTGGTGGTGATGACTTCCAACCTTGGCAGCCAGATGATCCAGCAAATGTCCGGTGACGATTACCAAGTCATCAAGCTGGCGGTGATGGGCGAGGTGAAAACCTATTTCCGTCCCGAGTTCGTCAACCGCATCGACGAGGTGGTGGTGTTCCACGCGCTAGATGAAAAGAATATCAAATCCATCGCGCGCATCCAGTTGAAATATCTGGAAGCGCGTCTGGCGCAGATGGAAATGAAGCTTGCGGTCAGCGATGCCGCGTTGGCCGAAATCGCCACCGCCGGTTTCGATCCGGTGTACGGCGCAAGACCGCTGAAACGCGCCATCCAGGCGCAACTCGAGAACCCGCTGGCCAAGCTGATTCTGGAAGGCCACTTTGCCGCGAAGGATACGATCAAGGTGGATTGCAAGGGCGGGGTGATGCGGTTCGATAAAGCCTGAGTTTCAGGGCAAGCACACGACAAAGGCTGCTGATGCAGACTTTGTCGTTTCAAAACATACGGTTAAATACTTTTAAACATTATTTGACATTATATTATCAAATAATGTAAAAAGCAGCCATGTCATTGACCCAATATCCATTTCTTGACACTTACAACCCGTGGTGGAATGACGGCGAGGCGGCTTTTGCCGGTGTGCCGGAGTTCCATCGGGATGTATTCGACGACCTCTACGCTGACATTCAACGCCTGCCGCAGATGATTTCGGTGACCGGCCCGCGCCGGGTCGGTAAGAGCACTTTGCTGCGGCAGTGCATACGCAAGCTGATCC
This sequence comes from Gallionella sp., assembly GCA_023259035.1. Lineage (GTDB taxonomy): Bacteria > Pseudomonadota > Gammaproteobacteria > Burkholderiales > Gallionellaceae > Gallionella. The sequence goes on from JAHFRA010000023.1 coordinate 19,554, forward strand.
AGGAGCACGGCGCGGCACAGGCGCAACGCATCGTTTATTTCACGATGGACGATCCGGTGTTGCTGCTGCCGCATGTCGATATGGATCGCTTCTTCGAGGACTTGGTGGCGGAATTTGCCAAGTGTGCAAAGGATGGTGCGGTGTACCTGTTCCTCGATGAGATTCAGAAATTTCCGCGCTGGGAGTTGTATCTTAAGAAGCATTACGACCTGAAAACGCCAGTGCGCTTTATTGTTTCCGGCTCGGCATCGGCCCCAATCTTTCGTAAGTCGCGCGAGAGTTTGTTGGGGCGGATACATGATTATCAGGTGTTGCCGTTTTCGTTTCGTGAATATCATAGCTTCCACAGTGGCTCCGCCCGATGTTTGCAAAATGCGCGAATATTTCGAAACGGTCCTATGCACTATGCTGGCAATCGAGGAGAAGTCAGTGACTTCCTTGAACTTCTGAATGATTTTATGTTGTCGAATCTGTCGGGGGGGAGAACCTTGGCTCCAGAGGAAATTGATGAATTCTTCTTCGAAGGCGGTTTCCCCGAAGTCTGGAAACTCCCCGACATCCTCGCCAAGCAGGAATACCTCTACCAGAACCAGATCGAGCGCGTGATCTTCGAAGATTTGCTGGTGGCGGCGGAATTCCGCAAGCCGGAGATGTTGCGCCGCTTTTATCTCGGCCTGCTGGCCGAGCCGGGGCGCGAGACCAATGTGTCCAAACTATCCAAGGACATCGGCATTACGGCCTCGACCATCACCAATTATTTTCCTCTGCTGGAAGCGACCGATCTGGTGTGGCGTTTGCATAAATACACCGGCAGCAAGGCCACGGCGAAGGCGGGCAACTTCAAGAGCTATCTGGTGGATCTCGCGGTGCGCAACGCGGTGATGAAACTTACGCCGGAACGCTTGCTGGCGGACGAGCCGGTGTTGGGTTTGTACGCGGAAAACATCGTTGCCAACCACCTGCGCCGCTGGCCGGGGCTGGTGGAATTGGCCTATTACCGCGAGCGCAACAACGAACTGGATTTCATCGTTGATCTGGGCGCGACGCGCATCGGTATTGAAGTCAAATATCGCGCCACGCTGAATGACCGCGAATTATCCAAAAGCCGCGAGATCGCCGAGTCGCTCGGCTGTGAGGCATTTGTCGCGGTATGCAAGGATCATCCCGACGAAGCGCTGGAAAAACGCTTGCAGGAGAAATCCAAAATTCCTCTGGCGATCGTTCCGTTGGCGGATTTTCTGTTGCTGTTTTAGATCATTTCGCTGCGCGGGGGGCCATCTGGTTGGGCCGAGGCTTCCGGAGGCAACCCCATGACCGGCAAATCTTCGCGGCGCAGATTCAGCGCCTCCAGCACTTTCAGCGCCGCGTAGGCATCGTTGGCCGCGTAGAGCTTTTGCTGCGGGGTGAGTTGCGGCTGCGACCAATTGGAGGTGGTCACATGCCTCGACTTGGTGAAGCGCTGCTTCAACACCAGCGCCACCGCCGCCCGCACGCCCATTTCCTTGTGATAGCCGTCCATGCTGAACACCGTATTGAGATCGACCACTCCGCTGAAATGCACGCCCAGCTTTGCGCGGATATGTCCGCGATCCGATTTGAGGCCGAAACCCACCTTGATGACCTCATCGGATTGCAACAGTTCCATCAGGAACGGCAACCCTTCCGCCCGATGCGGTTGAAACAGGTAGGCTTTGTCGTGCAGCGCAAACTGCACCACATGCGGCCCCTCGCTGACATCGCCCACCACAAACGTCGGCTTGGATTCGGTATCAAAACCCACGATGCCCGCAAACCTGATCTCGGCAGCGGCGGACGCAAACTCTGGACTGCTGGTCGGCACGTGGATGCGCTCCAGCATCAGGCCGGTAAACGGCTCCATCAGCGCAATCTCTTCCTTGGTCGGGGCAATTTTTTTCATATGGCGAGAGTACCTGATTATCTGAATTGAGGGGAGCGCCTAAGCCTGCCAAACTCCAAACCCTGCCTCACGCAGATCAATCCCTATCTCCACCTCTCTGTCGCGCGCCTCGTCATAGGACATCGGGTTGAATGCCTCATAGAGATCGGGAAGCAAGCGCAGCCCGTATTCCTTGACGTAGCGGTTGGATTGAATGCCTGCCTTGTGTTTGTCGAAACGCAGGTCGGGATCCAGGCCTGTCATACCGACATATACGCAAGGCTTGCCGGGAATATAGCCGGGATTGCACCTCTTGAATTTTCCTTCATGCAGAACGTCTTTCGACAGTTCGATCACATAGACGTGGTAATGGTTGCGGCGTGCCATGAGGATTATTCTGCTTTCACCGCCCGCGCACGCAACTGCCCGCACGCGCCTTCAACTTCCTGTCCTGCCGAGTCGCGTATCCGGGCGTAGATGCCTTGCTGATTGAGGGTGTGCGCCATAGCCGCGATTCGCTCGACCGAAGGGCGGCGATAGTCGAGCCCCTCGACCTCGTTGAAGGGGATGAAGTTCATGATGGCGTATTTTCCGGCGAGGAGCTGGGCGATCCTCTCCAGCTCGGCGTCGCTGTCGTTGATGCCTTCGAGCAGTGTCCATTGATATTGCACCGGATAGCCGGTGGCGCGCGCATACGCCTCGGCGCGTTCGACCAGTTCTTCGATGGCGATCTGTGGCGCATGAGGCAGCAGCCTGGCGCGCAGTGCTGCATCGGTGGTGTGCAGTGAAAGGGCGAGCGCCGGTTTCACTTTTCCCCGTGGCAGGCGCTCGAATACACGCGGGTCGCCGACCGTGGAGAAGACCAGGTTTTTGTGGCCGATGTTGCCCTGTGTGCCGAGCAGTTCAATCGCCTCACACACGTTGTCGAGATTGTGGGCCGGTTCGCCCATGCCCATGAACACCACTTTGCTCACCGCGCGGCGACGGCGCGCGAGCACCACCTGGGCGACGATCTCGGCGCTGCCGAGCTGGCGCAGCAAGCCATCGCGTCCGCTCATGCAGAACACACACCCCACGGCACAACCCACCTGCGTCGAAACGCACAGGCCGCCGCGCGGCAACAGCACGCTCTCCACCATTTGGGCATCGGCCAGTTCCACCAACAGCCGCGCGACGCCTTCGTTATTGGAAAATCTGCGTAGCGCTACGTTTGCCCCCTCTCCCGCAATGCGGGAGAGGGTTGGGGAGGGGGAACGGTCGTGGCTTCCATGATTATTGATGATATCCATCCCATGACCGTTGGCGGGATATTCGCTGCGCAGGCACGCCAGTGCATGCAATTCCGCCTCGATGGCAGGCAACTCATTGCGCAGTGCAAGCGGAAAGAAAGTCTCTGCGGGACTGTGCGCTCTATCGTACGAGCAGACCTGGCTCCAGCCGCGCAGCAGACGATCCTCGTGGCACGGCTTGGCGCCGAGATCACGCAGACGTTGGCGAAGCTGGGTGATGCGCATCGGGGTGTGAGGAGCGGGAATCAAAGTAGGTTTGAAAATAATTGCGGAATAACCATAAGGATTCTAACTCAAGGAAGCGCTGATTAAACCATGCATGCTGTCGCGGGTTTTTAGCAGGCTGTTGAAATTCGTCCACGAGTCAACGCGGTTTCCGAGCCAATCGTTATTGATACCGTGTTCATGATTTCTACTCGGGAGAGAAAGCGATGCGCGGAACGGAAAGCAAGCTGGAAGACTTCGCGCCGATGGATCATCCTTTGCGGGCTGCTGGTCAACGAAGCGCTGGCGCGGCTCAATGCGCTGTTCGACACCATCTACGCCGATTCCGGGCGAGACTCCATCGCTCCCGAGAAACTCATGCGCGCCTTGCTGCTGCAAGTGTTCTACTCGGTGCGCTCGGAGCGGATGCCGTGCGAACAGATGAGGTACAACCGGCTGTGCCGCTGGTTCGTGGGGATAAGGGCATTTCCCGTTTGCACCTAAATACTACAGAACGGGCGAAGCGGGAAGCGAGGGAAGCTCGTATCTATTGGCCTTTCACCGGTGCGCATCATGAATGACCTGCTAGGTGATGCCTTGCCTGTGGCGCGAAAGAATGACAGGCCGGAAGCCTGATGGTAAATGAGGATTCTGAGCCATTTATTAACGGGGTATCAGCAAGCGGAGTAGTTGTGTGGCGGTCTTTTAGGCACTGCGGCGTTTCCACCACATTACGCCACCTACTGCCGACAGTAGCAGCGGCAACCCGGCCAGAAAACAGATGCCGATAATAGCGAGATGTGTTTTGCTGAGCACCAGATTGCTGTCCTTGGCGGCGCGCGGTTGCAGGGTGATGAAACGTTCTTCGCTGGCAAGCCAGTTCACCATGTTTACGCCCAAGTCCACGTTGCCGCCATTGCCGGCAAAACTGTTGGCGAGGAATGCGCCACTGCCGACCACCACGATGCGTTGTTCCCGGTCGTTGATGTTGCGTTGCAATGCCACTGCGATGATGGCCGGGCCGGGGGTGTCGTGCTGTTTATCAAAATGCGGTTTGTCGCCAAGGGCGCTGCCACTGGTTATGTTGTGGCTCACCCAGCCGCGTGCAGCGACTTCCACCAGCACTTGATGTTGCCAGCCGGTATTTTCATTCCACATCAGCGGGCGCGCGTAGGGAAAGGCGGTAATCAAATTGAAATTGCGTGTGATGGGATGCTGTAGCGGATAGCCTGCACCCAGCGACCAGGTAGAAGGTGCATTCATCTCGGTGGCAGCCGGATCGATCACGATGCCGGGCGGCAGCAGCAGGTCGAGTTTTTCTGCGAGGCGCTCCAGGCCGTGCAGCGGTTCGGCGTCAACCAACCAGAGCAGGTTGCCGCCGCGTTCCACATGGCGCAGCAGTTTGTCTGCTTCGCCGGGCAGCAGGTCAAGCTGCGGTTGAGTGATGACCAGTACGCTGGCGTTACCTGGCACTTCCTGCGCCAAGGCCAGATTCAGGCTGTTCAGACGAAAGCCATTCTGCTTGAGTTTCGCGCCGAATAACGTTCCCATATCGTGGTTGGCGATGCCGTCCAGCTTGCGTTCGCCGTGTCCGTCCAGATACATCACGGTCTGGTCACTGGTGTGCGCCAGGCGCAGCAGGGTGCTGGTGAGGGTTTGCTCGTTAAGTTGGGTAAGATGCTCGCTGCGCCCGGCGTATTCGACCACCATCTCGCCATTCAGCTGGACGCGTGCCGCGCGGGTCTTTTCGGCCTCTTTTTCCGGATCAATGAATACCAGATTGATGTCGGCCTTGTAACGCTGGTAGAGCGACAGAAAATCGCGAATAATTTTGCGGATGTCGCCGAGGCGCGCATCCTGCTCGGTGGCATACACGGCAATGTTGACCGGGCCGCTCAGCTGCTTGAGTACCTCCACGCTGCCGGATTCCAGGCTGTTGCGGGCGTTGTGCGTGATGTCACGCTGCACAGGATGCCGCGTGGCAAGATAGCCCAGGCCAAACGCTACACTCAGCAACAGCAACACAAACAGCAGGTTGCGCAACATCGGGGCGGAGAGAAATTTACGCTGCATAGCTCACCCGTATATCCGGTTGCTATGAATGCGGCGCATCGTCAGCAGCAGGAAGAATATACTGAACAGCACGAAAAATGCGGCATCGCCGCTATCCAGCAAACCGGCGTTGAAATTCTGAAAGTGATTGAGCGGCGAGATGAAATGCCACGGTGAATTTTCTGCCGACGCACCGATATCGGCCAGCCACAGGCCGACCAGCACAGCCAATGCGCCAATCGCGGCAATAATGGGTTGAGTGGTGAGTGCGGAAACATACAAGCCGAGCGCAATGTAGCTGGCGGTGAGCAGCAACAATCCAATGATGTTGCTTAACATCATGCCGTGGTCGAGATGTGTGCCGAGTGCCAGGGTATAAAGCATCAGCGGCACACCGGCCATCAGCATGACCAGAAAAATCAGCAAGCCGAAAAATTTCCCAAGCACGATGTGGCGACCGGACAGCGGGGCTGAGAGTAGCAGCGTGAACGTTTGATTGCGCCGTTCTTCGGCGACCAAGCGCGTCGTGAACATTGGCACCAGCATCATCAGCAACAGCGCGACGGTATTGAACAACGGTGCGGCAACGGTGGTTGTTACCCCGGGCGGATTGGCGAGTTGTGCGAGTTGCGGTTGTATTTCCAGAAAAGCTTCTGTTCGCGCCAGAAAGAACCATGCAAGAATAAATTGCAATACGGCCAGCACGAACCAGGTCGAGGGCATGGCAAGCAGGCTGCGCAGTTCGCGCATGGCGAGCAGGCGGATCATTTTATTTCCTCCGCGGTGCCTTTCTCAGCCCCGGTAATTTTGACGAACACATCTTCCAGCGTGGCTTGCAGCGGGGTGAGTTGTTCCACGCGCCACCCATTTTGCTCAGCCAGCGTGAGCAGGGCGCCACTGGGATTGTCGTCGGGTGCGTGTAACACGCGAAACTGCGTGGCGGAAATCTGTTCGACGCTGCTGACGCCGGCAATGCCTTCCAGCTCGCTCAATGCCGGAGGTTTTCGCAGGCTGATGATAAAGCCGGATACTTGCCCGTGTTGCTGCATGCGCGCACTGGTGTCGCCATAGATCAATTTGCCGTGCTGCATGATTTCCACGCGGTCACAGACACTTTCCACCTCGCTGAGCACATGCGTGGAGAGAATTACGCTGTACGCATTTCCCAATTCGCGGATCAGGGCGCGTATCTCGCGGATTTGCTCAGGATCGAGGCCGACGGTAGGTTCGTCGAGCACGACCACAGCCGGACGATGGATAATGGCTTGCGCGATGCCGACACGCTGCTGATAGCCCTTGGACAGGGTGCCGATGATTTTCTTGCCGGCTGCTTCCAGGCCGCAACGGCGCATGGTTTGTGCCAGAGCTTCAGCGACTGCGGCGGGTTTCATGCCGCGCAACCGTGCGGCAAAAGTCAGGTAATCATTCACGCTCAGTTCGCGGTACAACGGCGGAGTTTCCGGCAGATAGCCGATGTGTGTCTTCGCCAGCATTGGCTGACGCGACAGGTTGATGCCGCAAATTTCAATTTCGCCACTATCCGGTAATAAACAGCCGGTCAGCATTTGCAACGTAGTGCTTTTGCCCGCGCCGTTATGTCCAAGCAGGCCCAGCACTTCGCCGCGCTTTAATTCCAGCGATATGTTGTGAATGACCTGTCGATTGCCAAAGCACCGCGTCAGGTTGCGCGCGGAAAGTGTTGTTTCTGGTGTGGCTTTAGACAAGGGATGTGTCTGTCGTGGTTGTGGATTTGGCTAAATATAACCTAATATGTGCACCCGCATCAAAACTGTGTTTTTTATGAAACCTTTTAAATATCTTGCCGCGTGCAGTCTGCTGCTCGCCGCCTGCGCACAAGCGCCCCATCATCATGACGAGCCGGCAGTAGCGGCACAGCCAGTAGCGCCTCCCGAGCCGCAGGCGGAAGTCATGCCGGTGTTGCCCGACGTCGAATTAAGCAACGAGTTGCTCTATGAGTTTCTGTTAACCGAGATTGCCAACCAGCGAGGACACAAGGCGTTGGCTGTGGAAAGCAGTTCCGATCTGGCCAGAAGAACCCGCGACCCGCGTCTTGCGAGACGTGCCGCGCAGCTGGCGTCTGAACTGGGGCAGATAGACAAGGCTGTTGAGGCTTTCAGCCTGTGGCAGGATATCGAGCCGACCTCGCCTTTGCCGGGGCGCATGCTGTCTTCGATATGGCTGCGTGACGGCAAGCTGGATGATGCGCAACGTGAGCTAGCCAGAATATTGAAGGATGAAGCGGCAGCTCCCGGTCCCACCTTCTTGCAGATTTTTCAACTGGTTGCCCATTATCCTGACAAGACGGCAGCGTTGAAGCTGTTACGTAATCTCGCGCAGCCCTACCCGAGTGTTGTCGAGGCGCATTGGTCGGTGGCACAGATGGCGCATCTGGCAGGCGAGAACGAACTTGCGCTGAATGAAGTGCGGCTGGCACGCGGCTTGCGCCCGGACTGGGATATGCTTGTATCGCTGGAGGCGCAGTTATTGCAGAAGGGTGCACCGCAACAAGGATTGGAGGTATTGCATCGATATTTGTCCGAGTATCCAAAATCAAACGAAATCCGTCTGCAGTATGCCCGCGCGTTGCTGGAGCAAAAGAAATACAGGCCATCGCGCGACGAATTCCAGCGCCTGGCAAATGAAAATCCAGATAATTCCGAGCTGGTGTTTGCGATTGCATTGATCTCGTTGCAGCTGAACGATCTTAAAGACGCGGAGGCTCAGCTCAAGCAAGCACTCAGTAAAGGCAAAAAAGACCAGGACACGGTGCAGTACTATCTCGGCCAATTGAGCGAGGCAAAGAAAAATGGAGACGAAGCGATTGCCTACTATCGCGAAGTAAAGGGCGGCGAATATCAGGCTACGGCACAAATGCGGATCGCTTATTTGTTGAGCAAAGCCGGCAGGCTGGATGAGGCGGTGCAACATTTGCATCAGATATCGGCCTCCAGCAATCAGCAGCGCGTACAGTTGGTGCTGGCCGAAGCGCAATTGTTGCATGATGCGAATCAGCTGCCCGAGGCCTATCAGGTATTACAGCAAGGATTAGAAAAGCTTCCTAACCACCCTGATTTGCTCTATGAAGCCGCGATGGCGGCAGACAAAATCGGTAAACCTGACGTGTTTGAGCAGTTGATGCGCAAGCTGATTCGGGTCAAGCCGGATCACGCGCATGCCTACAACGCATTGGGCTACAGCATGCTAGAACGTAACGAGCGCATACCTGAAGCGGTTGAACTGGTGGAAAAAGCCTTGCAGCTTGCACCTGATGATATCGCCATCATGGACAGCGTGGGCTGGGGTTATTACCGCAGCGGCAAACTGGACGAGAGCGTAAAGTTGTTGCGGCGCGCGTTTGCCGGCGTTCCTGATCCGGAAATTGCCTCGCATCTTGGCGAGGTGTTATGGGTGCGTGGCGACAAACAGGAAGCCAGAAAGATTTGGCAGGACAGCCTCAAGGCCAACCCGGAAAATGCACAACTTCAGGCGGTCATCAAAAAATTTCTCCCTTGATGATGCGTTTGCCGGTTTTGATTTGGCTGGGCTTGTTGAGTGGTTGCGCCCTGTTTCCTTCCACGCCCGCCCCGGCTTTGCGACCCGCACAACCCGAAACCGCGACATTCGCGCTGAACGGACGTATTTCAATCGACCATCACGGTACGCGTCATTCAGCCGGTTTGCGTTGGACGCACAAAGCGCAATCGGATGAGATACTGTTGCTTGCGCCACTCGGGCAAACTGCCGCACGTGTTTATCGCGATGCGCGGCAGGCGACGCTGGATGACGGCGACAAACACTATCAGGCCGATGATGTGGAAACGCTGATGCGGCAGGTATTGCATTGGCATTTGCCGCTGGGCGGCTTGCATCATTGGGTAATAGGCATGGCGGATGCCGAAAGTCCCGCGAAAATCCAGCGCGCTACCAATGGCCAAATTTCTATTCTGAATCAGGACGGCTGGGAAGTGCGCTATCTGCGCTATGCCGATACCAAGCCGGATAGCTTGCCTGCGCGCTTGCAGTTAAGCCACGAGGATTTGCAGGTGCAATTGCTGATTGATGAATGGGAATGGAATCCGCAGTGAATCAAGGCACATTCACCGTCCCCATGCGCTAATGAAACTACTGGCCATTCGACCAGGTTATCCAAAGACGACAACCGGGTCGCTGGTTATGCATATGAACGCCCTCGGAGCGATAAAGATATGAAATTGACTTGCCCCGCACCGGCGAAATTAAACTTGTTCCTGCATGTCGTCGGGCGCAGGCCGGACGGTTATCACCTTTTGCAAACCTTGTTCCGCTTCATCGACCTGCATGACACGCTGCATTTCAGCCTGCGTGAAGACGGTGCGGTGCGGCGCACCAACGCCGTCGAAGGCGTTGCCGAAGAGCAGGATTTATGCGTGCGTGCCGCGCGCCTGCTGAAAAGCGAGACCGGATGCGGGTTGGGCGTCGACATCTCAGTCGAAAAACACATCCCGATGGGCGGCGGTCTGGGCGGCGGCAGCTCGGATGCGGCAACCACGCTGGTCGCGTTGAACCGTTTGTGGTCGCTGGGCTTGTCACGCGAACGCCTGATGCGGCTCGGCCTGCGACTGGGGGCGGATGTGCCGGTGTTCGTATTCGGCGAGAACGCCTTTGCCGAAGGCGTTGGCGACGAGTTGCAAGCCTGTCCCTTGCCGGAAGCGTGGTATGTGGTGTTATTCCCCCCCGTTCACGTGCCGACCGCACAGATTTTTGCGCGCCCGGAATTGACACGCAATACGGTTTCCATCACAATGCGCGCCCTCTCGAAAGGGCAAAATGGGCAATTTGAGCAGCAACTTCGCAACGATCTGCAACCCGTGGTATGCAGCATCTACTCGGAAGTGAAGCGTTATATAACCTGGCTGGATAACTTCGGGAAAGCTATGATGACCGGGTCGGGGGCATGCGTGTTTGCCGAATTTACCAGTCATGGTCTGGCTGAAGCAGTGTTGCAGCAGTTGCCGCATGGGATGCGCGGCGTGGTGGCACAAGGTTTGGCAAGGCATCCGTTGCATGATTGGGTGTCCGATTGATTTTCAAGTTTTATTGGGGAGTCGCCAAGTGGTAAGGCACCGGATTTTGATTCCGGCATTCGTAGGTTCGATCCCTACCTCCCCAGCCAACATTCAGGGCGTACGCTCTCTATTTGTTTTGTTAATTATCCCGACCAACTGAGGGGTTGCACGTGTCATATGACAGATTGATGGTGTTCACCGGCAACGCCCATCCCAAGCTCGCTGAAGCGGTCGCGCAGCGTCTGCAGATTCATCTTGGGCGCGCCACGGTAGGACGTTTTTCCGACGGCGAGGTGATGGTGGAACTCCTCGAGAACGTGCGTGGTAAGGATGTGTTCGTGCTGCAATCCACTTGCGCGCCGACCAATGACAATCTGATGGAAGTAATGGTGATGGTGGACGCGTTGAAACGCGCTTCCGCCGGACGTATCACCGCTGCAATGCCTTATTTCGGCTACGCGCGCCAGGATCGGCGCCCCCGTTCGGCGCGTGTGGCGATCACCGCCAAGGTGGTGGCTGATATGCTTTCCAGCGCCGGGGTGGATCGATTGTTGACGATGGATCTGCACTCCGACCAGATCCAGGGATTTTTTGATATTCCGGTGGATAATATTTATGCCAGCCCAATTTTGTTGTCCGACGTATGGAAATGTAACTACCCGAATTTGATCGTGGTGTCGCCGGACGTGGGTGGCGTGGTGCGTGCCCGTGCGCTTGCCAAAGAGATGGAAGCGGACTTGGCGATTATCGACAAGCGCCGCCCCAAGCCGAACGTGGCGAAGGTGATGAACATCATCGGTGATGTGGTGGGGCGCACCTGCCTGATTATGGACGACATGGTGGATACCGCCAACACGTTGTGCGAAGCCTCCAATGCGCTAAAGGAAAAAGGCGCCGCGCGCGTGCTGGCCTACTGTACCCATGCGGTGCTGTCCGGCTCGGCAATCGAGCGTATCGAAAATTCCGCGCTGGATGAACTGGTTGTCACCGATACCATCCCGTTGAACGAAGCCGCACGCAATTGCAAGCGCATCCGTCAACTGAGCACGGCAGAATTGCTGGCAGAAACGATACGCCGCATCAATAATGAGGAATCGGTGAGTTCGTTGTTCACCGAATAAATGGGTAGGGTGGGCACGGTTTCATTGTGCCCACGCGGCTCAGTATCGCGTGGGCAGAAATACCTGCCCACCCTACATAAGTTTTAGCGGCAGCCATGTTGGTTGCCGCAAATGTTGAATCGTCTGGTCGCGGATGATTCTGTTTTTTTGGAGAAGTGAAATGACAATTGAAATCAATGCAACAACCCGCAAAACGCAAGGTACGGGTGCGAGCCGCCGTCTGCGTAACACCGGCCGCGTGCCAGGTGTTGTGTATGGCGCAGGCGACGTGAACATGATCGAACTGGATCACAACGAACTGTATTACAAGCTGCGCGCAGAGGCGTTTCACGCTTCCATACTGACGCTGGTTCTGGATGGAAAGAAAGAATCCGTGCAGCTACGCGATTTTGTAATGCATCCGTTCCGCCAGCAAGTCCAACACATCGACTTTCAGCGCGTGGATGCGAAGAAAAAGATGCACATCAAGATACCGTTGCACTTCCTGAATGCGGACATTGCGCCGGGCGTGAAAACGGGCGGCGGTAAGATCAGCCACGTGATGAACGAGCTGGACATCACTTGTTTGCCCAAGGATCTGCCGGCGTTCATCGAGGTGGACTTGGCCAAATTGGAGTTGGGACATTCCATCCATGTATCCGATTTGAAGCTGCCAAAGGGCGTGGAAGCCGCCACGCACGGCACACATACCGCAGAAGCGGTAGTGGCAACCGTGCAAGTGCCGCGCGGTGCTGTTGAAGCGGATGCGGATGCTGCCGCTGCTGCGGCCGCTTCAGCGGCTTCTACTGCGGCCGCAGCACCGGCTGCTGCTGCAACCAAGGGAGCGCCAGCCGCTGCTGCCAAGGCAGCGCCAGCCGCAAAAGACGGTAAGAAGTAAGTTGGGAAACCTCTGAACGAATCAAATTGTTCAGAGGGCTTTTCGAGGGATGTTTTTGTATAACCCGCCATTGCTGGTAAAGGCATGGCGGGTTTTTCTATTCAGACACGATGACTGCGATACGTTTGATTGTTGGTCTGGGCAATCCCGGACGTGAATATGAAACCACCCGTCATAACGCCGGTTTCTGGTGGGTGGACGAACTTGCGCGCCTGCACAAACTGAACTTCAAGAATGAAGCCAAATTCCACGGTTTGACTGCGCGCGGGCAGTTGCATGGCAATGAAATGCTGCTGCTCAAGCCGCAGACCTTCATGAATATCAGCGGACGTGCGGTTGGCGCGCTGGCGCAGTTCTATAAAATCGCGCCGCTGGAAATCCTGGTGGTGCATGATGAGCTGGATTTACCGCCGGGTGTGGCGCGCCTGAAAATGGGCGGTGGCCACGGCGGTCACAATGGACTCAAGGACATCATCGCGCATCTTGGCACCAAGGAATTCTGGCGCCTGCGTTTCGGTATCGGCCATCCGGGCGGGCGCGCCGACGTGTCCAACTACGTGTTGAACGATCCGCGCCGCGAAGAACGCGAGCTGATCGACGCGGCCATGCAACAAGCGCAGGATATCGCACATCTGGTGATCGCAGGAAAAACCGAGGCAGCGATGCTGAAGTTGCATAGCCTCTGACGGTTAGAAGGAAATCCCGATGTCATTTCGCACACCGTAGAAATTAACCCTTCTCGAACCTCATCCCCCGCCCTTGCAGTTCTTTCGCGTGGGCAAGCATGAAACCGTTTGCCCACAGTGGCTGCACCAAGGATTAATGGGGCGCTAGTGTAGTGTTGCATTCTTGATGGAACTTATATTTATCCCCTTCATCCAATGATCCGTATTGGGTTGAATTGGAGAACGTAAATGCGAATAGCTGTCGAGATTGTGCTGACGGAAGAGCAAAGGAAAGATTTAACGAAACTGGTGCGCTCCAAGCTCACCAGCGTAAGGCTGGCGCAACGCGCCCGCATCGTGCTGCTGGCCGCCGATGGCTGGAGAAACAAGGATATTGCCGAGGAACTTGGGGTTGGGCGAGTGCAAGTTTCACGCTGGCGAGATCGTTATGCGGAATCCGGCCTGGCTGGCATTGAGCGCGATTTGCCGCGTGGCGCGCCGAATGTGAAAGTGGATGTGGCGCGGCTGGTTGAGCTGACCACGCAGGGAAAGCCGGATGCGGCGACCCACTGGAGCACGCGCAAGATGGCCGCCAAGATTGGCGTCAGCGCGGCGAGCGTTTCTCGGTATTGGCGCGCGAACGGGTTCAAGCCGCACCTCCTGCACAGCTTCAAGGTCTCGCGCGATCCGCGATTCATCGAGAAGCTCGAAGATATTGTCGGCTTGTACCTGTCGCCGCCCGAACATGCCCTCGTTCTGTGTTGTGACGAGAAAAGCCAGGTGCAGGCACTGGATCGTACCCAGCCCGGCCTGCCGCTGAAAAAAGGGCGCGCTGCCACGATGACGCACGATTACAAACGCAACGGCACGACGACGTTATTTGCCGCGCTCAACGTGCTCGACGGGCAGGTCATCGCGCAGTGCCAGCAGCGGCACCGCCACGGGGAATGGCTGAAGTTTTTGAAGAAGATCGAACGCGAAACACCCAAGGAGAAGACACTGCATCTGATCGCCGATAACTACGCCACCCACAAGCACCCTGCCGTACAGGCGTGGCTGGGCAAACATCCGCGCTTTGTCATGCACTTCACGCCGACCTCGGCGTCGTGGCTGAACATGGTTGAGCGCTTTTTCCGCGACATCACTACAGAGCGGTTGCGGCGCGGCGTGTTTACCAGCGTGCCGGAACTCGTTGAGGCTATCGATGAATATATTGCTCACCACAATACTAGTCCAAAGCCATTCATCTGGACTGCCAGCGCTCGCGATATACTGCAAAAGGTCATCAGAGCCAACAGCCGGTTAAGTTCCAAACAGAATGCAACACTACACTAGCTAGCCTAATATGCTTCGCGACAAAAATAACCCACAAGGAGCACACCAATGCTGTCTTTCATAAGTGTGGCGTTTTCCATGCATCTCTATGCATTCGGCAAGGTGTGGCAGGCGTTCCCGCATTCATTCGGATTAGGCTGGCGCTGACATTGGCGGGGATCGTGCCGACCTTCTCCCCGCTGCTCGCCTGGCACATGGAAAGGCAAAGCTGGCGCGACGCAGCCGTTGTGACCGCTTGGACGAGCTACACGTGGATGGGGTTCCGTCGGTCCGGTGCACAGCGTTTCAAATCCTACACTCCACCACTTGGTGGCTTACGCAGTCATCGGCAATCACGAACACTATGTGGGGCTGGATCACTCCCTGCAATTCCTGCGCAGTGCGGGCTTCACCGTGTTGCGCGGCGAATCAGCCATAGCTGGCGGCATCATACTGGTAGGGGTCGATGATCCCGGCACGCATGAGCCCGATCAGCCAGCCCGGCTTGACACCAGAAAAGCGCTTGCTACAGTCACCAAGGAGGACTTCATCGTCCTGTTCAAACACCAGCCTGTGCCCCCGTTAGCCAGTCTACAGCCTCTCCTGCACCCCATGAAACCATGGAGGCAAGCACGAACACCAGAAGGCTGCGTGTCATCCCCTTGGGGATGCCTTGCTCTTCCAGATAACGGTGGATATACCAGGCAGCGATGAAGAACACGATGGTGGAGACGATCAGGTTCCACATGGAGGGCAGTGCAAACATTATTGGTGTTTATCTTTGGTTGGTGTATTTAAGCATTGCGGATTTCATTCGCATATTGCCACGGGTGCTACGACAAATTCAACGGCGACTTCGATTTTCTTCCCGGTGATGCTGGAGGTGTATATCCAGCCACTCGGTAAACAGTCCCCTCGATTTTCTTGCCCTTCTCGAACTTGATTGAATGGCACGCCACAACCTCGTTTTTTGCAGCAAGCTCAGCTAACTGCTGACGCACAGTAGCAAGTGAGATGCCTGTAGCTTTAGCGATGTTCGAGTCCAGTTGCTCACCACTCGTTTTCAAGTACAGCAGAATTTCTTTCATAGGTTCTGTACCACCAATATAGCAGAACTTGTCACTGTACTCCGACAATCAACCACAATGTTGGCTATTCGCTTACGCCTGCCAAACACCATGTTTCCTGGATTATCTGCGCACTATCAAACAGCGCATGGATAATTGAAATTCAACCATGCAAATAATTTATATGTTTTGCTTCATAGGGCATGGGAAAATGGATTACTTTCCATCCGACACGACCCGGAATGCCCCTCTCAATATCTTCTCAATCAAACCCCGCCCGACGCATATCTTCTCTTTGGGATTTGTGGCCATTCCTGCGCCCTTATCGCGGGATGATCACGCTGGCTTTTGTACTGCTATGCATTGGCTCGGGCACCCTGCTATTGGTGCCCTTGGCATTCCGTGACCTGATCGATTTCGGTTTCGGGCAAAAGCAGGATGCCAGTGGTGGGCTGCTGGGCACGCTAAGTTTGAATGGGCACTTCGCTGCGCTATTTGGATTGGCCAGCTTGTGGGCTGTAACAGTTGCAGCCCGCTATTACACCGTGACTTGGGTTGGCGAGAGGGTAACGGCGGATTTGCGTAGCGCGGTGTATGCGCGGGTGTTGGGGCAATCCCCACAATTTTTCGAGACCTTGCAAACTGGCGAAGTCTTGTCGCGCCTTACGGGCGACACCATACTGATCCAGACCGTAGTAGGTAGCTCCATTTCGATGGGTTTGCGCAGCCTGTTCCAATTTGTCGGCGGCATGGTCATGCTGGCGGTGACCAGCTTTTATTTGTTTTCCCTGAATCTTGGCCTGATGGCGGTGCTGACGTTACCCATCCTTGCCATTGGCCGCAAAGTCAAAAAGCTCTCGCGCGAATCGCAGGACAAAATTGCCGACGCCTCGGCGCTGGCGGGCGAAATACTCAATGCAGTTCCAACCGTACAGGCTTATACGCAGGAACAGCGTGAGATCAATCGCTTCGCCGACCGTGCGGAGATAAGTTTCAATACTGCGATTCAGCGCACCCGCGTGCGCTCGGAGATGACCGCGCTGATCATTACCGCCGTGATGGGCTCCATTATTTTCGTGCTATGGATCGGCGCCAACCAAGTGCATGAAGGCAGCATGACCGGTGGACAACTGGCTTCTTTTGTCCTGTATGCGGTTCTGGTAGCGGGCGGTGTAGGCACAATGTCTGAAGTATGGGGTGATGTAATGCGTGCGGCGGGTGCAACTGAACGCTTGCTGGAATTGCTCCACGCAAAGTCCGTTATTGTCGAGGCCGTTGCGCCGCAACCGCTGCCACAACCCGGAAAAGCGCAGATTCAGTTCGAGAATGTGACCTTCCGTTATCCCTCGCAAATGCAAACGGCTGCGCTCGATAACATTACTCTCGATATCGCAACGGGTGAGAGCGTTGCGCTAGTCGGCCCCTCCGGTGCCGGCAAGACGACTCTGTTCCAACTCTTGTTGCGGTTTTACGATGTGACGAATGGCACGATTCGCTTCAACGGGCAGGATATTCGTCATCTTTCCTTGCACGAATTGCGCGACGCGATATCCATCGTGCCGCAAGACTCGGTGATTTTCTCCGCCAATGCGCTGGAAAATATTCGTTACGGTCGTCCCACTGCCAGCGACGAAGAAGTCATGGCCGCAGCCAAATCGGCGCAGGTGGAAGAATTCATCAACCGCCTGCCAGAAGGCTATCAGACATTCCTGGGAGAACGCGGCACACGGTTGTCGGGCGGACAGCGCCAGCGTATTGCCATCGCGCGTGCGATCCTGAAAAATGCGCCACTGATGCTGCTTGATGAGGCCACCAGCGCGCTGGACGCAGAATCGGAAATTCTCGTGCAAGAAGGATTGAACGCTGCCATGCAGGGGCGTACCACGATCATCATTGCACACCGGCTTGCCACCGTTAAGAAGGTCAATAGGATTATTGTGCTGGAACATGGCCGCATCGTCGAAACCGGCGCACCGGAAGATTTACGAAAACAGAGCGGCCTGTACGCGCGACTCGCACGCTTGCAATTTGATATTGAATGATGCACTGCGCAATCAAACCAGGGAAAACGAGCCAACTGGCCACACTCAGCAATACCACTAGTCAGAAATTGAAGCTTTGTGTGTTAGGCAATACAGATAATACGCAGCCTGAAACCAGCTCTTCGTCACCGGCAGCAATGTACCAATTCCGGAAAGTTGGACATTCGGCGATATTCGCTATTGTTGTCTCTGCACTGCTCCAGGCTTGCGTCTACGTGCCGAGAACGACAGAAGTGTATGATGCGAACTGCCGGATTATATCGAGACATATGGAACTTCAGCCGGTGCAGATTGTTGCTATTCACGGCTGTGGCGGTGATGGTTGCGTTGCCATACTTGCCGCTGCCACAGCGACCGCAGCCACCAGCGCAGTAATTTCGGGAAGCATCGTGGTCGTAGGAAACGTTGTCTACTGGTTTGAGAAACAGGGCCAGTGCAAGAGGGGGTACTGAGTAAAAACACCCTGCTAACTAAACAGTGTCCGCTGGATCGGCTCTTTCCCATTTTTAAGCAATCTGTCGAGAGCAACGCGCGCTGCATCTGTAATGCCTTTTCGGCGCCCCATTTCGATTAACTTGTCCAATGCGCGCTCGTACGGATAATCCGATTCCAGCCAGTTGGCTGCGATATCTCTGGTTGCATGTTTGGTCAACTTCAGTATTCCTGACTTCACATGCACTAAATATACGCATGTCCTACCTTTTTTTGCCACAATAGCAATATGGCGGTGGCGATCCATTAATACTTGGCCGCAGGTTATGTTTATGGATGCGGACGAAAGAATATCCATGGTATGAATATCAACTAAGTCTTTGGCCATTGCAATTATTGTATGAATGCACAATATGAGCATTATCTGCAAAATTCCCACAAAATTGATACTGATCTTGTTGTCGCCGATGCGTTTTTTACCCAGTGCCAGAAACTAGCCATTCGTCTTTGCCCACCCTTATTAATTGCAATTACTAAAGCGGCAATATATTTATCGCCATGACAACCAGGAAACGCAAGAAGGATTCGAACTATGTAGTCGTCAAGGAAAACGGTGTTTTCGTCGCGCGGTGCCCCGATCTTGGGTTGTCCAGTCGCGGTGCGACTGAACAAGAAGCTATCGAAAACCTGCAAGAGGCGCTGGCTCTCTACTTCGAGGACTTGCCCGGGCCAGCCGACGGTTAGCAAGATTGGCGTTGGGTCTTGTCAAACTTAGGATCGATGCTGACCCATTTGACTCCGCTATCTGAATTCCACATCGAAGAAGCATTACCAGCAGCCATAACCTGCAAACAGGACACCGACACCGTTACAATTCAGCATGGATTTACGCTACGACATGCCGCTGTACCGTCCTCCCTCCGAGGGCGACAACCTGATCATCCAGGCTACGCTCGGCTGCAGCTTCAACCAGTGCAGCTTTTGCACGATGTACCGCAGCAAGCACTATGTCGAACGCCCGCTTGCTGCGGTGTGCGCCGGCATCCGCGAGGCCGCCGCCGCTTGGCCGGATGCGTACCGCGTATTCCTCGCCGATGGCGATGCGCTGGCACTCCCAACCGAACATCTGCTCGCCATCCTGCGCGAACTGGCGGCGGCGCTGCCGCGTCTGGCGCGCGTTTCCTGCTATGCCACGCCCGGCAACATCGGGCGCAAGAGCGTCGAAGAGCTGGCGCTGTTGCGCGAGCACAAACTGAACCTGCTCTACGTCGGCATCGAATCCGGCTCCGACCTCATCCTGAAAAAAATCACCAAGGGCGCCACGCAACGGAGCATGAATGAAGCGCTGCACAAGGCGCAGGCGAGCGGCATGAAAGTCTCCGCCACCGTCATCCTGGGCCTTGGCGGTAGCAAACACCGTGACGAACATATCGACGGCACCATCGCCCTGCTGAACAGCGCGCCTGTCACCTACCTCTCCACGCTGCAACTGTACCTGGACGAAAGCATAGCGGAAGAATTCCGGCGCAAATACGGCGAGCCGTTCGAGATGCCGGACGACCTCGCGATATTGCAGGAACAGGAAAGACTGATCAGCGGCCTCAACCCGCCGCAACCTGTCATCTTCCGCTCCAACCACGCCTCCAACGCGCTGGCACTCGCTGGCAATTTGCCAAGAGACAAAGAGAAACTGTTGCTGCAACTGCGTGAAGCGATGGCGGGCCATCGGTCGCTTCGACCGCATTACCTGCGCGGGCTTTAACTCGCCATTACGGCCCTTCGATAAGCTCAGGACAGGCTGAACTACGGTCAGGCCGTAATCCAGCGATAAGAAACATTCCGCGAAGCGGACAAAACCATGATGTTGTCCCATTGATTTTTGGATGCCGGCTTGCGCCGGTCTCAAATACAATTCGAGCTTGGTCATGTTAATCTGCTCAAATTGTCCATTGACGCGCCCGGCTCATGCGCGTAGATTATGCGCATTGCATAATGGCAAGGAAAAGCAGTGGGAAACATCACCATCAATCAAGCGGCAAAAAAATCGGCTAATCTCAGCATCAATGCCGATCTCTTGCAGCAGGCAAAGCAGCTCAACATCAACCTTTCGCAGACGTTGGAGCGTCATCTGGCCGAGATCATCCGGCAAGCCAAGCGTAAGCAATGGTTGGCGGAAAACAGGAATGCGCTTGAGGAATACAACCGTCGCATCGAATTGCGCGGCACGTTCAGCGACGGCCTGCGGCGGTTCTGATGGCGCAGTTCGACGTTTACCTCAACCCCAATACGGTCACACGCAAGGCCATTCCCTACCTGCTGGATGTACAGACCGACCTGCTGGATACGCTGGCAACCCGTGTCGTCGTACCGCTCGTCCTCGCAGAAGAAATGGGGCTTGCAGCCAAAAATCTTAACCCGGAATTCAGGATCAAAAGCACCGCAGTCGTCATGTCTACCGCCGAACTGGCGGGGGTTTCCATCCGTTCACTGGGCGGAAAAGTCGCATCGCTAAAGGGCAAACGCGATGAAATCATTGCGGCACTGGATTTGCTGTTTACTGGAATTTAATGCGGATCCCCCAGAATTCCGGGAAAGCATGTTCAATGGCAGCGCCCCGATCCAGATGATGAAGAAAAAACCAAATATGTCCGTTCGTGGTGAACCATCGACTTCGCTCAAGACTAAAGGCATTGTCGAATCACGTTCATAACACTTTTGGTTATCGCATGGGTGAAGTGGCGTGGAACGGGATGGAGACGACCTCTCCCCGGCTTGTTTAGAGTGCATCCCACTTGCGCAACCGCCGCAACAGAACCGTGGTGCAGCAACGTGCGACACGGGTACGGTGGATAATCAGTACAGGAGGCTGGCGCACAAGCCACCTCACTCTTGCAGGCGAGAGGGCAGAAGCTTGGAAACAAGCCGCCCTTTTTCTAGTGCAACCGATCAGCAAGCTTGTTATTTAAGGAAAATAACGTGACTGCAGGCCTCTCTGCCTTTACTTCGCGCCGATTCGGTGCGTGGCCTGTTTATTTGGCGCACTCAAAAAACAATGTGAACCTGACCCTGAGGTTTCCCCGCAAATAGTTATTGAAAATCGATTTAGCACTGGTTAATCTTTGATCAAAAAGAGAAGGCTGCGTGACAGCGATCTTGTTTCTTGTCAGCGACCAACTGACAAGGAGACTGTCAAACAGCGTGCAACACTTTCCAGATTAGAGGTGGAAACAGCGTCCAATAGTTTCCACCTCAGTATGTAACCATCCGGTGTTTTGCCGGAGGTATCTGGAGTGTTTTACATGGACATCATTTACGAGATTCGCAGGCGGCATTTAGTACAAAAGCAAACGATCACAGAAATTTCCCGCGATATGGGTTTGTCGCGACCGACCGTTCGCAAGCACCTCAATACGGTTGAAGAACCCAAATATGTTCGGAAGCAACCAGCGGCACCCAAGCTGGGGCAATTTGAAGAACAGCTTGTTGGCGCCAGTTGACTAGTGATTAAAAAGGCACATTTGTGCCGATTGTAATTTGACCAGGTAATTCACTTACTCTGCTTAATTTTTAAGCGGGAGTACACATAAGGTGATTACCATGG
>JAHFRA010000054.1 GCA_023259035.1 Gallionella sp.
GGTGGGAGAGTTCTCACTAAGTCTGTCCGTTACGCGGCAGATGCTTGTCGATGCCCCTCCACCCCGGCTCTTCTTTGACATAAAAAAGAACCGTAAACACCATACAAGCTTGTCGAAGGGCTTGGCTTCACGGTGCGTGTGGTTCGACACGCTCACACCCACAGGGTGCGAGGATCTCTGCGAGGCCACGAACAGTTCAACTAGAGACTACATCAATGGAATGGTACGCAGCCTATCTCTTGCTCGGCGCATTCGTCGGATTCTTTGCCGGATTGTTCGGCATCGGCGGTGGGCTGGTGCTCGTACCCGTGTTGAGTTTTTTATTTGAAGCGCAACACCTCACGGGCCAAAACAATTTGCACCTTCTCGCGTTGGGAACCTCGATGTCTGCCATCGTTCTCAGTGCCGCCTTCAGCACTCGCACCCACCACCAGCACGGCGCGGTCAATATCGGCATCGTGCGCACCATCACGCCCGGCCTGTTGCTCGGCACGGCGCTGGGCACGCTGTTTGCCAGCCATGTCTCGCCGATTTACCTGACGGGATTCTTCGCGCTGTTCGTGTATTTTGCCGCGCTGCAAATGCTGTTCAACCTCAAACCCAAAGCCGCGCGGCAACTACCCGGACATCTTGCAATGACTCTGGTCGGCACGGGCATCGGCGCCATCAGCAGCCTGGTTTCCATCGGCGGTGGAACCCTCAGTGTTCCGTTCATGCTGCGCCACAACATTCCGCTCACACAAGCCATCGGCACCTCCGCCGCACTCGGCCTGCCTATCGCCATCGGCGGCACACTCGGCTATATCGCAACAGGCTTAACACTGAATAGCTTGCCAGCCAATACCCTAGGGTTCGTCTACCTGCCCGCTTTATTCTGGGTCGCACTCGCCAGCATGCTCACCACCCCGCTCGGCGCAAAAGCCACGCACCGACTGCCGCTCAAACTGCTGCGACGCGGATTTGCAGTGTTGTTGTTGGTGCTGGCAACGAAAATGCTGTTGCGGGTGCTGGGGTGATTCGGAGAAATCAAAGAGCATCCAGAGTCCTCTGCAAAGTGTGAACGCAAAGAGCGCTAAGTGCCAAAACCGGAGCTTCGCGTACTCTTCCAAATTCCCCTCCCTTTCAACAACACCAAGCCAAAGTATCTAGCCCTTCAAGCTTGTATCAATTTCCTTGAAAAAAGCGCAGCCTACAGAGTTGCGAATATCAATGGTATCAGCCAACAGAATCTTTCAAGGGAGTTGCCATGCGTTTAGTCATCATCCGTTTATTTATCCTGTTGGGTTTACTTTTTCCTGCGTTCGCGTCTGCGGCGAATATATCGCTAGTTGGCTATGCCAATTACCAGCTCTCTGGTTCTTCGGTTATTTTGACAGCCGACAAGGTTGTAAATAACGATGCTGGCGGAATATCTGGAACTCTGAGGATGCGACTTTGGGCATTTTCCTCTCCTTATACCGGTTCTCAAACAGGATATGTTTTGGCCTCATACTCATTCGGACAATTGAATGGGGGTAGATTCTTTAGTGGTATTTCAAGTGGAACCATTGCCTATACGCCCCCGCCAAACGGTACGTGGTACTACACATTATTTGTCGAGGAATACCTTGGTAGTGGTTGGAGTTGGCAAACTTATGCAAACTTTACGGGAACAGTGACGGTACCGTCTTCAAGCTTGTCAGTACCCACATGTACGCTCACCAAGATGCAGCAAGGAGGTGGGTATTCGCTGTCAGCTAGTTGCTCTCCGGCGGTTACCTCATATACTTGGTCAGCCAACACCGGGTTTGCCAGCACCTCACCGGGTGGACTGATTGCTGCGCCGACGGTCACCACTACTTACACCGTTACCGGCAGCAATGCAGCCGGTGCTGGTAACACCTCCTCAATTACGATAACTGTGGCAGCCTCTGTCCCGGTGGTCGAGTTCTACAATTTCACTCTCGACAACTACTTCATCACCGCCGATGCAAATGAAGCTGCGGCCATCGACGGCGGGGCAGCCGGGCCGGGCTGGACTCGCACCGGTAACACTTTCACATCGGGAGGTAGCACCTCCGTCTGCCGTTTCTATGGCAGCTACTCGCCCGGTCCGAACTCGCATTTCTATACTGTCGATCCGGCGGAATGTCAGTGGCTGATAGATCAACAAATCCCCACGGGTGACCCGCGCAAACTCACTACAAAGAGCTGGAATTTCGAGAGCCTAGATTTTGTTTCGACTCCGGCGACAAACCAAACTTGCCCGAGTGGAACAGTGCCGGTATACCGCGCCTACAATAACGGTTTTTATCGGAGCGTTGACAGCAATCACCGTATCACGACCAACCTGACTGCTATTCAGCAGCAGGTGGCTTGTGGTTGGAGCAATGAGGGCGTAGTGATGTGTGCGCCGAGTGGCACAACTAGCGGGGGGACGACGAGTTGCGGTGTTGTATCTTTTCCTTTGCTGAGTGCCTACAAAACACTTAAGGCAAATGGTCTGGCGCAAAGTTTTACGGTTTCTGGACGTTGCAATGGGACAGGTAGCATAACAATCACACCCGCAGCAACGGTTACAACATTCGAGGGCGTGGCAGCGTTATCAGCATTTGATACAAATATCTTGTCGTTTACCGACTGTACGCCCGCGTCTTCCACATCGACTCACACCAGCTACTATAATAATAATTATGTTCCACTTGGCAGTGACAACGGTGGCTATTTAGTGTATCTGACACCGCCAACTTTACCTACGTCAGTTACTGTTGGCGCAGCAGGAATAATTGGGACAGCAACCACATTCACGAATAGCACAAAAGCAACTGTGGTCGGGAGGGCTGATGAAAGTTACGTTGTAGCAGCCGAAACGGCAACCACTGCAATTGTGAACATAATATCAAAAAGCTATAACGCAGCAGGAATATTGACTTTAACTGTGCAAGATCGGTATCGAATTTCAGCGACTGGGGCACTATCACCTGTTTCAAGTGATTTGCAATTTGCCAATGGCAATACCTCACATTTTATATTGACCTTTAGTACCGGTACCGTTCAAGGCGGTCTGATTTGGAGTGATGCTAAAACAGCCATTACTTATAACTGGGCTGCTGCAAATACCTACTGCACAACCAGCACAATTTATGGGCTTACAGGATGGCGTCTGCCAAACGTAACCGAACTCAATAATTACTTGGGTACGGCCGTATGGGATGGCACAGTATATTCTTCAAATTATTGGACATCAAGAGTAGGTGCCAAACTAGGTACTCACACAAGCCTTCAACCTAGTAGCATTTTGGTATGGGATATTAGTGACAGCTCACTGGCTTACGCAGTGTGTGTCCACTAATTTTTTAATTGAATTTTATTTTGATTTTCTTGGGTTTAAATTGGTTTTGAAGTTGGTGTTCAATCGACCGCTTTCTGGAAACGCGAACGACCGCTGTGTGTCGAAAGGCGCCACTTAACCTTACGGCTCATGCCAACCTATGCAGAAACACGAAGCCGGCAATTAAATCCGCTTAACCACCCAGATACGCGCGTTGCACGGCATCACTGCCAAGCAGCTCACCCGATGCGCCGGACAGAGTAATCAAGCCGCTTTCCATCACATAGCCACGGTGGGCAACTTGCAGGGCAAGCCTGGCATTTTGTTCCACCAGCAGAATGCTCATGCCTTGCTCGGCAATATTGAGTATGGTTTCGAAAATCTTTTTCACCATCAGGGGCGCGAGTCCCATGCTGGGCTCGTCAAGCATCAGCAGCGCGGGGCGGCTCATCAGCGCGCGCGCCATGGCAACCATTTGCTGTTCGCCGCCGGAGAGGGTTCCGGCGAGCTGATCCTTGCGTTCGGCAAGTCGCGGGAACAGGGTATACATGCGCGCCAGGTCGACCGCAATTTCGTGCTGATCATTGCGGCTGTATGCGCCCATCAATAAATTTTCTACAACGGTGAGACGCGCGAATACGCCACGGCCTTCCGGAACCAGTGCTATACCCATCGGTACGCGTTGGTGCGCTGCAATGTCATGCAAACTCTTGCCGTCGTATTTTATTTTCCCGCCTGCCGGGTGAAGCAGTCCGGCCAGTGTTTTCAGCGTGGTGGTTTTGCCCGCGCCGTTGCTGCCGATCAGCGCAACCAGTTCGCCCCGCTCGATATGCAGATCAATGCCCTTTATCGCATGGATGCCGCCGTAGGCAACTTGCAGGTCGCGGACTTCCAAAAGAGGGTTGCCAGAATTTGCAGAATTACCCAATGGCGGATTAGTCATCGCTGCCTCCCAGATAGGCGGCAATCACGGCGGGATTCTGGCGCACTTCGTTCGGTATGCCTTCGGCAATTTTCTTGCCGTAATCGAGCACCGCGATGCGGTCGCACAGCCCCATGATGAGTTTGACGTCGTGTTCGATCAGCAGCACGGTGATGCCGCTGCCTCGGATGGTTTGCAGCAGCGCTTTAAGGTTTTCGGTTTCGGTGGCATTCATGCCTGCCGCCGGTTCATCGAGCGCCAGCAACAGCGGTTCCGTCGCCAACGCTCTGGCGATTTCCAGGCGGCGCTGTTCGCCGTAGGACAAGTGTTTGGCCAGTGTCTGCGCCGGTTTGCTGATGCCGACATAATGCAGCAATTCACGGGCGCGTTCGGTGATGGCGTGTTCTTCGTTGCGCGTAGTGCGATTACGCAACAACGCCCCGAACACTCCGGCGCGGGTGCGCAGATGGCGGCCGATCATCACGTTTTCCAGCGCGGTAAGATTGGCGAACAGGCGGATGTTCTGGAAGGTGCGCGCAATACCGGCTTGCGCCAGCACATGCGGTTTGCAGACCTGATAGCGTTGTCCATTGAAGCGGAATTCGCCCGCACTTGCCTGATACAGCCCGGTGATGACATTGAACAGCGTGGTCTTGCCCGCACCGTTCGGGCCGATCAAGCCGTAAATTTCGCCGCGCCGGATGTGCAACGACACGTCGGACAACGCGCTCAATCCGCCGAACTGTTTGCCGATGGAAGAGAGTTGCAGCAAGGGGAGGGCGGCAGGGTTATTCATTGACAACCATCCGTTCGCCCTGAGCTTGTCGAAGGGCTGTTTTTGCTTCGATTAAAAAGGCTTCGACAGGCTCAGCCCGAACGGTGTGGGAGGGTTCTTTATTCATACCGTCTCCGCCGCCTCATCCGTATCCAGCTCGCGGCGGCGCACGCGCGACGGCCACAGCCCGGCCGGGCGATACAGCATCATCACGATCAATGCGCCGCCGAACAGCAACATGCGCAAGCTCTCCGGATCGACCAGCGTCTTGCCGAACAACGCCTGTTGCATTGGCACGACGCTGTGGCGCAATATTTCCGGCAACAGCGCCAGCAGCACGCCGCCGAGTATCACCCCGGCGATGTTGCCCATGCCGCCCAGCACCACCATGCACAACACCATGATGGATTCCATCAGGCTGAAACTTTCCGGGCTGACGAAGCCCTGGAAGCCGGCGAACAATGTGCCGGACACGCCGCCGAACATCGCGCCCATCGCGAACGCCAGCAGCTTGAGGTTGCGCGTGTTGATGCCCATCGCGGATGCGGCAATTTCATCCTCGCGGATCGCCATCCACGCGCGACCGATGCGCGATTTTTCCAGCCGCTGCGAAATGAATATCACCAGCGCGGTGAAGGCGAGGAACAAATAGAAATACAGGTGCACCGAGGGCAGCGCGATGCCGAAGATTTCCTGAGTGGCGTTCAGCGACACACCCGCCGTGCTGATCGGATCGATGCGGCTGATGCCCTGCGGCCCGTTGGTCAGGTTTAGCGGGGCGTTCAGGTTGTTCAGGAAAATGCGGATGATCTCGCCGAAACCGAGCGTGACGATGGCCAGATAATCGCCGCGCAAGCGCAGTGTCGGCGCGCCGAGCAGTACGCCGAAACCGCCCGCCACCAGTGCCGACAGCGGCAAGACCACCCAGAATGACAGATGCACACCGCCGGGAAACAGCGCCGGAAATGCTATTGCCAGATGCGGCGACCCGGTCAGCGCATAGCAATATGCGCCGACCGCAAAGAACGCGATATAGCCCAGATCGAGCAGCCCCGCATAGCCGACCACGATGTTCAGGCCGAGCGCCAGCATGATGTACAGCATCGCGAAATCCGCGATGCGCACCCAGCCGCGCCCGAGCAGCGCGTCGGTGACGAACGGCAGGAGCAGTAAAGCTATGGCAAGCGCGACGAGTAGAGATTTGGATTTTTGGTTGGGTTTCATTTTGGGGAAAACCTATTGGACACAGAGAACACGGAGGCCACAGAGATAAAGTAGGTTTTCTCTGTGGCCTCCGTGTTCTCTGTGGCTTGAATTTCGGTTTTCGGATTCATGCGCGCTCCGCCAGACGTTCGCCCAACAGGCCAGACGGCCTGAACACCAGCACCGCAATCAGCACGAAAAAGGCAAACACGTCCTGATAGTTGCTGCCGAGGAATCCGCCGGTCAGATCGCCGATGTAACCCGCACCGAGACTTTCGATCAGGCCGAGTAACAGCCCGCCCAGCATCGCGCCGCGCAGGTTGCCGATGCCACCCAGCACCGCAGCGGTAAAGGCTTTCAGCCCGAGCAGGAAGCCCATGTAATAGTGCGCCAGTCCGTAGTTGGCGCTGACCATGATTCCGGCTATTGCAGCGAGTGCCGAACCGAGCATGAAGGTGAGCGAGATCACGCGATTGATGTCCACGCCCATCAATTGCGCGGCATGCTGGTTCTCGGCCACTGCGCGCATCGCACGCCCGAGCCGGGTGCGATGCACTACAACCATCAATCCCGCCATGATCGCCAATGCCATGATGAAAATGATGATCTGGATATCGTTGATGATCGCGCCGCCAATCAGGTGCGGGTGATTGGCAATCAGTTGCGGAAAAGCGTGATATTGGCGTCCCCAGACCATCATCGCGAGATTCTGCAACACGATGGATATGCCAATCGCAGTGATCAGCGGCGCGAGGCGCGGCGCATGGCGCAACGGGCGATAGGCGATACGCTCGATGCCATAGCCCAGCGCCATGCAGCCCGCCATCGCCAATATCAGGCTGAACAGCACGGCCAGCAACGGCGGCACTCCCCAGCCCAGCAACGCGGTTAGAGCGGAAAGCGCCAGCATCGCGCCGACCATCACCACTTCGCCGTGCGCGAAGTTGATCAGGCCGAGTATGCCGTACACCATCGTGTAGCCGAGCGCGACCAGCGCGTAAACGCTGCCTTGCACCAATCCGTTGATGATTTGCTGTAAGAATATTTCCATGATTGAATCGGACAGGAGGCAGGATCACCCCTGCCGACCTCCCACCCCACCGGACGTGCGGTTCCGCATCCGGCGGTTCATTGAACACACTGGAATCGTCGCATCGTATCGATGAGCGACACCAGACCTAAACAATCAAAGTATGACTTCGGGAAGACATGGTGGTTCATGAGGTTTGCACCACTGCTCCTCCAGGAGCGAGCCTTGCGAAGATCAAGCCTTGCTATACAACTGGCTGCCCCGCTTCACAAACTCCACCGCCTTTTGTTCCATGCCTTTTTGCAATGCAGTAGCTTCGTCCACACCTTCCTGTGCGGCGAAATCGCGCACGTCCTGCGAGATTTTCATCGAGCAGAAGCTCGGGCCGCACATCGAGCAAAAGTGCGCGACCTTGCCGGATTCCTTGGGCATGGTTTCGTCGTGGAATTCGCGCGCCTTGTCCGGGTCGAGGCCGAGGTTGAACTGGTCTTCCCAGCGGAATTCGAAGCGTGCCTTGCTTAGCGCGTTGTCGCGTATCTGCGCGCCAGGATGTCCCTTGGCGAGGTCGGCGGCGTGGGCGGCGATCTTGTAGGTAATGATGCCTTCCTTGACGTCATCCTTGTCCGGCAATCCCAGATGCTCTTTTGGCGTGACGTAGCACAGCATGGCGGTGCCGAACCAGCCGATCATTGCCGCACCGATTGCAGATGTGATGTGGTCGTAGCCGGGCGCGATGTCCATGGTCAAGGGACCCAGCGTGTAGAACGGCGCTTCGTGGCACCACTTCTGCTGCAGGTCCATGTTCTCCTTGATGAGATGCATCGGCACATGGCCGGGGCCTTCGATCATCACTTGCACGTCATGCTTCCACGCAACCAGCGTCTGCTCGCCGAGCGTCTTGAGTTCGCCCAGTTGCGCCGCGTCGTTGGCGTCATAGATCGAGCCGGGGCGCAAGCCGTCGCCGAGGCTGAAGCCGACGTCGTAGGCTTTCATGATTTCGCAGATTTCCTCGAAATGCGTCGCAAGGAAATTTTCCTTGTGGTGCGCGAGGCACCATTTCGCCATGATCGAGCCGCCGCGCGACACTATCCCGGTCATGCGTTTCGCGGTCAGCGGCACATAGCGCAACAGCACGCCGGAATGAATCGTGAAGTAGTCCACGCCCTGCTCTGCCTGCTCGATCAGCGTGTCGCGGAAAATCTCCCAGGTCAGATCTTCGGCCTTGCCGTTCACTTTTTCCAGCGCCTGATAGATCGGCACGGTGCCGATCGGTACGGGCGAGTTGCGGATGATCCATTCGCGCGTCTCGTGGATATGCTTGCCGGTGGACAGGTCCATCACCGTGTCGCCGCCCCAGCGGATCGACCAGGTCATCTTCTCCACTTCCTCCTGAATGCTCGAACCCAGCGCCGAGTTGCCGATGTTGGCGTTGATCTTCACCAGAAAATTGCGCCCGATGATCATCGGCTCGACTTCGGGATGGTTGATGTTGGCGGGGATGATCGCGCGGCCTGCGGCCACCTCGGCGCGCACGAATTCCGGCGTAATCTGCTTGGGCATCGTCTTGCCAAAATTTTCGCCGGGATGCTGTTGCAGCAGCATCTCGGAAAGCCCTTCGCGACGCTGATTTTCGCGTATCGCGATGTATTCCATCTCCGGCGTGATGATGCCCTGCCGCGCGTAATGCATCTGTGTGACGTTCTTGCCGGGCTTGGCGCGGCGCGGCGCGCGCTGCAGGTTGAAGCGCAGTTCCGCCAGTGCGGGATCGTTTAGGCGCTGCTGTCCGTATGCGGAGGACAACTTGCCAAGCGTTTCGGTGTCGCCGCGTTCGGCGATCCAGCCTTCGCGTAGCGCGGCGAGGCCGGAGCGGATGTCGATCTTCACCGCCGGGTCGGTGTAAGGGCCTGAACAGTCGTACACATAAATCGGCGGGTTTTTTTCCACGCCCATTCCGGCAGGCGTATCGGCCTGCGAGATTTCGCGCATCGGCACGCGGATGTCGGGACGGCTGCCCCCGACATACACCTTGCGCGAATTCGGCAAAGGCTTGATTGCCGCCGCATCGACATGCGCAGCTTGACTGAGAAATTTGGGATTGGCATTCATGTGATGCTCCAGTAATACAGGAAGCATCGGGCGGATGCTTCCCTTTGCGGCATTACCCGTACAGGTTCAAAGGGTGTCTCTCACTCCGCCTTGTTCAGATACCGGCGAAGACCCCTAGCGAGTTGTGAAAGTTACTGGAAAGATAGAGCAATAGCAAGTTGCTTGTCCTATATGTTGAGCCAGCAGGGGGGTGTTGATATACTGAGCCAGGAGCATACCGGATAATTTCAGAATTCAGGAGAGGGAGATGCAGAATATGGAGCAAGCACGTTTCAACATGATTGAACAGCAAATACGGCCATGCGAGGTACTGGAAAAGCGAATTCTGGAGTTGCTCAAGCATGTCCGACGCGAGCACTTTGTACCAGATGAAAAAAAGGGGTTGGCGTTTGCCGATATGGAAATTCCGTTAGGCCATGGAGCAGCCATGTGGCAACCCAAGCTGGAGGCGCGCACTGTTCAGGAGTTGCATCTCACCCGTAATGACAGAGTATTGGAGGTGGGCACCGGCAGCGGCTATTTGACCGCATTGCTGTCCTCGCTGGCAGGGCATGTCACCTCGGTCGAAATCGTGCCGGAGTTGAGTGCCGTTGCCAAACAAAATTTATCTGCTTATCACCGCGATAACATTGTCCTCGAAACAGGTGATGCTTCGCATGGTTGGGGAAAAGGCACTTACGATGTCATCGTGCTGACCGGCTCAACGCCGGTATTGCCGGAAGTATTCCAGAACAGCCTGAACATCGGTGGGCGTTTGTTCGCTATTGTGGGAGACGCACCGGTAATGGAGGCGGAGCTGATTACCCGAATTGCACCGGATGTATTCGAAACGGTTAACATCATGGAGAGCTGTGTCGCACCGTTGCGGCATGCCGAACAACCCAAGCGATTCGTGTTCTGAAATCGCGCGGCGGATGACGCAACTTACCTGTTTCAAGGCCTACGACATTCGTGGCAGGCTTGGCGACGAGCTGAGTGAAGAAATCGCCTACCGTATTGGCCGCGCCTATGCGCAGCACCTCGATGCCAAACGTGTTGTGGTCGGCGGCGATGTGCGCCTCACCAGTGCTCCTCTCAAACAGGCATTGGCTCAGGGCCTGATGGACGGCGGAGCCGATGTCATCGACATCGGTATGACCGGCACCGAAGAAGTATATTTTGCCGCGTTCCATCTGGATGTGGACGGCGGCATCGAAGTCACCGCCAGCCACAACCCGATGGACTACAACGGCATGAAACTGGTGCGCCGTGGTGCACGGCCCATCAGTGGCGACACTGGCCTGAAAGCCATTCAGGCATTGGCTGAAGCCAATCATTTTTCTCCGCCAACCACACCCGGCAAGCTGACGCGCCTGTCCATTCTCGCTCCATTTGTTGAACACTTGCTAACCTACATCGATACGGCGGCGTTCGAACCGCTCAAGCTGGTGGTCAATGCCGGTAACGGTGCAGCTGGTCATGTAATTGATGCGCTTGAAGCCAAGTTCTGGCAACGGGGCGTGCCAGTCGCCTTCATCAAAGTGCATCACGACCCGGACGGCACCTTCCCCAACGGCATTCCCAACCCTTTGCTGCCTGAAAACCGGACCGCGACGGCGCAGGCGGTCAAGGCACATGGAGCTGACATGGGCATTGCCTGGGACGGCGATTTTGACCGCTGCTTTTTGTTTGACGAAAAAGGTGACTTTATCGAGGGTTACTATATCGTCGGCCTGCTGGCCGAAGCCTTCCTGACCAAGCATCCCGGCGAGAAAATCATTCACGATCCGCGCCTGACGTGGAACACCATCGACATGGTCAAACGTGCCGGCGGCGTACCCATACAAAGCAAAACGGGGCACGCTTTCATCAAAGAACGCATGCGCTCTGAAAACGCCATCTATGGGGGCGAAATGAGCGCCCACCATTACTTCCGCGATTTCGCCTACTGTGACAGCGGCATGATCCCCTGGTTGCTGGTGGCCGAACTGATCTGTCGCAGTGGTAAACCGCTGTCGCAACTGGTAGGCGAGCGTATCCAGTCATATCCCTGCAGCGGGGAAATCAATTACATAGTGGACAACGCCCAAGCGGTTTTGCGAGCGGTGCGCGACTATTACGCGAGTTCGCAAGCGTTGGTGGACGACACGGATGGACTCAGCCTGGAATTTGCCGATTGGCGGCTCAATTTGCGCAGCTCAAATACCGAACCGCTACTGCGCATGAATATTGAAACCAGAGCCAACTTGGCAGCGGTGCATAAGCGTGTTGCTGAAGTCGAAATGCTAATCAAGGGTAGGACACAATAAAAAGTATGCTGTTCGCCGCTTGGCGTTGCTATCAACAAAACTTGCATTGCGCCGTTGCGAAGAATACCGGGCAACCCGGGTGATTCTGGTTTTAGAATTGCATATTGAGATTGCGCAATGCCGTAGCAAATTATAGTATTAGAAAAATCTAATGTAGCGACTACGCAAAAACCCGATGAAACTGAAGTCATTACCATTCCTATTGGCCACACTGTTCGGCGCAAGCAATGTGGCGCAAGCTGCCGACCTGCTGGAGCTCTACCGTGCCGCCCGTGCCAACGACCCGGTATTCGCTGCGGCGCGCGCCGCCCGGCAAGCCGGACTGGAAAAGCTGCCGCAAGGCCGCTCGCTGCTGATGC
>JAHFRA010000055.1 GCA_023259035.1 Gallionella sp.
TCTGCTGATATTCCCTGATGTCGGACGCATCCAGCAGATCGTCGTCGATTGCGCAGGAGCCTTCGTAATGCAACTCGGAGTGCGTAACATGCACCCGGTGCAGCTTGGCTTTAAGCATGATTCTTTGCATGTAGCACTTCCCTTTCGGACAGGGTGCGGATTATATCGCAATCAATCAATCAGACAAACCTCGATATTGTCCAGCAAGCGAGTATTGCCCAGCCTGGCCGCCGCCATTATCACCAGTTCGCGCTGCGCCAAGCCACCTTGCACGGGGCTGGCCCGCTGCAAATCGGACTGGTTGCGCACCGCCACGTAATCCACCAGCCAACCTCTCGCTATGAGAGCTTCGACTGCCTGTTGCTGCAATCGTTCAAAATCGCGCTCGCCTTGCAGGATGTTTTGCCGCAGCCCTTGCAGCATTTGATACAGAAAAATTGCTTCGCCGCGCTCCGCATCGCTCAAATACTGGTTGCGCGAACTCAGCGCCAGACCGTCCGTGGCACGTAGCGTCTCGCCGCCGACGATGCGCACCGGCAGATCCAGTTGCGCGACCATCTGGCGAATAATGTGCAATTGCTGGTAATCCTTTTTGCCGAACAGCGCGACTTGCGGCTGCACGATATTGAGCAGCTTCAGCACCACCGTCGCCATGCCGCGAAAATGCCCGGGGCGCGTCGCGCCGCATAGCTCGTTGGCAACCGGCGGCGGCTCGACAAACACCGTTTGCTGTGCGGGATACATTTCGTTGATTGATGGCGCGAACACTACATCCGCCAAACCTTGCAGCTTGGCGCAATCCGCTTCCAGCGTGCGCGGATACTTGTCGAAATCCTCGCTTGGCCCAAATTGCAACGGATTGACAAAGATACTTGCCGCCACACAGTCGCCAAGTTCGCGCGCCAGACGCATCAGATTGAGATGCCCCTCATGCAAGTTGCCCATGGTCGGCACGAAGGCGATGGCGCGTTCATTACCCAGCCTTATGCGCAGTTCGGATACAGTCGAAATAACCTGCATCAGAAGCTGTGTTCCTGTGCCGGAAAGCCGCCGTTCTTTACCTCGGCAACGTAATTCTTTACCGCCGCCGCGATGTTGCCCGCGTCCTGCAGGAAATTTTTCGCGAAGCGCGCCTTCTTGCCCGGATAAATGTTCAGCATGTCGTACAGCACCAGCACCTGGCCGGAACAGGCTGCGCCCGCGCCGATGCCGATGGTGGGAATGGTCAGTTGCGCGGTGATTTCGGCTGCCAGCAGCGCGGGTATGGTTTCCAGCACCAACATCCCCGCGCCGGCCTGCTCGAGCGCTGTCGCGTCCTCCAGCAATTGTTGCGCAGCGGCAGGTTCCTTGCCTTGCACGCGGTAACCGCCCATCTGGTGCACCGATTGCGGGGTCAGCCCGATGTGCCCGCACACCGGAATGCCGCGTCCGGTGAGAAATTCCACCGTTTCGGCCATCGCCGCGCCGCCTTCCAGCTTGACTATCTGTGCGCCCGCCGCCATCAGCTTTGCGGCATGCGCGAAAGTTTCCTGCGGGCTGATCTGGAACGTGCCGAACGGCATGTCGCCGATGATGAACGCCTGCTTCGAACCCCGCGCCACGCAGGCGGTGTGGTAAACCATGTCGTCCAGCGAAACCGGCAATGTGGTTTCGTGCCCCTGCAGCACCATACCGAGCGAATCTCCGACCAGCAGCACATCGATACCCTGCGCTTCGAGCAGCGCGGCGAAGCTCGCGTCATAGCAGGTCAGCACGGCGATCTTTTCATCTTTGCTGCGCATGGCTTGCAGTGCGGTTAGTGTAGTTCTCATCATGCCTCCAATATAATATTTGCGCGGATTACGGAGAATCTCTAAAAGTCCGTCATGCCGGACTTGATCCGGCATCCAGCGGTTTGATTTAGCTGGATTCCCGCCTTCGCGGGATAACCAGCGACTTGCCCGCTCGCGGGCTTAGTCGAATGGCTAGTGTTTGTATCAATGACGAAATTGATATTTTCAGAAGTACCTATAGAATTAATCACCCTCCCGATTTAAGCAAAATAAGAAGCATCCTCAGCAAGCCGTTCCAACACCTGATTACTACACAGATGCAATGCCCGTTGCGCCTGGCCTACCGATGGAATATCGCAATCCGGCGCAATCTCCAACAATGGCTGCAACACGAACGCGCGCCGGTGCATCTGCGGATGCGGAATGGTCAAACCGTGCTCATGCAGTTGTACATCGTCGTACAGCAGCACATCCAGATCAAGGGTGCGCGGCGCATTGCGAAAGGTGCGTTCACGGCCATGCTGATGTTCGATTCGCAGAAGTGCTTGCAGCAGCGCTTGCGGCGTCAATGCCGTCGCGATTTTTGCGACAGCATTGACGAACTCCGGCTGGTCAGGATAACCCACTGGTGCGCTGCGATACAGCGATGAATGAACGATGAGGCGCGTGTCCGGCAGCTCGCCAAGCTCGACAAAGGCTCGAAGCAATTGGCTGCGCGGGTCTTCCAGATTGCTGCCTAACCCGATGAAGGCGGCGTGCGGCATCAGGTTCCCATTACGCTACGGGCTCACCCGCTGCTGTTGCTTCCGGTTTCTTGCGCGGTTTGCGGCGGCGCCGTTTTTTATCTCCGGCCTGCTCCGGTTGCAACATTTCCGCACGTCGCTCGTCGCTGGCGTCCTGGAATTCATCCCACCACAATCCGAGTTCGTCATCCACTTCACCGCTGGCGCAGCGCAACAGCAGAAAATCGAATCCGGCACGGAAGCGTGGCTGTTCCAGCAAACGGAACGGGCGCTGTCCGGCGCGCTGCTCGAAGCGTTGTTGCAACAGCCAGATTTCTTTCATCACCGCATCGTGGCGGTGCGGAATGGCAAGCTGTTCTTTCTGTTTGCCGAGCACCTCATCCATCGCCGCGTGCATCGCGCCCACTGGGCGCTCGCCTTGCTGCACACGCAAATTCCATGCTGCCAGCACTTCATGCCACAACAACGCGGCAAACAGGAATGCCGGTGAAACCGTTTTTTCCTGGCTGAGACGCTCATCGGTATTGCGCAGCGCCAGCATGACGAATTTCTCGCCCATCGGCTGCTCCAGAATCACATCCAGCAGCGGCAGCAAACCATTATGCAAATTCATCTTGCGTAATTGCTGGATACACTCCACCGAGTGGCCGGACAACAGCATTTTTAGCACCTCATCGAGCAAACGCGCCTGCGGCACGTTGTCGAGCAAGTCTTTCATCCCGCCGATCGGCGCGGCGGTTGCCGCATCGATCTGCATGCCCAGCTTCGCCGACAAACGCACTGCGCGCACCATCCGTACCGGGTCTTCGCGGTAGCGCACTACCGGGTCGCCAATCATGCGCAGCAATCGATTACGCGTATCGGCATAGCCGCCGTGATAGTCGTAAATCTCCTGCGTGGATGGATCATAAAACAGCGCGTTGGCGGTAAAATCGCGGCGCGCCGCATCCTGCTCCTGGTCGCCGAACTGGTTGTCGCGCAACAAGCGGCCATGCTCGTCGGTCTGCGCATCCTCGGCTTCGATCATGCTGCGGAAGGTGGAAACCTCGACCACCTCCTCGCCAAACATCACATGCACCAGCCGGAAGCGCCGACCGATAATGCGCGAACGGCGAAACACGCGGCGCA
The DNA here is from genome assembly GCA_023259035.1 of Gallionella sp. GTDB lineage: Bacteria > Pseudomonadota > Gammaproteobacteria > Burkholderiales > Gallionellaceae > Gallionella. The sequence goes on from JAHFRA010000055.1 coordinate 3,644, forward strand.
CCTCCTCCGGCGTGGCATCGGTAGCAACATCGAAATCTTTCGGGGTACGCTTCAGCAGCAAATCCCGCACCGCACCGCCCACCACATAAGCCTGATAACCAGCGGCCTGCAAGCCATCGGTGACCTTCTTTGCGCCGTAACTGATCTGTTCTCGCGCAACATCATGCAATTCAAACGGAACCACCCGCGCATTTCCTGCCGATTTGATCTTGGCGGGTTTGCCAAATACTCGTTTGAGAAATTTTTTGATCATTCAATATTTACAAATTGAAACGCGACACGGTCGCGCAAAAGAATGCGGATTATACACTGCGTCAACCAATGAAAAACGCGCCTTGCGGCGCGTTTTCTGGCCGGCAAATGCCGCTTAACCCTTAAGGCAGGAACTCATGAACTTCTTGCGCTCATCACCTTTCAGTGCTTTAGTTTTGGCTTCCGCGTTACAGGATTTCATCTTGTCCTGCTGTTTAACCGGCGCTGCGGCAGGAGCTGCGGCACTTGCGGTTGGCTTGGCTTCCGCTGCGGCATCAGCCTTTAGCGTGTAATCTTTTTTCAGGCATTTGCTCATAAACGCCTTGCGCTCATCGCCCTTCATTCCTGTCGCTTCCTTGTTGCAACCCTTCATCTTTTCCTGTTGCGCCGCAGCAAAAGCCGGAGCAGAAACAACAAATGCAAAACCCAAACAAGCCAGTGTGATCAATTTTTTCATCGGAATCTCCTTTATTAGTTGGTGAATTACATTTCCCGTTGGGCTGGAATAGTTCCCATCACACCGGAAACGCCGACATTATAGCCCAACCGCTAAATTGAACCAGAAAAACACAGAATGACTCAAGTGAGCCGATCAAGTTGGCAGGCAGGCGGCACAGCCTTCACTTTCCACACTTTGTCGGCGTATTCCTGAATCGTGCGGTCGCTGGAAAACTTGCCCATGTTGGCGACATTGAGGATGGCACGACGCGTCCATTCCTCCTGATCCTGATAGAGTGCACTCACCCTGTCCTGAGCGGTCATATAACTGGCATAGTCGGCCAGCAGCAGGTAGTGGTCCCCGTTCCGTGTCAGGTTGTCAAACAGAGAACGGTAACGGCCCAAATCCTCCACAGAAAAGAAACCATTGCCGATCATATCCAATGCCTGGCGCAACTCCGCGTTGGCGTTGTAGCAGTCCCACGGGTTATAGCCGCGCGCGCGCAGATCGGCAACCTCCTGCGTGGTCAGACCGAAGATGAAAATGTTTGCATCGCCCACCTCCTCACATATTTCAATATTGGCTCCATCCAGCGTGCCAATGGTAAGCGCGCCATTGAGTGCCATTTTCATGTTGCCGGTACCGGAAGCCTCGGTGCCTGCGGTGGAAATCTGCTCGGAAAGTTCGCTTGCCGGGAAAATCTTCTCCGCCGTTGAAACGTCGTAATTGGGATAGAACACCACCTTGAGCAAATTGCCAACCGCCGGGTCGTTGTTAACGATGCCGGCCACGTCGTTGATAAGGCGAATAATCAGCTTGGCCGTCCGGTAACCCGGCGCGGCCTTGCCGCCGAAAATCACGGTGCGCGGCGTGATGCCATTGGCCTGTCCGGAGCGGATGCGGTTGTAGAGGGTGACAACGTGCAGCACGTTGAGCAACTGGCGTTTGTACTCGTGGATACGCTTGGCCTGCACATCGAACAGCGAATTCGGGGCGACACGAACACCGGTCACTTTCTCGATATGTTCGGCAAGGTAAAGTTTATTGGCCTGCTTGACGACGCGGAATTGCTTGCGGAATTCTGCATCCTCTGCATGCACGGCCAGCTTTTTGAGTTGCGCGAGATCGCGCACGAAGCCGTTGCCGATGCGTGAAGCAATCAATTCGGACAGGCGCGGATTACACTGGTTCAACCAGCGGCGCGGCGTGATGCCGTTGGTGACATTGATGAACTTGCCGGGAAAAATGCGTTGAAAATCGATGAACAGCACGGTTCTCAAAAGCTCGCTGTGGATTGCGGCAACGCCGTTCACGGTATGGCTGCCGACCACCGCCAAATGCGCCATGCGCACGCGCCGGCCATTCCCTTCGTCAATAATGGAAACGCGTTCCAACAATCCGGCATCACCGGGAAAACAATGGTTCACCCGCGCCAGGAAACGGTGGTTGATCTCATAGATGATTTCCAGATGCCTCGGTAATACCCGTTCAAACATCTCCACCGGCCAAGCCTCCAGCGCTTCCTGCATCAGGGTATGATTGGTGTAGGCAAATATGCCATTCACCAGCTGCCAGGCATTATCCCAGCTGAGATGATGGTTATCGAGCAACTGGTACATCATCTCCGCCACGGCGACCGCCGGATGGGTATCGTTAAGTTGAATGGCGATCTTCTCCGGCAATAGATTCCAATCGCTATTTTTGGTCGAAAAGCGCGTCAGGATGTCCTGGACAGACGCGGAAACAAAGAAATATTCCTGCTTGAGGCGCAGCTCGCGGCCCATTACCGAGCTGTCGTTCGGGTAGAGCACCTTGGACAAATTTTCGGTAATATCTTTTTCCACCACCGCCCCGATATAGTCGCCCGCATTGAAAGAGCCCAGATCAAATTCGCGTGTGGACTTGGCCGCCCATAAGCGCAGGTTATTGACGGTCTCCGTGTTATAGCCCGGAATGGGAAAATCGTAGGCCATCGCCATCACTGTTTCGTTATCTACCCAGTGGTGTTCGATGTTGCCTTGCGTATCCGGAACCCTGACGATACGGCCATAAAATTTGACCGGGTACAGGCGCTCGGGACGCTGGAACTCCCACGGGTTGCCATAACGCAGCCAGTTATCGGGATGCTCCACCTGCTGGCCGTTTTCGATGCGTTGATTGAACATGCCGTATTCGTAGCGGATGCCGTAGCCCATGCCCGGCAAATCCATGGTTGCCATCGAATCGAGAAAACAGGCGGCGAGACGCCCCAAGCCGCCATTGCCGAGCGCGGCATCGGTTTCCATTTCTTCGATGCTTTCCAACTCATGGCCAAGAGCCTGCAACCCTTCACGCAATGGCGTTTCTATCCCCAAGTTAAGCGCAGCATTTGAAAGCGTGCGTCCGATCAAAAATTCCATCGAGAGATAATAAACTCGCTTGGAGTCTTGCTCGTAATTGTTGTCCACCGTGCTTGTCCATCGCTCAATAAGATGATCGCGCACGGTATGCGCGGAAGTATCGTACCAATCATGCCCGGTGGCGGCTTTAGCGGACTTGCCCACCGTGTACATCAAGTGATTGGTCAATGAATGTTCGATTGAATGCTGGTCAGAGCGTGAAAAGGGTTTGTAAACAGACTTATTCTTAGCACTCATGATGTTCGCCTATATAGAATCAAAACATGAAATGGGAAACTCAAACCACTGCCGGACGAACTTTAACAGGTCTTTTGAGCCTGTTACAGCGTATCCGAAGTAGCGTCTGACATTTACAATCCAAGGAGCTGTTCGGGCGTGGCCTCGTTCACCAGGTCCCTTCAATAAAACAGGGGTACACCATCAAGGCCAGACCGATGGTCACGAGCTTCCAGCTAGCCGATTTCTTGCCGTAGACAAAGACCGCGAAGCCATACTGAACCGAACGGTATCGCGGCAAACAAGTTTGCGAAGCCGGGCGTGGCGGCTACTTGACTGAAACGCCCAGCTCCGCACACAGCTTACCCATCATCGCCCGCAGCTCGCTTACCTCCGCTTCAAGCCTGGCAACGTTGGCCTTGAGCGCGGCAATTTCGCCCACCGTCACATCGCCTGATGGAGCAACCGCTGCCGCTCTGGCGGACACATGCTCCTCAATGACCGGCGCGCCGGAGAGCAGATGCATCCAGCGGTTTTCGCGCGAACCGGGCTGGCGCGGCAACTCCACCACCAGCCCGCCAACCGCACGTTCGGCCAATTCGACCAGAAAGCTCTCGACCGAAGAAATGTCGGCAAACTTGTGCAGCCTCTCGCAATTGAGACGCAGCTCCCCCGCTGTCTGCGGGCCGCGCAACATCAGCATAGCCAACAAGGCGGTGGACTGTGTGGGAATGTGCAATACCCGCTCGATGTTGTGCGCATAACGCGATGCCCTCCCCCCGCTGGTTTCCACCAACAGCGACAACCCTCTCAAGCTGTCCAGCGCCACCAGCACTTCCGATTCGGAAGCCTCGATAACCGGATCGCGGCTACTCTTCTGGTTGCAGCCGGAAACCAGCGAATTCAGCGTCAACGGATAACTGTCCGGCACCGTGCGCTGCTTTTCGGCGAGCACACCGAGAACGCGTGTTTCAAGGAGAGAGAGAATGGGGAGCGTGGTGGACATTATTTATCCTGAAAACAGTTAATCAAATAATTTAATAACCGCAATATCCCATCGCCCTGGCAGGGAGAGGGTGGCAACGGTAAGTGCAAAGCGTTCTCTAAACATGCAACAACTCAAATATTCCTGGTCTTCTTGATCAAATCATGGGCAAGCTGGATTTCTTTTGCCTGCTCGGTTGCCATTGCGATCATATCTTCCGGCACGCCCTGCCCGATCAATTTATCCGGGTGGTATTGGCTCATCAACTTGCGATAGGCGCGCTTGATCTCTGCATCGCTGCTGTCCTTGGTTACGCCCAGCGCCTTATAGGCATCGTCCAATGCTGCGGCTGCGTTGGCTTGTCCTCCGGCGAAATGGGATTGATTCAACACCATCTCGATCATCCGCTTGAACGCGGCGGGGCCATAGCCAAGATGGGCGGCGATCTCGGCGAGCAACACCTCCTCCGCCGGATGAAAATGCCCGTCAGCCAGCGCCATCACAATCAGATAAACCAGCAACACTTCCCTCAGATTCTTCGTGTTCCCGCAAACCGATATGAACCGCTGATAGGTTGGGTAAATATCGAACGCCGGATCGGCACCCTGCTTGAATAACTTGATCGCCTGCTCGCGATGCTGCGCAGTCATGTTCAGCTTTTGCATGAACTGCTCGACATGCGCGACCTCATCTTCAGAGACATGCCCATCCGCCTTGGCCAGCTTACCCATCGAAATGAACACCGTCTCAAGGAACACCGCTTGGCGCAGCGCATTCTGCAATGGGTTCATCCCTCCGGAGCCAAGCACCCTCATGCGATCAATCATCGACCCGACGAGCAGGCCAAGCACCCCCCCGAAAAGTCCGAACAACCAATAACCCGCAACGACACCGATGAGCTTGAACAAGGCAACTCCAGAAAAATTTAATTAGGCCGTTCGTGGCGAGCCTGAAATAACGGCTAGCCATCCGACCAGGCTGTCAAAAAACGCCAGCCAAGTCGTTGGTTATGTCGAACCAGGCGCACTAAAAAGGTCCGCATTATACCTGCACCGCTGCATCCGCCCCCCGCGCCGCCGATTTTACGAGCCTGCAACAAAGTGTTGCTTTTGTGACACCCGGCAAGGAAACCATCATGGCTATCGCCACACTCGACCTCAGCCAAATCCTTGCCGCAGCACAACCCGAAGACACGAGAGACGCAAACGCATAACGGCCCGCGGAGCATAAGCAGAGAAACAATAAGGACGGGGCTTGCGAAGACATGGGTGATTTGCCCAACGTTCGAACTGAAGGACTATGCGCTTTTGTGCAGCCCCTCTCGAATGCAGGGTCAAGCTTTTAATGCGAGCCTTTGATTCTGCCTTGTCCGATCTGCAATGCCGCCGCTTCTGGGTTGAAAGCGAAAACCGTCGGGTCAGCTTGCGTTTGGTCAATGCGGCGCTACGCACCATCGACAAAAATGGTATCGACGCGATGTTGTTTGAAGTTCGCGTCCGTGGCGCAAACGTTTAAGGATTATTGAAAATGCGCGAAAGCGGGTTTTTGTTGGGGCATTTATAAATAAAACGCGCCGACACATGCATCATTGCTTCATCTCTCGAATTATTTGGCCAAACGATATGGTACGTTAAGCCTGCGCCCAAGCCTGCGCCTCATCGTAATCCGCGAACACTTGTATGTCTGCATCCACAAACAGGCGCGACAACCAGGCTTGCCAGGTGAGCCACTGGTCGGTGGTGACGACGGCGATCTTGCTGAAATCGTGGTTGTGTTCGCGACTGAAGAACTTGATTTCTTCCCATGCCACGTCCACGGTGTAGTCGATCATTCCGCGCAGGTCGAACAACAGGTTCAGCGGGCCGGACGATTTGAGCTTGTACAGCGATTGCTCTTCAAATATCTTGAAATCGGCGAGAGTGAATTCGCCGAGAACGGCGACGTTGACGAGGTTGTCGTTTTGTTCGATGGTGATCATGAGTTTCCTTTTCTTGGCACTTTTTCGGGCACTTTTTAGGGCGGATGTTGGGGTGACAGGCGCAAGCTTAGCACACCGCTGGCGATGATGAACGCCATGCCCAGCCAACTGCTCAGCGGCAGAGTTTCATCCCACAGCAGTATGCCGAACAGGCTGGCGAAGACGATGGTGCTATAGGCCAGGCTGCCGACCACCAGCGTCTTGCCGGTGCGGTAGGCGCGCGTCATGGCGAGCTGCGCGAGGGTGGCGGAGCTGCCCAGCCCGAGCAGGATCGCGAAGCCTTGCGGCGTGATCGCATGCACGGTATCGAACAATATCCACACGCCGCTGCCGATCGAGGCGATCAGGCTGAAATAAAATACCGTGCGCGTGTCCGGCTCGCCGATCATGCCGAGTTGCCTGACGTTGAGGTAGGCGACCCCGGCGAGGAAGCCGGAGATCAGGCCGAACAGGCCAAGCAGCAGTTGGTCTTGCTGAAGCGTCGGATGCAGCAATAGCACCACGCCGCAGAATCCCAAACCGATGGCGATGGTCAGCGGCAGGTGAAATTTTTCCTTGAACACCAGCATGGTGAAAATGGTGAGAAACAGCGGTGCGGTGTAATTGAGCGTGACGGCAGTGGCGAGCGGCAGCACGGTAATGCAGTAGAAGAACAGCGCGAGGGCTATCGAGCCTGACAGCCCGCGCCACAAATGGTTGCGCCAGTGCTGCGTGGCAAGGCTGACACGCTGCTGACGCATGATCAGGTAGATCAGCAGCAAACCAAAGAGCGAGCGGTAGAACACCAATTCGACATACGAGAAATGTGCCGCGCCGAGCTTGACGAATACGCCCATGCAGCCGAACAGGAATCCGGCGATTAGCATCCAGGATGATTTCATGCGGGACCGCTCATAAGCTATTCTCTGAATATTACTTTAATTTGTTAATTTTATGAGCAAGAGTGCGCGCGGATTCTGTCTGAATTTTTTGCATGGGGCAATATAAATTGGCTCAGTCAGGGTGGGTTGGGTAAAATGCCGACCTTTCCAAGGCAGAGATTGTTATGGCTGGCAAACCGCAAAAAATAATTGATTTCGAGTCGGCAACGGCCGAGCTTGAACAGATCGTCGCCGACATGGAGGCGGGCAAGCTGCCGCTGGAAGACTCGCTGGCCGCCTATAAGCGCGGCGCGGAATTGCTGTCGTTCTGCCGGAGCCGCCTCGAGGATGCGCAACAGCAGGTGAGTGTGCTGGAGAACGGCGTGTTTAAGGATTTTTCCGCCAGCGGTGAGACAGGGGCCAATTAATGAGCGTCGATTTCCAGAGTTGGATCGCCGCCCACCAGACGCGCTTTGAGGGCGTGCTGCGCGGGTTGTTGCCAAATGCGGAAATCGCTCCGCAACGCTTGCACGAGGCGATGCGCTATGCGGTGCTGGACGGTGGCAAGCGCGTGCGCCCGTTGCTGGCATTTGCCGCCGGCGAGTTGGCCGGCGCAGATATTGCACGCGTGAACATCGCGGCGGCGGCGGTCGAACTGATTCACGCTTATTCTCTGGTGCATGACGACATGCCGTGTATGGACGACGATGTGTTGCGTCGCGGCAAGCCGACTTGCCATGTGCAATATGACGAAGCGACTGCATTGCTGGTTGGCGACAGTTTGCAAACATTGGCATTTCAACTGCTCGCGGAACATCGTCTGAGCGATGATGCGGCGCGTCAATTGGACATGATCAAACTCCTTGCGGTGGCTTCCGGTTCGCGCGGCATGGCGGGTGGCCAGGCGATCGATCTGGACAGTGTCGGCAAAGCGCTCTCGCTCCCGGAACTGGAATTCATGCACATCCACAAGACCGGTGCGTTGATCCGTGCCGCCGTGTTGCTTGGCGCTCAATGCGGGATCGTTTCCATAGCGCAACTGGACAAGCTGGATCACTTCGGCAAATGTGTGGGATTGGCATTTCAGGTGGTGGATGATGTGCTGGACAGCGAAGCAGACACTGCCACGCTGGGCAAAACAGCGGGCAAGGATGCAGACAACGACAAGCCGACTTATGTCAGCCTGCTGGGTGTGCAGGCTGCACGCGATATGGCGCA
>JAHFRA010000024.1 GCA_023259035.1 Gallionella sp.
ATTGCCCGAGCCGCTTGGTCTATCCATCATTACAAGTCAGTCTTTAATCCGGAAAGGATTACAAAAAATGCTTGACGAAAATCATAGAATCTCAGCACGAACGGCCATTTATTATGATGCGCCCTTCGATACCTCAGGGCGAACGGCCTGATTAAACCAGCGTAGCGTGCGCTATGCGCACGATAAATTTAAGAATCGTGCGCACAGCGCACGCTACATCGGCTTCCAGCAAATTAAAAGTTTGAAAGATCGCATTGAACACGCAAGCCGAAAACACAAAAATCGTCGAGGTCGCTGCCGCTGTGCTGCAACGCCCCGACGGCTCATTCCTGCTCGCCCAGCGTCCCCCCGACAAAATCTGGGCGGGCTATTGGGAATTCCCCGGCGGCAAGATCGAGGCGGGCGAAACACCCTACCATGCGCTGGTGCGCGAGCTGCACGAGGAGTTGGGCATCGAGGTCGAGACCGCGTATCCGTGGCTGACGCGCGTGTTCACTTACCCGCATGCCACGGTCAAACTGCATTTCTTCCGCGTGACCGAATGGCGCGGCGAGTTGCATCCGCATGAGAGGCAGCAGTTTGCGTGGCAGCCTACCCTCTCTCAAGGGCAAATCAATGTATCCCCTATTCTTCCCGCCAACGCGCCGATTCTGCGTGCGCTGGAATTGCCTGCCTTGTATGCGATCAGCAATGCTGCCGAACTGGGTATCGAGCCGTTCCTGGCAAGGCTGGAAGCCAGGCTGAATGCGGGATTGCGGCTGGTGCAGTTACGGGAAAAGCATCTTGCGCGCGACGAGTTGCGCGAGTTGGCGCGGCGCGTGATCGCGCTGTCTCACGCGTATGGCGCGAAGGTGTTGCTTAACGGCGATGTGGAATTAGCGCAGGAAGTCGGAGCGGACGGCGTACAGTTGAGCGCCATGCAGCTTGCCGCATTGCACGAGCGGCCGGCGGTGGATTGGTGCGCGGCTTCCTGCCACAACGCGGAGGAGTTGCGCCGCGCCGAGGCGCTGGGTTGCGATTTTGCGCTGTTAAGCCCGGTGCTGCCGACCCAATCCCATCCCAGCGCGCCGCATCTGGGCTGGGAGAACTTCGCGGCCATCGCGGCGGGGTCATCGATTCCGGTGTATGCGCTGGGCGGCTTGACGCACGTCGATATGCGGACCGCATGGCAACACGGTGCACACGGCATCAGTTTGTTGCGTCAGGCCTGGTGAGGCGGTTCGGTAAAGTCCTGTTCGTCCGCAGGTTGTGCGACGCGGTAATCTTCGTTGGCCCACTTGCCCAGATCGATCATCTTGCAGCGTTCGCTGCAAAACGGGCGGAAGCGGTTGTTGGTGTCCCACTGATGTTCCTTGGCACAATAAGGGCAGGCAACAATCGGCGGTGCTCCTTTGACCGGGCTCAGGACAGGCATGTTTGGCATCATGAAGGAAGACTGCAAAAGGACAGGTCAAACGGCACATCCTGTTCGAACAGGGTGGTTTTTGCCGCATAGTTGGCGACGATAAAACGGATATTGAGGGCATATTTGTTGGCGCCTACTTCAGGTATGCACGCTAACTCTCTGCTCAGGCTGACACGCAACATTTGTGCGACGCGCCCGCCCTGCATTTGCTGAAAAGCCCCCTGATGCGCAGTAAAGTGAAAAGTTTTGTCGCTTTCACGCAACAGGCGTAGGACTATCCCCAACCCAGCATACAAAGGCAAGAGCGGAGCCAGCCACATCCGCAAGTGTTCGCGCCGCAAGCTGGCATCCTGCTCCTGCCAGTAATGGTAAGAAGGCAGATCAAATTCACATGTGCCGCCAGGCATGACAGCACGCTGCTTGATGCTCATCAGCCATTCGTTTTCGCGCAGATGCTGACCGGTTTTGCCGGACATGGCGAATATGTCCGCAGATGTCCCGTCTATCTCGGCGAGGATGGCATCCAGGGCGTTTTCGGAAATTGCGGGATTGTTCTGCAGCGCAGAAAGGGAGCGCCGCTGGCGTTCCAGCTCTTGCAATAGCTCGGATTTTAAGTCGGCGCGGCTAGACACCTCAAGAATCTCAAACAGGGTAAGCAGCGCGGCATGGTGATCTGCGCCGTGATTTAGTCCGGTGTAGTGTGTTACGCGTTCAAACAAGTCCTCAAGACGCAACAAGATGCGTATTTTTTCATTGAGAGGAAACTCATAATCGATCACGGCGGCATCAGTAGATAAATTTCAGTTGCGAAAGATATATGGTATTCCCTTGTGTCGTCAATTACTGTTTTGCATTTCTGAGTAGTGCTCATGCAGAACGGCTACCTGCTCGTTCAGGCTGTCCAAATCGGCATCGTTGCGTATTACGTCATCAGCCAACTGTAATCGTTCGGCGCGCGGAGTTTGCTGGGCAATGATGCCGCGCACTTCAGGTTCGGTCATCCGACTACGCCCGATAACGCGCGCAATCTGGGTGTCCTCATCGCAATCCACCACCAGCACGCGCTGCACCACCTGCCGAAATGCCGGGCTTTCCGGCAGCAACGGCACAACGACGATGATGTAGGGTTTGGCTTGCAATTGCCGCAACTTGGCTTTGGCCTGGTCAAAGATCAGCGGATGCAAAAGCAGCTCCAGCCGTCGCTTGGCGGCGGCATCCGAAAAAATCAGCGCGCGCATTTTTGCACGATCCAATGCGCCGTCATCCGCGATGCAGCCGTTGCCGAAGGCGGTTCGGATCGCTTCAATGGCTTCGCCGCCAGCTTGCGTCAGGCGGTGAGCGATGATGTCCGTGTCAATGATGCCCGCGCCACGCTCCGCGAACAGTGCGGTAACGGTGCTTTTACCGCTGCCTATCCCGCCGGTGAGCCCTACAATCAGCCGCCTGTACTGAGCCTGTCGAAGGGTCATGAAGCCGAGAGTAATCGCAGGTAATTTTGTGTCAAGCTTTGCCCCCAGAACAGGGCAATCAGCCCGCCTCCCGCCAGATAGGGGCCAAAAGGAATGGGGATGTTGCGGCCATGCTTGACCGCCACAATCAGTGTGATACCAATTGCCGCACCGACCAGCGAGGACAGCAAAATGATCAGTGGCAACATCTGCCAACCCAGCCAGGCGCCCAGTGCTGCAAGCAGTTTGAAATCTCCATAACCCATGCCTTCTTTGCCGGTGACGAGTTTGAACATCCAGTACACGCTCCATAACGCGAGATAACCGAACACTGCGCCCAGCACCGCGCTATACAAATTGGTAAAGGCGCCGTTCAGGTTGAACAGCAAGCCCGCCCAGAGCAGCGGCAGGGTGATGTCGTCCGGCAGCAATTGCGTGTCGAAATCGATTGCCGTGAGCGCCAGCAATGCCCAGATGAGCAGCAACGCGCCGGCTGCCGCCCAGCCGAAGCCGAAATGCCAGGCCGCAAATCCGCACAGCAAGGCGCTGGTCGCCTCGATGATCGGATAGCGCAAAGAAATGGCCGCGCCGCAGCCCTTGCATTTGCCGCGCAATAGCAGGTAACTGACAATGGGAATATTTTCCCGCGCGCTGATGATGTGATTGCAATGCGGGCAGGTGGAACGCGGGATAACAAGATTGTAGGTGGGAACAACAACCGGCTCCTGACTCAGCAATTCTGCGCATTGTTGCCGCCAGCCAAGCTCCAGCATTTTCGGCATGCGGTGGATCACCACATTCAGGAAGCTGCCGACCATCAGCCCGAGGATCACGCATACGCCAATGAAAGCGGCGGGAAACGTTTGTAAAAGTTCCAGGAAGCTCATAATCAGAAGACAGAGGACAGAGGGCAGAGGACAGAGGTTTTGTCGCGGCTGCGTTGAGGACTTTTTTGATAAGCGTGCCGCTGCGCGGCACACAACCAATCTGTCCTCTGTCTTCTGATAGAACTACTAGCCAAGTCGCTGGTTATGTCCTCTGTCCTCTGATGCATCAAACCACTTGACCCATCTTGAATATCGGCAAGTACATCGCAATAACTATGCCGCCAATCAGCGTGCCAAGCACAACCATGATGATCGGCTCCATCAGGCTGGCTAGCGCTTCAACGGCATCATCCACTTCGCCTTCGTAGAAGTCGGCGACCTTGCTCAACATGGCATCCAGAGAGCCGGCCTCTTCGCCAATCGCCACCATTTGTATCACCATACTCGGGAACACTTCAGTGTTTTGCATGGCAACGGTCATGTTCGAGCCAGTGGTGACTTCGCGTTGAATAGCCTTGGTGGCATCAAAATAAACCGCGTTGCCCGCTGCACCTGCAACCGAATCAAAGGCCTCCACCAGAGGCACGCCGGCCGCAAACATGGTTGCAAGAGTGCGCGCCCATCTCGCTATGCTGGCAATTTTGATCAGATGTCCAAAAATAGGCAGTTTTAGCAACGCCCGATCCATGACATCCTGCATTTTCTTGCTGCGCTTCCAGAAATAGAAGAAAGTGTATAAGCCGCCGCCAACCCCGCCGAAAATCAACCACCAGTAGGCAACAAAAATTTTGGAGATAGCCATGACGACTAAAGTTGGCGCCGGCAAATCCGCACCAAAACTGGAAAACAATTCCTCGAACGCGGGGATCACGAAAATCATGATCACTGCGGTGATAATAAACGCCACCACGATGATAGAAACCGGGTAGAACAACGCCGATTTGATCTTGCTCTTGATAGCCTGGATCTTTTCCTTGTAGGTCGCCAGCCGATCCAGCAGGCTGTCCAGAATACCCGCCGCCTCGCCTGCGCCGATCAGGTTGATATACAGTTCGTCGAAATATAGCGGATATTTTTTAAAGGCTTGTTGCAAGCTGCTTCCGGTTTCCACATCGGTTTTGATATCAAACAGCAGTTTTGCCACAGAGGCGTTGCTATGCCCTTTACCCACGATGTCGAAGCATTGCAGCAGCGGCACACCGGCTTTCATCATAGTGGCAAGTTGGCGGGTGAACAGGCAGATATCTTTTTCGGTAACTTTCTGAGTGCTGGCGCGCAGGCGTTTTACCTTTGAGACGTTGATGCCCTGGCGGCGCAGATTGGCGGACACGCTGGCCTCGCCGGGTGCGCGCATTTCGCCCTTGACCCGCTTGCCAGTTTTGTCCTTGCCTTCCCACAGATAAGAATATTCTTTTACTTTTTGAATTTTTGGTGCGACAGCCATAGTGTCTCCTTTGGGTCACTGCCTAATGTTGACGGGCATGATGCCGAGCTTTATGCATCTTGTAAAGCCGTGTTTTTAATTATAGTTTCTGCGTAAGCGGTGGGAAAATGCGCGCCATCTTTACGATGCGATCCTGGGTCTGGATAATTTCTATCGGGTAACCGGCGATTTTCAGGCTGGTGCCCGCTTCCGGAATGTCCTCGAGATGTTCAAGAATCAAGCCATTGAGCGTTTTTGCACCGTCTAGTGGTAAACGCAGCCCCAGTTTGCGATTCACCTCGCGCAGACTGCTGCTCCCTTCCAGCAGTGTGCTGCCGTCTTCCTGGCGCAAAAATTTACCGGTTTGCGAAGGCGGTTGGGTAGTGAAATCACCAACGATCTCCTCGAGAATATTTTCCAATGTCACCAACCCGAGCAATTCACCGTATTCGTCCACTACCAATCCCAATCGGGCATGACGCTCCTGAAACTGTTGCAGTTGCTTAAGCAGCGGGGTGTCGAAGGGAATGAAATAGGGTTCATGGAGTATTTCACGCAGCCGTGCCACATCCAGCGTCGCTTCCTGCAACAAGGCCGGTACGCGTTTGATATGCAGGATGCCGATGATATTGCTGGGGGTGTCGGCATAAACCGGCAGCAAAGTGTGGTGGCAGGTAACGATTTGCTGGCGCAATTCACCGGCTTCCGCATTGACGTCCAGCGCTTCGATCTGGTTGCGTGGAATCATCACATCGTTCACGGTGATGCGCTCCAGATCGACCAGGTTCAGCAACATCTTCTGGTGCTTGCGCGGCATGAAATGCTCGGCATCGAGCACCAGCCCGCGCAATTCTTCCAGCGTCATCTTCTGCTTGCTTTGATCTGTCTGGATATTGATTCTCAGCAGCCAAAGCAGCCCGCGCACAATTGCGGTGGCCACCGAAACGACCGGGTAAAATAACATGATCAGCGGGGAGAGCAAATAGCTGGAAGGCAGCGCGATACGCTCGGGATGGCTGGCGGCAATGACCTTGGGCATGATTTCGCTGAACACCAGTATCACAAAAGCGATCACGAGCGTGCCGATCAGCATGGCCAGTTCGTTATGCCCGAACAGGCGCAGGATGATGATTTCGGTCAGCGTGGCGGCGGCCACATTGAGCAGCGTATTGCCGAGCAGGATAGAGCCTAGCAGCTTGTCCACCTTGCCCAGCAGTTCGGCGGTGAGCTTGGCGCTCTTGTTGCCCTTGCGCACCAGGTGGTTGAGACGATGGCGGTTGATCGCCATCATGCTGGTTTCCGAGCCGGAAAAGAACCCGCTGAAGACGAGCAGCAGTATCAAGAAACCAAATAGCGTCAGCAGTGAAAATTCGTCCAAGGTTTACTTTAGTGCACCTCTATAAATTCAAAATCCTGATCGAACTACTAGCCATTCCACTAGGTTGTCAAAAAACAACAACCAAGCAGCTGGTTATAAGCGAAACGAGGCGTGAAAGAAATTTCAGCGCGCCGCATATGTTTTATATGTAAGCGTTAAAAATTTATCGAACAACGCAGTATCGCAACGGAGTTTGGATTTATAGAGGTGCCCTTTGGTCGTATACGGTATTTGAGTATCGTGGAGGGTAGCCACAGGTGTCAAGGTCATATCAGGGTGTTTGTACGCTATGCTTGCTCCAGACCAGCATGACTACTCCCGCAATAACCATCGGCAAACTCAGCCACTGCCCCATGCTCATACCGAATGACAACAGACCGAGAAAGTCGTCAGGCTGGCGGCTGAATTCCGCAATAAAACGCAAACTGCCATAACCGATCAGGAATACCCCGGATACTGCGCCGACCTGACGCGGCTTGCGCGCATACAACCAGAGCAACGCGAACAGCAGCACGCCTTCCAGCGCAAATTCGTAAAGCTGCGACGGATGGCGCGGCAGGTTGTCCACGTTGGGGAAAATCATCGCCCACGGCACATCCGTCGGTCTCCCCCATAATTCGCCGTTGATAAAATTGCCAAGCCGCCCGAATGCCAGTCCGGGCGGCACCAGCGGGGCGATGAAATCGGTCACTTGCAGCCAGCGCAAATGCTGCTTGCGCGCGAGCCACGCCATCGCCACCAGCACACCGAGAAAGCCGCCGTGAAATGACATGCCGCCCTGCCATACCGCAAAAATCTCCAGCGGATGACTGAGATAATAAGCTGCTTTGTAAAACAACACATAACCCAGCCGCCCGCCGAGAATCACGCCGAGCACGCCATAAAACAGCAAATCGTCGAGCAGCTTGATGTTGAGCTGCGGGTGGTTCAGCGCGGCAATGCGTTTGCGCCCCAACCACAGGAACGCCATGAACCCGGCGAGGTACATCAGCCCGTACCAGTGGATGGCAAGCGGGCCGAGCTGTAATGCGACGGGGCTGAATTGCGGATGAACGATCATAGATAAAACCTCTGCACAACTACTGCGCTTGTTGATGCTGCGTTAAAAAATGGTTCAAAATCCTCATGTACAAAAGTACATTCCGGTTTCTCACCATTTTTTGCCTTGTCTCAACTGCGCTCGTTACGTTGTGCAGAGGTTTTATGGTGGAATCGGGTAAAATTAACGGCTTAATTATACGTGTGCTTTAACTTTCAAAGAGAGACATCATGCCCGCTTACCGTTCCCGCACTTCCACCCACGGTCGCAATATGGCCGGCGCACGCTCGCTGTGGCGCGCCACCGGCATGACCGACAGCGACTTCGGCAAGCCGATCATCGCGATCGCCAACTCGTTCACCCAGTTCGTGCCCGGTCACGTGCATCTCAAGGACATGGGGCAACTGGTGGCGAGAGAGATCGAAAAGGCGGGCGGTATCGCCAAGGAGTTCAACACCATCGCGGTGGACGACGGCATCGCGATGGGGCATGCCGGGATGCTGTATTCGCTGCCTTCCCGCGAACTGATCGCCGACAGCGTGGAATATATGGTCAACGCGCACTGTGCCGACGCGCTGGTGTGCATCTCCAATTGCGACAAGATCACGCCGGGCATGCTGATGGCGGCGATGCGGCTGAATGTTCCGGTGGTGTTCGTTTCCGGCGGACCGATGGAAGCGGGTAAGGTCAACTGGCAGGGTAAGACCAAGGGGCTGGATCTGGTCGATGCGATGGTCGCGGCAGCGGACAGCCATTGCAGCGACGCGGAGGTGGATGCCATCGAGCACTCCGCCTGCCCGACTTGCGGCTCCTGCTCCGGCATGTTCACCGCCAATTCGATGAACTGCTTGGCCGAAGCGCTGGGGCTGGCGCTGCCCGGCAACGGTTCGCTGGTGGCGACGCACGCCGAGCGCAAGCAGCTATTTTTGCGCGCCGGGCGCATGGTCGTCGAGTTGTGCCGACGCTACTACGAACAGGATGACGCCTCAGTACTGCCGCGTTCCATCGCCACCTTCGATGCGTTCGAAAACGCGATGACGCTGGATATTTCGATGGGCGGCTCGACCAATACCGTGCTGCACCTGCTGGCAATCGCGCAGGAAGCGGAAGTGAATTTCACGATGAAGGATATGGATCGTCTGTCGCGCCATGTACCGACCCTGTGCAAGGTCGCGCCGTCTTCCGAATACCACATGGAAGACGTGCATCGCGCCGGCGGCATACCGTCAATCCTCGGTGAACTGGATCGCGCCGGGCTGCTGCATGCCGATGCCGGGACAGTGCACAGCAAGACCTTGCGCGATGGCCTGAGACAATGGGATATCGCACAGACCGGTGACGAAGCGGTGAAGAAGTTTTTCCGCGCGGCGCCCGGCGGGATTATCACCACCCTCGCCTTCTCGCAATCCATGCACTACCCGGAACTGGATGCCGACCGCAGCAATGGCTGCATCCGCGACAAGGCACACGCCTATTCGCAGGACGGCGGGCTGGCGGTACTGCACGGCAATATCGCCGTGGATGGCTGCATCGTGAAAACCGCCGGAGTGGACGAAAGTATCCTGAAATTCACCGGGCGGGCACGCGTATTCGAGAGTCAGGACGACACAGTGGCGGCGATTCTTGCCGACAAGATCGTGGCGGGCGACGTGGTAGTGATCCGCTACGAAGGGCCGAAGGGCGGACCGGGGATGCAGGAGATGCTTTACCCGACCAGCTACCTGAAATCGAAAGAGCTGGGGGCGGTGTGCGCGCTGCTCACCGACGGGCGTTTTTCCGGCGGTACTTCGGGGTTGAGCATCGGCCATGTCTCGCCGGAAGCCGCACAGGGCGGCGCAATCGGCCTGATCGAAGAGGGTGACACCATCGTCATCGATATTCCGCAACGCAGTATTGCGCTGGCGGTTTCCGATGCGGAATTGGCGCGCCGCCGTGCCGCGATGAAAACCAGAGGCGGCAAGGCATGGCAGCCAGCCAGCCGTGAACGCCACGTGTCCGCCGCACTGCGGGCCTACGCCGCCATGACCACTTCGGCAGACAAGGGCGCAGTACGCGATGTTACCCAGGTAGAAAGAAAATAGCATGACCACGGTGCAGCAATTGAACACGCAATTCGGCATCGACAAGCATCTCAGTTTTTGCGAGGATGTCAGCGGCCTGATCGTCGCGGAAATCAGCAACCCGCAGGCAACCGCATCGCTGTGCTTGCAGGGCGCGCACCTGATGGCCTGGCAACCCAGAAGCCAATCCGTACCGGTAGTGTGGTTATCGCGCGATGCCAAACTGGCGGCGGGTAAATCGATACGCGGCGGCGTACCGGTGTGCTGGCCGTGGTTCGGGGCACATGCTGCCGAATCCGGTTTTCCCGCCCACGGTTTCGCGCGTACGATGCCTTGGCGGGTGATCGAATCCGGAAAAGAGCCGAACGGCGCAACACGCTTGACGCTCCGACTGGAAGAAAACGAGAAAACACGGGTGCAGTGGCCGCATGATGCGCGGCTCGAACTGACGGTGATTGTCGGCGAGACGCTGCGCATGGAACTGTCCACCGAAAACACCGGGGAATCCGACTTTGTAATCAGCGAAGCCTTGCATACTTATTTCAAAATCAGTGACATCGGCGCAGTGCGTGTTAGCGGATTGGCAGGCTGCGATTACTGGGACAAGGTTGGCGGTTCTGCGCTGAATAAACAAGATGGCGCGATCAGTTTTGCAAGCGAGACCGACCGCGTTTATATCAATACCGCAACGGAATGCTCGATTGAGGATGACAGACTAGGGCGGCGCATTCGCATCGCCAAGTCCGGCAGCCTTTCTACTGTAGTGTGGACACCGTGGACTGCAAAAGCCGAAAGGATGGGCGACCTGGGGCAGCCGGACGGTTGGCGCGAAATGCTGTGCGTAGAATCGGCAAATGCCATTGAAAATATTGTACGGATCGCGGCTGGAACCAGGCACACTATGGTAGTTGAATATTGCACCGAGCCGTTATAGCCCCTACTTAAATCCCTGAACTGAGGAGAGAATCATGCGTACACAACATATTTTTCTGGTGTCGTTATTGGTTGTCTTGTCTGGCTGTCAGCCCGAAACACCGGCGCAACAGACTGCCGCGCCCGCCGCCGCGCAACCATCTGTTGCGTCAGCTCCCGCAGAGCAGACTATGCAGCCTGCTGTGAGTGAAGTAACGCTAGCTGCGCCGGTTCAACATGCTGAACTGATCCCTGCAACAAAGACATCGCAACTGGCTGCCAATAAAAAAATCGTGGCCGCAGAAAAAAACGAAGTATTGCAACCCGCCATTGCGGAAAAACCGTTGCCAACAGCGCCTGTTCCGGCAACTGCTGCGCCGACCGCAAAGGCTGAACCCGCTCCAATCGCCGAAGCCAAGCCGGAGGTTAAGCCGGAACCTGCGGTATCCGAAGCAGATGCCACGCAATTGGCAAAAAAGAACAACTGCTTTGTCTGCCACGCCATCGACAAGAAAGTAATAGGCCCGGCATGGAAGGATGTGGCGGCCAAGTATCGTGGCGACGCCGGAGCTGAGATCAGGTTATCAGACAAAATTGCCAAAGGCGGCAGCGGTGTGTGGGGTGTCATGGCGATGCCGCCCAACCCGCAAGTCAGCGAGGCGGATCGCAGGATTCTGGCAAGATTCGTGCTCTCTTTGAAATAAACTGTCAACGTTGCAGGGCAAGATTGCGTTACTTCCTTGCTGTCTTAATCTCTAGCAGGCAAAAACAACTGGCGAATTAGTCGGATGGCATGGCTATGCAAGGCGGACAGAGTTGTTTAAAATTGGCGTTGAAGGAAAGACCTTCACATTATCAAGATGTTTTAATTACACAACGGAGAGAATATGAAATTTATCATTGTAAGCATTGTTGCAGCAGCAGGTTTTATGGCCGCAGGCAGCGCATTGGCTGCTGAGATGCCGGCACTTGCCAAAAAACACGCCTGTGTCGCTTGTCATACAATCGACAAAAAGGTTGTTGGTCCGGCGTGGGCGGACGTCGCCAAGAAATACAAGGGCGATGCTACCGCAGCGGCTGCACTGGATGCCAAGATCGAAAAGGGCGGCAGCGGCAAGTGGGGCACTATGCCCATGCCACCTAACCCTAAGGTTTCCGCAGCAGAAAGAAAAGAACTGGTTGACTTTATTCTGGCACTTTAAGACTGACTTGTTCGTAGAATCTGGAAAGATTCTGAAAAAAGCCGGCGCAAGCCGGCTTTTTTCATTGTCGGTGCGTTTGTTGTTTGTAAAATTGACAAGTGTGGCAGCGCCTCCGCATAATCCGCCCAGTTCATCAGAGGGCTGGCAATGTTATTTCATTCTGTTCGTTCGCTAGGGCTAGCCGTTCTAGTATTGATGCTGGCGGCATGCGGCAAATCACCTTCCGACCAGGCTGCAGCATCCGGCGATTTAGTAGTGCGCATCGGAGCAGCCGCGCCGCTGACCGGCAACCAGGCGCATATCGGCAAGGACAACGAAAGCGGCACGCGCATGGCAATAGACGATGCCAATGCCAAAGGTATCGTGATCGGCGGACGCAAGATACATTTCGAACTGATCAGCGAGGATGACCAGGCCGACCCCAAGACCGCCACCATCGTCGCGCAAAAACTGGTAGACAACAAGGTGAGCGGCATCATCGGCCATCTCAATTCCGGCACGACCATCCCCGCCTCGAAGATTTACAGCGACAACGGCTTCCCCCAGATTTCCCCTTCCGCCACCGCGGTGAATTACACCGCACAGGGCTTTAAAACGGCGTTCCGCGTGATGGCAAACGATGCGCAGCAAGGCCGTGTGCTGGGCGAATATGCCGCGAGGAATCTCGGCGCGAAAAAAATCGCGGTGATCGATGACCGCACCGCTTACGGCCAGGGTCTGGCGGACGAGTTCATCAAGGCGGCGCAGGCCAACGGCGCGCAAATCGTCGCGCACGAATATACCAGCGACAAGGCCGTGGACTTCACTGCGGTACTCACCGCCGTGAAAGGCAAGCATCCGGATTTATTGTTCTACGGCGGCATGGATCCCCAGGCCGGGCCGATGGCCAAGCAAATCAAAGCCCTCGCACTAAACCTGAAATTCATGATGGGCGACGGCGGCTATACGCCCGAATTCATCAAGCTGGCGGGCGATGCCGCGGAAGGGGCTTACGCCTCGCTGCCGGGAGTACCGCTTGCCAAGATGCCGGGCGGAAAAGAATTTGAAGCGCGTTTCGTCGCCAAATACCAGCCCATCCAGCTGTATGCGCCGTACTGTTACGATGCGGTGAATGTGATGATCGCGGCAATGCAAAAGGCCGATTCGGTGGAGCCGGCAAAATACTTGCCTGAATTAGCCAAAGTCAGCCACGATGGTGTCACGGCAAGGATACAGTTTGACGAGAAAGGCGATTTAAGAGGCGGCGCCATTACCCTGTATCAAGTGCAACAAAGCAAGTGGCAGCCGCTGGAAACACTTGGCGCAAGCAGCGCGGCACAATAAAACTTCTCCCCCTGCGCCTATTACGGCGCAGAAAAACAAAACCGGCGCGCTACGCTAAAACCCAAAACCGCGAAGTGTGCTGCCCCCGTGCCAAGAGCAAGGGAAATACAAGTTTATATTTCGCAAGCTTTGTTACCTCCGCCAGAAGTGCGGCGTGAACAGGATCAACAAGGTGAAAATTTCCAGCCGCCCAACCAGCATGGCTAACGTGCATACCCAAGTCTGGAAATCGGTAAGCACGCCAAAGTTGCTGGCCGGGCCCACCACACCCAGGCCCGGCCCTGCATTGTTGATGCAGGCAATGATCGCGGAAAACGACGAGATAAAGTCCAGCCCGCTGATCAGCAACGCAAAAGTCAACGTGGCTACGCTCATGAAATACAAAAAGATGAAGCCGAGCACCGCAAATACCACGCTGTTGGGTATGACCTGCCCGCCAACTTTCATCGGGTTGACTGCTGCGGGATGCAGCAGTTTGACAAATTCGCGTCCGGCCTGCTTGAACAGAATCAGGGTGCGGATCATCTTGATCCCGCCGCCGGTGGAACCCGAGCTGGCCGTAATGCAACTGAGGAACAACATCCACATTGGCGCGAATATCGGCCATCGGTTAAAGTCCACGCTGGCGAAACCGCAGTCCGTCGCTATGGACACCAGATTGAAACTGGCGTGACGCAACGCCGTCCCGAAACTCGGGTAAACACCCTGCCACCACAGGAATACAGCTATGCCCAGGCAGCTTGCCAATACCAGCGCAATGGTGGCGATAGCCTCGGTGTCGTGCAGATATATCTTGAGGCTTTTTTCGCGCCACGCCAAGAAGTGAGTTGCAAAGTTCATCGCCGCCAGCAGCATGAATACGATCAGCACGAACTCGATGGCGGGGGAATTAAAATAACCGACACTGGCATCATGCGTGGAAAACCCGCCCAATCCCATCGCGGCGAATGCGTGGCACACCGCATCCAGCCAGTTCATGCCGGCCAGTTTCAATGATGCGATGCAGGCCAGGGTGATACCGAGATATACCAGCCACAGGTTGCGCGCCGTTTCGGCAATGCGCGGAGTCAACGCGGAGTCTTTCATCGGCCCCGGTGTTTCAGCTTTGAACAACTGCCGTCCGCCGATGCCCAGCAGCGGCAGGATCGCCACCGCCAGCACGATGATTCCCATGCCGCCGACCCAATTCAATTCATGCCGCCAGATATTGATGGCGGGAGGCAGTTTATCCAATCCAGTCAGCACGGTCGCGCCGGTGGTGGTCAAGCCGGACATGGTCTCGAAATAGGCATCGGTAAATGACAAGCCGGGGATCGTCAGCAACAACGGGATCGTGGCAAAGGCCGGCATCGCCGTCCACATCGCCGCCACCAGCAGATAACCGTGCCGAATCGACAACTCCCCTTTATGGCGGCGCGTCAACAACCACATCAGAAAACCGATGGACAATGTCCAGACCATCGCCAGCAGAAAATCCAGCAGCATGGCGTCATCCGCGCAGATGAATGCAGTGACAAGCGGCATGACGTAGGCTGCGCTGAACACCACCAGCATCAAACCCAAAGCGTGGATAACGGTCAGTGCGCGTTGCATTTGACTCCCATCAGAAGAACCCGATGCTGACCTGAAACAGCTTCTCGACCTTCTTCACCATGGCCTTGTTGATCACAAACACGATGACATGATCTTCGGCTTCAATGTTCACATCGTGATGCCCCATGATGACTTCGCCGCCGCGCACCAGCGCGCCGATGGTTGCGCCCGTGGGCAAATCAATTTCGTCAATGCGCCGCCCTACCACACGCGAAGACTGGCGATCTCCGTGCGCCACCAGTTCGAGCGCTTCCGCCGCGCCGCGCCGCAACGAGTGCACTGCCGCCACGTCGCCCTGCCGCACATAGGCGAGCAGCGAACCAATGGTAACTTGCGCCGGAGAAAGCGCGATATCTATCTTGCCGCCCTGCACCAGACCGACATACGCGCTGCGGTTGATCAGCGCAATCACCTTGTGCGCGCCGCCCTGTTTGGCCAGCAGCGAGGACATGATGTTATTTTCGTCGTCGTTGGTTAGCGCGCAGAACACGTCAATCTCATCGATATGTTCCTGCTGCAGCAGCTTTTCATCCGTGCCGTCGCCGTGCAGCACCAGCGTACTAGCCAGTTCACCGGCCAGCTTCTCGCAGGATTTCTTGTTGTATTCGATCAACTTGACCTGATAGTCTTGCTCCAGGGCCTTTGCCAGGCGGCAACCTATATTGCCGCCGCCGACGATCATCACGCGCTTAACGGGTTTGTCCATGCGGCGCATTTCCTTGAGCACACTGCGAATATTGTCGGTCGCGGCAATGAAAAAGATTTCGTCGCCATCTTCGACCACGGTATCACCCTTGGGAATGAGCGATCTATCCTTGCGAAAAATTGCCGCCACGCGCGTTTCAATTTGCGGCATGTGGGTGCGCAGAAAACTCAGCGGCTTGCCCACCAGCGGCCCGCCTTCAAAGGCGCGCACCGCCACCAGCGAGGCCTTGCCGTCCGAGAATTCAAGCACCTGCAACGCTTCGGGAAATTCGATCAGTTTGACGATGTAATCAGTGAGTATTTGTTCCGGGCATATCGAAAAATGCACGCAAAAATTATCCGCGCTGAACACCTCTTGCCGCGCGAGATAATCGGCGGACCGAATTCGGGCGATGCGCGTCGGCGTGTTGTAGAGGCTGGCCGCCAGCTTGCAGGCCACCAGATTGACTTCGTCGCTTTGTGTGACCGCCAGCAACATATCGGCATCAACAATGCCGGCCTGTTCCAGTATCGAAGGGTGTGCTGCATTACCGGTCAAGGTGCGCAAATCCAGCCGGTCCTGCAATTGGCGCAACTTGTCGCCGTCCGAGTCCACGACGGTAATGTCGTTCGCCTCGCTCACCAGGCTTTCTGCCACCGTAGAGCCAACTTGCCCTGCACCGAGTATCAATATTTTCACGAAACACCTTTTGAATTATTGCTGCGCACGTATCCAGCTCTTCCATTCTTCGAACAGCTTTTCATCTCGCGCGGCGATCACCGAACGCTGCCAAATATCGCCTTGGGCAAAATCATCGCTCTCAATGCAGCAGGCCTGTCCGCCCGATTCACGCAAAATCAACAGGCCGGCGGCGTAATCCCAAAGCTTCTGCCCGCCGTGCAAATATACGTCATAGCGTCCGGCCGCGGTGTAGCACCAATCCAGCGCGCTTGCGCCAAAATTGCGCTGCGAACAATAGGGCGGGTGGCTTGCCAGTTGCGCGACCAATTTCACGCTCAATCGTTTAAGATCAACGCTCGCCAAAGCCTGATCGAGTGTGCCGACAACTTCGCGCCCGACCAGTTTTTCACCGTTCAGAAAAGTGCCCTCGCCCTGTTCGGCGGCAAACACCTCATCGGCCACCGGGTCATACACCACGCCCGACACGCTCTTGCCTTCACGCAACAACGCAACGGATACCGCAAAATAGGGCAGGCCGCGCACGAAGTTGGATGTGCCATCAATCGGATCGATGCACCACAGGCCCCCGCTCCCTGATTGCCATATCGCGTGTTGATCCGCTGCAGCCATTTCTTCGCCCAGCACCGGCACATTGAGAATCGCCTGCAGTTTTTTGGTGAGTGCGGCTTGCGCGGCGATATCCGCATCGGTACACAGACTGCCGTCACTCTTGCGTTGATGCGCAACCTTGAGATAGCGCGGCATAATTTCTTCCGCCGCAACCAGCTTGACCGCCGCAACCACCGCCTTGAGTGTCGCACTCATGCGGCGCGTGACAGTTCGCGTCATGCCAAATCCTTCCATTTAATTGAACAGCCCATGCTGGAAACCTGTTCGCGCGGCCCCTGCCCGGTTTGCGCCACTTGCAGCATCGCATTGAACAGCTCGCGCGGCGCATCGGCGATAGATTCCTTGCGCGACGCGTCCAGCCGGCCACGGTATTGCAGTTCCAGATTGGCGTTGAAACCGAAGAAATCGGGTGTGCATACTGCGCCGTAATCCTTGGCGACCTGCTGGGTCTCGTCCCACACGTAGGGGAAAGGATAGGAATATTGCCGCGCCACCAATTTCATATGATCGAAAGAATCTTCCGCGTATTCGGCAGGATCGTTGGACATGATGGCGATGCTGTTGATGCCGTGCTGTTGCAACTCGCAAGCATCGCGCACGATGCGGTCGCGGATGGACTTCACATAAGGGCAGTGATTGCAGATGAACATCACCAGCAGGCCGTTGCTGCCGCGCGCCTTGGCGAGGTTGTAGCGCTTGCCGTCCACGCCTGGCAGGTCGAAATTGCGGGCTCTCCAGCCGAAATCACACAACGGAGGTTGCAGGCTGACCATTTCATATCCCTGACAATATTTCTTGGGGCATTATATCATCACGTCGACGCCATTATTTATTTGCATCCTGACCATGCCGCGCTTTTATTGCCCTCCGCCACTGCCGTTCAGCGGCCGGTTCGATCTGCCGCCCGAGGCGGCGCATCATGCCGCGCGCGTGTTGCGTTTGCGCGCGGGAGACCGCGTGGAAATGTTCGACGGCTTGGGCAATGAATGCCATGGCGCAATTACCGAACTCAGCGGCAAGCGCGTGGTGATCGGCGATATTGCTGCCAGCAACATTGACCGCGAGTCGCCGCTGCAAATAGTGCTTGCGCAAGCCTTGTTGAGCAGCGAGAAAATGGACTGGGTAATCCAGAAAACAACCGAGCTGGGTGTCGCAGAAATCCAGCCTCTCGATACCGGACGTAGCGTGGCGAGGTTGTCCGCCGAACGCGCCGCCAAGAGGCTCGATCATTGGCGGCAAGTCGCCATCTCCGCCTGCGAGCAATGCGGGCGGAATGTATTGCCAACGATCCATGCACCGCTGGATATCATGGCGTGGCTGCAACAAATCAAGGAACTGCATGATGCATCGTCAGACACGAAATTTATTTTGTTGCCGCAGGGCGCGGCTTCGCTGCATAGCCAGCCGAAGCCTCCGGGCAAAGTTGTGTTGCTGGTCGGCGCGGAGGGCGGCTTTACTCCAGCAGAGAGCGACTGTGCCTTGCGGTGCGATTTCACGCCAATCCGCTTGGGCGCGCGCGTGCTCCGCACCGAAACCGCAGCGCTTGCCGGACAGGCCGCGCTGCAAACGCTGTGGGGAGATTTTTCGTAGGGGTGCGTGAAACGTTTGTCGTGCCACAACCCGGACAGTTGTTAGATAAGTTACAGCGCGGCATGATATATATTGCCGAGGTCTAAAACACGAGGAGGAGTCGCTAATGCCTATTATCACCACATCCGCCGCTTTCGTTGCATGGTTCCGTTCCGTCGCGCCCTACATCAATGCGTTTCGCGGGCGCACCTTCGTCATCGCGTTCGGCGGCGAAGTGGTCGCGGACGGCAAGTTTGTCGAGCTGACGCACGATTTCAACCTGCTGGCCGCGCTCGGCATCCGGCTGGTGCTGGTGCATGGCGCGCGCCCGCAGATCGAGCAGCATCTGGCAAAAAACAATCTCGGCGACACGTATCATCAGGGCATCCGCATGACCGATGCCGAAACCATGCAATGCGTGAAGGAAGCGGTCGGCCGGGTGCGCGTGGAGATCGAGGCGCTGCTGTCGATGGGGTTGGCGAATTCGCCGATGGCCAACGCCGACATTCGCGTCGCGGGCGGCAATTTCATCACCGCGCAACCCATCGGCGTTATCAACGGCGTGGACCTGATGCATACCGGCAGCGTGCGCAAGGTGGACGTTGCGGCGCTGAACGACCGCATGGATTTCGGCGAAGTGGTGCTGCTCTCGCCGCTCGGCTATTCGCCCACCGGCGAGGTATTCAACGTCACGCTGGAAGACATCGCCACCGCCACCGCCATCGCGCTGGACGCCGACAAGCTGGTGTTCCTGATGGACACCGACGGCGTGCAGGACAAGAAGGGCAAGCTGCTCAAGGAACTCACCATCGCCGAGGCGCAGGCGGCGTTGTCCGGCAAACGCAAGCTGCCGGATGACGTGGGCATGTTCCTGCCTTGCGCGATACGTGCCTGCGAGGCTGGCGTGGCGCGCACCCACCTGATCAGCCGCCACACCGACGGCGCGGTGCTGCAGGAACTGTTCAGCGACGAAGGTATCGGCACGATGGTGGTGGAAAGCACGCTCAATACCCTGCGCGCCGCGACGATTGAAGATGTCGGCGGCATCCTGCATCTGTTGCGCCCGCTGGAAGCCGAAGGCATCCTGGTGCGGCGCAACCGCGAATTGCTGGAGCGCGAAATCAACCGTTTCGTGGTACTGGAGCACGACCACCGCATCGTCGGCTGCGCCGCGCTGTACCCGTTTCCCGACGAAGCCGCCGCCGAACTAGCCTGCCTCGCGGTGGATGCGCAATGCCGGGATCGCGGCTACGGCCAGGCCATCCTCGACCACATGATCGGCATCGCCAAGGCACAGGGTCTGAAAAAATTGTTCGTGCTCACCACGCGCACCGCGCACTGGTTCGTCGAACGCGGTTTCAATGAGACAGATGTCTCGGCGTTGCCCGAGCAGAAGAAATCGCTGTACAACTACCAGCGGAAATCAAAAGTGTTTGCCAGGAAGATTTAAGGGAGCATTTCGCAAGCCGACTAATGCAAAACAGCCCTGAAGGAACAAATGGTTAACCATATGTGAAAAACTCATCTGCCAGAAGCAGCTCAAAAACATTGCACAATTTGGGATCGCAAAGCTCTTTAGTTATTCTTGGGGGGAACTCGACAAACAATAATATTGCCGCGTACCCCTCAATCGGGCTTGAAGTCGTAGGGATAGCTTTGCAGCAGGGGCTTCATTTGCATATCGGCATCAATAACATGATTGGCTAGCCAATCACTCAGAAACTTCGAGTAATGCTCCGCTGCACCGTCGGACCAGATGCCATCTTTTGCTACCAGCTCATCTTTCATGTGCTGAACTTCCTTCAGCAAATATTTGTGAGCCAGGCTGTGTTGATCAAAGGGAAATTTGATCGCCCTAGCAATATTTTCTTCTTTTGCAAAATGAACAGATGCCCAATGTTCCAGTTGTTCAAGTGCTTGCGGCAGGGCGAAGTTATCCCTCGCCCTGATCATGTATTCTATGCCGTTGACCATGGTAATCAACTTTTTGTGATCGGAATCGATTAGCTCATTCCCGACACTTAGCTCCTCTGCCCACGCTAATCCCATCATGCCCCCGTGATATACCAGATAAAAGGCCGCCGCCGACTCAACTCTTCATGTGTGATTCTACGCTACGGGCTGATGTTGGTACATATGAGCCTCTGCAAGTGATACTGGAATATAATTCTGCGGCGCGCCAAGCGAATACAAAAAAAAAGGGTTTCAAAGGTGCCTCCACAGACCGAAATAACGACAAACCTATAAAGGGTACGGCTTACAGCCTCAAAAATTTATGGTTCCCCATCTAACGACCGCTCTGACTGGTCCGCTGTTCGACTTGGAGCGGCGTATTCTCAACGCACAACCTGCCATCGAGCATTGGTTCCGCAAGCAATGGCTGGAACACGCTGCACCGTTCTACGCCTCGGTGGATTTGCGCAACAGCGGCTTCAAGCTGGCTCCGGTGGACACCAATTTGTTTCCGGGTGGCTTCAATAACCTAAACCAGGATTTTCTGCCGCTGTGCGTGCAGGCGATGCAGAGTGCGGTGGAGAAAATCTGCCCCGAAGCGCGCGGGGTGCTGCTGATACCAGAAAATCACACGCGCAATCTGTTCTACCTGCAAAATGTTGCGCAGCTTGTAATCATCCTAAAGCAGGCCGGTATGCGCGTGCGCGTCGGTAGTCTGTTGCCGGAAATTACCCAAGCCTTGCCGATCCAATTGCCCAATGGCAGCACGCTGACGCTGGAACCACTGGCGCGGCGCGGCAGGCGGCTCGTGTTGGAAGACACCGGATCGGCGGCAGGTTTTGACCCGTGCGTGGTGTTGCTCAACAATGATTTATCCGGCGGGGTGCCGAATATTCTGAAAAATCTTGAACAGGAAGTTTACCCGCCACTTTCGGCTGGCTGGTATACGCGGCGCAAATCGCAGCACTTCGCTGCGTATGATCGTGTGGCCGACGAATTTGCCAAGCTGATTGGCATTGATCCGTGGCTGATCAACCCCTATTTCGCCACCTGTCATCAGGTCAATTTTCATGAGCATATCGGAGAAGAATGCCTTGCCGCGCAGGTGGATGATGTACTGCAAAAGATGCGTGTAAAATACGCCGGGTATGGTGTGAATCACGCTCCCTTCGTCATTGTCAAAGCGGATGCAGGAACGTATGGCATGGGCATCATGACGGTGAAGGATGCCAGCGAAATTACCGGCCTGAACCGCAAGCAACGCAACAAAATGGCGGTGGTCAAGGAAGGGCTGGAAGTCTCCGATGTGCTGGTTCAGGAAGGTGTGTATACCTTTGAGCAAGTCAAAGAGGCGGTGGCTGAGCCGGTGGTGTACATGATTGATCACTACGTGGTCGGCGGTTTTTATCGGGTACATACCGAACGGGGCGTGGACGAGAACCTCAACGCGCCGGGAATGTTCTTCGAGCCGTTGGCGTTCGAGGCCTGTTGCACGTTGCCCAACCCGGATTGCGCACCGGATGACATGCCGAATCGTTTTTATGCCTACGGTGTGGTGGCACGGCTGGCGTTGCTCGCCGCATCACTGGAAACAGAGGACAGAGAATTGAAGGAAGGGGACAGATGACAGAGGTTTTGTCGCGGCTGAGCCGCGCCTTTAATAAACATGCCGCTTTGCGGCACACAAAAATCTGTCTTGTGTCCTCTGTTCTCTGTCTTCTGGTTGCTTGCGGCAAGGAGCCTCTCTATCAGGAGCAGGGTTATGTGTTCGGCACGCTGGTGGATGTTACTGTGTACGGCGAGAGCGAACCGCGCGCCAGACAGGCGGTGAGCGAGGTGCTGCGCGAGTTCCGGCGGCTGCATGAAATGCTGCATGCGTGGCAACCGAGCGAGTTGAGCGAAGTGAATGCGGCGTTTGCCAGGGGCGAAAGCAAAACCGTTCCGCCGGAACTTGCCGCGATGCTGCTGGATGCGGCGCAACTTTCCAAACAGTCACAGGGTTTGTTCAACCCGGCCATCGGTGGGCTGGTGCAACTGTGGGGGTTTCACGCGGATGAATTCAAATCGGCTCTGCCGGATGAAAAAAAAATCGCGCAGTGGGTGGCGGCCAATCCGCAGATGAGCGACATTTCCATCGCCGAAACCCTCCCCCCCGGCTCCTCTGACACGACTGATAGCCATTCGACCAAGCCGCCCAAGGACGGCGACCAAGCCGCCGGTTATCCCGCCAGCCGGCGGGGCGGGTTAGTGCGGAGCAGCAACAAAGCCGTGCAGCTAGATCTCGGCGGTTACGCCAAAGGCTATGCGCTGGATCGTGCCGCCGAGTTGTTGCGCAAGCAGGGTATTCACAACGCGCTGATCAATGCTGGCGGCAATATTTTCGCGCTCGGACAACATGGCAAGCGCCCGTGGCGTATCGGTATTCAGCATCCGCGCAAATCAGGCGCGCTGGCAACCCTGGAACTGCACGATGGCGAGGCCATCGGTACCTCCGGTGACTATCAGCGCTATTTCATGCTGGGCAATATGCGCTACTGTCATCTGATCGACCCGCGCAGCGGATATCCCGTGCAGGGCGTGCAGGCAGTGACCATTGTTACCCGCGGCACACACGCCGGAGTGTTGTCTGACGCGGCTTCCAAGCCGTTATTCATTGCCGGAACAAGCGGCTGGCGTAACGCTGCGCTACAAATGAATTTGCCCGAGGCGATGCTGGTGGATGCGCAGGGCAACATCCATCTCACAGCCGGATTGCAGAAACGGCTAGAATTCACAGACAAGAGCATTCGTTTACAGGTGGAGTAATGAAAAATCCGGAGCCTGAGCAGGAGATTGTCGAGCAGAAAATACGCCGTGCGGCGGGTATCAATGCGTTGCGTAAAATTGGCGTAATTGTCGCGGAGGAGCAACAAGCCGATGCCGATAAGGCGAAAGTTGTGCGCTGGTTTATGCGCTACGGCTGGGTTATCTTGATGGGCAGCGTGCTGCTGTTGGCATACTTGAAGGGAGGGATTTAATTGGTCGGGATTCTGTTGGTGACGCATAACGGGTTGGGCGATAGCTTGGTGGACTGCGTCAGGCATGTGCTGGGCGAGGTCCCGCACAATCTTAAGGTGTTGTCAGTGCGGGCCGGTGACGATTTGCAACAAAAATTGACCGAGGGTCAGGCGCTCATCAAGCAATTGGATAGCGGAGGCGGCGTGTTGATTCTGGCGGATATCTTCGGTGCCACGCCCAGCAATATTGCACGGCAATTGTGCCATGCGGAGCGCGTGATGGGCGTGGCCGGGGTAAATTTACCGATGTTGCTGCGCGCGGTGTGTTGCCCGAATAAGACCATGCCGGAACTGGCAGAAATCGCCGCCACTGGCGGTCGTGAATGTATCGTTCACATGAATGCGGATAATTAGGATGCTGCAACAAGACGCTTTGATCATCAACAAACTCGGCCTGCACGCACGCGCCTCGGCCAAACTCACACAACTCGCTTCCGGCTTCAAATGTGAGGTGACGCTGTCGCGCAACAGTCGCCGCGTGAATGCGAAGAGCATCATGGGTGTAATGATGTTGGCCGCCGCCAAGGGCACGACCATCGGCATCGAAATTGAAGGTGAAGATGAGGCCGCTGCGATGCGGGCCATTTTGAATCTTATCGACAACCGCTTCGGAGAAGGTGAATGATTTTGATGAGTGCACCCCGGAAAACCGCGGCGAGCAGCTTGAGTGCAAGGCGCGCGGGGCGGGGCAACGAGAAAACGAGCACAGCGAGTTTCGGCGGAGACTTGCCTTCAGGTTACGTCGCAGCCACATACCGAACAGGTAGGCGAGGCGGTGAAAATGAAGTTTCGGTGCAGGCTCATCTCGACGCAGTCGATGCGAAACCGCGTAGCGGTGGCCGTAACCAACACCGCGCAACGCCGCGAGCGGAAGGGTGGCTGCGCAGCGGCCGGGTACCCACCGGCCTGCTCCTTGCGGGCGAATCGAGCTGCACAGTAGATTTGCCGGGGTGCATGTGAGTTTTACGCTGCACGGTATAGCTGTCTCCAGCGGCATCGCCATCGGCCATGCGCATCTGGTTTCGCACACTTCGCTGGAGGTGGCGCATTACGTATTGCCAAAGCAATTTCTCGATGCGGAAATCGCGCGCTTTGACGCGGCTTTGCAAGCCACACGCAAGGAATTTGCCATTCTGCGCAGCAATCGTCCGATTCACGCTGCGGCCGAGTTCGATGCCTTCCTCGAATTGCACCAGATGATTCTGGAAGATCCGTTGTTGAGCACCGCGCCGCGTGACGTGATTACCCGCGAACATTGCAACGCCGAGTGGGCGCTCAAAACGCAGACGGAAACTCTAGTTGCGCAATTCGACGAATTTGAAGATGCCTATCTGCGCGAGCGGCAGACGGATGTGAAACAAGTCGCCGAGCGACTGCTCAAGCAACTGCTCGGACAACCCGGACACCAGCCACCGCCGGCACGCCATGACGTCGAAATGATTCTGGTGGCGCATGACTTAAGCCCTGCCGACCTGATCCAGTTCAAGCAGCAGCAATACGCCGCGTTCATTACCGACGCGGGCGGCGCGACGTCGCATACCGCAATTGTCGCGCGCAGCCTGAACACGCCGTGCATGGTGGGTTTGCACAACGCCCGTGAACTGGTCCGCGAAGACGACCTGCTGATTCTCGACGGCGAACAGGGCGTGCTGATCGTCAATCCGGACAAATCGATACTTGCCGAATACAGGCTGCGCCAAAGCGTATGGGAACTGGAGCGCAAGAAACTCAAACGGCTGCGCAGCGCGCGCGCCAATACGCTGGACGGCAGCGTCATCGAATTGTTCGCCAACATCGAGAAGCCGGAAGATGTCGCCGAGGTGAAAGAAAATGGCGCAACCGGCATCGGCCTGTTTCGCAGCGAATTCCTGTTTCTCAATCGCGACGAATTGCCGGGCGAAGAAGAACAATTCGAAGCATACCGCGCCACCGCCGCAGGTATGGACGGACAGCCCGTCACAATCCGCACCTTTGATCTCGGCTCGGACAAACAGCTCAAGGGCGCGGAGCGCGTCGCCAGCAATCCCGCGCTGGGGTTGCGCGCAATCCGTCTGTGTCTGGCCGAGCCGATGTTGTTCCGTACCCAGTTGCGTGCGCTG
Organism: Gallionella sp.; assembly: GCA_023259035.1. Lineage (GTDB taxonomy): Bacteria > Pseudomonadota > Gammaproteobacteria > Burkholderiales > Gallionellaceae > Gallionella. The sequence continues at coordinate 25,284 of JAHFRA010000024.1, forward strand.
CTGCGCGCCGCGCAACATGGCAACGTCAAGATACTGATACCGATGCTGTCCTGCGTGTCCGAGCTTAACCAGACCCTGCTGTTTATCGAGGCGGCAAAATACAGCCTCGACATCGATGGCATTCCATACAACCGCGAAGTCAAGATCGGCGGCATGATCGAGATTCCCGCCGCCGCGCTGGCGCTGAATGTGTTCGCCAAAAAACTGGATTTTCTCTCCATCGGCACCAACGACCTGATCCAGTATTTGCTGGCCATCGACCGCACCGATGAAGAGGTTGCGCATCTATATGACCCGCTGCACCCCGCCGTGCTGAATTTGCTGTCGCACGTCATCGGCACCGCCAACAAACTCGGCGTGCCAATTTCGGTGTGCGGCGAAATGGCCGGAGAACTGGTTTACACACGGCTGCTGCTGGGCCTGGGGCTGCGCCAGTTCTCGATGTTCTCGGCACAAGTGCCGAGCATCAAGCAGCGCGTGCTTACCACCAGCCTGCCGGAAATTGTCGCGCTGACGCAGAAAATTCTGCGCGCCGATGACCCGCTCAGAACTCGCGAGTTGCTGGATCGGCTGAACGCCTAAAACATATTGAATTGACAGCAATTCGCAAAACGCGGAAACTGCGCACCATAACCAGCGACTTAACGAGTGTTGTTTGCTCGTTTAGTCGAATGGCTAGTAGTTTCACCAGTGCCGATTTGACATCAGCTTGCGGGGCACTTAAAACATACCAGCTAAAGCGACTTCAAACCCGTTTTAGCGCAAGCTGAGCGGGTTTTTATTTTGGAGCCACTTTGAACAATTCTGTCGGCATCGTCAGCGCGCAACGCGCCATCTTCGATACCCCGCTGGTTTTCCGCAGCGGCGCGGTGCTGCCGCATTACGAGCTGGTATATGAAACCTATGGCAAGCTGAACGCAGACAAATCCAACGCTATTTTGATTTGCCATGCGCTGTCCGGACATCACCACGTTGCGGGCTGTTACGCGGACGAACCTGAAAATGTCGGTTGGTGGAACAACATGATCGGCCCCGGCAAGCCGATCAATACGGACAAGTTTTTTGTGATTGGAGTAAACAATCTCGGCGGCTGTCACGGCTCGACCGGGCCATCCTCAATTAATCCTGAAACCGGACAACCTTATGGATCGAGTTTTCCGGTCATTACGGTGGAGGACTGGCTGGAGTCTCAAGCACGCCTCGCCGACTTGCTAGACATCCGGCAATTCGCGGCGGTGATCGGCGGCAGCCTGGGCGGGATGCAGGCTTTGCAATGGTCGCTGACCTTCCCGGATCGGGTGCGCCATGTACTGGCGATTGCTGCCGCGCCAAACCTCACCGCGCAGAATATCGCGTTCAACGATGTGGCGCGTAGCGCGATACTGTCCGACCCGGATTTTCACGGCGGCAACTTTTACCAGCACAACGTGGTGCCGACACGCGGCCTGAGGCTGGCGCGCATGCTGGGGCACATCACCTACCTGTCCGATGATGCGATGGCGAATAAATTCGGGCGTGAGTTGAGGTCGGGAGAATTTAGTTATAGCTATGACATAGAGTTCGAAATCGAATCATACCTGCGCTATCAAGGCGACAAATTCGCTTCCTACTTTGATGCGAACACCTACTTGCTGATGACCAAGGCGCTCGATTATTTCGATCCGGCGCATGATTTCGGCGGCGATTTGAATCGTGCATTTGCGCGCGCCAAGGCGAGCTTTCTGGTGATCTCGTTCACCACCGACTGGCGTTTTTCGCCAGAGCGCTCGCGCGAAATTGTGCGGCCTTTGCTGCACAACCGGCGCAATGTCAGCTACGCGGAAATCACTTCGACGCACGGCCATGATTCGTTCCTGATGGAACACCCGCACTACTTCGACGTGGTGCGCGCCTACCTCGACAACGTCAGCCACGAGCGTGCCTCATGATGCAAAATAACATTGCCCGGCTCGCCGCCGAACGCCCGGATTTTGCCGCGATTGCCGCGTGGATACCCAAGGGTGCGTCGGTGCTCGATCTCGGCTGCGGCGACGGCAGCCTGCTGCGCTACCTCAAGGAAACGCGCTCGGTGCGCGGCTACGGCGTGGAGATCAACGACCTCGACATCGTGTCGTGCATCGCCAATGGCGTGAATGTAATCCAGAATGACCTCGAATCCGGCCTGTCCGATTTTGAGGACGGTTCGTTCGACTTTGTAATATTGTCGCAGACGCTGCAAGCCACGCGCCACACCGAGCCGCTGATCCGTGAAATGCTGCGTGTCGGACGCGAAGGCATCGTCAGCTTCCCCAATTTCGGCTACTGGAAAAACCGCCTCAACGTGCTGCTTGGCAACATGCCGGTTTCAAGCGAGTTGCCCTACCAGTGGTACAACACGCCGAACGTGCACTTGTGCACGTTGAACGACTTCGAAACGTTCTGCCGCGACTTTAACGTGGCGGTACTGGAGCGCCGTGTAATGACCGGCGAAAGCGAAGTGAGGGTGCTGCCGAATTTGCTTGGCAGCACGGCGGTATACCGGTTCCAGCGTGGAATATAAATCCGTTCATACCAAGTTTGTCGAAGCATCTTCTTGCAATGTGGTTAGTCGCTCCCCTTCGACAAGAATCTCATGGCGAACGGCATTTTTTAGGAAGATAACGTTGTAATGACCGTCTGGCAACAACTATTCACCCGCCGTATGGCGATCTGCGTATTTACCGGATTCACCTCCGGCCTGCCGCTGTACCTGCTGCTCAACCTGGTTCCCGCATGGCTGCGCACCGAACATATCGACCTCAAGGTGATCGGCGCGTTCGCGCTGATCCAGTTTCCCTACACCTGGAAATTCCTCTGGTCGCCGCTACTGGATCGTTACGTCGTGCCCGCTTTGGGCAGGCGGCGCGGCTGGATGCTGCTTACTCAAATTGCGCTGCTGGGTGTAATCGCATCGCTGGGTGGTTTCTCGCCGCAAAACGATCTGCCCGTCATCGTGCTGCTTGCCACGCTGCTGGCTTTTCTCAGCGCCACGCAGGACATCGTGCTGGATGCCTATCGCCGCGAGTTGCTGTCGGACAACGAATTGGGGCTGGGCAATTCGGTGCATGTCAACGCCTACCGCATCGCCGGGCTGATTCCCGGATCGCTGTCACTGATCCTCGCCGACCACCTGCCGTGGGGCACGGTGTTCCTCATCACCGCGTTGTTCATGCTGCCCGGTATCGCGATGACGCTGCTGGTCAACGAGCCGCTTGCGGTCAACGCGCCCAAGACGCTACGCGCCGCCGTGATCGAACCGTTTCGCGAATTCGTCGGGCGCAACGGCTGGCAAAGCGCGTTGCTGATCTTGGCGTTCCTGTTCTTCTATAAGCTCGGCGACAGCCTGTGCACCGCATTGGCAACACCGTTTTATCTCGACATGGGCTTCAGCAAATCGCAAATCGGTCTGATCGCCAAGAATGCCGGATTGTGGCCGGCGGTGATCGGCGCGCTGCTCGGCGGCATCTGGATGCTGAAGCTCGGTATCAACCGCGCGCTGTGGCTGTTCGGCGCGGTGCAAGTGGTATCTATTTTTGGTTTTTATTGGCTGGCAGTGCAGGGATCACAGGTTGAGGCCACTGCATTACATTTGACGCAACTCGCGTTCGTGATCGGTCTGGAAGCATTCGGCGTCGGCCTGGGCACGGCGGCCTTCGTCGCCTACATCGCGCACACCACACACCCCGCCTATACCGCCACCCAATTCGCTCTGTTCACCAGCCTCGCCGCCATGCCGCGTACCTTCGTCAACGCCACAGCTGGCTGGCTGGTGGAACAAATGGGATGGAACGGCTTCTTCCTTCTGTGTGCAGTCTTGGCAATACCGGGGATGCTGTTGCTACTTAAGGTAGCGCCGTGGAGTGAAACTCAACTTGGCAAGACGCAATAACCCCGCTCTAAGATTCTTGTCGAAGAGTCCCTGACGGGGAAACAAAGATGCCGCACTTGCGCAACTCGCTGGAAACGCGCGCCTGTCCGAAAAGGCGGCGACGACAGACTGCAACTAAACATTAACTGTTGCGGTTGTTTCTTGAATCCGCCGGGTATATCCTAAAACGGAATGTCATCATCAAAGTTATCGAAACTGCTCTTGGTAGCTGGTGCGGCCTTGACAGGAGCAGCGGTACTGCCGGATGAAGATGCAGCCGGTTTGTTTTCAACCACTTCAAAACTACCGCCGCCAGACGACTTCCCGCCCAACATGTTCATTTCGTTGACAATTATTTCGGTGGTGTAGCGATCCTGGCCTTCCTTGGTCTGCCACTTGCGGGTTTGCAGCCTGCCCTCCACATAAATCTGCGAACCTTTCTTCAGGTACTCCCCGACGATCTCCGCAAGCCGCTTATAGAACACCAGATTGTGCCACTCGGTACGTTCCTGCTTTTCGCCGCTCTTGTCTTTCCAGTTTTCTGAGGTCGCGATCGACACATTCGCAACCGCCTCGCCGTTGGGCATATATCTCACTTCAGGATCCTTGCCGAGGTGCCCTATTAAAATTACCTTATTCACCGACATGTCATGCTCCTTTCATCACGAGTTGTTCCACCGCCGCTTCGTCAAACCCATGCCTGTCCACCTTGAGGCAGGCCAAGCGCTCCGCTGCGACCACCATCACTTCGCGCACCCCGGAAAGTTGCGCGAGACGCTGGCGCAATTCTACCGCAGCGGCGTCATCTATTTCTGCCAAATGGTACATTCTGGTGCGCACCGCCGCCGGAGGCTGCATGCCGGAGGCCACCGCCAGCCACAAAATCAGCAGCGCGATGCCGAACACAAACACCGCATTGCCGCCGACAAACTGCATCAGCGCGCCGCCCACCGACGCGCCGAAGAACGCGCCCAGAAACTGCACGCTGCTATACACGCCCATCGCGGTACCCCTGGCGGACAACGGCGCAATAATGCTGATCAGCGCGGGCAGCTTGGCTTCCAGCACGTTGAACGCGGTGAAGAACAGCAACAGCCCGGCGGTCAGGCCCCACAGGCTGTGTTGCGCAAACAGCAGGATGGTTTGCGCCAGCGCCGCCAGCGCGATGGCCAGCACGAACACCTGTTTCACCTTGCCCAGCTTTTCCGAGACGATGATCAGCGGCAGCATCAGCACGAAGCCCGCGAACATCACCGGCAGATAGACCTTCCAATGCTGCGCCACCTCCAGCCCGTCGGCCCGCAGCAGGAAAGGCACCTGCATGAATACCGACATCAGAACCGCATGTACCGTGAAAATGCCCAAGTCGAGGCGCAGCAAATCCTTGTTGCGCAATACCTCGCCGAGACGTTTGCTGTTCGCCTCGGTGTCGCTGTGGAAGCGCGTCAGCACCGGATCGGGAATTACCCAGTGCACCACCAGCAACGCCAGCAACGCCAGCACGCCGGTCATGGCAAAAATACCGGGCACGCCGAGAATGCCATTGAGCACCGGCGACAGAACCAGCGACAGCGAAAACGTAACGCCGATGGTCATGCCGATCAGCGCCATCGCCTTGGTGCGCACTTCCTCGCGCGTCAGGTCGGCGGTCAGCGCCATCACCGCGGCATTGATTGCCCCCGCGCCCTGAATGGCTCGACCGGCGATTACCCAATAAATGCTGTCCGCCGACGCGGCGATGAAGCTGCCCAGCGCGAACATCAGCAAGCCGCCGTAAATAACCGGCTTGCGCCCGTAACGGTCGGACAACCAGCCGGCGGGAATTTGCAGGATCGCCTGGGTCAATCCGTAAGCGCCGAGGGCGATGCCCATCAGCAAGTGGCTTTCACCGCCGGGCAGATGTTCCGCATACAGCGCAAAAACCGGCAGAATGATAAATAACCCCAACATGCGCAAGCCGTAAATTCCAGCCAAGCCAAAGCTGGCGCGGAGTTCAGCCGCAGTCATGGTATTTGTCACAGGTAACATGGATGATATTGGGAAGGTGCAAAAAGTCGCATATTTTAGCAGGTTGCCACGCTTGCCCACAAATACAAGCAATGCAGTAGGTTAGATATCGTCGCGCTTCACCCATCTATCTCGGCGAAGTGAGATCGGTTGGCAATAGTGGAGTCAAACGGGTTAAACAGCGAGCAGATTTTCATAATATCGCTGCGTGAAAGCAGTGGGCCGAGGCGTGCCTGTTTCCGCTGCCGGTTGCAGCAGACATCAATGTCTCGGTATCCTGTATTGCCTGCGCTCGAGTGCGGTAGCGCCGATGATGAACCAGCTCATTCTTGAGCGCACCCCGGAAGTGATCTGGAGAGTAAATTAGAAGTTTGAAAATGCAAGAAGCCGGACGTGTCCGGCTTCCGGTTTAATGCTGGAACATCTCAGCTATATCTACTCAACATCAACGGCTGTGGCTTCCGCCGGGCGATCCATCAGCTCAATCAGAGCCATCGGAGCATTGTCGCCTTGACGGAATCCGAACTTGAGGATGCGCAGGTAGCCGCCGTTACGTGCCGCATAACGTGGGCCGAGTTCATCGAATAGCTTGGTGACCATTTCACGATCACGTAAACGAGCAAATGCCAGACGACGATTTGCCAAGCTCGGAGTCTTGCCCAACGTCAAAATGGGTTCTGCAACACGACGCAACTCCTTTGCCTTGGGCAGGGTAGTCTTGATAAGCTCATGACGCAACAGCGATACGGTCATGTTGCGGAACATCGCCAGACGGTGACTGCTGGTGCGGTTGAGTTTTCTTAAACCTAAACGGTGACGCATGGATTGCCTCTCTTAAACTTCTGTTGTTGCCCTGGCGCCTAAACTTCAGCGACAGGCCAGTTTTCCAGTTTCATGCCCAGCGACAAGTTGTGCTCGGCGAGAACCTGCTTGATTTCATTCAACGATTTGCGACCCAAATTCGGGGTACGCAACAAGTCATTCTCAGTGTACTGAATCAGATCGCCGATATAATGGATACTTTGTGCCTTGAGACAGTTGGATGAACGCGGAGTCAATTCCAGATCATCCACAGGGCGCAACAAAATCGGGTCAACTTTAGGTGTTTGTACCTTCTCAACGATAGGCTCGGTGCCTTCCAGCGCAGCAAATACCGAGAACTGATCGACCAGAATACGCGCTGCGTTGCGGATCGCTTGTTCAGGATCAACAGCGCCATTGGTTTCGATATGCATCACCAGCTTGTCAAGGTCGGTGCGTTGCTCCACGCGCGCGCTTTCAACGGCATAGCTGACACGGCTAACCGGGCTAAATGACGCATCCAGCGCGATATGGCCCACTGATCGGGTTTCATTCGGGGCTTGGCGCGAGATAGACGAAACATAGCCACGGCCTTGCTCGACCTTGATCTGCATGTCCAGCTTGCCACCTGCGGTCAGGTGTGCAATCACGTGATTGGGATTGACTACTTCGACATCGGCATTGCCGCTGATGTCGGCTGCCGTCACCACGCCCAGACCTTCTTTTTTAAGGGTCAACACAACCTCTTGCATATTGTGCAAACGCAGCACCACACCCTTGAGGTTCAACAGAATGTCCACCACATCTTCCTGCACGCCGTCAATGGTCGCATACTCGTGCAATACACCAGCCATCTTTACTTCGGTCGGTGCGGCACCAGGCATGGAAGACAACAGGATACGGCGCAATGCATTACCTAGTGTATGGCCGTAACCGCGCTCAAAAGGCTCCATCACCACTTTGGCCTGGGTAGCAGAAATCTTTTGTACGTCAATGATGCGGGGCTTCAAAAATTCATTCTTAGGCATACGCTACTCCGCTTGGATTACTTGGAATACAACTCAACCACAAGATGTTCATTGATGGTTGCAGGCAGTTCGGCACGTTGCGGCTTGGCTTTGTATGTCCCCCTGAACGCTTTGGTATCCATTTCGATCCATTCCGGAAAACCGCGCTGTTCGGCCGCTGCCAGAGCCGCTTTAATGCGCAACTGCGTCTTGGATTTTTCGGCCACTTCAACCACATCGCCGGGGCGCACTTGATAGGAGGGAATATTTACGCGTTTGCCGTTTACCAACAGTGCATTGTGGCGCACCGCTTGACGCGCCTCGGCACGCGATGCGCCAAAACCCATACGGTAAGAAACATTATCCAGACGCGATTCCAGAAGTTGCAACAGGCTTTCACCGGTAATGCCTCTCTGGCTTTCAGCGCGCTTGTAGGTCAGACGAAATTGCTTTTCCAGCACCCCGTAGATACGCCGCACTTTTTGTTTCTCGCGCAACTGGCCGCCGTACTCAGACAGACGGGTGTTTTTCTTTTGTCCATGCTGACCGGGCGGGTAGGCCCTGCGCTCAACAGCGCATTTGTCAGTGAAACATTTTTCACCCTTCAAAAACAGCTTCTCACCTTCGCGGCGACATTTACGACATTTTGCATCAAGATTTCTAGCCAAGATCAACTCCCAAAATTAGATACGACGCTTTTTAGGCGGGCGGCAACCGTTGTGTGGCATCGGCGTAATATCAGAAATGCTGGTGATCTTAAAGCCAGCCGCGTTCAACGCGCGCACTGCTGATTCACGGCCTGGACCGGGTCCCTTGATGCGTACTTCAAGGTTCTTAACACCGCATTCGACGGCTGCCTTGCTCACCAATTCAGCCGCAACCTGCGCTGCAAACGGAGTGCTCTTGCGTGACCCTTTAAAACCATTTGCACCGCTGGTAGACCACGCCAAAGTGTTACCCTGGCGGTCAGTAATAGTCACAATGGTGTTGTTAAAGGACGCGTGAACGTGCGCAATCCCTTCGGCTACGTTCTTTTTGACTTTCTTGCGCACCTTCGTGCTTGGCTTAACCATATCTAATCCTTTAAAGCGTTATAGCAAACTTACTTCTTGGCTCCGGCAATCGCCTTGCGCGGCCCCTTGCGGGTACGTGCGTTGGTGCGAGTGCGCTGGCCGCGACATGGTAAACCGCGACGATGGCGCACACCGCGATAGCAGCCCAGATCCATCAGGCGCTTGATGCTCATGGTCACTTCGCGGCGCAGATCACCCTCAACTGCGATTTTTGCGACTTGTTCGCGCAGTTTTTCCACTTCTGCGTCGGTCAAATCTTTCATCTTGGTGGCTGCATTCACACCAGCCGCAGAACAAATATGTTGCGAACGTGTACGCCCGATACCATAGATTGCAGTCAAGGCAATCACAGCGTGTTGATGATTGGGGATGTTGACCCCTGCAATACGTGCCATGCAGCTACCCTATCTTAGTGAGTTGTGAATTGTATCACCGAGCTCTAATTTCATTCAATTAGCCTTGGCGTTGCTTGTGTCTCGGTTCCGTGCAAATAACGCGTACCACGCGTTTACGAATAACAATTTTGCAGTTACGACATATCTTTTTTACCGATGCCTGGACTCTCATTTTCTTCTCCTCATTCGCTCAATTATTTGGCGCGGAAAACAATTCGCGCCTTGCTCAAGTCATACGGTGTCAGCTCCACGTTCACTTTATCGCCGGGCAGTATCCGAATGTAGTGCATACGCATTTTTCCCGAGATATGACCCAACACCACATGACCATTTTCCAGCTTGATTCGGAACGTCGCATTAGGCAACGACTCCTCTATCTCACCCGCCATCTGAATCACATCTTCTTTGGCCATTAGCGTGCTAACCCGCCCTTGAAATTGGCTTTTTTCAGCAGATTTTCATACTGATGCGTCATTAAGTAAGACTGCACTTGTGCCATGAAATCCATTGTTACAACCACCAGAATCAACAGCGATGTACCTCCAAAGTAAAACGGCACATTCCACTTCACCACCAAAAATTCTGGCAACAAGCAAACCAATGTAATGTACACCGCGCCAACCATGGTCAAGCGCAACATAATCTTTTCAACATAGCGTGCAGTTTGCTCGCCGGGGCGTATTCCGGGCAAAAATGCTCCGCTCTTCTTCAGGTTGTCCGCTGTCTCCTTCGGGCTAAATACCAGCGCGGTATAAAAGAAACAGAAAAACACAATCGCCGAAGCATATATCATCACGTATATCGGTTGACCGGGAGACAGTTTCTCGCTGACGTCCTTCAACCAAGTCATACCCTGCCCGCTACCGAACCAACCCGCTATCGTCGCGGGGAACAAAATAATACTGGATGCAAAAATCGGCGGAATCACGCCCGCCATATTGATCTTCAACGGCAGATGGGAACTTTGTCCGCCATAGACCTTGTTGCCAACTTGACGTTTGGCATAGTTCACCAATATCTTGCGCTGCCCCCGCTCGACAAAAACCACCAAGGCCGTAACAGCAAAAGCCCCTATCACAAGAAACAACACCAAGGGAATCGAAAACGCACCGGTACGCGCCAACTCCAAAGTGCTACCGATCGCGCGCGGCAACCCTGCCGCGATACCTGCAAATATGATCAACGAAATACCGTTACCCAAACCGCGCTCGGTAATCTGTTCGCCCAGCCACATCAGAAACATCGTGCCAGTCACCAACGTAATCATTGTGGTCATCTGGAACATTCCGCCCGGATTCGGCACCAGGCCGGGTTGCGCCTGCAGCGCCACCGAAATGCCAAACGCCTGGAATATAGCCAAAGCCAACGTTCCGTAACGGGTGTATTGGGTCATCTTGCGGCGACCCGCTTCACCTTCTTTCTTCAACTGCTCAAGATGCGGAACTGCAATCGCGCCCAACTGCATAATGATCGATGCAGAAATGTACGGCATGATTCCCAAGGCGAGGATTGTAAAGCGTGACAACGCGCCACCAGAGAACATGTTGAACATGCCCAAAATGCCATTCTTTTGCGACTTGAACAAATCCGCCAACACCGTCGGATCAATGCCCGGCACCGGAATATGCGCACCAATGCGATATACAATCAACGCGCCCAGCAAGAACCAAAGACGTTGGCCCAAGTCGCCGTATTTGCTTTTAGCTACGCCCTTAGCAGCAGTTTTATTCACGCACTAACCTTACTCAACAATGCTGCCGCCAGCGGCTTCAATCGCTGCACGAGCACCCTTGGTTGCCAGCAGTCCACACAACTTCACGGCACGGGAAATTTCACCGCACAAAATGACTTTCGCAGTCAATGCACCAGCATGGACTACGCCCGCCTGTTTTAGCGCCAATAAATCAATGCTGTCAACCGGCAACTTCTGCAAATCAGACAAACGCACTTGCGCTGTATCATAACGGGTCAGCGATACAAAACCCCGCTTTGGCAAACGGCGCTGCAGCGGCATTTGGCCGCCTTCAAAGCCAACCTTATGGAAACCGCCAGCACGGGATTTCTGTCCCTTGTGGCCGCGACCGCAGGTCTTGCCCAAACCGGAACCGATACCGCGACCAACGCGGCGCTTGCTGTGCTTGGCACCTTGTGCAGATTGAATATTATTGAGTTGCATTTGTTATGCCTCGCACTTAACCAAGTAAAACACTTTGTTGATCATACCGCGCACGCATGGTGTGTCCTCCAGTTGCACGGTATGGTTAATACGGCGCAGGCCCAAGCCGCGAATAGTATCGCGATGCGATTGTTTGGTACCAATCAACCCCTTGATCTGTGTCACTTTGATTGTTTTAGCTTGCGTCATGGCTTACCCCAAAATATCGTCAACACTCTTGCCGCGCTTGGCTGCAATTTCGGACGGTGAATTCAACGCCTTCAAACCATTTAGCGTGGCGCGCACCACGTTGTAAGGATTGCTTGAGCCGATACACTTGGCCAGCACGTCGCGTACTCCGACCGCCTCGAAAACCGCGCGCATCGCGCCACCGGCAATAATTCCGGTGCCTTCCGATGCCGGTTGCATCAGCACTTTAGCCGCGCCATGCTTGCCAATCACCGTGTGATGCAACGTGCCATTTTTCAAACTTATTTTAGCCAGATTACGGCGCGCCTCTTCCATGGCTTTTTGCACTGCAACCGGCACTTCCTTGGACTTGCCCTTGCCCATCGCCACACGACCATCGCCATCACCGACTACGGTCAGCGCAGCGAAACCCATAATACGACCACCCTTAACCACTTTGGTGACACGATTCACGGAGATCATTTTTTCGATCATGCCATCATCGCGAGCTTCCTGTTGTTGCATTTTTCCTTGCGGCTTAGCCATCACTCAACTCCAATTAGAACTGCAGGCCATGTTCGCGCGCGGCTTCAGCCAACGCCTTGACACGGCCATGATATCGATTACCGGAACGATCGAATGCAACTTGGGTAATACCCGCGCTCTTTGCTTTCTCGGCAATACGCTGGCCAATCACTGCCGCAGCAGCCTTGTTGCCGCCATTCGCCAAATCCTTGCGCACCTCCGCCTCTAAACTGGATGCGCTTGCCAGCACCTTAGTGCCGCAAGCGGACAGCACTTGAGCATAAATATGCAAGTTGGTCCGGTGGACGGCCAAACGTACTGTTTTTTTCTCAGCAATGCGTGCACGGGTTTTGCGTGCCCTGCGCTGACGGGATTCATTCTTGTTCAACATATCCGCCTCAATTATTTCTTCTTGGTTTCTTTCAGTATCACCACTTCATCGCTGTAGCGCACACCCTTGCCCTTGTATGGCTCAGGTTCGCGGAAAGCGCGAATTTCAGCGGCAACTTGTCCGACACGTTGTTTATCGGTGCCCTTTAATACGATTTCAGTTTGCGTCGGGGTTTCGACCTTGATACCGGCAGGCATCTTGTATACGACCGGATGAGAAAACCCCAAAGTCAGATTTAAAGTATCACCAGCGGCTTGCGCGCGGTAACCCACACCAACCAGGCTCAGCTTGCGCTCAAAACCTTTGCTCACACCCTGCATCATATTGGCCAGCAGCGCACGAATCGTACCGGACATCGCATCCGCTTGAGCAGAGTCGTTTTGCGCCTTACACAACAAACTGTCTCCCTCACGCACCACGCTCACATTACCCGACAAAGCTTGCTTAAGGGTACCCATCGGGCCCTTTACCGAAATTTCGCCTGTAGCCAGCGTGATTTCAACACCACTCGGCACAACGACAGGATTTTTGGCGACTCTAGACATGCTTACCTCACTACGCGACTACGCACAGCACTTCACCACCAATACCATTGGCGCGCGCTTTGCGGTCGGTCATCAAACCTTTGGAAGTGGAAACGATAGCGATACCCAAGCCGTTCATCACCTTGGGGATATCTTCGGAACCCTTGTATATACGCAAACCCGGACGGCTGATCCGCTGAATTTTTTCGATTACCGGACGACCACTGTAATACTTCAGACCAATTTCCAGCGTAGCTTTGCCACCTTCGCCTTTAATGATGCTGAAGTTATCCACATAACCCTCGTCCTTCAATACTTCGGCAATTGCCACCTTCAATTTAGAAGAGGGCATTATCACTGAAGTTTTTTCCGCCATCTGCGCATTGCGAATGCGTGTCAACATGTCGGAGATCGGATCACTCATACTCATATAATTTCTCCTACCAGCTGGCCTTAACGATACCGGGTATTTCACCGCGCATTGCGAATTCACGCACTTTGGTACGCCCCAAACCGAACTTTCTATATGTACCGCGCGGGCGACCCGTCAATGCACAACGGTTGCGCAGGCGAACCGGACTGGAATTACGCGGCAAAGCCTGCAGCTTCAGGCGTGCAGCGGCACGCTCTTCCTCGCCAAGCTTCATGTTAGAAATTGCTGCCAGCAATTCTGCACGCTTGGCCGCAAACTTCTTCACGGTGTCGCGGCGTTTTAGTTCACGGTTAATCACTGCCATCTTAGCCATTAGTATCCCCTCATTTCTTTAACGGGAGTTTGAATGCCATCAGAAGAGCCTTAGCCTCTTCGTCAGTCTTTGCGGAGGTGGTGATGGTAATGTTCATGCCACGCAACGCATCAATCTTTTCATACTCGATTTCCGGAAAGATTATTTGTTCTTTCACGCCCATGTTGTAGTTGCCACGACCGTCAAAAGACTTGCCGGAGATGCCGCGAAAATCACGGATGCGCGGAATCGCGACAGAAATCAAGCGATCCAGAAACTCGTACATACGCTCTTTACGCAAAGTAACCTTGCAGCCGACCGGATAACCTTCGCGAATCTTGAAGCCGGCGATGGATTTTTTGGACATCGTAACCACCGGCTTTTGACCGGAAATCTTTTGCATATCGCCGACCGCAAACTCCATCACCTTCTTGTCTGCCACCGCCTCACCGACACCCATGTTCAGGGTGATTTTTTCGATGCGCGGCACTTGCATAACCGAAGTGTAGCCAAACTGCTTCATCAGATCCTTGGCGACCTTGTCTTTGTAAAATTCATACAAACGAGCCATGCCTTACCCCTTAGCTTCAATCATTTCGCCGCTGGACTTGAACACGCGAACCCTGCGTCCGTCTTCCAGCGTTTTAATACCAACCCGATCACCCTTCTTGGCAGCCGCGTTGTAAATCGCCACATTCGAAATATGAATCGGCAATTCTTTCTCCACGATCCCGCCAGTCAACCCCTTTGTCGGGTTAGGCTTCTGGTGCTTCTTGACTTTATTGATGCCGCCCACCAGCAGGTGATCACCCAGCACGCGCAGCACATTGCCGCGATTACCTTTGTCTTTACCTGCAATTACGATAACGTCATCGTTTTTCTTGATCTTGCGCATGATTTTCCTCGACTCGATCTATTGCCGCTTACAGCACTTCAGGTGCCAGCGAAACGATCTTCATGAACTTCTCGGTACGCAACTCGCGTGTCACCGGCCC
>JAHFRA010000068.1 GCA_023259035.1 Gallionella sp.
AGCCTTCGATACGCAAGCGTGCGAGCCTTCATTGACTCCTGAAGTAAGGCTCGAACCTGGGACCGGCGGATAACGCGTCAGCAAGAATGACCGCTTTCGGTCGGAAGCAGTCATTTGCGAAAGTCTGCTTTCGGCCAGGAGCGGACACTGGCAAGAGGTCAGATCAATCGAATAACCTGAGGGGTTCGGGCCTCCATCGGCTCCCCGCCCGGGGCGAATCTGGACACGCATGAGCATTGAGGGTGCCACACAGGTGATCATGCGCCGTACAGGATCAACTGGACACAACGTGCTCATGCTGCGTCACAATTTAGCAGCGCTTGCAGGCTTCCCCGGCAACCCCTCATTGACTATAATTTTTCTGCCTTCAAAGCGGATATACCCGGAGTGCGAAAGGTCTTTAAATATACGGCTCACCATCTCGCGTGAAGCGCCTATCATGTCGGCAAGATCTTGTTGCGAGAGTTTTTCGCCAACTACCAATCTACCGCCTTCAGGTTTGGCTAATTCGAGCAGGGTACGTGCTACTCTACCGTAAATATTCATCAGCGCGAGACTTTGGATTTGTCTATCGGCGTTGCGCAACCGCTGAATCAGCCCCTGCATGATCTTCAATGCCATTTGCGGGTTATGTGCAAGACAGTTTATGAAATCCGTCTTTGAGATCACCAACAATTGGGTGGGTTCCATGGCCACCACATCGGCAGAGCGGGGCGGTTGGTCCAGCGGCGACATTTCTCCGAAAAGCTCGCTTTTGCCCAACATGGCCAGAATGACCTCTTTGCCACCGCCGGTACTTAACACCACCTTCACCTTGCCGGAGGTGATGAGGTAAAGCGCATCAGTCTTGTCACCCTCGCGCATGATGATGGCGTGCTTGGCAAAATTTTTCGCCACAGTGGCACGCGACATCGTTGTCAGCTCTTCATCCTGCAAGCCGGAAAACAACGGCACATTTTCCAGCAGGTCGTTCACCGAGGTGTTCATGAGCTTAATCCGCTGACGTCCTCCGCTAGCCCGGTATGTTCTAATACACAAAAACGATCCCGACGTGGGCGCGTTTACTATACTTGGTTTCGCTGCCGCCGTGGGAGAGGCGGCACCGACATAACATCAAGAGGCTACCCAGTCCACCACAACCGCTACACCGTAAGCGATGGCCAACGCGAGACTAAATATGAGTGTGCTTCGCGTGAAGCCTTTCGGCATATTTACGTCATCCATATACTGCTTGATCAGGTAGCTCGCAATGAAAAATGCAATGGTCGACAGTATTAGGCTGAGCATCTAATGGCACCGAAACATTCCGGGCATTACTCAGTCAAGTCACGACTAGTAGAATTAATGGCTTGCGCACGGCGCTCCTTCCTAATTGCTTCCACCTTGTCGAAGCACTCGGCACAGACCAAGCGCCGGTAACGCGGCTCACGAGATAGTGGCCTAAAACCTTTCGTCGGCTTCAGCTTCTGGCACTCGAAACAGAATCGTATCGGATCGTAGTTCATGCGGCCCTCACTAGTAGCTATGCGAATAGGAGTAAACAGCCTCTGCTTATTCTGGATAATTAGCAATAGCTCACGTCGTTAGATCTACCGGCAGGCCGATCATTCACGGCAGGAACACTAAGGACAAGATGCGCGAGCTGAAGGAAGTACGGGAACTACTTAAGGCGATGCGTGCTACTATCTATGTTCCCACCTCGCAAACACCGAATACCAGAGAAATGATATGACACTGTGTCCCATCGCCATAGCAGTCGGATGCAAGAAATGTCCGGCATTTACAGTCTGCCCCGTGAAAGGCGTCATCGGTGATTACAAGGAGCCGGACGGTGCGAAACCGAAGCAACAGGCTGACGAAGCAAGCTGCGACAAATGAACACAAGCAAATACGAGCACGAAAAACCAGAGTGGAAAGATCAGACGTGGAAGCGGGGCAAAATGCTTCATGTTGGCTTGACTGACTCGCACGTTTACGAGGGGCTGCTAAATGGCGTGGTAGTCGGCCGAATCGTATTGTTTAGGCATCAGTGTCAAGAGTTATCGTCAGTATCATAGCCCCCTATGCGGCTACCTTTGGCAAACGCTGGCGCGGTGATTAACAGCGCCGCCAAGCCGGCAAAGAGGGCACGCTTAGCGGTGGCGGGACAAGCGAATCGATCCGGACTCACTTCGAGTCGGTCGCGATTCGCGCGCGATGCTGAAGATGGGTATGATCGAGGGCTGGGCGCAAAGCTTGGAACGCCTCACGGAGCACCTGGCGAAGGCTTGAGTGGCCGGCACCACACAGCTCAACCGTTAATCTCTGTCGTCGCGATAGGCACGAATGACCGCTTTGGGTCGAAAGCGGTCATTCGCGAATGTCGCCTTACTGCCACAAACGGTAAGCGAAGAATTTTTTATTGAGGGGGCAAGCATGGTGGAGGCAACGATTGAAAATGGTATGTGACCCCGACGACAGGGATAAATCCTTCCTTGTCGCTACTCCGATTGCCATATATCGTTATATTGGTCGCGCAACTGAACATTCGAATCTTTACGACGACGATTGTATTCTCCCCATGTAATTTTTCCGGAGTACAAATCAAGCTGATTCGCATCTGACTGTCCATCTGTTTTCTCGAGCAACGAAGCAGTTTCGTTGCCCTTTTGCCCACCGTACTGTCGGTAAGCCTGAATGAGTTTCTTGCTTGCGTCGGTAAATGCCGCTCGCGCTTTCTGTAAGGCAGCTTTCTGCTCGTCGTTGATTTTCGACGAATCACTTAGCTGTTCCAATGTCGCGTTGAATATGTCACAAGGCGACTTGACGAAGTACGGCTGCAACGCTGGGTCTCGACACGTTGCATCAGCCTCAGAATTAAACGTTTTAACGGCATCTTGCAGCGGATTAGACTGTGCCTGTTGCGCGGCTTGTTTCTTGCCACAGGCAATCTGCAACATAACCGCGGCAACCGTCTCGGGGGCAACTGGTGTAAACTTTGAGGAGGGTGTTGACTCGGTGTGAACAACAGTTCCGAGACCCATGTGACCAGAGCGCCATGAAAAAGCCATCAACCGCCGCTCCTCTTTTTGGCAATCGAACTCGTACAGGGACATTGTCGACCAAAACAGTTCGCCGCTGGGAGCTACTTGCGCCGTCTTAAAGTCTAATAAATTCCACATCATCACCGAGTAGCCCGTGTGAGTAATAGTGTCGCGGTCAACGTATCCAGCCATGAGTTCGTTATTCACACCTGCATCCGTCCACGCCGCCGCCGCGCTGCCGCTGACGGCTGTCAGCACCAAAGCTAAAGCAAGCTGTTTCATAGTTACGCCCCGTTAAAGATGCTTGGCTACCAGTTGACCTATTGCATTAGCACTTGAGCAAAGCTCAGGCGGTAAAATGAAAGAGGAGGGCGTGCCTGACTTCTTCGACCATGGCACAATTTTGGCACAACCGGCAGTGCATTCACAGACGTCCTTAGCTATCAACCAGGCGCTCGCAACGCAACTTGGCGCATACTGGGCAGCTTCTTATGGGTGAACTTGTTTTATACAAGTTTTATACCGGAGACCAGCGTGAAAACATAAGTAATGGATTTGATGGTGGGTGATACTGGGATCGAACCAGTGACCCCTGCCGTGTGAAGGCAGTGCTCTACCGCTGAGCTAACCACCCGATTGTGGCAAGAATTTTAGCACACCGCTTGCGCCTCGTTCAATTTGCAGGTTTGCTGTTTATGCGGT
>JAHFRA010000003.1 GCA_023259035.1 Gallionella sp.
CGATATCGAGGCGATTGAGCAGGTCCTGAATAAAACTTTTCGGAATCAAGCCCGCACCTTTCATCTCTGCCGGCAATGCGCCGACGGAACGGTTAACCGGGAATTACTTGCTGAGTTGCGCCTTGATCAGTGCGGAGACCTTGCCCATGTCGGCACGTCCGGCCAATTTGGCTTTGAGCACGCCCATCACTTTGCCCATGTCTTGCGGGCTGGCCGCGCCAGTCGCGGCAATCGCTTCGGTCACGGCTGCGGCGACTTCGGCTTCGCTGAGCTGTTGCGGCATGTAGGCGGCCAGCACGCTCATCTCGAACTTCTCGACATCCGCCAGATCCTGACGGCCAGCCGCTTCATATTGGCTGATGGAGTCGCGCCGCTGCTTGTTCATCTTTTCGATGATGGCGACCACGTCCGCATCCGACAACTCGATACGCTCGTCCACCTCGCGCTGCTTCATCGCAGCGAGCAGCAGGCGGATAGCCCCGAGGCGCGCCGCATCCTTGGCGCGCATCGCGGTTTTCATGTCTTCGGTGATTTGCTGCTTGAGGCTCATGTGGTAACCAACCGCTGCACCCAAAAGGGCGTTTTGAGTTAGTAGAGCTTGGGAGGGAGCGTTTGGTTGCGCAGACGTTTGTAATGCCGCTTCACGGCGGCAGCCAGCTTGCGCTTACGCTCTGCGGTGGGCTTCTCATAAAATTCGCGGGCACGCAAATCAGTCAGCAAGCCAGTCTTTTCCACGGAACGCTTGAAACGACGCATTGCAACTTCAAACGGCTCATTTTCTTTAACACGTACAGTTGTCATGAACAAACTACCTTCTACCAAAAAATTGAGGGCGCAATTCTAGCAAAACACCCCGCCCCCCACAACTGGAATTATTGGATTGATTCACAAATGCTTGCTAATTTAGGTGACTAGATGCAGAATTTAAAGCAACGCAGTAACATCGCGTACCTTCTACATTGACTCTGCCGGAGTTTTCCATGCGCAAGATTATATCGCTGATTTGCTTTTTATTGCCTGTCCTGGCCCTTGCCGTCCAGCCTGATACTCGCCCGGAGCCGCGTAGTGACGCGCCGGATCGGCACGTTGTCGTCAAAGGCGATACCTTGTGGAACATCTCCGGCAAGTTCTTTAAGGATCCGTGGAAATGGCCGAATATTTGGCGAGTAAACAAAGATTCCATCAAAGACCCGCACTGGATTTATCCGGGGGATGTAATCATTTTGGATCGCACTACCGGAACATTGCGCATTGGCCAGACCGCCGACAGTACGGGCAGTTCTGACGGCGTCATCAAGCTTTCCCCCAAGGTGCGCGAAGGCCATAGTACGCATGATGCCATCCCGAGCATTCCCGCCAATGCCATCGCCCCGTTTCTAAGCCAGCCGCTGGTCATTGAAGAGGGTGCGTTAAAAGATGCCCCGGTGTTGATTGGCGCACGCGAAGGACGCGTGGAACTTGGCGCGCACGATATCGGCTTCGTGAAAGGACTGGCCTCGGACAAAGGCAACAAATGGCAGGTTTATCGCCCGGGCAAGACTTTTGTCGATCCGGACACCAAAGAATCGCTTGGTATCGAGGCCATCTATCTTGGTAATGTTGAAGTAACCAACTTTGCCGATATCAGCACCGTCCTGATCACGCGTTCCGTGCAAGAAATCAATCAAGGTGATCGCCTGGTTGCTCCATCCGGTGACACGGCGAGCACCTACCTGCCACGCGCCCCTGAAAGCAGCATTGCTGCGCAAGTTATTTCGGTGTACGGCGGCGTTTCACAGGCTGGCCAAAATACTGTTATCACGCTGAACAAAGGTAAACGCGACGGACTGGAAATCGGTCATGTGCTGGCTCTGTATCACAAGGGCGAGATCGTGAAAAATGAAGGCGAGAATCTCACCCTGCCGGATGAACGCTATGGCCTGGCATTCGTATTCCGCGTGTTCGATAAAGTGTCATACGCGCTGGTGATGCAAACCCGTTTGCCGGTGCAGTTGCTGGATCGCGCGCAAACCCCCTGAGTTAATGAATATTGATGCTTCGCTCAAGGCTTGGCTGGCACTAAGTCTGATACGGGGCTTGGGCGGCGAAAGCGCGCGCCGCCTGCTGATGGAGTTTGGTTCACCGGAGGCGGTTTTCTCCACATCGGCCAGCTCGCTTAAGCCTGTCGTCAAAGCGGATGTTGCTGCGGAAATCAGCAAAGGTATCGTTGACGATCTGATTGCTCCTGCGCTGGCCTGGCTGGAGGATCAAAACAACCGCATTGTCACGCTTGCCGACACCGATTATCCGCAATCTTTGCTGAATATTCCAGATCCGCCGCTGTTGCTGTATGTAAAAGGCAGGCTCGATTTACTGAATCAATCCGGGCTGGCCATTGTCGGCAGTCGCAACGCCACACCGCAAGGCATCAACAACGCCGAAGCGTTTGCCAAATCGCTGAGCGATTCCGGGCTGTGCATTATCAGCGGCATGGCGCATGGTATTGATGCAGCCGCCCATCGCGGTGCGCTACGCGGGCGGGGCAGCAGCATTGCGGTGGTCGGCACGGGTTTGGATAAAATATATCCCTCTGCCAATCGTGACCTTGCACACTTGCTCGCACAACAAGGCACGCTGGTCTCCGAATTTCCGCTCGGCACACCACCGCTGGCCACCAATTTTCCGCGCCGCAACCGCATCATCAGCGGCATGAGCGCCGGCTGCCTGGTGGTGGAAGCGTCGCTGCAAAGCGGCTCGCTGATTACCGCGCGACTTGCATTGGAACAGGGCAGGGATGTGTTCGCTATCCCCGGCTCAATACACTCGCCGCAAAGCAAGGGCTGCCACGCGCTGCTCAAGCAAGGCGCGAAATTGGTTGAGTCCGCACAGGATATTCTGGAGGAATTGAGTGGCTTGGTGATCGCATCCGCCGAAAGCGCGAAAAATCAGGGCGCAGAGCCCGTGCTGCTTGGGCATCTGGGCTTCGATCCGGTGGGTCTGGATACGCTCAGTATCCGCTGCGGCTTGACGATAGCGGAGCTATCCGCCATGCTGTTGGCTCTCGAACTGGAGGGGCGCATCAGCGCGTTACCCGGTGGCTTGTATCAACGAATTCATTAAACACCACACAAATCATGTTCGAAATACTGATGTACTTGTTTGAAAGTTACTTTGACGCGGGCAGCTATCCGGAGCCGGACAAGCTGTCGCGCAAACTCTCTGCCGCCGGCTTCGAAGGCGAAGAAATCAGCGAAGCGCTGACCTGGTTGTCCGCGCTGCAACAACAAAATCCCGATAATTACCCGGCCAGCCTCGAACATACCGGACTGCGCCATTTTGCCGAACTGGAGCTGCAGCGCGTCAGTCTCGAAGCGCGCCAATTCTTGCTGTTCGCCGAACAACAACACATGATTTCCGCCGTCGAACGCGAGATCATTATCGACCGCGCCGTCGCGCTGCAACAGGAAAATCTCGGGCTGGACAAGCTCAAGCTGATCATGCTGATGGTGTTGTGGAATCGCCATCAGAATCTTGATCCGCTGTTGATCGAAGAATTGCTCTCCCCGTTACATTCCACGCAACTTCATTAAACCCCGATCCCCACGCATGGCAACCAATCTTCTGATCGTCGAATCCCCGGCCAAGGCCAAGACCCTCAAAAAATATCTGGGCAAGGATTTTGAAGTCCTCGCTTCGTTCGGCCATGTGCGCGACCTGGTGCCCAAGACCGGCGCGGTCGATACCGAGAATGATTTTGCGATGCAGTACGAGACCATCGCGCGCAACAGCAAGCATGTCGATGCAATCGCGAAAGCCGCCGCGCTGGCCGACAACATCCTGCTGGCACCCGATCCGGATCGCGAAGGGGAGGCGATCGCCTGGCATATTTCCGAGTTGCTCAAGGCCAAGCGCGGCCTGAAGAACAAGAACATGCAACGCGTGGTGTTCTATGAAATCACCCAGACGGCGGTGCGCGAAGCGGTCGCTCACCCTCGCGAAATCTCCATGCCGCTGGTGAATGCGCAGCAGGCACGGCGCGCGCTGGACTATCTGGTCGGCTTCAACCTGTCGCCGCTGCTGTGGCGCAAGATCCGCCCCGGCCTGTCCGCAGGCCGTGTGCAAAGTCCCGCGCTGCGCATGATCGTCGAGCGCGAGCTGGAGATCGAGGCGTTCAAGACCCAGGAATACTGGACCGTGCACTTGGACAGTCACAAAAATCACCAGCCGTTCAGCGCCAAGCTGTTCCAGTACCAGGGCAGGAAGCTCGAACAGCTCAGCATCGGCAGCCAGGCCGAATACGACGCGATTTTCGCCAAGCTCAACGACGCCAAGCTGCCGCCCAAGGTGGTGCGCGTCGAAAAGAAAGCCAAGCAGCGCTATGCCGCCGCGCCGTTCACCACTTCCACGCTGCAACAGGAGGCGGTGCGCAAGCTCGGCATGACCGCCGACCGCACGATGCGCACCGCGCAGTCGCTGTATGAAGGCGTGGACATCGGCGGCCAAACGGTCGGCCTGATCTCCTACATGCGTACCGACTCGGTGTCGCTGGCCAAGGAAGCGGTGCAGGAAATCCGCGACTACATCAAGGATAATTTTTCGGCGGAATATCTGCCGTCCACGCAACCGGCCTACAAGAGCAAGACCAAGAACGCGCAGGAATCGCACGAGGCGATCCGCCCGACCTCGATCCTGCGCACGCCGGACAGCATCCGCGACCACCTGACCGCCGACCAGGCGCGCCTCTACGAGATGGTGTGGAAGCGCACGCTTGCGTGCCAGATGACTCCGGCGCGCTTCGACACCGTCAGCGTGGACATCCGCCTCGGCGGCGACACCACACTGTTCCGCGCTTCCGGCCAAGTGCTGGTGTTCCCCGGCTTCATCGGCGTATACATGGAAGACGTCGATGACGCAGAGGAAGAGGAAGGCGGCAAGCTGCCGCCGCTGGCCGAAGGCGATGTGCTACCGGTCGACAAACTGTACGGCGAACAGCACTTTACCCAGCCGCCGCCGCGCTTCTCAGAGGCCAGCCTGGTCAAGTCGCTGGAAGAGTACGGCATCGGCCGACCATCCACTTACGCGACCATCATCTCCACGCTGCAAGCCAGAGAATACGCGGTTCTGGACAAGAAACGCTTCGTCCCGACCGATGTCGGGCGCGTCGTCACGCGCTTCCTCACCGACCATTTCACCCGCTATGTCGATTACGGTTTCACCGCGCACCTCGAAGACGAACTGGACGAAGTTTCCGAAGGCAAGCGCGACTGGATCGGCGTGATGGATGAATTCTGGAAAGGCTTCTCCGTGCTCATCAAGGAAAAAGCCAGCATCGACCGCCCAGTGGAATTGCTCGACGAAGCCTGCCCGGAATGCGGCAAACCGCTCGCCAAGAAGCTAAGCAAATACGGCAGCTTCATCAGTTGCACCGACTACCCCGAGTGCAAATACAAGCGCAGCCTGAACGGCGAATCGCAGGACGACGCCTCGGCCAGAGTCGAACTGGGCGAACACCCCGAAGCCAAACTGCCCGTGCTGCTGTTGCGCGGCCCGTACGGCCATTACGTGCAGCTCGGCGAAGCGTTCAAAGGCGAAAAAACCAAGCCCAAGCGCGTGTCATGGCCGAAAGAAATGCCCCTCGAACAGGCCGATCTGGCCAGCGCGCTGAAGCTGCTGTCGCTGCCGCGCGAACTCGGCGCACACCCCGAAACCGGCAAGAAAGTCATCGTCAACATCGGTCGCTTCGGCCCCTATATCGGCCACGACGGCAAGTTCAAATCCATCCCGCGCAGCGACAGCATCTTCGACATCCGGCTGGATCGCGCGGCGGAACTGCTAGCGCAGGCGCGGGACGGCAACACCGTATTGCGCACCCTCGGCGACCACCCGGACGACAAGGCCAGCGTCGAGATATGCAGCGGCCGCTACGGCCCCTACGCGCGCCACGGCAAGATCAACGCCACGCTGCCGAAGGGCGTATCGCCGGATGAAATTACGCTGGAAGAAGCGCTGGAACTGATCTCCGCCAAGGCGGCGAAGGGCGGCACAGGGAAGGGCAAGGCGACAAGGAAACCTGCGGCTAAAGCGAAAACTGCTAAGCCCAAAGCGGCGGCGAAAAAGGCTGCGGTCAAGACTCCGGCAACCAAGGCGAAGACTGCTACGAAAGAGGTAAAGCCTGCGGTGAAGAAGGCAGCGGTAAAGAAACCTGCGGCGAAAAAACCAATCAAGAGCAAAACCAAGCCGTAGGATGTAGCCCTTGACTACGTTCGGAGTGAGTTCCTATATGCGTTGCTGGATTGAGCTATCTATGCTTGAGTAATTCATCAAGCGCGAGGCCGATATCTTTGGCAATCTGACGGAGCAAAATTGGCGAAATGTCCCTGCCTTGGTGGAATGGAACCGTTGCGCAGAGGCCTGTTGTATCGCGGAATTGTTTATGTGTCCGCGTTGACGGACTTCGGTGAAGCCGAGTTTGATGAGAATGGCGATGGCTTCACCGGGCTTGAGGACGGGAATATTGCCCATGACTCAAGCGACAGTGACGTTTTGAACCCCCGACAAACTCGGACTCCAGCACAGGTTCGCCGTCTTCCAGAAGCATCGTAATAACATTGTGCAGATTGTGATTGACCTCATCCAGAGCTTCTCCCTGAGAATGAGCGCCGGGGAAACCGGGCACGAAACCAACGAACAGGCCAGTTTGGGAACACCGTTCAATTACCGCTGAATAGACTTTCATGGCGGACTCCAAAATCTCACCGAGGGCACCATTATCATTCTATATGCTCTGCAATAAGTAACCGCTGATGCCCAACGAAGGTAAGGGGCTGCGCGCTTTTGCGCAGTCCCGCTTGAGCGGTAGGGTCAGGCTCTGGCCTGCCAAATGGCGGGATATCTGCTGCCATGAAATACCGCCAAAACAACGATGCGATGCTTCTCTGCGCGAAAATAAACGCTGTATGGAAAACGATTGGCGACGACACGCCGAATATCCTCGCGAACAATGGCAAACTGGAGAGGGTGTTCAGATGCCAGAGACACGCAACGGTCAATCTCGGCGATGAACTCAAGAGCAAGACCAACCCGCTTGGTTTCATACCACGCACTTGCTTCGATGAACTCTGTACTAGCGGCGCGATGAAAAGTAACTGGAAGGCTCATTGCCTGGTTTTGACAAGAGCAGCAGCCTTCACTTCACTCCAGGGAACTACATCATCGGGATTGGCAAGGTGATCTGCGAGGCGGCGGTCGAGTTCCGTTTTTTGCGCTTCGGTCAAAGATGGCGCGGCACTACGACTAACGATACCGTCCCAGATGGCTTCAACTAGTTCAATCTGCTCGTCAATATCGAGCGCACGAGCTTGCTGTAAGAGTTGTGTGTTCATGATCTAGACTCCATTCAAAACTAGCGCACTAATTCTAGCGTGCTTCACTACCCATGTCGAACGCATGCCTAACGAGCAAGGGGCTGCGCTCTTTTGCGCAGTCCCGCTTGAGCGGTTAGGGCTTGTCATGGCGCAGTCTCATCCACAAAGTACCAAACGCGAAGTCCTTGAACTCTCGCTGCTGCGGCGAGGTCTTTATCTCCTGTAACAAGGAGCGTCTGAGAGCCACCGACAAGATCGGAAAAGAAGCCTGACTTGACACTGAAGCATCGGACAGGTCGAGCGATGTTTCCTTAACAAGGCGCTGCACTTCGGCAAAGGCTAGTGGCGACGTGAAGTTAATATCTTTTACTTGCTTTGACGAGGCGTCGTACCAAGCACAAAGATCAAAACAGGCCTTGAGATATTGCTCCTGCGTGATTGCCGGTTTCCGGTACAACCATTTGACCTTCAGGACGCTGAGCGCCTCATAAAAACAGAAGGGTGTCGTGTATTTTGTGGCTTGTTTCTCCAAGTATGCGCGAACTGTTTCAGCCCCATCTTCGTTAACATGCAGTTTGACGAGTGCTGAGGCATCTAGGCAGTTTGCGTAACAAGCGATTCGGTTCACTTGACGGCCCTAACGGTTGACTGCCAGTGTTGAACGATGGATGTACATGATCCTAGTCGGCGTTCAGATAGCGGTGATATTTCCGGTCGAACTCTTTCTCTACACCGTACAATACAAGTAGTTTGGCCCCGCCCCATGCGATTAAGGCTGCTGCCCAATGATGCCAAACACCGAAGGCAGCTAACCCGGCCAGAAGTGCAAATATGTGGCTGAGTTTGTGAACTAGCTCCCATATGCCTTCGTTCACCTTGTGCTCGATGTAGGCTTCTGTCTTCTCATCCATAAGTTTCTCCTTTTTTATAACGTTCATCAGTACAAAAAAACTCTGCGGTAGCGAAACCCTAACGTAAAATTGGTACCCTAAAACGCGCCGTGGAAGGCGCCTTCAAGGTGTATAAGCTGGCATTCCGTCTGCAATGCCTTGTATTTATTACGGGTGAAAATATAGCGCCCCCTAATTTTCCCGACAATGACACCACACAAAACCTCATGTTGCTTGATCAAATACGCACCAAGTCGCGAGAAGAAATTAGGGGCAGACTTGCCGGAGCGGCACAAAAAAACAGATGAAGGGTTTGATGTCATGGTGAATCCCCTTTGAACAAGTGTGCGGCTGGCGGTTGTTGTCACGCCTCATCCCATCCCGTTTTGATGAGTTTGCGCCAGCTCCTGTTCTGGGGTTCCGCCGGTTGTCCCGTACCGTGCATGCGGTGCGGTGTGCGTTGCGGCGGATGTGCAAGTGGGGCGAACTCTATTTGAGTCGCGGGGTGGCGTCAATAGCGATGTGGCAATCGGCGGGTGGGATGCCCGTCAGGCTCGATATGGCGTCGATTTGCCAGTATTTGTTCGCGCTGGTCGACGGGTTTGATTGGCAGCGAGTGCGCAGGTTGGGCACAGTTCGGCTATTGCCCAACGAGAATACCGCTTCCCGTTTCCGGTTCCCGCTCATCCGTCCGGGATTTAGAACAATTCAATATCGCCCGTATCGAAGTTGTCCTGTGCAACCGGGTTGGATTTCTTTGCGTCCAGCGTTATCACATGCTCATGCAACGAGCGATTGTAGGCGGCGATCTGTTCCAGATATTCGGTGCGATTTGGCCTGTCTATCCCCTTGCACATCTCGTTGGCAACTTCCTGCAAAGCGGCCATGCGCATCTGGGCGTGCGAGATCAATTGCGAACTCATGTCCTGGAATTGCAAGGTGGATACTGCCACCCCCACGTTATGCTCGACTTTCGCATTGATGACATTGAGTTCGATGGCATTTTTTGCGATAGTTTCATTCAGATCCGAAAGGTCCTTCATCATGGAATTCACATGCCGCTTGGAGTCCATCACGAAGGTCATGTCGTTTGCCGCAAGTTTGTCGATGTACTTCTCCGCGGCAACCAGCGATTCGCTGACACTGCGCACCGATGTGCGGATCTGCTTGCTGAATTTGTTGGTGCTTTCGGAAAGGTTGCGCACCTCGTCGGCAACCACGGCAAAGCCGCGCCCCGCCTCGCCTGCGCGCGCCGCTTCGATTGCCGCATTAAGCGCGAGCAGATTGGTTTGTTTGGCAATGCCCTCCACCTCGCTCAATATCGTGAGGATGCCGGTAACCTGCGCATTGATGGCGTCCATCTTCTCCACCAACTCCATCGCGTGTTTGCTGTTTTCAATAGTGCTGTCAACAAATTCGTTCATCGCTTTTTCGGTATCTTGAACGAAATTCTCAAATTTCCGTTTGGCGCTTCCGCCGTCGCCGCCGCTTGTGTCACCTTCCGTGATGAACAGCGTCAAGGCTTGCTGTGTGCGCACCTCTTCGGCCATTGCGGTAAAGGTATTGACCAGCGTGGAAATGGCCTCGCTCAAGATGGTCTGGGTATTGCCCAGCTCGGTGTGCGCGGAGTTGATCTGATTGGATACTTCCTTGCCCAATTGCACATGAAAGGTGTTGCTCTCATGAATGAGAGGCGCGTCACTCTGCGCCAACAGCTCGGCAGCGTTGAACGGCACCTCGTTGGCGTTAACCCATTTGAACAGGGAACTCCAGCAAATGACCATGGCCAGGAACAGCAGCGCATCGGCCAGGGCAACGCTTGCGCCACCCAGATAGAATGCATGCACGCCCAGCAAAATGCCGCTGGCTAATGCGCCGGTAAAGGCAAAACGAGCAAAATTTCTCATGATTTGTAATCCTCAGTATCTCGCAAAGGCACCGTGCGCCGCGCCCCTGCTAATTCGGCGAGTGACACAACAGGCTGCTGTCACCCTCCCCTGCCACTGCGATTCGTTCCAAGGCGGCAAGCACTTCCATGCTGTCCGCTTCCAGCTTCCCGACCAACTCGATGCCGCGCAACGGGTCTCCAGCGCGAAATGCCGCAACCGCCTCCTTGCCATTCTGGTGAAATATCTGATGCGGATTCGCCACGGCGGCATAGCCATCCAGCTTGGAAAAGCAATCCTTGCCCTCTCCCTCGAAGTACCATTTACCCAACCGGCAATCAGTGTGCGAAGAGAAGCTGTCTGCGCTGCGCTCCGAGACGCCCATGAACACTTTGTAAATTTCAAACTTGTAAATAAGATGGTCGATCTTGGCGACTTCAATAAAGCTGCGCAGCGATGCCGCTGAAACCGCCCCCTCCATCTGGTGCGACAGGTTCAGCAGATGCTTCATGTTATCCATTACGCCCGCGACATCACGGCCGAATACCTGCGACTTCTCCGCCAAGCCTTCCATCTGCACTTTGGTGCGGTCGGTTTCGCCTTGAATGGCCACCACAATCGTCGAGATTTCGCTGGTCGCCTTCGCGGTGCGCTCGGCCAGTTTGCGCACCTCGTCTGCGACTACCGCAAAGCCGCGCCCTTGTTCGCCGGCACGCGCAGCCTCGATTGCCGCGTTGAGCGCCAGCAGATTGGTCTGGTCTGCAATTTCCTTGATCAATTGAATGATGCTGCCGATCTGTGCCGCACGTTCGGTCAGGTTCTGCACATTTTGTGAAGTTTGCAGCGTATCCCCGGACAACGCATCCAGGCTCTGCGCGATATGCAACACGGCTTCGCGATTGCTTACCGAAATGCTGGCGGCTTCAATGGCATGTTGCTTCTCTTCGCGCAACGCCTGCGCGGCAGCGACCTGGGATTGTTGCAGCACAACAAAAGAATCGCCGAACCCCTGCATGTTGGTAAACAGCCGCGACGAGGTTTGTTGTGCCAACTGTGCTTCCGCAAGCTCGGCGCGCACCGCATCGCGTTCACTTTCCAGCCTGGACAGCTCATTGCGCAACGCGGCAACTTCCTGGTCAGCCTGTGTCATCCTGGCTTGCAATGTTTGATGTTGAAGTCTTAACTTGCCTGAAAACATGGTGCTCTCCTAAACTTTGCAGTGGATCGGGCTTCGCCCGACATGGTGGGCGCGGCCCACCCTACGATTTCCCTGATTTTCTAATGCCCGCGTATATCGCTGAGCAATTCCTTGATATCGAGAATCAGCACGATGTCGCCTTCGCTGGACATGGTCACACCCGCCACGCCTTTGGGGCGGAAAGTATCCAGCGACTTGATCACTACATCGTCGTGCCCGGCGAACCCATCCGCCGACAGGATGAAGCTGTTATTGCCGATTTGCATCAACACGCCTACTTCCGGCTCCTTGTCGCTTGCATTCCATCCGATCAATTGCGCCAGCGGCAATACCGGCAAAACTTCGCCGCGCACCACCATGGTTGCCCGACCGGAGACCTGCTGTAACTGTTCCTGGGTCACAGACAGAATCTCGCGCACCATCGATAGCGGCACGGCAAATGACTGCTCCCCAAGCCGCAGGATCAACACCGGCAAGATCGCCAGCGTAAGCGGCAGGGAAATGGTGAATATGCTGCCCTTGCCCGGCTCGGACTGAATGTTGATCGTGCCGTTGAGCTTTTCGATATTGGTTTTCACCACATCCATGCCCACCCCTCGGCCGGACACACTGGAAATCTCATCCTTGGTCGAAAAACCCGGCAACAGGATCAGTTCCAGACACTGGCTTTCATCCAGCGTATTCGCGATCTCGTTGGTAATAAGACCTTTTTCGACGGCCTTGTTGCGTATTACTTCGGGGCGCATGCCGTTGCCATCATCGGTAATGGTAATCAGAATGTGGTCGCCTTCCTGGCGCGCACTCAACTCCACCACACTTTTTTCCGGCTTGCCGGCAGCGATACGTTTTTCGATTGACTCCACACCGTGATCGACCGCATTGCGCACCAGGTGCACCAGCGGATCGTTCAGATCCTCGATCATGGTCTTGTCCATTTCGGTTTCTTCACCGACCAGCGACAGCTCTACATCCTTGCCCAGCGAGCGCGCCAAGTCGCGTGCCAGGCGCGGGTATTTCTTAAACAGCCGGCCGATCGGCTGCATCCGCGTCTTCATCACCGCGTTCTGCAAACTCACCACCAGCGTATCCAATTGCGTAACGGATTGGTCGAGATTGAGGAATACCTCCGCATCATTGCGCCCCTGCAGGAGGTCGGAACGTAAATGGGTGAGACGATTCTTGGTTAAACCGATCTCGCCGGAAAGATTGAGAACCTGGTCAAGCCTGTCGGTGTCCACGCGGATCGTGGATTCCTTGGCTTCCTGCGCCGGAACATCCCCGCCACGGCGCCCGACGGTAGCCCCCGGCACGTCACTGGTGCGGCGGCCAAAGGCTTTTTTGGTGGACTCTTCCTCGGATACAGCCTCGGCAATTTTTTCCGGATCACGGGTTACACCCACGGTGGCGGCAATGTCCGTACCCCCGGTTAATGCGTTATACAGCGCCTGCCAATCCACGCTATCAATTGCCGCTTGTGCAACGGGTGCGGCAGCGGGTGTGCTCGCTGCCGCGGAAGCCATGGTTGCCGGGCTGGCGGGCGGGCTCTTCGCTGAAGGTGCCACTGCTTTTCCGCTCAATGCAGCCTTCAAGTTACCAATCATCTCCGCAGGAGCCGCATCCGGTTGCTGGCTTTGCTGGAGTGCGCCGAACATTCTGCGCACTTCAGCAGTCGCCGCAAAAATCACATCCATCAGCTCGGCGCTTAACGTCAACTCGCGGTTGCGCAGCTTGTCGAATAAATTTTCGGTGAGATGGCACAGCGTCACCAATTCGGTCGCATTCAGAAACCCCGCCCCGCCCTTGATGGTGTGGAAGCCCCGAAATATTTCGTTGAGCAGCTTGCTGTCATTGGGATATTTCTCCAGTTCCATCAGCTTGCTATCCACATCGGACAACATTTCTCCCGCTTCCAGTAAGAAGTCGCTCAACAACTCTTCCATGCCAGCAAAATCATTCATTTTATAACTCCAGTTTTTATAACCAGCCACTTGGCAACCGTTTTCTGGCTGCTTGGTGGAATGGCCAGTAGCATCATCAGTCGCCAGGGCTAGTCTTCAGTTGGTATTGCCGCTACGCGGTTTTAACTAACGGCTAACGCCTGCCTTCAACTGCTTCAAAACCCCAAACTTTCCAGCAGGTCGCCATCCCGACACGGTGCGGCAGAGCCGTCTGGTGCGGGAGGGATGGCTAGATCGCTGTTGTAAACAAACCTCATGTTTAAAACCCCAAACTTTCCAGCAGGTCATCCACCTGATCCTGGCTGCTCACCACATCCGTACGTCCCTGTGCATTGATCACCGGGCCATTCAGCAGGCCGCCGCCCAACTCCGCCTTGACCGAAGCTGGCGCGCTCTCGATCAACAGCGCCAGCAACTTCTGCTCCATGTCTTTTGTCACCTCGATAATCTTCTTGATCACCTGTCCGGTCAGATCCTGAAAATCCTGCGCCATCATGATTTCCATCAGGTAGCCATTGGTCGTTTTAGTCTGCTTGGGCACTTCATAAAGGAAAGCGTGTGTTTGGGTGACGAGGTTTTTGAATTGCTCAACATCAAGTTTTTTATCGAACAACATCTGCCACTGCCCGGACAGGCGATGTGCCTCAACTTCCATTTTTTCCACTACCGGCTGGGCCGCCTCGGTCGCGTTGAGCACCCGTTCGGCAGCCTGCTGCGTCAAGGTCGCCACATAATTCAAACGATCGCGCGCATCGGGAATAGACGAAGCGGCCTTCTCGATTTCCTTGTTGAGCCCAAGCTCGCGCAACGTGTCGTGCAGCGTTCGCGCCATATGGCCGATCTGGTTGATCATCTTGGCCGGATCGGCCTCGTTGCTGGCAATGACACTGCCCATCGGCGCAGCAGGTGGATTGGTTTCAGCGACATTTGCCGCCACGATGCTATCGAACAATGCTTCGAGATCATCGGAATCTTGCGTTGCAGTACTAGTAGCCATGTCATCACTCACTTTTGTAAGTTTGGAAAGTTCTGAAAGATTTTTTTCAACTTCTCATCCAGCGTGGCGGCAGTGAACGGTTTCACCACATAGCCACTCGCGCCTGCCTGCGCTGCCATAATGATGTTCTCCTTTTTCGCCTCTGCCGTTACCATCAGCACCGGCAAGTGCTTGAGCTTGGCATCGGCGCGAATTTCGCGCAGCAACTCGATACCTGTCATGTTCGGCATATTCCAGTCGGACACCACGAAATCAAACTCATCCGCACGCAGCTTGGCCAGCGCATCCACGCCGTCTTCGGCTTCCTGAACGTTGACGAAACCCAGTTCCTTAAGCAGATTGCGCACGATGCGACGCATCGTGGAGAAATCATCCACTACCAGAAATCTTGTGCTTTCTATTCCCATATCAACCTCCTAAAAATCTGGACTGAGCCGCGAGGACTGAGGACTGAGTAAAATACTCCCGTCCTGCCTCTGACTTTATTCAGCCCTCAGTCCTGTTTTTCACTCAGTCCTGCTTTATGTCAACAGCGGCCGCAATGTTGACGACAAAACTATCGAATCAAATTTCGGCACGTAGTAATCCACTCCGACACGCCGACCCATTGCACGATTCGCATCCGAAGACAACGACGAATGCATCACTACCGGGATGCCGTCAAAACGACGATCCGCCTTGACGTGCTGAGTCAACACATAACCATCCATTTCCGGCATTTCCGCGTCGGTCAAAATAACCTGAATCTGGTCATGCAACTCCAGCCCGCTGCTCTGCGCGGAGTCTGCCATCGACTTAAGCCTGTCCCACGCTTCGCTGCCATTAGTTGACTGAATGTGTTTGACGCCCATCTTGTCGAGCACTTCGGCAATCTTTCTGCGCGCCACCATCGAGTCATCCGCAAAAAATACGCATAGGTCATGCCCGTCCTCTACCCGTTCGACGTTTCCGATGATCGCTTCGCCAAATGCGTTAGCCAAAATCTGTTCGACATCCAGAATCGAAACCAGCATGCCATTCGGCAATTCGGTGATGGCCGTAATCAGCGAACCGCTATCGGACATCATCCCTTCGGTCGCGCGCACCCTGTCCCAATCCACGCGAATGATGTGCTCTACGCTCTGCACCAGGAAGCCCAGGATATGTGTGTTGAACTCCGCCACCATCATGGTTTTATGATTCTCCGCCGGGCGTATCCCCATGAAGTTCGCCAAATTCAACACCGGCATCACATGCCCGCGCAAACTCACGATACCATCCACACCATTGGGCATGTTTGGCGTGCGGGTGATTTTTCCGACCTTGCAGACTTCCTTGATCTTGAATACATTGATGCCAAATTTTTCAGTTCCGCCCAGGCTGAACAGCAGAATTTCCATCTTGTTGGTGCCTGCCAGATTGGTGCGCGCGTCAACATGATCCAGCACGCCTTCCTGATTGCCACTCGCCATTTCTTCTGTGTAATTCATTTCTCTCTCCTTAGTCAGAGGGCAGAAGACAGAAGACCGAGGACAGATACTTTGTCGCGGCTACGCCGCGTCCTCTATATAGCGTGCCGCACAGCAGCACACAACAAGCTGTCTTCTGTCCTCTGTCTTCTGTCATCTGTTAAGCCAACAATCGAGCCAGTGTTTGCGCCAGCTTTTGCGCCTCAAATTTCGGTACGTATTCATCCACTCCAACCGCCTTGCCCATCTGGGCGTTGGAGGTGCTGCTCAAAGACGAATGCATCAGCACCGGAATGCCGGCAAAGCGTTTGTCCGCCTTGATCTTGCGCGTCAGCATATAGCCATCCATTTCCGGCATTTCCACATCGGTAAGAATCACCTGCACCAGGTTTTTCATCGGCGTATGCGAGGCATCCGCATAATCCGCCATCTTTGACAATTCAACCCATGCCTGATGACCATTGATTGCCGAAATATGCTTCACCTCCATCGCATCGAGGGTGCGTGCGATCTGATTGCGTGCCACCGAAGAATCATCGGCGAAAAAGACTGTCCGCTCCTTGCCTAGCGGTTTCACGCTCTTGAAAACCAGATCGTCTCTTTCGGATCGATTGGTTTCGGCAAGCACTTTTTCCACGTCCATCATCATCACCAGACGACCATCCTTCAACTCGGTAATCGCCGTGACCAAACCGCCTGTCTCTGCAGCCAGCATCGCCGGCGGAACCCGCATTGCCGACCAGTCCAGCCGCAGAATATTGTCTACCGCCTTGACCAAAAAACCCTGGGTATGAACGTTGTACTCCGTAACAATCATGATCTCCGGCTTGCAATCCGTTTGGACTCCCGCGTACTTGGCCAGGTCGATCACCGGAACCAGCGCGCCGCGCAAACTCACCATGCCCTCTACAGCAGCAGGCATTTCCGGTGCACGGGTAATCTTCGGTATGCGCATCACTTCGCGCACCTTGAACACGTTAATACCATAGGTTTCTTCGCGTCCGGTCCGGTTGTCCAGACCCAGCGAAAACATCAGTATTTCCAGTTTGTTGGTTCCCGCCAGCTTGGTGCGGGCATCAATATTCTTTAACAGGTCCGACATTTTTTTCTCCTTAAAACCCCTCTGATGAATCCGAGCTAATCCCCTGATAATGGGAGGATGAGAGGGGTTAAACCCTGAATCTGCTGACTGCGGCCTGCAACTCTTTGGCTAATTGTTCCAGGCGTTCGATGCCATGGGTATTCGATTCTACTGCCGCATGATTTTCTTCCGACATTTGCGCAATGTGCTCCACGTTGCGCGCAATCTCGTTACTCGCCAAACTCTGTTCTCCTACCGACGCGGCAATATCATTCACACCGTGGCTGGATTTCGCTACCGCGTCGCCCGCTTCGATCAGCACAGCTGAGACTCGCTCAACCTGAGCCTGCGTTTCTTGCAAGGAGCGCAAGCCCGTTTGCACGGTTGCTTCGACATGGGTGGATTTTTGGTTTAATGAATTGGTGACACGGTCAATTTCGTTGGCTGACTGCGCGGATTTTTCTGCCAGCTTGCGCACTTCGTCTGCCACTACTGCAAAACCGCGTCCCTGCTCACCGGCGCGCGCGGCTTCAATCGCCGCATTTAACGCCAACAGGTTGGTCTGGTCGGCGATTTCCTTCACCTGCTGGGTCATTCCGGCAATGGCGCGGGTACTATCGACAAACTCCTTGACCGATCCGGCGATTTGATTGACCGCATCTTGCACGCGCTGAATCTCGCTAATCATTGACGTAACGCTCTGGTTGCCCTGCTGGGTTTGACTCAAGCTTTGCTCGGACAGCTTGCGCACATCCTCGGTGTTGGTGGCAACCGAATTGATGCTCACGGTGATCTGCTCCACCGCCGCCGCCGTGGAAGCGGCTGCCTCGCTTTGCGTCCGCGAGCTTTGCGCGATTTGCGAGGAAGAGATTGAAAGTTGTGCCGCAGTGCTGGACACCGTACCGGCATTGGCAAGCACCTGGCGGATGATGTCGGCAAAACCGTCAATAAGCCCGTTGAACGCGGTGGCTGCCAGGCCGACTTCATCCTGCCCATATACCCTGGCACGCGCGTTCAAGTCGCCGTCCGCCGACATTTTTACCATCACGCTGCGCAACTCATTCACCGAGCGGTTGATGCCACTGATGATGGAATATCCCAATATGCAGCCCAATGCCACACCGAGCAGAAGCAGCGCAATGTCCACCGTGCGCATGATTTTGATGAGGTCAGCCGATTCCAAGTGTAATTTCTCGGCATCGCGTTGTTGCATCTTGATCAATTCGTCCAGCGCCTTATTCATCGGATCGCTCAGGGGGAGGACATGCTCTATCTGTATCCATTTGATCTTGGCTAAATTGTTTGCCTGCATCGCCTCCAGGGTCGGCTTGATGCCTTCTTCGACAAATTGTTTTCTCACCTCGCTAAATTTCGCCGCCAGCATTTTGTCTTCCTCGTCAATCAGCGATTTCTGGAAGGCTTTCCACTGCTTGTCGATGACGTTCCTGTTGTTTTCAATTTGCTGAATAAATTTCGCCATATCTTCCGGCTGCGCAATCGCGGTGAAGATGGCAAGCTGGTTATCCAAATTTGCCCTGGCGATATCGCCCAATTGCACGAGAGGTATCAGCTTGTCGTCATACGTCGACTCCAGCGCGCTGTTCGCCTTGCCGGCGGCATACAGCCCCACTCCGCCGATCATCACCATGCTCGCCAGCAAAAAGACCACCAGTATCTCCAACCGGGTACTAATTTTCATATCGTTTAACATTGCCAACCCCTTCGTATCAATCCTTCGTACTTCCGCTGCAGCGCAATTCCCCAAACAACATCTGCCCCATCAACCATCATTCCTGCCTGCGAGTGATGCGTTATGCAAACCATAACCTGCTATGGGCTACACTCTAACGGCAATATATAAATTTTCTTTAGTCGAACAGAGAAAAAAATACCCGCTAATTCGCGGGATCGAATGTTTTTGCAACGCCGGAAGAGCTAATGCGCTGGCGGTGCAGCGGGAATATGCGGCGCGGCCTCCGCAACCGCAGATATCGCTTCCATGCCTTGCTTCCCTTCATCACCGAATATCTCGCCGTCTATCTCGGCATCGGTTTTTATCTCGCCACCGTCGTGTTGTGCCGCATCCTCGGCTCTCTTGTTCATCACGATCATGCTGATGCGGCGATTGGCCGGGTTTAACGGCTCTTCCTTATTGAACAGCACTGCGGACGACAGTCCCACTACGCGAACAACTTTCTCTTCTGCCATACCGCCCTCGATCAATTCGCGGCGCGAAGCGTTGGCCCGGTCGGCGGACAATTCCCAATTGCTGTAGCCCTTGCTGCCGCCGCCATAAGCAGCCGCATCGGTATGTCCGGAGATGCTAATTTTGTTGGGTACCTGATTCAGCATCTTGCCGATCTCGTGCAAGATTTCCTTGGTGTAGGGCTCGAGTTCTGCGCGGCCGATTTGGAACATCGGTCGATTCTTCTCATCGACGATCTGGATGCGCAACCCTTCGCTGGTAATGTCAAACAGAATCTGGTTTTTGAACTTCTGCAAACTGGCGCTATTTTCAATCGCCGCCTCAATACTGGCTTTCAGGTCTTTGAGTTTGCCAAGTTCTTTTTCACGTTCAATCCGCCGATTTTCCACGGAATTTATTCTGACGTTGGTGAGTTTGTTTTCGGGGGGTAATTCACCTCTCTTGACTTGACCTGCTTTACGCGTCAAGTCTTCTCCGCCGCCTCTGATAATACTGGAGCTGTCGCCACTACCCGAACCACCCCGCAGAGCAACCTTGAGCGGCGTTTTAAAGAATTCGGCAATGCCTTTCAGGTCGCCTGAAGTTGTTGAACCCAACAACCACATCAATAGAAAAAACGCCATCATCGCCGTAACGAAATCGGCATAAGCAATTTTCCAGGCGCCGCCGTGAGCACCACCCATCACCTTCTTGATGCGCTTTACGACAATGGGTTTTTTGTTGGCGTCGCCGGACATGGTCAGATGTCAAAAGACCGATGGATTGTCGCGGCTATGCCGCGTCTTTAGATATAGCGTGCCACGCAGCGGCACACAACAATCTGTCCTCTGTCTTCTGATGAAACTACTAGCCATCTGACTAGGCTGGCAAACAACACCCGCCAAGTCATTGGTTATGTCCTCCGTCTTCAGATTAGCGTTTTGTCTTGACATGCGCTTCCAGCTCTAGAAAGCCGGGACGTTCGGTTGAATTCAGCACCTTGCGCCCGAACTCAACGGCCATCGCCGGCGCATAGCCGTTAAGATTGGCCAACAGCGTTACCTTGATGGTCTGAAGCATCTTGCTGCCTTCCTCGGCTTTTTGTTCCAGCGTCGAAGCCAGCGGGCCGACGAACCCGTATGCCAGCAATATCCCGAGGAATGTGCCTACCAGAGCATGTGCGATCAGCATCCCCAATTCAGCGGGCGGAATGCCGACCGACTCCATGGTGTGCACCACGCCCATCACCGCAGCGACGATGCCGAAAGCCGGCATCCCGTCACCCAGCTTGGCAACCGCATGTGATGACACCATTGCCTCGTGATGATGTGTTTCAATCTCCACATCCATCAGGTTCTCGATTTCCATCGCATTCAGGTTGCCGCTGACCATGATGCGCAAATAGTCGGTCATGAATTCGATCACATGATGATCCGAGGCTATTATCGGATATTTGGCGAAAATCGGGCTTTCCTCCGGCCTTTCCACGTCGCCCTCGATAGACATCAAACCTTCCTTGCGCACCTTGCCGAGCAACTCGTACAACAAGGCCATCAATTCCATGTAGGTGTTCTTGCTGTACTTGGAACCTTTCATAACCTTCGGCAAGTCTTTGAGTGTCGCCTTGATCACCTTGCCGGTATTGCCCACCAAAAAAGCGCCCGTCGCTGCACCACCGATCATCAACAATTCAATCGGCTGAAGCAATGCGGCCAAGTGTCCGCCAGCCATGGCAAAGCCGCCAAATACCGAAAAGCACACTGCCAAATAGCCAATGATGACTAACATAGTCGCGTTCCCTGTTTTCTATCCCTGCCCATATTTTCTATTCCAGCAAAGCAGCGGCCGACAGATACACGCCGCTTGTTCAGCGAACTTTCCGCGTTCCACCGCAAGCAAGGAACTCGTATGATTCCCGACAAATTTGGCATCACACCCACAATCTCTCGGCAAGTGGCGAAGTTATGATCCCGATATATCCCGCCACCCCCAAGACTCCGCATCGGGGCTTAGTGGCTCATTTTAGAGTAATTCTGCGCCGCTGACAGCAGTTGTTGGCATAATCAGGCTGCCAGCGCCTGAATCGCAGCTTGCTTGGCGGCTCTGGTTTTCCCGGCTCGTGCGGGAGGGTGGCAAATGCCGCACACAAAATCGTCATGCAGGTCTTCCGTGTGCGACACAAAATGTCCGCCGCATTTCTTGCAAGGAACGAGCTCCATCATTTGCGCATTGAAAAAGCGGATCAGAAACCATGCGCGGGTAATACTCAGTACGGCTTCGGCACCTTCGATACCTTGCACTTGGTCGAGGTATAAACGATAAGCGGTAACCAGCGCGTGCACCCCGTCAATTCCGGCATTTTTTATCAGAAACTGATAAATATCCATGAATAAGGATGAGTGAATATTCGGCTGCCAGCTTATGAACCAATCCGTCGAGTACGGCAGCATTCCCTTGGAGGGCGATTCACCCTTGATTTCCTTATAGAGCCTGAGCAAACGCTCACGACTCAGCGAGGTTTCTTCTTGCAACAACTGCAAGCGCGCACCCATCTCGATCAGATCAATCGCTATTTTGACCTGCTGAGCCTCACCCACTACAGTTTTAATGGCCACGATAATCGCCTTTCTATGCGAGTTCTTCGACAGGTTGTGCCGACATCAGAATTGCCGCATGCGCTTGAGACATGAGACGATCCTTGCTGTAATCGGTCACCATATTCAGCAACAGATTTTCGTCAAAGCGGAAACGGCAGAGCATCATATTGGACATCGCCATTTTGATGACTTGCGGCGGCGTAAGACCGCCGATCACATCCACCAGATCCTGACTGAGACCTAAACGAAAAATCGCTGCCGGCTTGTCTTCCTTGATCATTTGCTGAGCCAGCATCAGATAACTCAGATTTATGTCGCGTATACCTTCTTGCAATTGCATGGTGTTCATATAGCCCCCTTGTAAGCTAGTGAAGAAATCAACTTCGACATTCGATAACCGCTTGCTCTGTTTATCGAATTTCGACGCTCGCATTATTACGGGCATGACGGAAGAAAAAAATCAGAAGAGCGCCAATTTTTTTGTAAGGGTAAGGAACGGGTCTTGTAGGATTTTTTCTTACAAAAGACACCCCCCGTTTCAAGAGGTAACGGGGGGTGACGCGGCGCGCTGATCTGCAAGGGGTCAAACCAGTTTGCCGTTATCCATCAGAAGCAATCTCTGAATTGCCTCGCATATTAGGGTAAACAATTCCAAGTGATGCCATGAATAAGCGGGGTAAAACCCGGTTAACTCAATATCGGGCCAATACTAAAACGTGCCTCAAGAAACAGCAAAGCGCAATCCGGTTTGACGTTGCCTGAGAAAAGTGCAAGCAACTGCCGAAAATTGTCAGTCTGGTGACGAACTTTGAATACCTATCGGGTAATTTTGTCGTT
This sequence comes from Gallionella sp., assembly GCA_023259035.1. GTDB lineage: Bacteria > Pseudomonadota > Gammaproteobacteria > Burkholderiales > Gallionellaceae > Gallionella. Next base: position 22,421 of record JAHFRA010000003.1, read on the forward strand.
TTTATGCGTCGCACGAACAACGATGGAATAATAAAAACACGCTGCACAACCGCGACAAACCGTCAGTCTCCAGTCCTCAGTCCTCAGTCATCTGATTTCTGGCACGGCTATTGCTGTATAATCCAGCACACACACCTCCTGTGTGTTTATTTCAAAAGGAGCTTTAAACATGAAAAACATTCAAAAAGGTTTTACGCTGATCGAACTGATGATTGTGGTCGCGATTATCGGTATTCTGGCTGCGGTGGCAATTCCGGCTTATCAGGATTACACTGTCAAGGCAAAACTATCGGAAGCCACTAGCTTGACCAGCCAGCAGCGGTTAGACCTTGGCGTGATGTGTAGTGACCAGGGGGACTTTACTCAGCTAACCGGCGCCACTCTCACAGGTATTCAGCCAAGCATTCCTACCGCTGCCAAGATTGTAGCTTCCGCTCCAATTACGAAAACAAGTGCTACTCATGCATTAATTACGGTAAATATTTTACCTACCGCACCGGCGGCAATTGCAGGCATGAATGTTACTTGGGATGGTTATTGTGAAACGGGTAAGGGAACAACATGGACAGTGGGCGGCTCTATTCCCTCAAAATACTATCCAAAGGGTTAATCTAGAATTGATTTAATCTGATTAAAAAAGGAGGCGAAAGCCTCCTTTTTTAGTTTCAGCCATGCGCATTCACATCCTCAAGCCTACTTTGCTATTTTGTATTTTTGCCATTGCTGTCCTCTGCTATACCCCCGGTCTGTCTGGGCACTTCGTTTTCGATGATAGTATCAACATCAGCAAGAACCCCTACCTGAAAATTGTAACTCTGGATTTTGCTTCCCTCTGGCAGGCTGCCTCTTCGGGCAGTGCCGGCTTGTTGAAACGGCCAATCAGCATGGTGAGCTTTGCCGTCAATTATTATGTTTCCGGCATGGATGCCTATTATTTCAAGCTGACCAATCTGGGGATACATTTAATTAACGGGATGCTGGTATTTATGCTGGCCAGGCTGTTGCTCGGTTTGCACCTGCGCGCCCATCGAGTGGCGGATGATAATGCTGCGGCATGGATTGCGGTTGCGGTTGCCGCGATCTGGCTGTTGCATCCGTTCAATCTGACCGGCGTTCTTTATGTGGTGCAGCGCATGACCAGCCTTGCGGCATTATTCACACTGGCCGGATTGGTGCTGTATCTGCATGGCAGGAAAAGTCTGCTCAATGGAAACAGGTCGGGGTTTATTGCGATTGCCGCAGCCCTATTTGTGGCCACGCCGCTTGCCGCGCTCAGCAAGGAAAATGGAGCCTTGCTGCCCTTGCTCATTTTTGCTGCCGAAGCGACTTTGCTGCGCTGGAACACGCCTGACCAGAGTACCCGCCGCATTCTTGTAACGATTGTGGGTTTATCGGCGGCCATTCCGGTGCTGTTTGGCATATGCTACGTTTTGAATAATCCCGGTTTGATTTTGGGGGGCTATTTGGGGCGCAATTTTTCGCTGACAGAGCGATTGATGACCGAAGCGCGCGTGCTATGGTTTTACCTGCACATGATCGTGCTGCCCAGCATGGCCGAGATGGGTCTACATCATGACGATATTCTGATTTCGAAAAGTTTGCTTTCACCCTGGACAACGTTGCCTGCAATTATCGGGTTGCTATTACTCGCAGGTAGTGCATTCGCGTTGCGCAACAAACAACCCCTGCTTACCTTCGGCATTGCGTTTTTCTTGATAAGCCACGCGCTGGAGTCCACGATCATCCCGCTGGAAATAGCTTTTGAACACCGCAACTATTTGCCGATGTTCGGTATCTTGTTACCGTTGACCTATTACGCGTTAAACCCCCGGCTGCATTTGCCCAGTGTGCGTTTTCGCCGGGCGGCCTTCCTGGTACTGGTCATTCTGTTCGCCGGTCTTACCGCATCCCGCGCCCAGCAGTGGGGAAATGCGCTCCAGATGCGCGTGCTGGAGGTGGAGCGGCATCCGCGCTCAGTACGGGCGCATACCGATCTGGCCGGCCTTTACGATCATCTGCCACCGACCTCGCGTGAGGATGCGATTGATCTCTACAATAAGGCAATATTCCATTACCAGCAGGCCGCAGACATCGCACCTTCAAGCACCTCCGGGTTATTCGGTGTGCTGGTGGTGAATGCGGAAAGAGGCTTGCAAGCTGACGCGACATTGATTGAAACACTGGAACACCGCCTTGCGACAACACCATTCGGCCCTCCCAACGTAAATTCTCTCGTCGGCACGGCAAGGTGTATTGCCAGCGGGGATTGCGCAGTCAATCCGGAAGTGGTTGACCGCCTTTATCGGGCCGCGTTGTCAAACACGACGCTCACTGGCGCTTACAGAAATTGGGTAATCTCGGAATTTGGTAAATTGCCGCCGAAAACTTGGCCCAAAGCCGAGTAGCACTTGCCTGGTTTGCAAACGTTGGCGATATCTTTGGATGTCGCGTTTCAATTAATCCAGCTTGACGCTTGCCAAGAATTGGCAAGCGTCATAGACTTCAAAGCATGACAATGATGAATATTTCTCCGCCTGACTCGCCCAAGGATTTCGTGGGTCATCAAATCACCACGGCGGGTTATGGCACATCCAGTGAATGTGCACGCGAATTGATTCGCCGCGATCAAGATCGGTTGCGGCTACGTCACCTGTTGCTTGAAGGGATTCAATCGGAAGCAACGGGAGTTGCCGATGCAGAATTCTTCGACTCGTTGAGATCGAGTGTCAGGTAATGTCTTTACCCGTCATCATGAAATCACTCGTTCGCCGCGCGCAGGCATAGATGGATATACTTGGGGCCGGATTACTACCTGCAAAACGCTCCAAGCATTTGTTGATGGGCTAGAACGGACTTATCATCATATCCAACGGCGATCAGGTGCTTACCCCGCTACGCTCATGAGCGAAACCTGCCCGCCCCGAGATTCTTGACTTGCAAGCGTTTCCCATACTTGGCGTTCTATGTAGAGAGGGCTGAACAAATCGACATCTGGCACGTGCCGCATGGTGGCCGTGATATACCGGCGTGGCTTCGAGATGAAAGCTCTTGATCCTGCCTTCCGATTCCACCTTGCACGCGTTAATCAATAGATATTATGGCAGACACTCTATCCATCATCATCCCGGCAAGAAATGAAGCGGCTGGCCTGCGCGCCTTGTTGCCTGAACTGGTGACGATGTTGCCGGGCGCGGAAATCATCATCGTCAATGATGGTTCGGACGATGACACACCAGCCGTGTGCGCGGAATTCCCCGTGCGGGTAGTCAACCACCCTTACTCGAAAGGCAATGGGGCGGCGGTAAAATCCGGGGCGCGCGCCGCGAATGGAGACGTGCTGATTTTCATGGATGCTGATGGGCAGCACAAACCGAAAGATATACCCGCCCTGCTGGAAAAATTCGCCAAAGGCTACGACATGGTGGTGGGGGCGCGTCAGTCGGGTTCCCATGCCGGCGCGCACCGGGCAGTGGCAAACGATATATTCAGCCGCTTTGCTACCTGGATGATCCAACAACCGGTGGAAGACCTGACTTCAGGGTTCAGGGTGGTCAAAGCAAACAAATTCCGCAATTTTCTTTATTTGCTGCCCAACGGTTTTTCCTACCCGACCACCATCACCATGAGCTTTTTCCGGGCTGGATTCGACGTCAGCTACGTGCCAATCCACACGCCACGGCGCTCGACCGGAAAGAGCCATATCCGCCCACTCCGCGATGGTGTGCGATTCCTGCTGATCATCATCAAGGTCGGCACGCTCTACTCCCCGCAGAAATTATTTATCCCCATCAGCGCGGCTTTCTTCTGGACAGGCGTTTGCTACTACCTCTACACCTATTTGACCGCCGGGCGTTTCACCAATATGAGTGCCTTGCTGTTCATTTCGGCAATCTTCACTTTTCTTATCGGCATCGTTTCCGAGCAAATTTCCGCGTTGCATTACAAGGATATCGGCCAGTCAAAGCACGAGGGTGATTAGTTGAATGTCCTGATGGCAAGCACCTCCTACCCACTGCACACAGAAGATTGGCGAGGGCGCTTTATTTATGACATGGCATCCGCGCTGGGGAAACAACCCTCGCAACAAATCCGCCTATGGGCGCCGGCCGGCCCTCTGCCACCCGGAGTAACCAGCGCACTCCTGCCCGGCGATGCCGAATGGCTTGCCAACATGTTGGCCCAAGGGGGGATTGCCCATCTTCTACGCACCCGAAAACTGGCCGGAGTAACTTACGGAATGGGCCTGCTGCGCCGACTGAGACGGGCACTCAGAAAAACACCAACGGATGTAGCCCATATAAACTGGCTGCAGAATGCGCTGGCCTTATGGGGCACAACCACTCCCGCTGTAATCACTGTGCTCGGCAGCGATTTTCGCCTACTGGCACTGCCGGGAATGCGGCAGGCATTGCGCCATGTTTTGAAACAGCGCCGTGCCGTTCTGGCACCCAATGCAGAATGGATGGCGCCCGAATTAAATCACGTTTTCGGAGACGTTGCCGACATCCGGCCAGTTCCTTTCGGGGTTGAAGCCAGTTGGTTCGATGTGCGGCGCATCCCTCAAGGCAGCGCAAAAAAGTGGCTGGTCGTCAGTCGGCTAACAAACGGCAAGCTGGGCAAGCTGTTTGAATGGGGAGAAGGCTTGTTTTGCGGAGAGAACGAACTCCACCTGTTCGGCCCGATGCAGGAACAAATATCCCTGCCCTCCTGGGTGCATTACCATGGCTCGACCCATCCTGCTGCCTTGCGGGATCAATGGTTCCCGGCAGCATCCGGACTGATCACCCTTAGCTGCCATGACGAAGGCCGCCCACAAGTCATGCTGGAAGCAATGGCTGCTGGGCTACCAATAATCGCCTCCGACCTGCCCGCCCACCGCGACCTGATTCGTCACGGAGAAACAGGCTGGCTGACCGCATCCCAGGGAGCCTTCTCCGATGCGATAAATCTCCTGGCAGACCCGATACAGAACGTGCAGATGGGCGAAGCGGGGCGCAAGTTTGTCAGGAAACAGATTGGAACCTGGGATGATTGCGCAAACCGCTACCTGTCCCTGTACACTGAAGTTTTGGGGAAACACCATGCGTAGCAGCAGCGTTCTGCTCCTTGGCGGAGGCGGCTTTATCGGACAAGCAACCGCCAGACGTCTGGCATCGGACGCAATGGAGGTGCATATCCTTGCGCGGCAGCACATATTGCCGGCAGCACCCGCCATCCACCCACACACTGGAGACCTGTCCGACCTCGCCATACTCGACACCCTGCTGCCCCAATGCGGCACTGTGGTTCATTTGGCATCATCCACCACGCCGGGCAGCTCTGCAAACAAACCCTCTGACGAACTCGACAATCTGCGCTCCACCCTCAACCTGCTTGACCGCCTCCACCACCAGAAGGGCATTCACTTGATTTTTGTGTCGTCCGGCGGAACGGTATACGGCAATCCGCCCCATCTTCCCGTGAATGAAGATGCTCCACTCGCACCGCGTTCTTACCATGGTGCCGGAAAAATGGCACTGGAAGGCTTTTTTCAAGCATTCCGTGCGACCGGAAATGCAGTAACGATTCTCCGCCCATCCAATGCCTATGGGCCTGGGCAAGACCTTAAACAAGGCTTCGGCTTTGTCCGCACCGCGCTTGAGCATGCCAGAAATGGCTCCCCTCTGGAAATATGGGGCGACGGCGAAACAGTTCGAGATTTCGTTTACGTGGAAGACCTGGTCGAAGCGATTGCGCTTGCCATCGGCAACCCGGCAGATAACGGCACCTATAATGTCGGTTCCGGCCAAGGCCATACTCTGAATGAAGTCCTTGCCTTGGCGAAGCAGGTCACTGGCGTGGAAATCACCGTCCTGCACAAGCCGGCTCGGGGTGGCGATGTCCGTGGCGTGGTGCTCGACGTGTCGCGCATCCGCGCAGAACTTGATTGGCAGCCACGTATTGATCTGGAAGAAGGGTTCCGGCGCACTTGGGAATGGCTGCAGCGGGGATGACAGATACGAACCCTGTCATTTCCGTGTGTATCGCCAACTACAACGGCATGGAGGTGATCGACGACTGCCTGCGTTCGGTGCTGGAGCAGGAAGGCCTTCTTTCGGTGGAAATCCTGGTTCATGACGATGCCTCCAGCGATGGTTCGGCAGCATATATCCGCAATTGTTACCCAGATGTAAAACTGATTGAAAGTCCGGAAAATGTCGGATTCTGCGTCGCCAACAATCGCATGGCGGCTGCAGCCAGGGGCAAATACCTGCTTCTGCTCAACAATGATGCGGCACTTTACCCTGATGCCCTGCAAACCCTGCTTGTCGAAGCAGAGCGGCTGTACCAGCCAGCTATCCTTGGTCTTCCCCAGTATGATGCTGCTAGCGGAGAACTAATAGACATCGGCAGTCTGTTCGACCCCTTTCTCAACCCAGTTCCAAATCGAAACCCGGATCGGAGCGAAGTAGGCATGATCATCGGTGCCTGCCTATGGATTCCGCAGGCATTGTGGCAGAAACTCGGCGGATTTCCGGAGTGGTTCGGCTCCGTCGGTGAAGACCTCTATCTCTGCTGCCGAGCAAGACTGGCAGGATATCCTGTGCGCGCAATGGGTGTCTCCGGTTACCGCCATCGAGTTGGAGCAAGCTTCGGTGGTGGTAAGGTGCAAGGTGGCAGATTAACCACCACATTCAGACGGCGCGCTCTGTCGGAACAAAACAAGACCTTTGTCATGGTCATCTGCTACCCCGGCACCTTGCTGATCTGGCTGTTGCCATTACACCTCGTCCTAATCCATCTGGAAGGACTTCTGCTAACTTTAATAAAAGGCGACGGCACCGCCTGGAAAAAAATCTATGCTCCACTACTTCCGGCATTGTGGCATCAACGTCAAAAACTGCTATCTCTTCGGCTAAACTCACAGTCACAACGCAAAGCCTCGCTCCGCTCTTGGCTCACACCTTTCTGTTGGACTCCGTGGAAGCTTAAGATGCTAATCAGGCACGGTTTGCCAAAACTCACTTGACCAAGAGGTCGAAAGCGATGCTGCTCCAGTTTCGGGCATAGCGGCTATAGCCACCCCGCACAGTTTCTGCGATGACTGCTGGAAGACGGGCAAACCGGTTGGCGGGTAGGTAGGCGCGACAGTGCAGATGTTCAAGCTTGCCAGCGAGCTTAGCCTCCATAAGCTCTGGAACCATGCTATTCAAATGCGCGGCAAGCCATGACCAACGGGCAATTTCTGCCTGATAATAGGCATCTCGATCCAGAGAAAAGGCTGCGCGCATTTCTCTCAAAAATCCACGCCGCGCAGCTCCCAATGCGTTGCCGCCATGCTGGCGGTAGAGTTGCAATGGCTTTTCCACCAAAACACCCTTCCCGGTAGCCGCAAGAATCGTTGCGAGCCATGCATCGTAATGCCATTCACGAGGAAGGGGCAGAAGCCAGTCACGCGCTTGTGCCTTGAAAGCAAGCGTGGCACCGGCAACAACGAAGTGTTTAATCAACACGTCAATAAACTGGCCCTCTCGTGCGGCTTTCCGCTCGTTGTAATCAAAGTTCACACGCTGCCACAACGTGTAACCAAAGGAATGAAGACCTGCATCGATTACTTCAGCATCGCAGCAAACCCAGTCCGCTCCAATCGCAAATAACTCAGCAAACGTTGCCAGTTTGTTCGGTAGCCATACATCATCCTGATCGCAAAGAGCAATGACGTTCCCCGTGCAGAGGCGGATTGACTGCTCAAAATTGGCGCCAATGCCAAGCCGTTGCGGGTTACGATATAAACGTACCGGGAAAGCTGCTCTGTTGGCGAAGCCTTGCAGGAGGGAATAAGTTTCATCTTCTGAAGCGTCGTCGCAAACGACCAATTCTGTTGGCAAATAATTTTGACTCACAAGGCTATCGAGTTGCTCGGCAAGGAAACGTTCGCCATTGCAGGTACATAGTGCAATGGAAATTCGTATTGGCTCAGGCATGGTAGGCCGAATAACGGGAAACACGCGGAGCCGGAGCGATTGCTGGGTAAGGATTATCCAGAGATAGATTGGGATTGTGGGCGAGGTAGATATTCAATTGCGTCTGCCAGCATGACCGCGCAGAAATACAAATGCCAAGATTTCGCGTAACCGCTTTCATTCTCTGGTTATGCTTGACAGCTGCATGTTGCACCACCAATATTAAATCCACCATCTAAATTCATTTACAATAAGGCACGCTTCAAAGCTGAACCCGCCCATTATAACCATGATAAGCCGTTAAATTTAGTGCCATTTGGCATTGGTTTTTATCGCAAAATATTGGCCCTGCAAAAATGAACTCACATCTGCGCACCCCACTTCAAGTTCATAAGAGTCAAGTTTATACCCGGAAGTGGGCACACTCTGAGAGTGATACGTTGGGGGTTAATTTAATTGGGCCAGTTGAATTCATTAATGGGCTCGGTACAAGCACACGCGGATATTTATTCAGTATCGCTAATGCAAATATTCAACACAATGTTGTTGCGTGGCACTATGGATTTGAACATTTGTCGAAAGTCGAGGTAGCCTATCCAAAACAAGATTTCTATTCGATCAACTTGGTGCATCTGAACCTTGATTTGTTATCTCAAGGCTATCTCGATGCGGCGCCTCTAAACACAATTGTTACCCCAGAAAAATACAATATCTGTATTTTGTATTGGGAGTTGGCATCGGTTCTTCCAGAATGGCACGATACCATGCGGATATTCGATGAGATTTGGTGCGCCAGTTCGTTTATGGCGCGAGCAATCAGCGCTGTGTCAGTTCGCCCAGTGAGAGTCATTCGGCCTGCCTTAGACTTTGCGAGTATTCCCAGCGGTAGGGATAGAAATAGCTTTGGGTTACCTTCCAGCTCTTTTGTTTTCTTCTATGCTGCTGATGCGGGCGGAATAATGGGGAGAAAAAACCCCGGAGCTTTCATCAACGCTTATATTGAAGAATTTCCATTTGATGGTGAAACTTGCTGCCTTTTGAAAATAAATAACACGAAATTGGCACATCAGGAAATGCAACATATAGTCAACATTGCCAAAAGTAGACCTGATGTAATATTTTTTAACGAATTGCTAAGCTGCGAAGATATGTCCGCACTATTTCGCAGCATCGATTGCTACGTTTCGCCTCATCGTTCTGAGGGGCTTGGACTAACAATTCTTGAGGCTATGGCGGCCGAGAAACCCGTGATCGCCACACAATATGGAGGTGTAACAGATTTTGTCACTAAGGATACTGCTTACCCTATCAGCCATCGATTAATCGAGATTGGTTCTGGTAGCCCCCCATACCCAGCAGGCTATGTTTGGGCTGAACCCGATCTTTTGTCAATCCGCGAGAATATGCGTTATGTATTTGAGCACCAAGCAGAAGCAAAAATTGTAGGTCAAAAGGCAGCACATCATATTCGTGGTTTATTTTCATTGGAAGCAACATCAACCGTTTTGCAATCAGAATTAGAGCGCATTTGGCTTTGCGGAGAGACAGCGACTTTATGAAATTGCTGAAATATGCCCTTCTTTTTCTGGAGGTAACGAGAACGCGGGGAATATCCGAGGCGGCACGCCGTGCCAGGAATGTAGCGCTCGGATCGTATTTTAGAGTGCTTTACAGTTTAAAAATGCGCGGCGCGTATTTGCCATGGCTAAGAAGACCAAGAAAAACTGGTAAGCCATTTACTGGTGAAACGAAGATCAGCATTCTAATGCCAGTCTATAACACTGATCCAAAAGTTCTTGCTGAAGCCATAGTATCCGTTCTTTCACAAACCTATCAAAACTGGGAGTTGTGTATTTGTGACGATTGTTCCACCAGCACAGGAACTCTCGAAATTCTTAGGCGCTATAAAGGCAATGACCCACGTATAAAAATCACCCGATCATCGTCCAATCTTCATATTTCCGGCGCAACGAATCTTGCCATGGAATTTGCGACAGGCGAATTCGTAGCCTTCCTGGATCACGATGACACACTTGAGCCAAATGCGATCGAGTGCGTGATTGAAGCGATCTGTCAGCATCCCAATGCCGATCTGCTTTATACGGACGAGGACAAAATCACGGCTAACGGCAGCCATGTAGAACCAAATTACAAACCTGGTTGGTCACCGGAATATTTGCATGCAGTAATGTACCTCATGCATCTTTTTGTAATCCGAAAAAAATTGCTGCTGGAATTAGGTGGGTTGCGCGAGCAGTTCAGTGGTGCACAAGATTATGATTTGGCGTTGCGCGCGTCAAAGAAGGCCCGGCATATTGTGCATATCCCAAAGATTCTGTATCACTGGAGAAAAGTATTAGGGTCTGCGGCTACTCATGTAAATGCGAAGCCACAAGCCCTTCTCAATGCACGTGCCACCCTGGAATGTGCTATTAAGGAATGCGATCCAGATGCTCGCATACTGGATGGATTGCTGCCCGGAACCTTTCGTGTGCAGTGGCCGATTCCTCAGGATGTTGTAGTAACCCTGCTGATACCGACCAACGCCCAGCGTGCTGATGTTAAAGGCAGAGGAAATATTCTACTTATCAGGAATCTACTTGAAAGCGTGGTAAAAAAATCGACTTGGTTGAATTACAAGATTCTGGTGATTGATAACCATAACCTTGCCACAGACGATTGCGCCTACATAGAAAGCCTTGGAGGCAGAGTTATTCATTATTCCTATGACGGCAAGTTCAATTTCTCAAAAAAAATGAATTTTGCTTTTAAACACATTGATACCGAACACGTAATCATTCTTAACGACGATACCGAAGTTATATCCAATGATTGGATCGAAGCTCTTTTGTCATTTTCAACGCGTGAATCAATCGGTGCAGTCGGAGCAAAGCTTTTGTATCCAAACGACAGGATTCAGCATGCTGGCATACTGATTAATGACGATGCCGAATGTGCTCATGCTTTTTACAACCTGAGTAGAAGTGAAGCCGAGTATTTTGGATACAGTTATTTCATTAGAAACTACCCCGCAGTTACTGGCGCGGTCATGGCAACACGAATGAGTCTTGTTAAACTCATAGGCGGGTTTAGTGAAGAATTTGGAACGGACTACAACGACGTCGATTTTTGTCTGCGGCTTAGAGAGCTGGGCTTCAGGTCGGTATACACCCCTTTTGCCCAGCTCTACCACTTCGAAAACGCGACTATCAAAAGAACGGAAGCAGACACCTCAGAGAGCGCCCTGTTCAAGTCATTGTGGAAAGGGAAAGTATCTGCAGTTTTGGACTTTATACCTGGCTAATTTCAACTTCCGCTGCCGCCCCTTTGTTTATCCGTGTAGCGGGAAGATAGAGCTCCTCCACATAGCCTTTACGGGTCCAGTAAGGGCTACGGCTCACTCTATGCAGCAAGCGCTCGGACTTTACCAAATCACTTACGCATAACTGGGGAATATCTGGCCTGTCCGTGTTAGCTTGTCCCTCCTGATTGATGGACAGAAAGACACTGCCACGCCGTGCAATCTCTGTAATGTATTCACGCGCCTGTTTTTCTGGAATTTCAGGTAAGCTGTCACGATTTACAATCAGATCATAATTTGAGCCGCACTTGAAGAATTCCCAGTAGGGAAGAAGCATTATCGCCTGTCCGTTGTCAGGCTCGCCATACAAACGCACGAAATCAGACCCCAATACTTTCGACAAAAACCAACCTTGCACTACATTGACAACGGGCAGGTCGAAAATTGTGTAGTGAGCCGCACCAAAACGGATTGCCTGCAAGGCGGTTCCACCAAGGCCACCACCAATCTCAGCGAAATTAGACAGCCCAAATGCGGATGCAACCTCACAGATTCGCCAACTTGTGTACACGTCATCTGGAACGCGTACGTCAATTACTTGTCCGTTTACAAGAATACCAAATTCTCCCATCACTGGTGGTCGTCCAATGCGAACTCCAGTTATGGCTTCGATGCAATCAACCAATTCAGTCGCACTAATTGCGGCATTTTTGCCATAGTGGCCTTGTTCTGGGTTCTCATAAGGAAGCCCCGCAAGAGCCTCGGCCAGTGATGCTAGTCTATCGAGTAATATGAGAATGTTGGCTTCCTGGCCTTCCCTGTCCGCGCTCATCGCATCGAAGACTTGCTTCCCAGGGCCAAGTCCATGCGTCAGTTTGGTGCGCATCGCGTTCTGCATATACACCGCCAAACTTTGGATATTCTGATCCGCCATCAAACGATACAGCTCGCCATGGTACTCATGTTTACACATCTCCCAAATACCTGAGTTTGGCCGATCTTCTAGCTCGACATATTTTGATTCGTCGCTTAGCATTGCATTGAAGGAATTATGGAGGCGACGGGCGAGTTCGATGTCGTCTGGGGCTGCATCAGAGGGCTCAAGATACAGTTTCTCGCATATGCGAGGAGCATTGCTGTAATGCTGCAGAAGATGCCAAAGAGTGGCTCTGGGAAATTGGCACAAAGGGCTAGGGGCTGAGGTGAACGAAACGTCTTGCCCTGAAGCAGCAAACTTCTTTACACACTTTAGCCGTAAGAAAAATGGATGTCTTTTAAGGTTGTTATAGTACCTAAAAAACACAAACTTACTGCGATATAACGCCTCAGAAAGGCCTAGCTTACGTGTTACACCCACAAACCGAAGGGCATATTTCAATAAATTCACTCATTTCCTCACAACAAATTCAAATACGTTAAAACCCCCCGACCAATCTTATCGCGATACAAAACTAGCCAGATCATACACAGGGAATTGCGTGTAATTAGCCACTTTCGTTAACAGTGGCAGCCACGAATCCGGAAAATATTAAAAATCAATTCATTGAGATGCGCACTCAATTTTAGATATGCGACCCATATCCTTGCGTAACCCGAACTGTAACCCAATATCTCAGTTTGCTTTTGCGCTTTCTTCTTGAATCATCATCTGAATGACATCCCTCATTCTGGAGGATGCTCGCCATCCCAGCACTCTTTCAGCTTTATCGGCGCAACCCTGGCTCCAGAGTAAATCGGTCGGGCGGAATAGCGCGGGATTTGACACCACATGATCACGCCAGTCCAACCCTAAATTCTCAAAAGCACATTTCACAAACTCCTCCAACGAGTTCGCTTCACCCGTTGCAACAATGAAGTCATCCGCTTTCTCCTGCTGGAGTATTTTCCACATAGCCTCAACATACTCGGGCGCCCACCCCCAATCGCGCACAATATCTAACTTGCCGAGCTCCAGTTTTTCTTTCGAACCTTGCGCTATGCGACAAGCTGCTGAAATAATTTTTCGCGTCACGAAACGGGGCGGGCGCAACGGCGATTCATGATTAAATAAAATCCCGTTACACGCAAACAAACCATACGCCTCACGGTAATTGGCCACCAGCCAGTGCGCCGATGCCTTGGCAATGCCGTAAGGGCTACGCGGGTGAAAAGGCACGCCTTCATTTGCGGCCATTACCCCCACATCACCAAAGCACTCACTGGAACCTGCGTGATACACCTTAATCGGTTTCTCAAGAAACCGCACCCCCTCAAGCAAATTTAACGTACCCTGGGTTATACTTTCCAGCGTTTCAACCGGCTGCTCAAATGAGAGGCCGACTGAGCTCTGTCCCGAAAGAAAATACACCTCATCGGGGTTGCTACGCTTCAAGGTAGTCAATACGCTTCTGAAATCATTCGATGCCATGGAAACCAAAGTCACCTGATCTCTGATCCCAAGTACTTTCAAATTGCTGAAAGTAGCTACTTGGGCATCACGGGACGTGCCCCATACTTCGTAACCCTTACACAGCAGCAACTGCGCAAGGTATGCACCATCCTGTCCGCCCACGCCACAAATCAAAGCCCTCATTGATTTCTCCCTGAAATAAACTGTCGGCCCAAAAATTATCGGCTGATTCAATAATTATTCTCTGCATAGCAATACAAAGATACACTTAGATGTGTATTCATCTGTATTACCCTTCTTGCTGGGCTATATTGGACTCATGCCCCCAGGCAATGCCCGACAAATATTCTCGCCGCTCACTCGTGCCATTTTGATAATCACGGGTCTGATTATCCGCCACCAGCAAATTCTTCTGCTCGGATCGCCGAAAAGTACTACTTGTATTCCAGTTTTCCTTCTCGTAACTGCCCCCGTCCCGTCCAACCACAAGCACTTTCATTCTTTTGCGCATAATTTGCCTGGTCAATCCACTCCTCCCGCCCTCGAATCTATAGGCGTCCATTTTATCTTTTATCACCGGACATTTAAGGCTACTCATAACCCGGGAGGAAATCATGAAGGCGTTTGTCCGCAAATGGTAATTCGGAAAAGGTTGAAAATAAATTAGAGACAATAAATAGTCTCCTAAATTATCCCAAAGACCCTCATCGACGGACCGGTAAAAATCCCGCGCAGCAGTACCGCCAAGAATCGCTCTTCTCCAGAAGGGCTTGTTTTTATATACGCCGTAATGCTGCTGAGCCACATCAAAAATATCTCTCAAAATGAACGACTCTAACCTATGACTTTCCCACGAGCCAGTGGCGCCCACCAAGCCGACTCCGGGACGAGAAATATGATGGTGAAGTTTACTTAACCAGCCAGAATCTAAAATCTCGCTGAATGAATTCAGAAAACAAAAGTAGTTGTATTCGGCAGCATAGCGCTGGACAACGACGAAATAGGCGCTAATATCGAACCCCGCATCGGGCACGTCAAGAGAGTAATGCTGAAATGGTGCCAGCACCTTTAAATATTCATCTTTTTCGGATGGCGATTCGAATCCTTTAAATACGATCAGAAGGTCGTGCTCCATCCCTCCTGGATGTGTCTGGTACGAGTCGAGGAAACGCTTTAAAGGCGCGATGCCGTTATGTGCACGAACCAAGTGGGCGACACAAAGTTCTTTCTGCGGCTGGATCATGGAAAGTTAGTCAGTCGAACCCGTTAACGATTCTGGGGAAATCTGTTCGAAAACATCGAGTATCGTAAGAAAGCTCCCTTCCACTTTCTGCATGATAGGAGTGTCTGGATGCGAACGGGACTCCTCCAAGAATGTCTTGTACCGTTCTGGGGCCATTCTCTTGATGATGGAGAGCATAAAAGTGTAACGCAGCCATTCGTTAAACCGCATTTTTTTTCGCAACTGCTGATAGGCTTTTCCTACGTTACTACCCGTGTGTAACCCATCATAAATAGCTAGTATCTGAATTAGCCGGTAACGATCGTAATTAACTCTAATATCCAGTTCGATGCCGAAGTTTACGGCAAGCGTTTCCATCGCAACCAGCCAGGATGTATTCATCGTGACACCCGGCAAAATCACCTCCTTCAACCGATTCACCATTTCCTTATCAGGAAGATTATTAAGAAATTCGTTTCCATGATTCTCTGCGTCATTGAAATAATAATAGCCGAATGATTTTGGGCTGATACCTATCGTTACCAGCGGCTGAGGCACAACAAGAATGCGTTCTGCCTTAAGCATCATGACATTGGAGGCATAATAATCGGGGTACGGAGACTGGTAGAACGGGCCATAGGGTTTTAGTTTTTCGATGAGCGCTCTGCTCACTAGGGAAAATTGCATGTTGTAATCGAATGTCACCCGGAAATTCAGCGAATCGTTGGCGAATTCCAGCGCTTTGCTTTTTTCAAGCCAGAACGGTTCTTGAGCGAATTGAAAAATCTTTCTGGTATCGTATGAAGCCAAACAGCCATCTGGTACTCCTGGCATGACACCAGGATAGGCATACAAAAATGCACTGGTATAGATGAAATCTGGCGCATCGTATTTCTTGATCAAGCTGCTCAAGGTGGAAAAGTAGCCTTGCATCAGGCAGTCATCATCCCCCAACATAATGACGTAATCGCCATCGCTCTTGTCAATAGCGTTATTCCAGTTATCGGTAACTGGAACAAAGCGACCAGTGCGGAAATACTTAATACGTATATCGCCAAGCGACTTAATATAGCCAGCAACATCCTCTTCTGAGAAATTATCGGAAACGATGATCTCCCAGTTGCCGTAGTCCTGACGACGCACTGTTTCAATTGCGTGAGAGAGCAGTTCAAGGCGATTACGCGTTGGCAACAATACCGAAAATTTCATAGCCAGTGATCCAGATTCACGCCCAGCAGCTCCTGCAGTTTCAAAATATCCTCCCTGAAATTTCCACGCAGCCAGTCATATTGTTTGTTCGATAACCTATCACGCACACTGGTCTTCTTGTTGCACGGCAACCGGTTAATTATATTTAACCTGGCTTGCTGACCAAGACATTTCTCAATAAACTGAATAATGGAACGCGCAAATCCCAAACAAAATATTTGATACATATTGTGGCGCGTTCTTTCACTTCCAGCGTTGTGTCGTTCGGTCACACTAACGGGATAGGCCGGAACCCCAAGAAACTCAAAAAGCGATGCCACTACCGAGGCAGTTGAATTGGCAAACTCTTCAAAGAAAACAATCCGTATCCTGTCTTTGCCAAACAGCTCGATATACTCTTTAACCGCCTCAAAGTACAACCCCCGTCGCACATGCCAGAATATAGGATCATAATGCTGTTCAATGCGATCAGTCTCAAGACACAATGACTCCCAAAAATTGTTATTTTGAAACTTTGCAGCGATTGAATGTTGATATTCCGAATACGCCCGGTCAACAGGATTGCGCAACATGATGATAATCTTGGCGGATGGATTCCATGCATGGATGCGGTTTGCGGCCTGCGGGCAAGACAGGTAGTCAGTAGATGCTTCGCCAGATATTGCACCTGCTGGAGCGTCCTGGAATAAGGCCAGATAATCAGCCTTTGTACTGACAATCCCTGCATGAAAGTACTTCTTTCCAAATTCAAAAACATCCGTCGAGTACCCACAAAAAAACCTGGGCTCCTTGTTTTCCGGCATAAATATCTGCGGGTGCTGCTGTAGATACCGGTATAGCGAGGTCGTGCCCGCTTTAGGGGCACCAACTATCAAAAAGTGAGGCGGTATATTTACAATGGTTTCCTCACCTGCCCATTGCTTTTCAAAGTTGTCCATTCAATCCCCACCTTCATGCACGCATTTCTTTGCAAAGTAACATCCCCATGCGTTACGCCAGTGTGGCACCACCACAATACCCAGCTATCGCACCCGCGTTTCGGCAAGAGCGAGGAAATAGCCTCAATCGTTACGTCTGACTATGTGGAACACATTTACTTTAAAGAGCTGATCTTAACAACCTCTTCCACATAGCCGCGGCGCATCCAGTAAAGCCCCCGGCTCACATCTAGATTTGGCATATCCTCTGCAATCAAATCCTGCACCCGGAATGGATTGGCTTCGTGGTTGATGGATAAAAAGATGTTCGTTGAAGCCTTGATCTTCTCCCAGTAGCCCTTGGCTATCAAGATATCCATCTCTGTCAGGCTGTCTACATTGACAATCAGGTCGTACTTTTTATCCTCATCCAGAAACGTCTGCGGCATGCATATCTTGATCTTCTGCGACGACCCGGCACTTGACTCTCCATCCAGGCAAACCTGTTCTTCGCCCAACGTACGACCCAGAAAGTAGGCTTGAGCCGTCGCCGTCATCGGGATATCTACTATCGTATAGTCCTTTATTCCCAACTCGTGTGCGTAATAGGCCGTACGCCCCAATCCGGCACCGATTTCCAGAACGCGCGGGTGCTCGATCCCTTTGACCAGCTGCTTGATGCGCCATGCCTGATACAGCGCCTGCGGCACCCGATAAGACACGACACCACGAGAAGTACGCAGGCCGAACTCATCCGGAAACGGATTCGGCACAGTGAATGCCCAGCAGGCCTGGCTTAACTTTGCCAGTATGGCCTCCGCATCATAAGGCACCCCTTCAACCGCCGACCACGTCTCCGTGTTGTCCAGCGGAATAGCACCCACCGCTTCGGCAAACCGCACCAGACCATCCAGACACAGCTTGGCATATGCCTCACGAACATCAGTTTGCTCAAACTCCTTCGGGCACGATTTTCTAAGCATATCAAAGCCATGAAATAAATCGTTTGTGCCTGGATAGCGGTAAATCTCGGCAATGCGCTTTTCATCGCCTGCCATCAGTGCATCATGAATCGGCTCGTGATGGGAATTAAAAAAGTGTTTCCACATCGACTCCCCGAGATCAGATTTATTGGCGCTCTGGTACGCTACGGTGAAACGCCGGATCAATTCCGAATCTATTGCCTCATGAGGCTCGACTACAGCTGCTGCAAGTGCCATCAACAAATTCTCGCGGTGAAACATCAGCCCTCGCGAACGCTCTTTCCCCGATGTCCCTGAATTGGGCTTATTGACCCAACTCCTTGCCATTCTTGCCAGGCTTGTTTTCATACAACAATCTTCCTTGTCATATTCACCCTATAACTTTTGGAACAACAGTTGTTGTCAATTACTTGTGCATGTCCTACTTGGCTTCTATAACCTCTTCCACATAGCCGCGGCGCATCCAGTAAAGCCCCCGGCTCACATCTAGATTTGGCATATCCTCTGCAATCAAATCCTGCACCCGGAATGGATTGGCTTCGTGGTTGATGGATAAAAAGATGTTCGTTGAAGCCTTGATCTTCTCCCAGTAGCCCTTGGCTATCAAGATATCCATCTCTGTCAGGCTGTCTACATTGACAATCAGGTCGTACTTTTTATCCTCATCCAGAAACGTCTGCGGCATGCATATCTTGATCTTCTGCGACGACCCGGCACTTGACTCTCCATCCAGGCAAACCTGTTCTTCGCCCAACGTACGACCCAGAAAGTAGGCTTGAGCCGTCGCCGTCATCGGGATATCTACTATCGTATAGTCCTTTATTCCCAACTCGTGTGCGTAATAGGCCGTACGCCCCAATCCGGCACCGATTTCCAGAACGCGCGGGTGCTCGATCCCTTTGACCAGCTGCTTGATGCGCCATGCCTGATACAGCGCCTGCGGCACCCGATAAGACACGACACCACGAGAAGTACGCAGGCCGAACTCATCCGGAAACGGATTCGGCACAGTGAATGCCCAGCAGGCCTGGCTTAACTTTGCCAGTATGGCCTCCGCATCATAAGGCACCCCTTCAACCGCCGACCACGTCTCCGTGTTGTCCAGCGGAATAGCACCCACCGCTTCGGCAAACCGCACCAGACCATCCAGACACAGCTTGGCATATGCCTCACGAACATCAGGCTGTTCAAACTCCCGCTGGCAGGCTCGTCTTAAAAAATCGTAGCCGAAAAACAGCTCGCTATTGCCTGGATTATGGTAAAGCTCGGTAATACGTTTTATATTGCCGACCATCAAGGTATCGTGCGCTTGCTGGTTTAAACCGGATATTGTCTTCCACATGGAGTCGCCAAGATCGGCCTTATTTGCTCTGTGGTAGAAATCAATGATTCGCTCAATCAATGGGGTGTCAATGATATGATGGTCATCAATGGACACTGAGGCGGAAATGGCAGATGACAAGGAAATATTACGATGAATAACGCGAGCCATTGCCACACCACCAATTGGAGAGTTGGGCGGCGATGGCATTGTCATCACCGAATCGTCCGCATGGATCAAAAGCCTGATTCTCACTGCCAGTCGCCCTGCCAATCTTTTCAAACTTTCAATTATCATTTTTTAGCCTAATTTCTCGACATCCCAATCAAGAACAGGTCGCACAGCACCGGGAAAATCATTCATTGGCATTCCTCTCGTACGAGTAGGTACGTCAATTAATGGATCGATCACATCAAACGAGCAAGCGCTATGTTCGTGAAAGTGCAGTATTTTTGTGGGTTCATAGGAGACTAAGCCGAATCCAATAAAATATGTCACCTGATTGAGAAAGTTTGCCGGCACACGGCATATCGCCTTGTACTTTCCCGGCTTGTACCTTTGCATCTTTGCAGCCGCAAACGAGACGAATGCATAGCGACCGCCATCCATCATAAAGTCGAGCCTCGGCAACAACTCGCGCTCTGAGTCTTGCAACACCTCAAACGTAACTGCAACACGCACTTCCTGATTGATAATAATTTGAGTCACTGCCACACCACTGGGATCCAGGATAGAAACCGATAATAATTGGGCATATTCATCGCCAATTTTTCTGCTCTGAAAGTTAATCTCAGCCCCGCTATCACCCTTGGTGTAGAAACTTACGACGTCACTGGCGGCACCAGCCTTTACCACCTGCCCTGCATCCAGCAAAATAGCCTTTGTGCACAAGGATGACACCATAGGCAGGCTGTGACTGACGAAAAGCACGGTTCGTCCGTCTGCTCCCACCTCTTCCATTTTCCCCAAGCATTTCTTCTGAAACTGCGCATCGCCCACCGCTAGCACTTCGTCGATAATCATGATGTCGGGTTCCAGGTGTGCGGCGACGGCAAATGCGAGCCGAACGTACATGCCGCTGGAATAGCGCTTGACCGGTGTATCGAGAAATCTTTCCACTTCGGCAAAAGCGATGATTTTATCGAATTTTTTCTTGATGTCTGCCTTGCTCATGCCGAGGATCGCGCCGTTGAGATAAATATTCTCGCGTCCGGTAAGTTCGGGATGAAAGCCTGTGCCAACTTCCAGCAGACTGGCAACACGTCCCCTGATCGAGACTTTGCCTGATGTTGGCTCGGTAATGCGGCTCAGGATTTTCAGCAAGGTAGATTTGCCAGCGCCATTGCGCCCGATGATTCCTACCCGGTCGCCTTGTTGTATATCAAAGCTGACATCCTTGAGTGCCCAGAATTCTTCGTGGGCCGGGTCATCTTTTGCTTTTGAGAAGGGGTGCGCCAGTTTCTTCAGGGAACGACTGACACCCTGTGCAATTACGTCATGAAGATTAGTATAAAGTTCCTGTCTTTGATGGCCGATGAGGTACTTTTTCGAAAGATTCTCGACAAGAATAACAGAGGCCATAACTAAATTATGTCCGTAAAGGTTTTTTCCGTTTTACGGAAATAAGCTATCCCGGTGAACAGCATCACCATAACCAGAATCAGGGAGAGCAAAAAACCAGGCCAGTAAAGCTGAGCATTGCCCCCCAGTATTGCCCAGCGGAAACCATCAATTACACCCACCATCGGATTCAAGGAATAGAGCAGTCGCCATTGTTCAGGGACGATAGCGCTGCTAAATCCAACCGGTGAAATATATAACCCAAGCTGTACCACGATTGGGACGATGATTCGAAAATCGCGGTATTTAACGTTTAGTGCCGCGATCCATAGCCCTGCACCCATGGCGGCGGCAAAGGCCACAAAAATAAATAAGGGTAAAGTAAATATTCGCAGGTTTGGCGCAAAGCCATACCAGGCCATTAACCCCACCAGAATCAACCCGGAAATAAGAAAGTCCACGAAGCTGACGATCACCGCGCTGGCAGGGATAACCAGACGCGAAAAATACACCTTCGAAATCACCCCGGCATTGCTGATCAGGCTGTCTCCGGCACCGCTAAAACCACTGGAGAAAAATTGCCAGGGCAAAAGCGCCGCAAAAACCAGGATCGGATAGGGCACTCCTTCGGAAGGTAATTTTGCAAGCTTGCTGAAAACCAGTGTAAACACCAACATGGTAATTAATGGACGCCCCAATGCCCACACAATACCAATGGTTGTTTGCTTGTAGCGCACCAGAATATCGCGCCAAGCCAAAAAGAAGAGTAGTTCGCGGAAGCCCCAAAGGTCACGCCAATAGTGCCGCTCAGACCGACCTGACTCAATTATCAACACCTGTTGTGTTGCACTCATTTGCTTCCGCTTTCTTTCATAGCCTTTTCCATATAACGTTTTCGTTGATTGATTTTGTGGCGATTGCAATCAACTTGCTCCGTTTGAATTGCACTGTAATTCTGTATTTCTACTCTCATACCTATGGAAGCGCCGATTTATTCGATCGCGTAGTAAACGCACTGTTCTCTCCCTGATAAGGGGGAGTTGGAGGGGGTTTGCTTTTGGCTGAAGGCCTCGCCACGCTTGGCTTACAGCTTCAACCCCTCCCGACCTCCCCTGACAAGAGTAGGAGAAAAACAGCGCGCAATCCAGCAATTGGATTTAATCGGCGTTTCCTTATACTCAAAGATGGCTATTTAGAGTTGTGTTACCCGAGAAATCATTTCATTTTACAGAGCAAGGAGGAAGCGGATCACCCCAAAAGGCCATCGGCTCATAATCTGGATATGGATAGTAGCCAAGATTAAGCTCGATTTCCCAGTTGTTTTCATATAGCCACTGCTCTACCAATCTGCGTACAGAAATGGGTTTCCCCGAGCAAATATTAACAGCCCCAATGTCGCACTGCGCCAAAGCTGACTGGACGATTTTGCGAGCAACCTCTTCAACAGGCAAGTAATCACGTAGTTGTTCTCCACCAGACATGTTGAATATCTTATCTCCGCGCGACACAGCCTCTATTAGCATGGGGTAAAGCGAGGTGCCAGGCTGGCCTTCGCCATAAATGTAGAACAAGCGCGCCCAAGTCAGATTGAAGGGTTTTGTCGACCTCAGAAACTCCAGTTGCTGCCGTAATGCGTCCTTGGCATATCCATAAGGGTTGGTTGGGTTGGTCTGCATCGCTGCCGAAAGAGCGCCGGACTGCATGCCATACTCAAAACAAGTTCCAGTTACCAGCAATGAAGGAAGCCCTGCCTTGATCATACCGTTAAGAAAATGGTATTGCCTTGGCAGCTCAGCCTCAAAATGATGCAGCGATTTATAGTTTGGCAAACCATCCCAGGCAAGATGAATCAAAACGTCCGGGCAACCCATTTGCTCAAAACAATCTGGCACCGTGTGAGCAATATCCATTTCCACAATGCGCACAGCTTCACTCAATTCAGCCAGACGGGAAGCGTCGCGTGTTACCGCAACAATCTTTACCCCATGCTCCAGCAAGACTGATAGGACATGCCGCCCAATAAAACCACTTGCGCCTGTCACCGCCACCCTCATATACGCCTCAGATCAAGATCACCTTTAGTGATGGAACCGCCGTAACGAACTGCCCGCCCCATTCGCGAATATAGGCCAGTTGTGTCATTACTTCCCTGCTTAAGTTCCATGGGAGGATCACCACGTAATCCGGTCGGCTTTGTATTAGATGTGCCTCAGCAACAATCGGAATGCGGCAACCGGGCAGGAACTTATCTTGCTTGGCCGGGTTGCGATCCACCACATAAGACAGCAAGTCAGATCGAACTCCAGCATAATTCAGCAAGGTGTTTCCCTTTGCAGCTGCGCCATATCCGGCTACTAATTTACCTGCGCGCTGGGCTTCAATCAAGAAAACCAGCAAATCATTTTTAACTTTATTGGCTTTCGCCTGAAAACCAGCATAACACGCCGTGCTGTTAATCCCTGCAGATGTTTCACGGGCCAATAGTTTCGCGGTATTCCGGCTTGGCTCTCGCACCCCGGAGTTTTTGCGTTGGGCATAAACGCGCAGGCTTCCGCCATGTGTGGGTAATTCATCAACGTCGAACACACTCAAGCCGTTATGCTCAAAAATCCGCTTCACTGCAATCAATGATAGATAGGAGTAGTGCTCGTGGTAAATGGTATCGAATTGATTTCCGGATAGCAGGCTCAGCAAATGCGGAAATTCAAATGTGGATACACCTGCCGGTTTTAGCAGCACAGAAAACCCCCTCACGAAATCATTAATGTCCGGCACATGAGCCAATACATTATTCGCCACAGTCAGGTCTGCTTGCTTGCCTTGTGCTACAAGTTGCCGAGCCAGCTTTACACCGAAGAACTCCTCAACGATTTCAATTCCTTTGGCACGTGCGGCATCTGCCGTGCTGGTAGTGGGCTCAATACCAAGGCAAGGAATTCCGCGTGCTTTTGCGTATTGCAGCAAGTAGCCATCATTTGCCGCCACTTCGACGATATGGGAATTTACGTCCAGCTTGAAACGCTGCGCCATATCCATAACATATTGTTCGGCGTGTTTCAGCCAAGTTGTCGAAAACGAACTAAAGTAAGCGTAATCGGCGGAGAACAACTCGCCTACCCCAGCATAGTCTTCGGTTTGCACCAGCCAGCATTCAGTGCACACCAGCACTCTCAAAGGAAAATATTTTTCAGGCGCGTGCAATGTCTGCTGGTTGAGATATGCGTTGGATGGAGGAGCCGAGCCCAAATCAATCAGCGACAACGCTACCCTAGCTTGACAGTGACGGCATTTCATAAAACGATTCCCTGGTAGTCCTGACTGATGTACGGGTGGCTGCGATCACGCTCGGAAAGATCATCTATCGGCAAAGGCCAAGCAATCTCCAGCCTTGGGTCTGCTGCATTAAGCGCGCCTTCTGCCTCGGGGCAATAGGCTGCGGTGTGCAAATAAATCAGCTCGCAATCTTCTGTCAGCGCCTGGAATCCGTGGGCGTAGCCTTCCGGAATGAGCAAGCTCTTGCGATTGGCGGCGGAAAGAATTTCACCATGCCACTGCAAGAAGCTAGGTGAGTCGCGCCGGAGATCTACTGCCACATCCCATATTTCGCCTTTCAAGCAACTCACGAGTTTTGTCTCTGCATGCGGAGGATACTGAAAATGCAGGCCGCGAACCGAGCCTTTTTTGCGTGTGAGCGTGTGGTTGATTTGCGCTATGGGTTTGTTAATGCCGGCTTTTGCGAATTCTTCAACGCAGTAGAAACGCGACAAGAATCCACGATGGTCTTCTATCGCCTTGCGCTGTACCAGCCTCAAGTCAAGCAAAGAAGTCTGGATAAAATCAAGGCGCGACATAACTAATCGTTTTGTTTTATAGATTGGTAATCATTTAATTGCGCCAGTGTGACTGATCGCATGTCTGCCGCACTTCGCCATGCTTCGTGCCATTCCAATGTCTTTTGTAACGCGGTTTTCAGTCGCCAGCGTGGCTGCCAGTGCAACTGATGGTGCGCTTTGCTGCTGTCAAGTTTGAGGTAATTCGTCTCATGTGGCTGAGGCAACTCATCACATTGCCAATTTATGTTTTTGCACATTTCGGCCATGTGCTCAACTATCCAGCTTACCGGTCGTGCATCTTCGTCTGCGGGGCCGAAATTCCACGCTTCAGCAAAGCCAGCGCCATTAACATGAAGCTGCTCTGCCAACAGCAGATATCCGGATAACGGCTCCAGCACATATTGCCAGGGGCGCGTTGATTGCGGTGAGCGAACCTTTAATGTTTCGCCCGCATCCATGGCACGCAGGAAATCGGGAAGCAGGCGGTCAGCTGACCAGTCACCCCCGCCAATTACATTACCTGCACGGGCGCTTGCCAGCGCAATACCTGCGGGTTCAAGAAAAGAGCGACGATACGCAGCAGTCACCAGTTCGGCGCAGCCCTTGCTACTGGAATACGGATCGAAGCCGCCCATCGGTTCGTTCTCTCGGTAGCCCCACGCCCATTCCCGGTTTTCGTAGCATTTATCCGTAGTAACATTTACGATAGCTTTCACACCGGGTGTGGCACGCACGGCTTCGAGCAGATGCACCGTGCCCATTACATTGACGGCATAAGTTTCCACCGGTTGTGCGTAGGAGTAGCGAACCAGGGGTTGTGCGGCCAAATGAAAGACAATATCCGGACATGCTGCTCGCATCGCATGACGGAGTTTGTCCGCATCGCGGATGTCGGCGATTACGCTGCTCGCCATGTTTTTGCCAACTTCAGCCACGGTAAAGAGATTTGGCTCAGTTGGCGGTTTGAGCGCGTAGCCATGCACTTCTGCACCCATGGATTGAAGCCATAACGAAAGCCAGCCACCTTTAAAGCCGGTATGCCCAGTCAGGAAGACGCACTTGCCGTTCCAGAAGTCCGGATTCACTTCCACACCTTCCATGGAGCATGGCCGCTTTGCCAAAGTTCTTCCAGATGATTTTTATCACGCAGTGTATCCATCGGTTGCCAGAACCCCGTATGCTCATAAGCCATTAGCTCTCCCTGCGCCGCAAGTTTACTAAGTGGCTCATCTTCCCACAAAGAACTGTCATCGGAGATCAGGTCCACGCAACTTGGCGACAAAACAAAAAATCCCCCGTTAATCCAGCCGCCATCGCCTTGCGGCTTTTCAATAAAACCGTGCACTGATTTCCCATCCATATCAAGCGCACCATATCGGCCAGGCGGTTTCACGGCGGTGATTGTTGCGCGCTTACCGTGCTGTTTATGAAAAGCCAACTGCGCTGATATATCAATATCGGAGACTCCATCTCCGTAGGTGAAACAGAACGCTTCTTCGTCTTTTATATAGCCAGCCACGCGCTTTAAACGACCACCGGTCATGCTGTTATCGCCTGTGTCAACCAATGTGACACGCCATGGCTCTGCGTTGTGCTGGTGTACAACCATCTTGTTGTTCTGCATGTCGAATGTTACATCCGACATGTGCAGAAAATAGTTGGCAAAATACTCCTTGATGACATAGCCCTTGTAGCCGCAACACACCACGAACTCATTGATGCCGTGCGCCGAATATATTTTCATGATATGCCATAAAATGGGCTTGCCGCCGATCATAACCATAGGTTTGGGGCGCGTGGATGTTTCTTCACTTATACGAGTACCCAACCCACCTGCAAGAATAATGGCTTTCATCTTTGCGCCTCGATAAATATTTTGTATGTCAAATTGATTCACTCTACTTTGAAGGCGGTGAGGCTTGTCCGTCCTGCGAAGCTTAACAATATCCGTGGGATTCGTGAATTGCTATTGTTTCATCGCGCAATGAATATAATTGTCGGTTAGGTTTTGCCTAGCCCACCGACTACAGCCGCCACAGCTTGTATCCGGCCGCCTCTATTGCAACAGCATCGTGGGCTGACTTCACATCCACAAATACGCCGCCCGGTTTGAGTTTTGCCAACAGGCCGGTTTGCGGCATTGCCGAATATTCCTTGTGTGACACTGCCGCAACCATCGCGTCTGCCTCGGGCAAATCGTTCCACGCCACCAGTGGAATACCGTATTCATGCGCGGCGTTCTGCTGGTCAGCAACCGGGTCATGCACCGACACAGCGCAACCGAAATCCTGCAATTCACGCACCAGATCGGCCACTTTCGAGTTGCGCAAATCGGGGTAATTTTCCTTGAAGGTGATCCCCAGCACAATGACTTTTGCAGCCTTGACCGGGCCACCTGCGCGGATCAACTGTTTGACCGTCTGCTGGGCGACAAACGCAGCCATGCCGTCGTTGATGCGGCGACCGGCGAGGATGACATCCGGGTGGTAGCCCAGCATTTCCGCCTTGTAGGTCAGGTAGTACGGGTCAACGCCGATGCAATGCCCGCCAACCAGTCCGGGGCGGAAAGGCAGAAAATTCCACTTGGTTCCTGCCGCTTCCAGAACTTCCAGAGTGTCAATTTTCAAGCGGTTAAAAATGACCGCCAACTCGTTCATCAGCGCAATGTTCAGATCACGCTGGGTGTTCTCGATCACCTTGGCCGCCTCGGCTACCTTGATGGAGCTGACCCGATGCACGCCGGCGGTGATGATGCTTTCGTATAACGCCGCGACCTTGTCCAGCGTCGCCGCATCATCGCCAGACACGACCTTGATGATTTTGGTGACCGTTCTTTCCTTGTCGCCCGGATTGATGCGCTCCGGCGAATAACCGACGTGGAAATCTTCCATCCATTTCAATCCCGATTCGCGTTCCAGCACCGGGATGCAAACCTCCTCGGTCGCTCCCGGATATACCGTCGATTCATAAACCACTATCGCGCCGCGCTTCAGATGTTTTCCCACGGCTGCGGAAGAAGAAATCAAAGGGGATAAATCGGGCTGGTGTGCTTCATCCACCGGTGTCGGGACAGCCACAATAACGTAATCCGCTTTGGCAAGATGCGACGCATCGCAGGTGAAAAACAGCCGGTTCGCGGCTCGCAGGGCATCAGCGGAAACATCCCCGGTCGGATCGCGCAAATCGCGGTAATTTGCTATTTTGTTTTCGGACAGATCATAGCCGATGGTTTCAAATTGCCTGCCAAACTCAACCGCCAGCGGCAGCCCCACATAACCAAGCCCGACAACGGCAATAATCTTTTGATCCACAATGCTCCCCTTTACGGTCATTTCTTGCTCGCATCCACCATTTCGTGCAACTCGCGCAACTCGCTTTCTATTGTGGAGAGCTGGTAAAAACTTCCACCCGCCCGCTTTGCCAATTCGAGTTGCTCGATAGCTCCGTGTAAGTTTCCCATCCAGGCGTAGCCGTAGGCTTGCGCCAGATGCTGCTCGAAGCGCTTTTCCAGCATGGCGTAGCTGCGGGCCTGCAAGTTGTATAAGGTGGCGTCGCTGGGGTGGCGGGTGATTTGTTCGGTGAGCAGTTTGACGGCGATTGCTGCCTGATTATTTTGTAGCAGCAGGTCGGCATAGTCATAAATCAAAGCGCGATATTGCGGGAAGTTTTGTGCGGCGGCGTGATAGAACGCCAGCGTATCAGCATTATTATTTGTGGCGCGTTTCACTTGCCCGGTGAGGGTTTCTATCATCGGATTATTGCTGGCCGCAGGGTTGCTTTGAACCTGCGTGCGCAATATTGCCAGCTCTTGAGCGGCGCGGCCAACCTCTTTGTTACGCAGCAGCGCGCCCACCAGCCCATAGCGTTGCACAACCGGGCTGCCGTGTTTTTGCGTGCTTAACGCGTCGCTGAAATAAGCGATGGCGTCCGGCGTAGTTTTTTGCGCCGCGATAAGTTTGGTGCGCACCAGTTGGAAATTCAGGCTGTCGGGAGTCAGGCGATAGGGTTGTTTCTGTACACGGTTTTCAATATCGGCGATGCGTTCGCTGGTGATCGGGTGGGTGCGCAAATAACCCGGCATGTTTCCTTCCAGCAGACGCGTGGCCTTCTGCAAACGGTCCAGGAACTCCGGCATCGCGTGAACGTTGAAACCGGATTTCTGCAAAATTTCCAGGCCGATCCGATCCGCCTCTTGCTCATGCGCTCGCGTGAAATTCAGTTGCCGCTGTATGGAGCCCGCCTGCATCCCGACAATGGCCGCCTGCGACGCTTGCGGGTTGCTGCGCGCGGCGAGTATGGCGATGGCGATGGCGGCCATCGAGGCCAGGCCGTCGCCTTGCTGCCCGGCTATCATCTGCGCCGTGTGGTGTTGCGTGACGTGGGCGATTTCGTGGCTGAGCACGGAGGCCAATTCCGATTCACTTTGCGTGGTAAGCAGTAGCCCGGCATTGACCCCGATGAACCCTCCCGGCATGGCAAAGGCGTTGATGTTGTAGTCATCGAGGGCAAAAAACTCGAAGCCGAGTGCGGGTTCTGCGCTGTTCTCAACCAGTTTGTAGCCGAGCTGATTGAGGTAATCGTTGACTTCGGCATCATCGAGAAATTGTTTGCCGGCGCGAATTTGCAACATGCTCTGTTGGCCGATCTGACGCTCTTGCACCGGGGTGAGCACGGCCTGCGAAACATCGCCCAAATCCGGCAACCCCTCGCTCACCGCATATGGTGAAAAGCACAGCAGCAGTAACACGGTCAATTTTTTCATGATCGCTATGATAGTTGCTTTCTCTTCCGGTTCACATTTTTCAAAGGACAAACTTTGTAGCAAAGTGTTTCAGGGTGGACAGTGCAGCGCAAAGTGCTCAGAATTGCGCCGTTCCTGACAATATGGATCAAATGGACAAAATCGGCAAATACGAGATCATGCGCGAACTCGGCACTGGGGCAACCAGTACCGTGTATTTGGCCATCGACACATTCAGCAAACAGCAGGTTGCCATCAAGCTATTCGACCTGAAATATTTACGCGATGCCAATCAAGCCAAAGTTTATCGCAAGCTATTGATGACTGAAGCCTCGCTGGCGGGGAAATTATCCCATCCGCATATTGTGAAAATTCTTGATGCCGTGATGGATGGCGACGTCAATTACATGGTGATGGAATATGTCGAGGGCAGCACGCTTGAACAATATGCCGAGGTGGATAATCTGCTGCCGATCAGCACCATTGCGGAAATAACCTACAAGTGTTGCAAGGCCCTCGAATACGCTCAGTATCAGGGCGTGATCCATCGCGATATCAAACCGGCCAACATTTTGCTGCAAGGCGAAACCAATATCAAGATCTCCGATTTTGGCTCTGCCGCGATTCAGAACCAGCAGACTACGCAGGTCAGCGGCGTGGGTTCGCCCGCCTATATGTCGCCGGAACAAGTCAAGGAATTACCGCTTACTCATCAAACGGATATTTATTCGCTGGGTGTGGTGATGTACAAATTGCTCACCGGCAAACTGCCGTTTGACGCGAGCAATAACTTCAGCATGATTTATCACATTCTCAACATCGATCCGCCTCCTCCCAGCGCGTTTCGCCCCGAAACACCGCCGGAGCTGGATACCATCGTACGCCGCGCAATGGAGAAAGACACCGCGAAACGCTATCACACCTGGGATGAATTCTCACGCGATCTGGTAAGATTTTTCAGTCACGTAGCGCCGGCCCAGAACGAGATCTTTGACACTAAAAAGTTCGATACTTTGCGCGGTTTGTCATTCTTCAAAAATTTTAGCGATGTCGAATTGTGGGAAGTGCTGCGCATCAGTGAATGGCGCAAAATCCCGGAATCGACCTGTATTTTGCGTGACGGCGAAAGCGGGCGCACTTTTTACATTCTGGCGCAAGGCACGGTGCGCGTGGTCAAGCAGGGCAGGCTGTTGAGTCTGCTGCATCACGGCGATTGTTTTGGTGAAATGGCGCACCTCTCGGAGCACGACTTCAAACGCAGTACCGACGTGATCGCCAAGAATGATGTGATACTGATCGAAATCAACCCCGAAGTATTGGTGCGCGCTACGACCGGGTGCCGCTTCCAGTTTGGCGATGCATTTTTACGCATGCTGGTGAAACGTTTGTCGATGGCAAATACCCGCATCTCACACTTGCTGGCAGATCAAAATCAAACAGAAAAGGAATGAGGAAACCTCTAAAAATCCGTCAGGTCGAACTACGTCACCCGGACTTGATCCGGAACCTCGCATTCTCATCGTTCCCATGCTCCGCGTGGGAACGATGAGGCGTGGACTTATGAGCAATTCAACCTACCGCGCTGGGTTTGCAGTTGCACCAGCGTTGCGCTGAACTCGTCCATGCGCTTGCGCTCCTGCCCCACCACCGCCGCCGGAGCACGGTCTACAAAGCTGCTGTTTGACAGCTTGCCTTGCGTCTTGGCGATTTCGCCTTGCAGGCGCGCGATTTCCTTGTCCAGCCGTTCACGCTCTGCCGCAACATCGATCTCCACCTTCAGCATCAGCTTGAAATTGCCGACAACGGCGATAGCCGCATCGCCGTCCGGTAACTCGGCAACGATCTGCACTTCGCTGAGCTTGGCGAGGCTGCTGATATAGGGAGATAACGTCTTGAGTGCGGCGGCATCGCCCGCCGCGATCAGCGGTACGCGTTGCGCCGGAGAAAGATTCATCTCGCTGCGCAGCCTGCGGCAGGCGTTGATGATTTCCTGCAACAGCGCGACCTGCACCATCGCGGCTTTGTCGATCTTGGTTGCGTCCGACTTTGGATAGGCTTGCAGCATAATGCTGTCGCCAGTTCTGCCAGCTAACGGCGCAACCGATTGCCACAGCTCTTCGGTGATAAACGGGATGATCGGGTGCGCCAGTCGCAAGATGGTTTCCAGGACACGCACCAGAGTGCGCCGTGTGGCGCGCTGTTGCGCCGGATTGCCGGTGGCGATCTGCACCTTGGCGAGTTCCACATACCAGTCGCAGTAAGTGTTCCACACCAGCTCGTACACCGTGCGCGCGGCCATGTCGAACCGATAATCGGCAAAGTGCGTAGCCATCTCCGTTTCGGCTTGTTGCAGCACGCCGATGACCCAATGATCGGCGGCGGAAAATTCCAGCGGCAGCGATTCATCCAAACCGACATCCTGCCCGTCGCAATTCATCAGCATGAAGCGCGTGGCGTTCCACAGCTTGTTGCAGAAGTTGCGGTAGCCCTCGCAGCGCTGCATGTCGAATTTGATGTCGCGTCCGGGCGAGGCCAGCGAGGCGAAGGTGAAGCGCAACGCATCGGTGCCGAACGCCGGGATGCCTTCCGGGAATTCTTTGCGGGTGCGTTTCTCGATCTGTTCCGCTTGCTTCGGGTTCATCAACCCGGTGGTGCGTTTTTTCACCAGCTCTTCGATGCCGATGCCGTCGACCAGATCGATCGGGTCGAGCACGTTGCCCTTGGACTTGGACATCTTCTGCCCTTCCGCGTCGCGGATCAGCCCATGCACGTACACGTCCTTGAACGGAATTTTTCCGGTGATGTGTTTGGTCATCATCACCATGCGCGCCACCCAGAAGAAAATGATGTCGAAGCCGGTGACCAGCACCGAGGACGGCAAATATTTTTGCACGAAGGCGTTCTGCTCTTGGAAGGATTTTCCTTCATCCCAGTCCAGCGTGGAAAACGGCCACAGCGCGGACGAGAACCATGTGTCGAGCACATCGTTGTCGCGCTTCAGCTTTCCAGTGTAACCATCTGCTTTGGCCAAAGCGTAGGCTTCTTCCTCGCTATGTGCGACATAGGGCACTTGTTCCGCAGTAAATTCTGCTGGAAACCACGCCGGAATCTGATGCCCCCACCACAGTTGCCGCGAGATGCACCAGTCTTGGATGTTGTTCAGCCACTGGTTGTAGGTGTTCACCCAGTTTCCTGGATGAAATTTGATCTCGCCGGATGCGACACATTCCAACGCCTGTTCGGTGATGCTCTTGCCGCCATCACCGGGCTTGCTCATTGCGACGAACCACTGGTCGGTGAGCATCGGCTCGATCACCACGCCAGTGCGGTCGCCGCGTGGCACTTTGAGTTTGTGTTTCTCAACTTTTTCGAGCAGCTTCGCTTCTTCGAGGTCGGCGACGATTTTTTTTCGTGCGTCGAAACGATCAAGATTGCTATAAGCGGCAGGAAGAAGGAATTGATGAACGATGAACGTGTTCATGTACACGCCGTCATGGTAGTTTTCTTCACCCTGTGTCAGGACTGAATATGAGCCATCGGATTCAAATGGAAGCGCGAAACTCGAACCTGGAACCATAATGAGTTCCGCGAACTTTCGAATTCGTCCATCAAGTTCCAAAATGTTTGCCAAAGCTAGTTTATGCCGCTGTCCAACCGCATAGTCGTTAAAGTCGTGCGCGGGCGTGACCTTCACCAAGCCGGTGCCAAATTCCTTGTCCACATAATCGTCGGCGATGATCGGGATGTCGCGCTCGCACAGCGGCAATCTCACCTTCTTGCCGATCAGATGTTTGTAGCGTTCATCTTCGGGGTGAACCATCACCGCCACGTCGCCGAGCATGGTTTCCGGGCGGGTGGTGGCGACGGTCAGATAAGTCAATCCACGCACGGTATCCGGCTCGGCGAGCGGATAGCGGATGTGCCACATGAAGCCGTCTTCCTCTTCTTGCACCACTTCCAGATCGGATACGGCGGTATGCAGTTTCGGATCCCAATTCACCAGCCGCTTGCCGCGATAGATCAAGCCTTCGTTGTACAGGCGCACAAAAGTTTCGGTGACCGAGCGCGACAGCCCTTCGTCCATCGTGAAGCGTTCGCGCGACCAGTCCGGCGAAGTGCCGAGACGGCGCATCTGACGCGTGATGGTGTCGCCGGAAAATTTCTTCCACTCCCAGACTTTCTCGATAAATTTCTCACGACCCAAGTCATGGCGCGAAATTTTCTGTGCATCCAATTGGCGTTCCACAACGATTTGCGTGGCGATGCCCGCGTGGTCGGTGCCCGGTTGCCACAGCGTGTTGTCGCCGCGCATACGGTGATAGCGGGTCAGCGCATCCATCAAGGTCTGGTTGAAACCATGCCCCATGTGCAGCGTGCCGGTGACATTGGGCGGCGGCAGTTGGATACAGAAGTTGCCGGTTTTATTCGGGTCGAGTCCGGCCTCAAAATAGCCGGATCGCTCCCACTGGGGATACCAGCGCGCTTCGATGTCTTTCGGGTCAAAACTTTTGGCGAGTTCCATGTTCCTGGCTTTGCTGTTTTATTATGGGCGGTTCGATTGAAGGCACTGCGGAAAAGGGCGCGATTATAGCCCGGGATGCGAATTTAGCGCGTTGCGCAGCAGTTCAGGCAGCTCGGCTTTGAGTTCATTGACCGCTTGCTCAACGGCCTGTCGCTGCAAGTGTTCGAGGTGATGGTTAAGTTTTTGCATGAATACGATTTCGAGATGCGTTTCGAGCCGTTGCAGCACCTGTCGCAGGTCCGTTTCATTTAACGCGGTTGGTCGTGCGGCATGCTGTATATTTTCGACAACTTCGGTGAGCATGGGCAATTCGTCGGACAGCTCATCGCCGACTACACGGGTCAACACGGGCAGGTTCTCTGGCAGCTCGCTGCCGCGTTGTCCGATAGCAGTCATGGCGCTTTGGATAGATCAACATGGCTCAGCTCATAGCCGCGATCACGATAGAACTTGAAACGTGCGCGTCCCAGACGGCTGTCCTCGGCATCGTGGCTGATGATTTCGATGACGCGTTCAAAGCGGCTGAAGAACGATACGCATTCGTTATGCAAACTGATCAGCAGGCCGTAATGGGGAAACCTGTCATTACCGCCGTTCAACACCACAGGCCACTGCTCCGCCTGCTCGGCATCGCTACGGCAATGCGGAATGAAGGCGGTGGCGGGAAAATGCCAGAGCAGCTTGTCCAGCGCGTCAGTGGTTGCCGCATCGGCCGTGCTGAGTATCACGCGCACGCCGTTCTGCATCGCCTTGTGGCTCAACTGGCAGGCGGTGCGCAGCTTGTCGGTCGAGCCGGTGTAGAAATCAATTTTCGTCATTGTTTTACAGACTGTGCGCGCTGAATCAGGTACTGGGTAAGCAACGGCACCGGGCGCCCGGTCGCGCCCTTGTCCTTGCCGGATTTCCACGCGGTGCCTGCGATATCCAGATGCGCCCAGCGGTAGTCCTTGGTGAAGCGCGACAGGAAGCAGGCGGCAGTGATGGTTCCGCCGGCGCGTCCGCCGATGTTCTGCATGTCGGCAAAGTTGCTGTCCAGCAGCGATTGGTAATCTTCCCACAGCGGCAATTGCCAGGCGCGGTCATGCGCATGATCGCCAGCCTCCAGCAGTTCCTTGGCAAGCTTATCTTCATTGCTGAGCAGACCGGTGGCGACATGGCCCAAGGCGATCACGCAGGCGCCGGTGAGTGTGGCAATGTCGATCACCGTGTCCGGCTCGAAGCGCGCGGCATAGGTCAGCGCGTCGCACAAAATCAGGCGGCCTTCGGCATCGGTGTTGAGAATTTCGATGGTCTGGCCGGACATGCTCTTGACGATGTCGCCGGGCTTGCTGGCCGAACCGCCGGGCATGTTTTCGCAACTCGGGATCACCGCGACCACGTTCAGTTTCAGGCCCATCTCGGCGATTGCCTGCATCGTACCGAGCACACTGGCCGCGCCGCACATGTCATATTTCATCTCATCCATCTCCGCGCCGGGCTTGAGCGAGATGCCGCCGGAGTCGAAGGTAATTCCTTTGCCAACCAGTACCACGGGTTTCTGCTTCTTGTCGCCACCGTGATATTCCAGCGTAATCAGTTTGGCAGGCTGGTGGCTGCCGCGTGTGACCGACAACAAGGAGTGCATGCCCAGCTTCTGCATGTCCTTCTCTTCCAGCACCGCCACCTTGAGTTTGTGTTTTTTGGCGATGGCCTTGGCTTGATCGGCGAGATAGGTCGGTGTGCAGATGTTGCCCGGCAGGTTGCCCAGGTCCTTGGTCAGCTTCATGCCGTGCACGACCGCAACAGCCTGGTCGAGCGCTTGTTGTGCGGCAACGCTTGGCTTGCCGGCGCAGCCCAGCAAAATCTTGCGCAGTGCCGGTGCGTCGGCGGGCTTGCTCTTGAGCTGGTCGCAGCGGTAATCGGATTCGGCAGCAGCCATAACAGTCTGCTTGATCTTCCACGCTTCATCGCGACCCTTGACGGCGAAGTCAATGAGATACAGTGCGGCATCTTTGCTGGCGGTTTTTTGCAGTGCGCCAAAGATGGCGCGTAGCGCGTCGAGAAATGGCTTGGCGGTAAATTCGGCAGCTTTGCCAAGCCCGACCAGCAATATTCGTTCGGCGGCGATATTTTCGACATGGTGGAGCATCAAAGTGCTGCCGGGCTTACCGTCCATATCGCCGCGCGCGATGAAGTCGCTCAATCGATGCCCGGTCGCCTTATCCAACTGTTGCCCCGCAGTCGAAAGCTTGCCGCCCTCATGCACGCCTACTATCACACATCCACTGCGCTGCTTCTCCGGACCGCTTTGTTTTATGCTAAATTCCACGCACTGCTCCTTTAAATATAGAAAAACCCGCTTCTCAATGCCCGATTATCCGCAAACTCACCGCATAAAGTCAAAACCGATACGCTTTGGGCTTTTTCATCGCTCGCTGGTAAGCGAATTTACCAGCAATGGGGTGCTGGTATTTGTGATTCTGCTTGGTATCGTGGTGATCAGCCAGTTGATACGCCTTCTGGGTGACGCCGTCAGCGGCAGAATTGCGGTGGACGGAGTGCTGGCCATGCTGGGTTTCAGCGCGATGAATTATCTGCCCGTGCTGCTTTCCATCAGCCTGTTTGTTTCCATCATACTCACTTTATCGCGTTGTTATCGCGACAGCGAGATGGTGGTGTGGCTTTGTTGCGGAGTCGGGTTGACGCGCTGGATACGTCCGATGATGTGGTACGCCCTGCCGGTGGTCGGAATGATCGCTTTGCTCAGCCTGGTGCTGTCACCGTGGGCGTTGCAGAAAGCCGATGAATTCAAGAACAAACTGGAAAGCCGCGATGATGTAGCTGCCGCCACACCGGGTACATTCCGCGAGTCCAAACTGGCGGATCGGGTGTATTTCATCGAGAATGCCAGCGCGGGCTCCAACAGTGTCAGTAATGTATTTGTGCAATCGGAGCAAAACGGCAAACTTGGCACAATGGTGGCACAACAGGGGTTTCAGGAAACGTTGCCGAATGGAGATCGCTTTCTGGTGTTGCTTAATGGAACTCGTTACGAAGGCATCCTCGGACAGCGCGACTACAACATAGTGGAATTTGAGCGCTATGCGATACGCATCGACAGTGCGCCAGTCAAGCAGGCCCGCCCTTGGGCGCGCACCAAGTCGACGCAAGAGTTGTGGCAAAACCGTACGCTGTGGAACCTCTCCGAGCTGGAGTGGCGGCTGGGGCTGCCGATCAGTGCGGCAATCCTTGCACTGTTGGCGATTCCGTTGAGCTACGTCAACCCGCGCGCCGGTCGTTCGCTCAATCTGGTTCTGGCGATTGTGTTGTATATGCTTTACAGCAACATGATCAGCGTGACCAATACGTGGGTTGGGCAGGGCAAGCTGTCGCCAGGTATCGGGTTGTGGGGCATACATGCGCTGATGTTGACCATAGCGGCGCTGATGTTTTTTCGCCGCATGACATTGTTCTCGTTACGCGGTGTGTTGGCTAAACGACGCGCTCGTCCCGAAGTACCCGCGCCATGAATATATTGACACGCTATCTGGGGCGTGAAATCTACCTCAGTATTGCACTGGTGTTTGCCGCACTCATTGCACTGTTTGCCTTTTTAGATTTGATCCATGAACTGAATGTGATGGAGCAGGACAAGTATCACCTGGGCTACGTGTTGCTGTTCGTGGCGTTAACCATTCCCGGCCATGTCTATGAACTGTTTCCGGTGGCGGTGCTGGTGGGTACTATTTTCGCCTTGGTACAGCTGGCCGCCAGTTCGGAACTGACTGTTTATCGCGCTTCTGGAGCATCGTTGTGGCAAATGATGTCCGCGCTGTTCAAGATCGCCCTGCCACTGGTGATACTGAGCTTTGTTTGCGGCGAACTTATCGCTCCACCAAGTGAACGAATGGCGCAGCAATTACGCCTGAAAGCCCAGAATACACAAGTCTTGCTCAAGGAGTTTCGCTCCGGCGTATGGGCGAAGGATGAACGCAGCTTCGTCAATGTGAAGAGTGTGATGCCGGACACCAGCTTGATGAATATCGACATTTACCGGTTCGACGAAACCTATCATTTGCAAGCGATCACCAATGCCAAGCGGGCGAATTTTATTGAGCAGGGGCGTTGGCAGCTTGAGGATGTGCTGGAGACGCGCTTCGACAAAAAGGGGGTCAGCATCAACGCCTCCCCCAGCCAGGAATGGCGTTCGGCTTTGAATCCAAATATTCTGAGTGTGTTGCTGGTAGTGCCAGAACAGATGTCCGCTTTCAACCTGTACCAATACACCAGTCATTTAAGAGATAACCATCAAAAGAGTGCGCGCTATGAAATCGCCATGTGGAACAAACTGGTTTACCCAGTTGCATTATTGGTGATGATGGTGCTGGCACTGCCGTTCGCGTTATATCATCGGCGCGCGGGAGGAATCAGCGCGATGGTATTCATGGGTATTGTCCTCGGTTTGGTGTTTCACTTTGCCGGGCGACTATTCGCCAGCTTGGGCGCGCTCAACGACTGGCAGCCTTTTATCAGCGCCACAGCAATGACGGGGTTGTTCTTGCTGCTCGGGATGGTGATGTTATGGTGGACCGAACGGCGTTAGAGGCGTGGTGTACCGGGCGTCAAACTGATCGGGAAATGAAATTACACATGGAGCAAGGTTCGCTCGCCGTCCGCGTGGCGCAGGCGATGCGCGAGGGTGCGTGAAATCGAGGTAATCAGCAGAAAGGCAAGTTTTCTGTGGTCATTGGCAAGATGATTGAATTGATCGAGCGAAAGCACGAACAAGTCGATATCGGTATACGCAATCGCGTTGTCGCTGCGGGCGCGATCATCGAGGAAAGCCAGGCCGCCGAAAAAATCCCCCCGCCCGAAGGTGGCGATATGGTGCAACTGCCGGCTACCGCTAATCGGAGCCATGATGCGCACCGCGCCGCGCCGGATCAGATATAGATTTCGATCTTGATCGCCGATCAAGTAGATGGGTTCTCCGGCCTTGACCGTCCGTTGTTCCATGCGCCCTTCCAAATCGGCGATGGTCTCATCCTTGCGTCCCTGGAATAAATCCATTTCCTGCAAATGCAGCGGGACTTCTTCGTTGGCGGGTAGTTCGATGTCGCCGATTAAACGATCTTCCACCCATTCAATTGCGGCTTCGATAGTCTGGAAGACGCGTACCGCATCACTGGAATCGATGAGTCCGGTCTGTTTGAAAAACTCCAGCAGATTGCGGCCATTGGGCAGATGCTCTCGCACATTGCTCATCAGCAGCGGCACGCCGCGATCGCGCAGCATGTCGCGTACCTGATTGAGCATGTGCGCGGCGGTGATGTCTACCGATTGCACGCGCCGCAGGTCGAGAATAATGTAATCGCGAATCTTTATTTCAGCTTCGAGTATCGAGTAAAGTTCGTAAGTGGTACCGAAGAAAATACTGCCTTGCAGTTCAAAAATGACTGCCTTATCGCCTTTCTGTGCAATGAGGCGCATTTCGGCTTCGGGACGATACCAGGTGGACGAGCGCTGATTGACGAAGGTTTTGTGGCGCACCACCGACCCGCCGACCTGTTCGCGCACAAACAGCAGGATGGACAGGGCAACACCGGCAGCGGAAGCGGCGATCAGTCCTACCGTCAAGGCAAAGCCGATGACCACGGCCACGACCGCAAAATCGAACACGGTGGCGCGTGACTCCAGAAAGCGCAGGGGTTTCGTGTCAATCATGCGCAGGCCCACGACAATCAGAATACCCGCCAGCGTGGAGATCGGTATCCACGCGATAAATGTACCCAATAACAATGCTGCCACCAGCACCATCACGCCTTCGATGATGCCTGAAACGCGGGTTTGCGCGCCGCTGGACAGGTTCACCATGGTCGCCCCCATGGTGCCTGCGCCTGGAATGCCGCCTATTGCAGACGAAGTGATATTGGCCAGACCCTGCGCAAACAGTTCGCGGTTGGGATCATGGCGTGACCGCGTCATCTGATCGATAACGACACAGGTCTTCAGCGTATCGATCGACAGCAACACCGCCAAGGTAAGTGCGCTGCCGAAAATTGCGGCGACCTGGGAAAGCTTCAAGTCACCGATCTCATTCCAGCGTCCGAGTATCGTGCCGATATAACCCTCGCCGGACGCACCGAGAGAGCCAAGCACCAGCTTGTTGTCGGCGAGCGTCATCATCGATACATCGGTGTTGGCAAGACCCAAATACATCATAACCCCGGCGATGATACCCAGAATGGTGCTGGGAATCGCCTTGGTTAATCTGGGTGCCAGCAGTGCGACGGTCACGGTCGCCACGCCGACGGCAATGCTGCGCATGTCCCACAGCTCCGGGTATAACGCGGCTTTCCACCAAGCAGTATCGTGGGGTGCGCCGACGAATTTCTGTATCTGGCTGCCGATGATGATAAGGCCGACACCGCTCAAATAACCGCTGACCACCGTGTAGGGGATGTATTTGATCATCCGGCCAACCCCGAGAAAGCCGATAAACATCTGGATCAGGCCGGTCAGAATGCCGAGTACCGTCAACAGCAGGACGATGCTCGACGGGGAGGCGCCCTGCTTCACCAGTTCGATGGCAAAAGCGGAGAGCACTGCCGCAGCGGGCGCGCACGGAGCACTGATTAGCCGATCAGTGCCGCCGAATGTGGGGGCGATCAACCCCAGCGCGGCTGCACCGAGGATGCCGGCCAGCGCGCCGAAAACCGCGTACTGCGGCCCGACCGCCGAATAGACCGTGACGCCAAAAGCCACTGCCGCCGGCAAGGCAACCAGCATGGATGCCAGCCCTCCCCAAAAATCGCCGGGTACGTTAAATCTTTTTGGCAGTGCTGGTATGGAAATCACATTTAGTGGAATCTAAAGAACAGTTTAAATCTGGAATGAACACACCCGCAACGATTGGGCTGGAGTGGGCCGTGATAATCAGCCTGTGAGTGTGCACACGGGCTGACTGCACTAAACGCTTATTTTTCCTTCATCGCCGCTTCGATACGCTGACATAATGTTTTCAGGATCTTGATGCGCGCAAAGTTTTTGTCGTTGGCCTCCACCAATGTCCACGGCGCGATCTCGGTGCTGGTACGGTCTACCATGTCGCACACGGCATGTTCGTATTCACCCCATTTATTGCGGTTGCGCCAGTCTTCCTCGGTAATCTTGAAACGCTTGAAACCGATTTTTTCGCGCGCCTTGAAGCGCCTGAGTTGCTCTTCTTTGCTGATGGCGAGCCAGAATTTGACCACCACAATATTATGGCGCACCAACTGTGCTTCAAAATCGTTGATCTCGCTGTAGGCACGCATCCAGTCCGCTTTCGAGCAGAAACCCTCAACGCGCTCGACCAATACGCGGCCATACCAGGAACGGTCAAAAATCGTCACTCGCCCGCGTCGCGGAATGTGCCTCCAGAAACGCCACAAATAGGGTTGGGCGCGCTCTTCCTCGGTTGGCGCTGCGACGGGAATAATGTTGTAGTAACGCGCATCCAGCGCGCTGGTGATGCGGCGAATTGCGCCGCCCTTACCGGCGGCGTCATTGCCTTCGAACATGGCGATTACGGTAATGTCCTTGAATTTTGGATCGCGCGTCAGCAAGGCGAGCTTGCCCTGATACTTTTCCAGTTCGAGCTGAAATTTTTTCTTGTCAATTTTCTGACCAAGATCCAGCGTCTTCAGAACATCGAGTTGGTCGATCGAGGGGAGCGGCGGCGGTGCATGAACCTCCGTGGTTTTCTTGCCGGCCTCCTCCAGACGTTTGCGGATGGCATCAAGAATCACCTTGCCCACGGTCAGGCCGCGGTAGCGCGCATCGTAGCCCTCGACGATGATCCAGGGCGCCTCAGCCGTGCTGGTATGCCGTATGACACTTTCATGCACGACGCGAAACTTGTTGTACATCTTGAAGTGTTTCCAATCGCGGTCGGTAACACGCCAGCGGGTTTTCGGATCTTTCTCCAGAAGTTTCAGGCGTTTTTCCTGCTTGTCCTTGGATAAATGCATCCAGAATTTAAGAATCAACGCGCCTTCATCGGTCAGCATTTTTTCCAGGCGTTTGGCGCGCTCCAGGCTCTGGTCAAGATCGGCCACCTTGGTGCGGCCGGTCACACGATTGAGAATTGGCCAAGTGTACCAGGAGCCGAGAAATACACCGATCTTGCCTTTAGGCGGAAGGGCGCGCCAGAAACGCCACATCATCGGGCGATCCAGCTCCTCATCCGATGGCTCGCCCATGCCGTGAGTCTGGACAAAGCGCGGATCCATCCATTCGTTGAGCAAGTTGACGGTTTCACCGCGCCCCGCGCCATCCAGACCGCCAATCAGCACAATGACTGGAAACTTGGCCAGCTTTGCCAGGGCAAACTGCGCTTCCAGCAATGCCTCGCGCAGTTTTGGGACTTCTATATCGTAAGTGGCTTTGTCTATCTTGTGACCAAGTTCAGCTGATTCAAACATGATGCCCTCCCAAGTTTACAAAAATATTCTTACAAAAAATCCGGCGTGATAACCAGGCGTAATGTGGTCTGCGCCGAACCTTCGCGCTCGCGGCTGTTGAACCACCACAGCGCGCCCTTTTTGATGCTTAACGAATAATCATTGCAACCCAGCAGTTGTGAAGCGACTTCACCCAAAGTCGGCTGATGCCCGACCACCAGCACTGTGCCTCCGGCGTCCGGCCAGCGCGCTGCTTGCAACACAGCTTGTGCGGAAGCTCCGGGTGCGATGGTGGGTGCCAAAGTGAAATGATCGGTAAGTGCGGCAACCGTCTGCTGGGTGCGGGTCGCCGGGCTGACCAGAATGCGATGTTGGTCGGGCAAATATTGGCGCAGAAAGGCGGCGATTTTCTCGGCTTGTTTTTTACCTTTTGCGGTAAGCTCGCGCGCGTGATCGGGTGCGCCGTCTACCGCTTCCGCATGTCGCCACAGAATCAGATCCAACACAGCCTCCAAATATTCTGGTTTGCATGCAAGAATATACCGTATAGACTGTTTCTACCACAATAATCTGAGAGGCAAACCAATGACGACCAAGACAACTGGAGCAGCCGCAACAAAGACTACCGCCGCACCATCCGCCCGTAAGAAAAACGCGGTTGCAGAAAAAGCGGCAGCGGAATTAGCGGTTAAAGCATTGGTTGGTTCCGCGCCGAAACCAACCGAAAAAAAGTCGAAGAAAAATCACAAAAACAAGGTGGTGCGCGATAGTTTCACTATGCCTCAAGACGAGTATCAAAAGATATCCGAAATCAAGGAAATTTGCCTGAAGGCCGGACTTCCAGTGAAAAAAAGCGAAGTGTTGCGTGCTGGATTAAAGGCTTTGGGAGAATTGAATGCCGCGCAATTAAAACGCGCTTTGGCAGGTCTGGGGAAGATTAAAACCG
Organism: Gallionella sp.; assembly: GCA_023259035.1. Taxonomy (GTDB): domain Bacteria; phylum Pseudomonadota; class Gammaproteobacteria; order Burkholderiales; family Gallionellaceae; genus Gallionella. Next base: position 65,731 of record JAHFRA010000003.1, read on the forward strand.
GTCGCCCGAAGAAACACTGTAACCAATAACTTACCCAGCATATTTTGCCGGGCAAGTCAGATGGCTAGCCTCAAATCAGGGAACAACCTTGCTTTCGGGGTTGGCGAGTTGCTCGACCAACTCGAGCTGGGCGCATTTGCGCGCTGTACGGCGCGAGTTCTTGCATTGATAGAGCCCATCGCCATTCATTTCCCATGCTTGGCAATTGTCCTGCAGGTAAGCCTTTAACCCCTCATCAATCACGCGCTTCTTGAGTTTTTTGTCGAGCACCGGGAAACAAACTTCGATGCGGCGGAAAAAGTTTCTGTCCATCCAGTCGGCGCTGGCAAGATAGACGTCATGCTTCAAATTATTGCGGAAGTAAAAAATACGGGTGTGTTCCAGAAAACGGCCGACTATCGAGCGCACACAGATGTTCTCGGACAAACCGGGCACACCGGGGCGTAACGCGCACACCCCGCGAACGATGAGCTCCACCTTTACCCCAGCTTTGGATGCCTCATAAAGCGCACTAATGGTTTCCGGCTCCAGCAGCGCGTTCATCTTGGCAATGATATGCGCGCGCTTGCCTGCCTGGGCAAGTTTGGTCTCGTTCTGGATGGCGCGGATAACCTCGTTGTGCAGCGAGAACGGGGACTGCCACAGATGATTCAATTTGCGCGCTTTGCCGAGGCTGGTGAGTTGACTGAAAACCTCATTCGCGTCCGCGCAAACTTCCTCGTTGCAGGTAAACAAACCGAAATCGGTGTAGAGCCGCGCGGTGCGAGGATGATAGTTGCCGGTGCCGAGATGCACATAGCGGCGCAACTTGCCGTCCTCGCGCCGCACCACCATCAGCATCTTGGCGTGGGTCTTGTGACCGACCACGCCGTACACCACATGCGCGCCCACCTCTTCCAGCTTGCGCGCCCAGTTGATGTTGGCTTCCTCGTCGAAGCGCGCCAGCAGCTCCACCACTACCGTCACTTCCTTGCCGAGCTGGGTGGCCGCGATCAGCGCATCCATCAGCTCGGAATCGACGCCGGTGCGGTATACCGTCTGCTTGATGGCGACCACGCTGGGGTCGGTGGACGCCTGCTGGATAAAATCGATAATCGGCTTGAACGACTGGAACGGATGATGCAGCAGCACATCGCCCTTGCGGATCACCTTGAACATATCAGCGCCCTTCTTTTGCAACACGCCGGGCACACCGGGTGAAAATGCAGGGAACTTCAGGTCATCGCGCGCCACCCGGCCGGGAATGTCCATCAAGCGCACCAGATTGACCGGCCCGTCCACGCGATACAGATCATTTTGCTCCAGCTCGAATTGTTGTAACAGATAATCAGCCACCTGCTGCGTGCAGTTGTCGGTAACTTCCAGCCGCACTGCGTCACCAAAGTGGCGGTGCGGCAATTCACCCTGCAAGCTGATGCGCAGGTTTTTCACCTCCTCATCGTCCACAAACAGGTTGCTGTTTCGGGTCACGCGAAACTGGTGGCAATTCAGCACTTCCATGCCGCTGAACAGTTCGCCGACATGGGCGTGCAGGATCGACGAGAGGAACACAAAACCGTGCACGCAGCCGCTGATTTCCGGTGGCAACGGAATGGTGCGCGGCAACACGCGCGGCGCCTGCACGATGGCCTTGGCGGAGTTGCGCCCGAAGGCGTCCTTGCCTTGCAGTTCCACCGCAAAATTCAGGCTCTTGTTGAGCACACGCGGGAAAGGATGCGACGGGTCAAGCCCGATCGGAGTCAGCACCGGCATCACCTCATTGAGAAAAAATTCGCGTATCCAAGCGCGTTGCGCATCGTTCCACATGGTGCGGCGCAAAAAACGAACGCCCTGCTTATCAAGTGCTGGCAGGATGTCGGTGTTAAGTACCTGGTATTGCCGCGTGATGAGCTGGTGCGCCTGTTCGCGCACCAGCTTGAGCGTCTGTTTGGCGGTCATGCCGTCGGCGCCGGCAGCGATGCCGCCCAACTTGATCTGCTCCCGCAGCCCCGCTACGCGTATCTCGAAAAATTCGTCGAGGTTGCTGCTGACAATGCACAGGTATTTCAACCTCTCCAGCAACGGAACAGTCGGATTCTCGGCCTGCGCCAGTACGCGCCGATTGAACTCGAGCTGGCCAAGTTCGCGGTTCAGAAATTGCTGCGGGACAAATTTTTTAGCCAAAGCAGGGAGCTGTCAGTTCTTGGGGGGGGTATATCCTTCCGGTGCTTGTACTCCAGCACCGAAGAAGTAGTCCTCCATTTGTCTGGCAAGAAACTTGCGTGCCTGCGCATCGGCGAGATTAAGGCGATTCTCATTCACCAGCATGGTCTGAAACCTGACCCAACCCTGCCATGCTTCTTTGGAAACATTCTCAAAAATCCGCTGTCCCAGAGGGCCGGGATAAGGCAGGCGATCCAGCCCCTCCGCTTCGCGCCCCAGTTTTACGCATTGCACCATTCTTGCCATGTTGTGAGTCTCCGTGTGGATAATAGAGTGCCGCAATTATGACACCGTACCGATTTTTTTGCGCAGGCCGGGCTAAAAACCAGCAAGTACCGGGGTGAAACAAGTTGCAGCATTCCCGGAAAAATGAATACAGGAAGGTCTCTTTATCAGTGACGCAATTATGCCGTCGACCAATTCACTAAGCCGCCATACGCCGTTGCCAGCACTACCAGCCCGAACACGATGCGATACCAGGCGAACACCGTGAAATCGTGGCGGCTGATATAGCGCAGCAGCCAGCGCACGCACAGGAACGCGCTGATGAACGAAGTGATGCCGCCCGCAACGAACATGCCGACATCTTCCGCATGAAACAGGTGGCGGTATTTCACCACCTCATAGACCGTCGCGGCAAACAGCGTGGGTATCGCGAGGAAGAAGGAAAATTCCGTCGCCGCTTTGCGCGACAAACCAAAAAACAATCCGCCGATGATCGTGGCACCGGAACGCGATGTGCCGGGAATCAGCGCCAATGCCTGCGCGCAGCCCACCTTCAGCGCATCCTTCCAGCCCATCTCGTCCACCGCTTCGACGGTGATTTTGTGATCGCGCTTTTCCGCCCACAGGATGAAAATACCGCCGACGATAAACGCCAGCGCCACCGGCACCGGAGAAAACAGATACTGCTTGATCTTGCTGGCGAACAGCAGCCCGAGCACGGCGGCAGGCATGAAAGCGACCACGAGATTGGCCGCAAAGCGTTGCGCCGCCTGCTCGCGCGGCAGGCCGCCAACCACCGACAGAATCTTTGCGCGGTATTCCCAGCACACCGCCAGAATCGCGGCGAACTGAATCACGATCTCGAACACCTTGCCCTTCTCGTCGTTGAAGTCGAGCAAGTCGCCCGCCAGAATCAGGTGGCCGGTGCTGGAGATAGGCAGGAATTCGGTAAGGCCTTCGACGATACCGAGAATGGCGGCTTTAAGCAGCAGAATGGTGTCCATAAATTCAAGAGGCTCGTCATACAGGGTCAAACCCGGCATCCAGTGGTTTTATTCTGCCGGATTCCGGCGGCCTGTCCCGAGCTTGGCGAAGGACCAGAATAACAACAGGGCTGTGATCCGTTAATTGATAAGGACGCGGATTATACCCGTACTCGCCAAAGAAGCAGGCTGCATGCGCCGTGGAAGAAAAATGATGCCTTGGACTTTGGGGGGCCGTTCGTGCTGAGCCTGTCGAAGCATAAAAACAACCCGGCCCTGGTACTTCACAAATAGACGCAATGCGCATACTATGCGCATATGGAGGATTCCCATGAAATCAATGCAAACTAATCAGGTGCGTAAGCGCCCGGTCAATCTGACGCTCAACGAGGAATTGGTCGCTCAAGCCAAAGGAATGACCAATAATCTTTCCGGCGTGGTCGAGCAGTTATTAGCCGACTACGTGACGAAGCAGAACAACGCGCGGCAAGAGAAATTGCGTACCGCCGAAATTGCGGCAAAAGCGTGGAATGCCTTTAACGAACGCTCCGGCTCGTTTGCCGACGAACACTCCACCCTGTAATGGCGCAGTTCGACGTTCACCGGAACATCGGAAAACAGCGGGAAGCTATTCCCTATGTCGTCATTGTTCAATCCTCCCTGTTCGACAGCTACCGCCGCCGGGTCGTGATTCCCTTGGTGCGCCGCAGTAATCTGGAAAATGCCGCAACGCTGGCTGGATCGGCGCTGAATCCTGCTTTCACGATCGAGGGAATCGAAGTGGTGCTGCATCCGCTGGAGATCGTATCCGTCGCCACCGAGCAACTGGGCGAAAAGGTTGCGACACTTGCGCAGGAAGGCGACCGTATGACTGGCGCGATGGATGAGTTGTTGACGCGGGCTTGGGCGTAGGGTGCCAATAAGCGAAGCGCATTGCACCGTATGTTTCATTCAGTGCAATAACGATTGCGCCCTGCCAAGTCTACATAATTGCTATATCACGAAATTGTTTTAGGAGGACTTCCTTCTTTGGTTCCAGTCCAGGTATGGTCCACGCGATTGCTGATCTTGCGTTATTGAATTGCACTTTCCAGTCCAGCACGTCCGCTATTACGTTCACTGAGACAAGGGCTGAAACGAGCCTACCCGATGCAAGGTACTTGCGAAAATGTCGTTCGTGGCGCGCAATAAAATTGTCGGTATGCTTCTGAAGAAATCTATCCATCTCCATTTTGTTTCGGACGCGAAGAATTGTATCTGGCGGCGTAAGGTCATCCAGGTTGAGTGCGACAATACCGACATCAAAATTTGCTTCAACTTGCCCAACGGCCTCGGATAAGACTTTCTCGACATTGTTCTCGGAATAAATCTTTTTGCATGAAATGCCCAGCGTACCACCGGAGAGCTGTAGCGTGATGTCAGGCGGGTCTTGAAGGAAAGCAGATGGACAGTTTCTTCGGAGCGTCGACCACAATTCGACTTCCCAAAAGATATTTTTTGCGTAAGAGCTTTGACGACTAAAACAGTCTAAGTCACCAGACGTTAGCGCTTTGAGATACCGCTTTCTGTCAGGAACATCGTGCAGGGGAAGGATTGCTTCAGCAATTCGGTTGAGATGAATCGCATAGAACACATCGTTTATGGAGGAGTCAGCGGTTTGGTTGCTCAGCCACTGGTCGGCGAGTGTCTTCGCATTTCCAATCATCTGGGCAAGGCCACACGTGGGCGAAATCGTTAAATTTGCATTTGCATAAAGATCCTCGATTTCTTTGGCTTTTGCTTTTACATGGAGGAAGTTGGTCTTTTTTCTATTTGAGGTTTCCATCCTACAACACCAGCTTCTTCAACTGATAAATTCTTTCCAGCGCTTCCTTCGGACTCAATTCATCCGGCTGCAAGTCGCGCAATGATTGTAACGCCGGATGTTCTTCCGGTTCCGGCGCTTCCGGTTTTCTGTCGAACAAATCCCCCTGCGGATTTTGTGCGGCGCTGTTCTGTTCCAGCTTGCGCAGTTGCTTCTTCGCGGCCTTGATGACATCGTTGGGTACGCCCGCCAGCGCGGCGACTTGCAGGCCGTAGCTCTGGCTGGCGGCTCCCTCGTTTACCGCGTGCAGGAACACGATGCTGTGCTGGTGTTCGATCGCGGCGAGGTGGACGTTGGCGAGCTGCGCGAATTCTTCGGCGAGCCGGGTGAGTTCGAAGTAGTGCGTGGCGAACAGCGTGTAGCTGCGGTTTTTTTCCAGCAGGTGGCGCGCGATGGCGTAGGCGAGGGCGAGGCCGTCGAAGGTGGAGGTGCCGCGCCCGATCTCGTCCACTAAAACTAAACTGCGCTCGGTGGCGTTGTGCAGGATGTTGGCGGCCTCGGTCATCTCGACCATGAAGGTGGAGCGTCCGCTGGCGAGGTCGTCGGATGCGCCGATGCGCGTGAATATCTGGTCGATCTCGCCGAGCACGGCCTGCTGCGCGGGAACGAAGCAGCCGACATGCGCGAGCAGCGCGATCAGCGCGACCTGGCGCATGTAGGTGGATTTGCCGCCCATGTTCGGGCCGGTGATCAGCAGCATTTTACGGGCGTGGTGCAGGTCGGTGTCGTTGGCGATGAATTGGTCTACCTGCGCTTCCACGACCGGATGGCGGCCTTTAATTATGTTGATCTGCGCATCGTCGCTGAATTGCGGCGCGCTGAAGTTCAGCGTGGCAGCCCTTTCAGCAAAAGTGGCGAGCACGTCCAGTTCGGCAATCGCGGCGGCGATGCGTTGCAGTTGCGGGATGAATGGCGCGAGCCGGTCGAGCAGTTGTTCGTAGAGAAGTTTTTCGCGCGCCAATGCGCGCTCGTTCGCTGACAGCGCCTTGTCCTCGAAGGTCTTGAGCTCCGGCGTGATATAGCGTTCGGCGTTCTTCAGCGTCTGGCGGCGGCGGTAATCGTCCGGCACGTTGACGGATTGGGCCGCGCTCACTTCGATGTAAAAGCCATGCACACGGTTGTATTCGACCTTCAGCGTGGTGATGCCGGTGCGCGCCCGTTCGCGAGCTTCGAGCGCCAGCAGAAAATCGCCGCAGTTGGTCTGGATGCCGCGCAACTCGTCGAGTTCGGCATCGAAGCCGTCGGCGATCACGCCGCCTTCGCGCAGCACGCTGGAAGGTTCGGGTTTGATTGTTTTTTGCAGCAGTTCGACCAGAAAAGTGTCGGCTTGCAGCGCATCGTTGAGTGAGTTCAGCAAGGACGTGTAGGGTGGGCACGCTTCTGTGCCCACGCGGTTTGCATCGGGCATTTCCGCGTGGGTAGTAGAGCTGCCCACCCTACGGAGTTTGGCAGATAGTTGCGGCAAGGTCAGCAGCGTGTCGCGCAGGCCGGACAGGTCGCGCGGGCGCGCGCTGCGCAGGGCGATGCGCGCGGTGATGCGTTCTACGTCTACGCAGGGTTTAAGGTGGCCGTGGATGGCGCCGTAGCCCTCCCCCCCAACCCCTCCCCCGCCTGCGTGGGAGGGGAGTGACAGCAGTTGTTCCACCGCACCCAGCCTCGCACGCAGCACATTCCGGTCGCGCAACGGATGATGCAGCCAGTGATGCAACAGGCGGCTGCCCATGTTGGTGGCGCAGGTGTCGAGCAGCGAGAGCAGGGTGGGGGCGGGTTCGCCGCGCAGGGTCTGGGTGATTTCGAGGTTGCGCCGCGTCGCGGCATCCATGCGCACATATTGATCCGCGCTGTATACCTGCACGCTACGGATATGGCTGATGGCCTGGCCTTGCGTGAGCTTTGCATAACCGAGCAGTGCGCCCGCCGCTTCCAGTCCGACGCTGAAATCGTTGCAGCCGAACCCGGCGAGGTCGAGCGTGGCGAATTGCTGGCATAGCGCACGGCGCGCCGTTTCCAGTTCGAAGTGCCAGTCAGGCAGCGATTTAAGCGCGGCGTGAGAACTCTCCCCCACCCCAGCCCTCCCCCGGAGGGAGAGGGAGTTGGCATTTTCGGCATGCAGGATTTCGGAGGGTTGCAGGCGTTCCAGTTCGGCGTGCAGATGTTCGGCGGAGGCTTCACACACGAAGAATTGCCCGGAGGCTAGATTCAGCCAAGCCAAACCCAGCTTGTCGCTACGCTGGTGCAGCGCCAACAACAGGCAGTCGCGCTTCTCTTCCAGCAAGGCGGAATCGGTGACCGTACCCGGCGTGACGATGCGCACCACTTTGCGTTCGACGGGGCCTTTGCTGGTGGCGGGGTCGCCGATCTGTTCGCAGATCGCGACCGATTCGCCCATCTTGACCAGCCGTGCCAGATATTGCTCGGCTGCGTGATACGGCACGCCCGCCATCCTGATCGGCTGACCGTTGGATGCGCCGCGCTGGGTCAGCGTAATGTCGAGCAGCTTGGCGGCGCGCGCGGCATCTTCATGGAACAGTTCGTAGAAATCCCCCATGCGATAGAACAGCAGCATGTCGGGATGCTCTGCCTTGATGCGCAAATATTGCTGCATCATTGGTGTATGTTTATCTGTATTCATCCTGGCGGGTTTATATTACGCGATGCTAAGCGGATCGCCATTTGTTGATGTCTTCATCCATGGCTTCGACGAAGGCCTGTTCTTCGAGCGGACGATAAAAGAAATACCCTTGTATGAGATCGCAACCATGCTCGCGCAATTCCAGCAGTTGAGTTTCATTTTCGACGCCTTCTGCCAGCAGCTTCATGTTTAGCGCGCGGCCAAGCCCGATAACGGCGCGGATAAGCGTGCGGCTTTCCGGTTGTTTTTCGATGCCGTCGACAAACGATTTGTCGATCTTCAACACGCTGACCGGCATGCGGGTCAGTTGCGCCAGAGAGGAATAGCCGGTGCCGAAATCATCCACCGCCACCCGCATGCCAAATTCGGACAGCCGCCGCAACACACGCAGGTTGGCATCCACATCGGCCATCAGGGAGGATTCGGTTACTTCAAGCAGGATGCGCGATGGTTCGGCGCCGGTTTCATGCAGTATGGCTGCAAAATCGTCAGACAGATGCTCTTCATTCAACTGCCGTGCCGAAACGTTAATGGATACATAGGGTGCGTCGGCCCCCCAACGCTGACGCCAACCGGCTTCCGCGCGGCAACCCTGACGGAATACCCACGCGCCGATGCTGACGATAGTACCGGTCATCTCGGCAATCGGAATAAATACCGCCGGAGAGATTTCTCCTCCGGGCGAGTGCCAGCGCAACAGCAGTTCGGCGCCGACGATGCGGCCAGTTTCGGCGGCAACGATGGGCTGGAAGCGGGTCGACAGTTCGTTGCGCTCCAGCGCCAGCCGCAATCCATGGGTGATGTTGAGCCGCTGCCGGGCCTGCTCCTGCAGGCTGTCGCTGAAGAACTGCCAGCCGTCGCGCCCCTTTTCCTTGACCGCATACATTGCCGTGTCGGCGGAACGCAGCAAATCGTCCGCCGAATGGGTGCTGCCGTGGCCGACGGCGACCCCGATGCTCGCCGTCACAAACATCGGTATGCCGGAAAATTCAACCGGCTGCCGCAACGATTCGTTGATCCGTTCCGCCAGCGCGGAAATCGAGGTCGGCTGCTCGAGCTGTTCGCAAAGAACAATGAATTCGTCCCCGGCCAGCCGGGCCACGGTGTCGCCCGGCCGTACCAGCTCCAAGAGGCGCGTAGCAACGGTCTTCAGCAGGGCATCGCCGGCTGCGTGACCGTTGGTATCGTTGACAAGTTTAAATCCGTCGAGATCCACGAACAGCAGCACTACGCTCAATCCATGCCGCCGCGAACGCAGCAGGGCATTGACCAGCCGTTCCTGAATCAGGGTACGGTTGGGCAAACCCGTCAGGGCATCGTGGGTCGATCGCCACACCAGCTCTTCTTCGGCGCGCTTGCGTTCGGTGATGTCGCGCATCGTGACCACCAGCATCCATTTATTGTTGTTGCGTATCTTGGCGATGGATGCCTCAAGCGGAAAAAAAGTGCCGTCCTTGCGATAGCCCGCCACCTCGCCGCGTTCGCTCATGCGCCGCTCGGTTTCCTCGCCAGCGACAAATTGCCGGACAAATTCGGCGTGGCGTTGCCGGAAATGGGGCGGCAACAGCAGGTGTACCGACATGCCGAGCAATTCCTCGGCGCTATAGCCGAAAAGCTGGCTGGCGCTGCGGTTGGATTCGATGATGATGCCTTGCTCGTCAGTCGCCAGAATTGCCATGTCGGCGATGGAAAGTATCTGCAATGCGGTGCCGGCCTTGTTCATTACCGAGCTCACTTCCGCCGCCATCCTGGCCGCTACCTGCGGCGACATCGGCGATTCATGCAGTTTGCCGGACTGCGCATCTGTCCGGTAGCGCTCAGGGATTGTCGGCGGATTGCACCCGAACCGCTCGATGATGCTGAAAGTTCCGTTCGCATTGCAATTGGACAGGTAGGTATTCACGCTGGCGTGGTGAGTTTTTGCATCCATCACCACCTTGCCCTGCGGCCCGGTCACGCTGACCGTCTCCAGCGCATTCACCAGTTGCTCGGCATCCGTCGTGCCGGCAATTTCCACGGCCCTGGCAAAGGCATGCACGCACAGATAGGTGCCTTCGCCGAAATTTGTCAATATGCCATCGCCACGCGGCCAGATACCGTGAATACCGGGCTGGCGCGCCAGCAGATCGAGATAGCGGCGGTTTTCCGGTGTATCCACCGACATGAAATAAGTGTTGCTGGAATAGAACCCCTCGCGTACCTGCGGCGGCAGGCGGCTTACCATCACTTCGTCATAATGGCCCATGACCACCGCCATGTGCTTTTTCAAGCCCATTTCGCTGAAGCGGGTCAGCAGCGTGATCTGGTCGGTTCCGGCAAAATAAGGCACGAAAACATCGGCGCCGGAACGGGACACTTGCTCGAGCAGCGCATCGATCTCTTTCTGCTGCGCGCCGATGGCTAAATATTCCTCTCCGACGATGTCGCCTCCGACACTTTGCAGCGAACGCTTGGCTGCATCAATCGATCCGCGCGGCCATTCATAGTTGTTGCCGGCGAAAAACATCTTGGGGCCGAAATGCTCGGCCATATACGGGATCATCTTGTCGATCTGCTGGTTGGGCAGCGCCGCAAAATGGAAAAAATAGCGGCTGGAGATACTGCCTTCATAAAATGAGAAATTGAGCAAAGGAATGCGCCTCGGCTCGGCTGCCTGATCCACAACGGCAATGCGCGAATTGGACAACAGGTTGCCGATAATAGCGACGCAGCGGTATTCGTCAATCAGCTTCAACGCAGCCGGAACCGCCGTCTGCGGAAGGCTGCCATCGTCTTCGATGATGAGTTCCAACGGTCGCCCAAGCACGCCGCCACGCTCATTGATTTCCTCACAGGCGATACGAGCAGCGCAGACAATCTCCGGGCCGTAGATATCGACCAGCCCGGTCAGGGGGGGCATCAACCCGAGGCGGACCGATTCAGTCAAGGCTTGTTCATTCATGGCGGGCATACTTTATGGCCTCCCGAGCTTCTTCTCAAACTCTTCCAGCGGTACCGGTTTCCCGAACAAGTACCCCTGGTAAAACAAGCATCCAACCTTCTCGAGAAAGTCGCGTTGCGCGGGGGTTTCCACGCCTTCGGCAATCACTTCCATGCCCAGGTTATTGGCCATGCCGACAATGGTTTGAACAATCACCGCATCGGTCGGTTTTGTACCGATGTTGCGCACGAAAGACTGGTCAATTTTCAGTTGGTCGAGCGGCAGTTGGGTCAGATAGGCCAGCGATGAATATCCGGTGCCGAAATCATCCATCGAGAAACGCACGCCCAGTTGCTTCAATGCATGCATCTTGGCAATGGTGTCGGCAATATCGTCGAGCACCATGCTTTCGGTCAATTCGAGTTTGAGCCGCGATGGGACGATTGCGGTTTGGTTAAGCAATTCACTCACCTGCGCAACGAAATCCGGCTGATGGAATTGTCCCGCGCTGACATTGACCGCGAGCTGCAAATCACGGGTAAGAGGATCCGTCTCCCAAATTTTGATCTGTTTGCAAGCCGTCTCCAATACCCATTGCCCAACCGGCAGAATGAGGCCGCTCTCCTCTGCCAGAGGGATAAATTTTATCGGCGAAACCAGGCCATGCGAAGGATGTATCCAGCGCAGCAAAACTTCCGCGCCGATAACTCGGCCCGTGTGGTTAACCTGCATCTGGTAATAAAGCCTGAATTGCTGTTGCTGCAATGCGCTGCGCAAATCAGCTTCAAGCGCCATCCGCTCTTCCAGCACGGCTTGCATGGTGGGGTCAAAAAAGCGCAGCGTATTGCGGCCGGATTGCTTGGCTTGATACATCGCCGTATCCGCGCGCTTGAGCAGCTCGTCAACGGACATCTCATGCTCATGGAACAAACCGATACCGATACTGGAGGTGGTATGGTATTCATGTCCTTGCAGGTTGTATGGCTGACTGGTGGCATCAAGAATTTTCTCAGCCACAATCCTGGCTTGCACTTCCGCTTGTTCTACCGCATCGCCCAGATTTTCGAGCACGATAACGAATTCGTCTCCGCCCAGACGGACGATAACATCACCTCCACCGACGCAGGTTTTAAGGCGACTGGACACTCTTAACAGCAGCAAATCACCAACGCCATGCCCCTTGGTTTCGTTGATGGCTTTGAAGTTGTCGAGGCCGATAAACAGCAGCGCACCATGCTTGGCGCTGCCGGTGCCCATGACCAGTGTTTGATACAAATGATCCATCAGCATGCGGCGGTTGGGCAGCTGGGTGAGCGGGTCGTAGAAGGAAAGATTGTGGATGTCGGCTTCGCTTTGTTTGCGTTCCGTGATGTCGGTGCTGGAGCCGACGTAGTGGGTAACCTCTCCCTCCTCGCCGGTAACGGTGGTGATGCTGAGCCACTCGGGATATACCTCGCCGCTCTTGCGCCGGTTCCACACTTCGCCGCTCCATTGGCCGGAGCTTTTGATCGACTGCCACATCGCGGCATAGAACCGGGCGTCATGGCGACCGGACTGCAACAGGCGCGGGGTTTTGCCCAGCGCTTCCTCGCGCGTATAGCCGGTCACCTCGGTGAAAGCCGGGTTCACATCCACGATGCGTCCGGCTGTGTTGGTAATAATAATGCCCTCGTGGGCATGGGCAATGACGCTGGCCGATAGCTGCAGGCTACGCGATTTCTCCCGCAAGCGCAGAAAAGCAAAGGCGGCATAACCGAGCATGGACAGCGTTGCCAGTAGCAGGAAGAAACGATAGGCTGCCGCTCGCTGCTGCAGGCGGTCATGATAATGCCGGTAGGCTTCGCCCAGCCGTTCATTCTCGCCGTTGCGGGTCAACTGCCGCAATAGAGCAGGCATGCCCAGTTCGATCTTGTCGATCTTGCGGATATGGCGCAGCAAGATATCAAGTTTCCTGCGGGTGTTGGCGGCCAGCTTCGTCGTGGCCCTTTCCAAGGCGGCCATATTCGCCTCCAGATGGCCATGCTCATAGATCGACGCATTGATACGTTTGAACAGCACCTCCTCAACCAGGCTGTCAATATCTTCGTGAACCACCGTTCCGGGGGGCAGTTCCTTCTCCAGATCATCCCGTGCATGCGGCAAGTAGGCCAGCGAGTTTTTCAGCACCGAGTTGTTCGATTTGAATCTTTCCAGCGCCTCTTGATCGGTTTGCAGTTGCTGCTCGAGCAGTTGCAGCTGTTGCTGGAATTCAGCGTCTTTGCGCAGGTCGCGGGCGGCTTCACCACCGCGCAGCTCGCGCGCGATATCGCGCATGTTTTTGCTGATGGCCGTCACCTGGTCATAGTTGTTCGCCAGATTAAAATGCAGTTGCAACACGGCTTCGCCGAGCAGCGCATCATCCCGCTGCAATTGGCTGAAATAGCCCAGCAGGTTATTGTGGCGGCGCAAATCAACCGGTTGCGTGATAACAAAAAGAATCACCAGAAACACTGCAACCGCGATTGCAGCGGCAGAGCGATACAGGTCCGCATGTTCCTTCCAGCGCGTGAATAGCTTCATTCGAGTGGCTTCCCCCGGTATTCCCCGGTCAAGGTATGGAGGAATGCGACCATTTTTTTCAAATCGTCCGTATCGATTTGCTCACCGAGTTGATAGCGGGCCATTACCCGCACTACGTCCTCCAGAGTGTTTGCTGAACCATCATGCAAATAGGGCGGGGTCAAGGCAATATTGCGCAGTGACGGAACCTTGAAGACATAGCGGTCATCTTCCTGCTTGGTGATACTAAACCGCCCGAGGTCGGCTTCGCTGATATTGCCCCGCGCCGTGAAATAATCTTCCATGATGCCGAGTTTCTGGTAGGTGTTGCCGCCGATATTCATGCCCTGATGGCAACTGGCGCAACCCATCTGTTTGAACAGCCGATAACCAGCCTGCTCTTCTTCGTTCAAGGCCGCGTGGTCACCGCGCAGGAAGCGGTCGAAGCGGGAATTTGGCGTAACCAGCGAGCGCTCGAAAGTGGCAATGGCATCCCTGACGTTGCGCGGCTGGATACCATCGCGATAAATATCCGCAAATGCGGCGCGGTAGGACGGGTCTTTCGACAATGTGGCAATCGCCTGCGGCCAGGTTGCGCCCATTTCCGCCGGATGCTGGAGCGGGCCATCGACCTGCTCCTCGAGCGTCTCCGCCCGGCCATTCCAGAACTGGCGAAAATTGAAACCGCTGTTGAACACCGTCGGCGCATTGATCCCGCCTTCCTTGCCGCCGATACCGCGCGAATGAACCAGCCGGTCTGTCCCGCCGCTGTCAAGTTTATGGCATTGGGCGCAAGACACCGAGCCATCGCCGGATAGACCCGTATCGTGGAATAAGCGCTGGCCAAGCTCAACCTTCCTGCTGTCGAGAGGTGCTGCCAGAGGCAGGGGGGTGATTGGTTCTGCATCAATGCCAGTTGGCTGTTGGGGTGTCGTAATTGCCGGCGGCTGCGTCGGACTGTTCCAGTCAAGGTAGGCAAGGGTGACACCCGCCAAGGCGGCGATCAGCGTGGCCGATACCCACTCATTAAGTTTTACAGCACGAATCATTTTCTGGTCGATGAGAGATTAACCCAAGCCGGACGAGCCGGAACCAAATAAGTAGCCCGGATGAAACGCAGTGCAATCCGGGGATGGATACGATGCCCCCGGATTCCGCTACCGCTGCATCCAGGCTACGAATCCGGCAAGATTCACCATCGTTTAACCCATTGCCGCTACTCGATAAATGCAAAACTCTTGTCATGTTTTGACATCATTTGACTGGTATAGAGACTCATGCCGCTGTCGCGATCATAGATTAGCCTTTTAATCCCTGGGTAAGATGCGGTGCGATAACTTGCAGCAACAGCGGGTGGATATTGGGATTGCCCGCGCACAGATTTCCGGTCTTAAGGTAAGTATCCGAGCCGTGCAGATCGCTGACCATGCCGCCAGCCTCGGTAATCAGCAGGCTGCCTGCTGCAATGTCCCACGGCTTGAGCCCGGTTTCAAAGAAGCCGTCATAGCGTCCGGCGGCAGTGTAGGCCAAGTCCAGTGCGGCAGAGCCGGGGCGGCGCAGACCGGCAGTCTTTTGTATCAGGTCGCGGAAAATTGCCAGGTAGGCGTCCATGTGTTCGAACCGGGTATATGGGAAACCGGTGCCGATCAGACTATCGGCAAGATGCAGGCATTTGGTGACGCGCAGACGTTTGTCGTTGAGGAACGCGCCGCGTCCGCGCGTGGCGGTAAACAGTTCGTTTTTGACCGGGTCGTACACCACTGCCTGGGTAATGATGCCTTTGTGCTGCAACGCGATGGACACGGAATATTGCGGCAGCCCGTGCAGGAAGTTGGTCGTGCCGTCCAGCGGATCGATGATCCACAGGAACTCCGACTCGCCTTGAGAGCCGCTCTCTTCTGCTAGAATCGCATGGTCAGGATAGGCCTCCAGCAAGGTCTGGATAATGGTCTGTTCGGCGGCGCGATCCACTTCGCTGACGAAATCCGCATGGGATTTTTTGGTGATGGTGAGATGGTCGATCTTGTCGGCAGAGCGGTGAATCAGATTGCCGGCGCGACGCGCGGCCTTCACCGCGATGTTGAGCATGGGATGCATAATAAAACGACCTTTTTAATGAGCTGGGGAATTCAGCGCGCATTTTAGTTGGAATTACGCTTTGTATAAACAGAATCTTATCGAGAACATCAGGATTGTGCTCAGCCACACCACCCATCCGGGCAATATCGGCGCGGCGGCGCGCGCGATGAAGACGATGGGGCTGAGCCATCTGTATCTGGTCAACCCGCGATATTTTCCCGACCCGCAGGCCGATGCGATGGCCGCCGGAGCCGACGATCTGCTGCGCGGTGCGGTGGTTTGCCAGTCCATTGATGAGGCCTTGCAGGGCGTGGTGTTTGTCGTGGCGATGACGGCGCGGCTGCGCGACATTTCCATCGAAGTAAAGAACCCGCGCGAGGCAATGCCGCTGTTGTTGCAACAGGCCGCGCAACAGCCGGTGGCGCTGCTGTTCGGCACCGAGATGTCCGGCCTGACCAACGAGGAAATGGGCAAGGCGCAGGTGCTGGTCAACATTCCCGCCAATCCGGATTTTTCTTCGCTCAATCTGGCGGCCGCGGTGCAGGTGATGGGGTACGAGTTGAGCGTGGCGGCGCAAAGCCATGTGCCGAATCTGCCGGAAATCCGGCCTGCCCCGCATGAACAGGTGGAAGGGTTCTTTGCGCACCTGGAAAAAACCCTGTTCGAGATCGGCTTTTTTACCACGCAAAATCCGGCGCGTTTGATGCAGCGTCTGCGCCGTTTGTATGCACGTGCGCGGTTGGAGCAAGAGGAAATCAATATCCTGCGCGGCATATTGAGCGCCACAACCGAGTACAATGCGCGGCTTAAATCGCGCTACCAGGAAGAGCAACCGAAGGTTTCGGAACACAAATGATGTTCAAAAACATTAGAGAAGATATTGCCAGCGTATTCGACCGCGACCCGGCGGCGCGCAGCACCTTTGAGGTGTTGACCTGCTATCCGGGCTTGCACGCGCGCGTCATGCATCGCATGGCGAATACGTTGTGGCACGCCAACCTGAAATGGCTGGCGCGCTTCCTGTCGCATATCGCGCGCGGCTTGACCGGTATTGAAATCCATCCCGGGGCAACCATCGGACGGCGTTTCTTTATCGATCACGGCATGGGTGTCGTAATTGGCGAAACCGCCGAGATTGGTGATGACGTCACGCTCTATCATGGTGTCACATTGGGCGGCACATCGTGGCGGCACGGCAAGCGGCACCCGACCTTGGGTAACGGCGTGGTTATCGGCGCGGGAGCGAAAATACTCGGTCCGATCACCGTTGGCGACGGCGCAAAAATCGGCTCGAATGCGGTAGTGGTGAAGGATGTCCCGGCCGGAGCAACGGCGGCGGGCATCCCCGCGCGCATTCTGGATGACGAGAAAAAAGCTGCGACCGGCTTTAATGCCTATGGCATCGGCAACGACCAGAACGACCCGCTCTCCAAAGCGATACATGGTTTGCTGGGGCATAGTGTGACGGTAGATCAGCGCATCGACTTCATTTTGCAACAACTCGAAAAAATGGGCGTATCTGTCGAGGAAGAACGCGCAACCGCCGACAAATTCGACCCCAATCACCTGAATAAAATTGTTGACTAAATAACTTGGGTATTTTATCATCCGCCTGTGGGTATTCGATTGGCCCGCAGGTTGGATTGGAATGGCTTGATTTCTTATTGATGAGTGAGGAGATGACATGCGGCTGACCACGAAAGGGCGTTTTGCTGTGACCGCAATGGTTGATCTGGCCAAGCGCGGCGGGCAAGCGCCGGTAACGCTGTCAGGCATCAGCGAACGGCAGAAAATTTCACTATCTTACTTGGAGCAGCTTTTCGGCAAGTTGCGCAGAAGCAAGATTGTCGAGAGTGTGCGCGGCCCCGGCGGGGGCTACTACCTTGCGCGCCCGAGCAACCAGATTTCGATTGCCGATATCGTTACCGCGGTGGATGAGCCGCTTGATGCCACAAAATGCGGGGGGGAGGGCAACTGCCATGACGAGCGCCAGTGTGTTACCCACGACTTATGGATTGGCTTGAACAAAAAAATTTACGACTACCTGGCATCTGTGACACTGCAAGATCTGGCAGATAGCCAGAGCAAGGAGAATTTGATGGCTGCCCCGGTCAAAGTGGGCGGCAAAAATGTCAAGTCTTTGGCAACCTCGGTCTAGGAAAGTGAGCCGAAAATGCAACCTGTGACAAAATTGAAATTGCCGATTTATATGGATTCCTCAGCGACCACGCCGGTTGACCCGCGCGTGGCTTCGGTGATGATCCCCTTTCTCACCGAAAAATTCGGCAATCCGGCCAGCCGCTCTCATGCCTTCGGCTGGGAAGCCGATAAGGCGGTGGAACTGGCGCGCGAGCAGGTCGCCGCGCTGGTGAACGCCGACCCCAAGGAAATCGTCTGGACTTCCGGCGCGACCGAATCGAATAACCTCGCCATCAAGGGCGCGGCGCATTTCTATCAGGGCAAGGGCAAGCACATCATCACGATGCGCATCGAGCACAAGGCGGTGCTGGATACCGTGCGCGAACTGGAGCGCGAGGGCTTCAGCGCGACCTACCTCGACCCGGAGCCGAACGGCCTGCTGGATCTGGACAAGTTCAAGGCGGCGTTGCGCCCCGATACCGTGCTGGTGTCCGTGATGCTGGTGAACAACGAAATCGGCGTGATTCAGGACATCGCCGCGATCGGCGAAATCTGCCGCGACAAGGGTATTTTGTTCCATGTGGATGCGGCGCAGGCAACCGGCAAAGTGGCAATCGACCTGCAGCAACTCAAGGTGGATATGATGTCGTTTTCCGCGCACAAGACCTACGGCCCGAAAGGCATCGGCGCGCTGTATGTGCGGCGCAAACCACGCGTGCGTCTGGAAGCGCAAATGCACGGCGGCGGGCATGAGCGCGGCATGCGTTCCGGCACGTTGCCGACGCACCAGATCGTCGGCATGGGTGAGGCATTCCGCATCGCCAAGGAAGAAATGGCGCAGGAAAACGAACGCATACGCATGCTGCGCGACCGTTTGTTGAACGGCCTGACAAGCATGGAAGAGGTGCACGTCAACGGCGACATGGAACAGCGTGTGCCGCACAACCTCAACCTGAGCTTCAATTTTGTCGAAGGCGAATCGCTGATCATGGCGATCAAGGATGTCGCGGTATCCAGCGGCTCGGCATGTACGTCGGCGAGCCTGGAACCTTCCTACGTGCTGCGTGCACTGGGGCGCAGCGACGAGCTGGCGCATAGCTCGATCCGTTTCAGTATCGGGCGTTTCACCACCGTCGAAGAAGTCGATTACGTCATTGACTTGCTGAAAAACAAGATCGGCAAGCTGCGCGAGTTATCGCCGCTGTGGGATATGTACAAAGAGGGAGTTGATTTGAACACTGTGCAGTGGGCGGCACACTAGAAGCGGTCGCCAGACGTTAGTCGTCAGTTAAAGCAGAGCAAACTAGCGGCTGGCGGCTGATGACTAACAGCGACTGAAAGGAGCGAACTACTATGGCATACAGCGAAAAAGTTTTAGATCACTACGAGAATCCGCGCAACGTCGGTTCGTTTGCCAAGGATGAAGCGGGTTTGGGAACCGGCATGGTAGGTGCACCGGCATGTGGCGACGTGATGAGATTGCAAATCAAGGTAAACAAGGACGGTGTGATTGAAGATGCCAAGTTCAAAACCTATGGCTGCGGCTCGGCAATTGCATCCAGTTCTTTGGTGACTGAATGGGTGAAGGGCAAAACAGTCAATCAGGCCTTGCAAATCAAGAACACACAAATCGCCGAGGAACTGGCTTTGCCGCCGGTAAAAATCCACTGTTCAATCCTGGCGGAAGATGCCATCAAAGCGGCGGTGGCCGATTACAAGTCCAAGCATGGCGAAATGGTCGATACCGCTGCCTGCAAGGGCAGCATTTAAGCGGCAGGGAGAACAAGCATGGCTATTACTCTGACTGAAAATGCTGCAAAACATGTGCAGAATTTTATTGCCAAACGCGGCAAAGGTATCGGCTTGCGCGTCGGTGTACGCACCAGCGGTTGTTCCGGCATGGCTTACAAGCTGGAGTTTGCCGATGAAGCAAAAGAGGATGACCTGCAATTCACCAGCCACGGCGTAACGGTGCTGGTTGACCCGCAAAGCCTGCCTTACATCGAGGGGATGGAGCTGGATTTTCAACGCGAGGGGCTGAACGAAGGATTCAAGTTCAACAATCCGAATGTCAAAAACGCCTGCGGTTGCGGTGAGAGCTTTGGCGTCTGATGCAGCCCGTCAGTTTCAACCTGCAGCAGAATTATTTTCAATTGTTCAATATTGCGCAGGTCTACCAGATAGATACGGCGCAGCTTGAGCGGCAATATCGCGCGCTGCAGTCGCTGATTCATCCCGACAAACATACTCACCTGCCTGATGCCGAGCAACGCGTGGCCATGCAACATTCCACACTGGTGAATGAAGCCTACCAAACGCTGCTCCAACCGATGCTCCGCGCGCGTTATTTGCTGTCGCTGCATGGCGTAGATACCCAGGAAGAAACCAACACGATAATGCCGCTGGATTTCCTGACGGCACAGATGGAGTGGCGCGAAGGGGTTGCGGAAGCCCGGCGAACGCGCGATGCAGCACTTCTGGATGAGTTGGAAATGCGTTTGCACCGTGAAACGCGCGAATTGGAGTCACAGCTTGCGGTTAAAATCGACACCGAGAAGGATTATGCCGCTGCCGCCGGATTGGCGCGCAAGCTGCGCTTCATGGAAAGACTTGCGGAAGAAATTCATGCCGCTTATGACGCAATGGATGCTTAATTTGTAGTGGACACATTTTTGTGCCCACGCTGCATTAACCTTTTAATAATTTCTCCGCGTGGGCACAAAAACGTGCCCACCCTACAACAATGGCATTACTACAAATCTCCGAACCCGGTTTAAGCACCGCGCCGCACCAGCACCGGTTGGCGGTGGGAATCGATCTCGGCACGACCAACTCGCTGGTGGCTACGGTACGCAACGGCATCAGCGTGGTGCTCAACGATGAAAACGGGCGCGCCATGCTGCCCTCGGTGGTGCGCTATGCGGCGGATGGCAGCGTGGTAGTGGGCGAGACAGCGCAAGCCATGCAGAGCGAGGATGCCGCCAACACCATCGTTTCGGTGAAACGCTTCATGGGGCGCGGGCTTAACGACATTGGCGACATTAGCCGCCTGCCCTATCGCTTCGTGGATACCCCCCCTGCCGCTTCGCCCTTCGCTACCTCGGGAGGCTCAGGACAGTCCGCTTCGACAAGCTCAGGACAGGGCGGCATGGTGCAATTGCGTACCGTGGCGGGCGTAAAGAGCCCCGTTGAAGTCTCCGCAGAAATTCTCAAAGTGTTGCGTAACCGTGCCGAAGCCGCATTGGGCGGTGAACTGGTCGGCGCGGTCATTACCGTTCCCGCCTATTTCGATGATGCTCAGCGCCAAGCCACCAAGGACGCGGCGCGTCTCGCCGGATTGAATGTGTTGCGCTTGCTCAACGAGCCGACCGCTGCAGCGATTGCCTACGGGCTGGATAACGCCGCCGAGGGCGTGTATGCGGTGTACGATCTGGGCGGCGGCACTTTCGATATTTCCATCCTGCGCCTGTCGCGCGGCGTGTTCGAGGTGTTGTCCGCCAATGGTGATTCCGCATTGGGCGGCGACGATTTCGATCAGCGCATCCATTGCTGGTTGCTGGAAAAAAACCATCTTTCCGCACTCAATCCGCGCGATACCCGCTTGCTCCTGACCCATGCGCGAACGGCCAAAGAACAACTGACCGATCATGGCGAGACGCGTATTACAGCCGTCCTTTCGAACGGCGAACTGATCGATAATGCGCTTACCAGAACCGAATTCCAATCCATATCGCAAAATCTGGTGCAGCACACTTTGCAACCATTGCGCCGCGCCCTGCGCGATGCAAAGTTGAGCGTGACGGATATCAAGGGTGTGGTGATGGTCGGCGGCGCGACGCGTATGCCGCAGGTGCAGAACGCGGTGGGAGAATTTTTCGGGCAAACCCCGCTGACCAATCTCGACCCGGATAAAGTGGTTGCACTGGGTGCGGCGATCCAGGCAAATCTGCTGGCCGGCAACCGCAGCGGCAATGACTGGCTGCTGCTGGATGTAATTCCGTTGTCATTGGGCATTGAAACCATGGGCGGCCTCGTGGAAAAGATTATCCCGCGCAACAGCACCATCCCCACCGCCCGCGCCCAGGAATTTACCACCTTCAAGGACGGGCAGACTGCGATGAGCATCCATGTGCTGCAGGGCGAGCGCGAACTGGTGAGCGATTGCCGCTCGCTGGCAAAATTCGAACTGCGCGGCATCCCGGCGATGGTGGCGGGTGCGGCACGCATTCGCGTGACCTTTCAGGTGGATGCGGATGGACTGGTGAATGTGTCCGCACGCGAGATGGGTAGCGGGATAGAAGCAGCAATAGTAGTCAAGCCTTCCTACGGCTTGAGCGACAGCGAGATTACCCGCATGTTGCAAGACTCCGCACAACATGCCCGGGACGACATGAAAGCACGCGCCTTGCGCGAGCAGCAAACCGAGGCCAGCCAGTTGCTTGAAGCGGTAAAACACGCACTGGAGCAGGATGGCGATTTGCTCGATCAAACCGAGCGAGCACAAATTGAGGCTCTGATGACTGCATTGCACGACACATTGCAACATACCGATCATCTCGTTCTCAAGCGCGCCATCGGTGCGTTGAATGACGCTACCGTCAGCTTCGCCCAGGCACGCATGGACAAGAACATGGCTCACGCGCTGGCGGGCAAAAACATTTCCGAACTGGAGGCGAAATAATGCCGCAAATCATTGTGCTGCCACATGAAGAGCTATGCCCGCAAGGCACGCTGTTCAGCGTCGAACCGGGTATTTCCATCTGCGACGCATTGTTGCAGAACGGCGTGGAAATCGAACATGCCTGCGAGAAGTCTTGTGCCTGCACCACCTGCCATGTCATCTTGCGCGAGGGCTACAACTCCCTGAAGCCGGCGGAAGAACTGGAAGAAGATTTGCTCGACAAAGCGTGGGGGCTGGAGCCTAATTCACGCCTGTCTTGTCAAGCGATAGTGGCCAACCATGACCTGGTGGTGGAACTTCCGAAATACACCATCAACATGGCGAAGGAAAAAACTAAAACCTGATCACACTGCATCCCTGCATATCACAGCGCAATGCCGATCCTTGCTGATACCAGTCACCCAGCACCCACCGTTCGCAGGTATGCCCGTCTACGCAGTGTTCATGGCGATTGGGGCGGTGAATGTGGCCATGAATCAGGCGCGGATAGCCGTATTCACGCAGCAGCGCGGCGACCGCTTTGTCGTTCACATCCATGATCGCACTGTCTTTGCTTTGTTTTTCGGCCATGCTGCGCGAGCGCAATTGTGCGATATAGGCTTTGCGCTCCGCTAATGGTTTGGCGAGAAATTGTTGCTGAAAAGCTGCATCATGCACTTGAACGCGATAGCGTTGATACTCGGTATCGTCGGTGCACAGTGTGTCGCCGTGGCTGAGCAATGTCGGCGTACCGTGCAAATCGATCAGTACCGGATCATTGAGCAGCGCTGCGTGGCAAGCGTTCGCCAGCGCCTCGCCCATCAGCAGGTCGCGGTTGCCGCGCAACAGATATACCCTGGTGGCATGCTTGTCGAGGTCGCGCAAAGATGCAATCACTTGGGCGTGAAAGGTGTCCGGCAGATCATCGTCACCTGCCCAGTAATCGAACAAATCGCCAAGGATATAAAGCGCTTCGGCTTGTGGAGCTTGCGCGGTGATGAAATGCTGGAACGCCGCCATGCTGTCGGGATGACCGGCGCTAAGATGCAGGTCGGAGATGAATAAAGAATGGGGCATGCAACAAAACGGCGCGGGGTGCGCCGTTTTTATGATTACTTCACTACTTCAGCTTTGGTGATGATGACATCTTCCTTGGGCACGTCCTGGTATCCGCCGCTGTTACCGGTCTTGACCTTGCGTATCGCATCCACGACTTCCGTGCCTTCCACGACCTTGCCAAACACGCAGTAGCCCCAGCCATCCTGCCCAGGATAGTCGAGAAAACCGTTATTTTTCGTGTTGATAAAAAATTGCGCGGTGGCGGAATGCGGATCGGACGTGCGCGCCATGGCGACTGTATAAATGTCATTCTTCAAGCCGTTCGCCGCTTCATTTTGAATCGGCTCATTTACCTTCTTTTGCTTCATGCCGGGCTCGAAACCGCCGCCCTGGATCATGAAACTGTCAATGACGCGATGAAAAATGGTATTGCTGTAGAAGCCGCTATTCACGTATGCCAGAAAATTTTTCACGGTATTCGGCGCTTTCTCGGCATCCAGTTGCAATGTGATAGTGCCGTGATTGGTGTGTAGTTTGACCATGGTTCTTTTGCCTTGAGTTAGAGAATGGGAAGATTGCATTGCGCAGCACAGCAGCGCTGCAAATAGTGCGGTGAACAGGCGTTTCATATCATGCGGCTCCTTCGTAAATGATCTGCCAGCGATTATTCTGCTTGATCCAGTATTGACGTTTCTTCATGCGATTGGACAGGTTGCTGCTGTTGTAGCCCTGCTCGAAGTTGACCACCACCATGTTGGGTTGTTCCGGGTAGGTGAACACGCTGACATTCGAGAGGTCGACCTTGATCCACGACTTTGCGCTGTTCACCAGTTGTTTTTGTTTTGCCCACGCCGGGTAATCCATGTTGTCGCTGGAAAAATCGTGCGAATAGTGTTTGAGATAAGTGTCCGTATTAAGGCTGGACCAATCCTTGCGCCATTGCTCAACCTCTTGCAGCAACGCGTCACGCTCTATTTGGTCTTGTTCGTTGGTCCAGTCTATCTGGTTGGTGATGATGACCGGGGTAACGCCGACTTGCAGGTAAGGGGCAAGTTTATTCAGATCGTCATTGGCCAGCACCACGCAGCCATTGCTGGCACGCGGTGGGCGGCTATAAGTATCGCTGGGTGTGCCGTGCAGCCAGATGCCCTGCCCGGTACGCCCATTTTTGCGGTCCCATTCGTTCGGGTAACTGAGCGGATAAGCGCCGCTGCCATACATGTCGGCGAGCTTGTTTTTCGGCAAATCAGCCTTTACGAAATACACGCCGATAGGTGTGCGCTGGTCGCCGGCAGAAACTTTTTCGGTGCCGAGTTTGCCGATGGTGATGTAGTAGTCCGCCACATAGCGCGGCTCGCCGTTGATATTTTCGTACACGTAAAGGGTGGAGCGGCTGGTGTCCACCACGAGAGCATATTTCTGCTGGGCATCGAGCTTCCAGAGATAACGGGGGATGAGTTTGATGGATAGTTGTGTTTGAACACGTTGCAAACGCACACGGGCTTCGTCGCGCAGATCTTCGATCTTTTCGCGCGGAGCATGTGCCGCGCTGCCAAAGTTATTAATCGCACCGGCGTGTGCCATCAATAAATCGCCTTTGACCAATTGCGCCAGCTTGAAATTGGGGTTGGCGCGCAACAGGCTGTCCACCTCATTCAGCGCGATATCAAGGCGATTATCCTGGATAGCCTGCAGGCTTTTCACCAGCTGCGCTTCAGTAGTGCGCGAGTCGGGTGCCGCATGTGCCATGCTGGCCATCAGGCCGCACAGCAACAAAGAGAGTGGTGGCTTGAGCATCATTACTTTGTGTGTTCTTCCTGAATCAACCACTTGCCGCTGGATTTGACCATCAACAGAGTTTTGTGGCCAGAGGTTTTCAGGTGGCTGGCGCGGTAGGATTGGCGAAACTTAATGGTGGCATGACTGTTATCGCTGAATGTAACAGTCGCATCGCTAATGCCGACGTGGATGGATTTCGGTTTGCCGATACGTTCTTGGCGGATGGTCTCCCAAGCCGCGCGACTTTCCCCTTCCGGCGTGTGGAAATCGTCGGCATAAAACGCCAGGTATTTCTTCACATTTTTGGATGACCATGCGGCAGCCCAGGCATTGACGGTTTTCAATACTTCGCTGCTGCTATCGGCAGATTCCGCGATTTTTTCTGGAGCATTCGTCGCGACCGTGGGCGTGGCTGCAATCGGCGTGGCAACAATTGTTGCCGGAGGTGCGCTGGCAGCGGAATGCAAGGCTGCTGAAGGGGCTATTTGCGGATTGTTCACCACCGCGCTATCCGCAGCTGCAGTGCTATGCACAGGTGCTGTCTTGTCGCGTGCTCCACCCGCAAACAAATCCTGAATCATTGCCAGCTTGGTTTTTGTTGCAGTGTTGCTGCGATCCAGCTGCAGGGCGCGGTCGTAAGCCTGGCTGGCCATCTTGGCGTAGATGTCGCCGAGATTTTCGTGTGCTGTGGCATAGCTGGGATGGGTGCGTATAGCCATTTCCAGTGCCAGCTTGGCTTTGTCATATTGGCCTTGGCTGGCGTATAGCACGGCAAGGTTATTATAAGGCTCGGGCAGTTCCGGGTAATCCTCAGTCAATGCGGAAAAAATTTTAATTGCATCATTGGCCTTGCCCTGCTCGGTGAGAATCAACCCTTTCAAAAAGCGCGCCTGCGCGTCTTTGGGTTTGCCGACCAGGTAACTGTTTACCTTGTCCAGAGCCTGACCTTGCTGGCCTTGCTTGAACAGCTTATTGGCATCTTGAATCTCGTCGGCACTTACCGTAAGGCTGGTGCTCAACAACAATGCGCTAACAAGCAGTGCAGCGTGGTGACGGAAAAGATTCAACATATTCATCGTGGTGTTAGTTCCTGAATTGTGCGCCATATGCGCCTGGATTTATTTAATAGCGGCGGATTCTACCAAATAACCCGCGCATTTTCACGGTTTGTGTCTACAGCTATGTCTGCCGGAGGGTTGCTATTTTTTCGGGTAGAATCCGCGCCGTACCTTCACGAAAAACATAAAGAGCCAAGCAATGAGCAGTACGCCTCAACCCGTTGCCTCCAATTTTATCCGCAACATTATCGATGCCGATCTGGCAAGTGGCAAGCACGCCAGCATTGTTACACGCTTTCCGCCTGAACCGAACGGTTATCTGCACATTGGCCATGCCAAGTCCATCTGTCTGAATTTCGGCTTGGCGCTCGATTATAAAGGCCGGTGCAACCTGCGTTTTGACGACACCAACCCGGAAAAGGAGAGCGAGGAGTATGCGCGCTCCATTCAGGAGGACGTGCAGTGGCTGGGCTTTCAGTGGCACGGGCAAGTGCGCTGGGCGTCCGACTATTTCGAGCAGCTTTATGAATATGCAATAGACCTGATCAGGCAGGGGAAGGCTTACGTGGAGGATCTTTCTGCCGAGCAGATGCGCGAATATCGCGGCACCCTGACGCAAGCGGGAAGGAATAGCCCGTACCGGGAACGCCCGGTGGAGGAGAATCTCGATTTGTTCACACGCATGAGGAACGGCGAATTTGCCGATGGCAGCAAGGTGCTGCGCGCCAAGATCGACATGGCTTCGCCCAACATCAACCTGCGCGATCCGGCGATCTACCGCATCCGCCGCGCGCATCACATCCGCACCGGTGATAAATGGTGCATCTATCCGATGTACGATTACACGCATTGCATCTCCGATGCGCTGGAAGGCATTACCCACTCGATCTGCACATTGGAGTTCGAGGATCACCGCCCGCTCTACGACTGGGTGCTGGACAACCTCACCGCCCCTTGCCATCCGCAGCAGATCGAGTTCTCGCGGCTGGAGCTGCACTACACCATCACCAGCAAACGCAAGCTGTTGCAGCTGGTGAACGAGAAGCACGTCAGCGGCTGGGACGACCCGCGCATGCCCACCATCAGCGGCATGAGAAGGCGCGGTTATACGCCGGAAGGAATCCGCGAATTCGCCAGGCGCATCGGCGTGTCCAAGAGCGATAACAGCGTGGATATGGCAGTGATGGAAGGCGCGATCCGCGAGGACTTGGAGGCCCGCGTGCCGCGCGTGATGGCGGTGGTGAACCCGCTCAGAGTGACCATCACCAACTTCGATGGCGCGCAAGCGCGCGAGGCGGACTTCCATCCCAATCATCCCGAGTTTGGCAAGCGCGTCGTTCCCCTCGGCAAAGAGCTGTTCATCGAGGCCGACGATTTTGCCGAACTACCGCCCGCAGGCTGGAAGCGTCTCACCCCGGGTGGGGAAGTGCGCCTGCGCCACAGCTACGTGATGCGCTGCGATGAAGCGGTGAAGGATGCGACGGGCAAGGTCGTCGAACTACGCTGCAGCATCGACCACGACACGCTGGGCAAGAACCCGGAGGGGCGCAAAGTGAAAGGCGTGATCCATTTCCTGTCTTGCGCGCACGCGCTGCCCGCCGAGATGCGTTTGTATGATCGCCTGTTCACCGTACCGGAACCGGATGCGGGCAGAGATGTGGATTTCTGCACGCATCTCAATCCGACCTCATTCACCCTGGTGCAGGGCTGGGTGGAAAGTTGCGTTAAAGATGCGGCACCGGAAACGCGCTACCAATTCGAGCGCTTGGGCTATTTCTGCGCCGACCGGCGCGAACATCAAGCGGGAGGAAAGCTGGTGTTCAATCGCACCGTCACGTTGAAAGATTCATGGGCGAAGGAACACAATTAATCGTCATTCCCGCGCAGGCGTGAATCCAGCGGTTTTATTCAATATGCACTTGGTTTTGTCTCCGCGTTGCGGAGAGTTTTATTTATTGACCGGATTCCCGCCTGCGCGGGAATGACGGTAACAGTAAGGTTTTCACATGCTAAAAATCTACAACACCCTCGCCCGCGACAAGCAGGACTTCATTCCCATCGAGCCGAACACCGTGCGCATGTATGTGTGCGGCATGACGGTTTACGACTACTGCCACCTTGGACATGCGCGCGTGATGGTGGTATTCGACATGGTGTACCGATGGCTGAAGGCTTCCGGCTATGACGTGACCTACGTGCGCAACATTACCGACATCGACGACAAGATCATCAAGCGTGCGGCGGAGAACGGCGAATCCATCCACGCATTGACGCGGCGCTTCATTGGCGCGATGCACGAGGATGAGCGCGCCTTGGGCATTCTGCCGCCGGATCACGAGCCGCGCGCGACGCAATATGTGCCGCAGATGCTGGCGATGATTGGACAGCTGGAAAAGAACGGTCTGGCCTATCGCGCTACAGATGGCGATATGAATTACGCGGTGCGCAAGTTCGATGGTTACGGGAAGTTATCCGGCAAGTCGCTGGGAGACTTGCGTGCCGGTGAGCGCGTGAACGTGAATGACGGCAAGAATGACCCGCTCGATTTCGTGCTGTGGAAACATGCCAGGGATGACGAAGCGGAAGAAGTGAAATGGAATTCGCCTTGGGGCAAGGGCCGGCCCGGTTGGCACATCGAATGCTCGGCGATGGGGTCTGAAATTCTGGGCAAGCATTTCGACATCCACGGCGGCGGCGCGGACTTGCAGTTCCCGCACCACGAGAACGAGATCGCGCAGAGCGAGGGCGCACACCAGTGCAGCTTTGTGAATTACTGGATGCACAACGGCTTCGTGCGCGTAGATGAGGAAAAGATGTCCAAGTCGCTGGGCAACTTCTTCACCATCCGCGAGGTACTGAAAAAATATGATGCTGAAGTGGTGCGCTTCTTCATCCTGCGAGCGCATTACCGCAGCTCGCTGAATTATTCCGATGCGCATCTTAATGATGCCAAGGGTGCGCTGACGCGGCTTTATACGGCGCTCAAAAGCATAACCCCTGATGTAACTACTAGCCATTCGACCAGTCTATTAAAAGACAATAGCCTAGTCGCTAGTTATCCCGGCCTCCCCTTGTCAGGGGATGGGGCTGGTGGGGCTGCCGTTGACTGGAACGAACCCTCCGCCCAGCGCTTCAAGACAGCAATGGACGACGACTTCAATACGCCGGAAGCGATGGCGGTGCTGTTTGAACTGGCGAACGAAGTGAACCGTAGCCAGTCAGCGGAAGCAGCACGACAACTCAAAACGCTGGGCGGGGTGCTTGGTTTGCTGCAACGCGATCCGCAGGCATTTTTGCAAGGCGATGCAAACGAGGGCGAGCTTGACGATGTGGCGATCAACGCGCAGATCGAGGCGCGTGTATCGGCCAAGAAGGCCAAAAACTTCGCCGAGGCTGACCGCATTCGAAAAGAATTATTGGAAACCGGAATTGTTCTGGAAGACACACCGCATGGAACGATATGGCGAAGGGCATGAATATCGAATTTGCGTGCCCCAATAGCCTCGTGGCAGCTTCCGGGCAATCCCGTCCGTTACGCTTCAACTCATAAGCCATCTGCCTGCCGAATGTTACGGCGACAACCCTGCTAAACTGCGCGCCTGAATTCGAGGAGCCGTTCTTTCCATGCTGATTACCGAATACCGATTAGAGCTCGCCATCCAGGCGCTACGCGCCATCCTGCCGCTGACACATCCCGCCGACACCACGCTGCGCTACTTTTTCAAGAACGAACGCATCGGTTCGAACGAACGTGAATTGGTTGCCGAAACCGTATTCGGCGTGCTGCGCCACCGCCTGCTGCTGGAAATAACCTGCGCCGAAAACACATCCCGCGACACGTTACTGGCAAAGCCAGCCGGTTGCGGGAGCGGATGTGAGGCGGCTCCTCCCGCACCGGATGCTCCGCAACACCGTGTCAAAGCCGCCACGCCACGCCGCTTGGCGCTCGCCTGGCTGATCAGGTTCGGCGGCTATAACCTGCGCGAGATCGAGCCGGTGCTGAAGCGCGACGAAAAGGAATGGCTCGCCACGGTGAAGGGCGTCAAGGTCGAGGATCAGCCGCTGGCGGTGCAGGCCGAACTGCCGGACTGGCTAGTGGAGAAGATGCGTGCGTCCTATGCGGGTGCCGACATCCTCGCCATCGGACAATCCATGCAGCAGGGCGCGCCGCTGGACATCCGCGTCAACACCCTGCTCGCCAAGCGCGACGATGTGCTGCAGCAGCTGCACGATAAAAATATCGAGGCTACTGCCACGCCTTACTCACCCGTCGGCATCCGCCTCAAGGAAAAAATTCCGCTCAACAAGGATGCGCTGTTCACCGAGGGCAAGATAGAAGTGCAGGACGAAGGCAGCCAGTTGCTCGGCTTCCTGCTCGCGCCGAAGCGCAACGACATGGTGGTGGATTTTTGTGCCGGTGCGGGCGGCAAGACGCTGATGCTGTCGGCGCTGATGAATTCGCAGGGCCGTTTATACGCGATGGACACCTCCGAAAAGCGCCTCGCCAACCTCAAGCCGCGCCTGAAGCGATCCGGCGCAAGCAACATCCAGCCGATGCTGATTGCGCATGAGAACGACCTCAAGGTGAAACGCCTCGCGGGCAAGATCGACCGCGTGCTGGTGGACGCGCCGTGCAGCGGCCTTGGCACATTGCGCCGCAGCCCGGACCTGAAATTCCGCCAGTCGCCCGGCAGCATCGAAGAATTTACCCAAAAACAGGCGGCCATCCTCGCCTCCGCCAGCCGCCTGCTGAAGAAAGGCGGTCGCTTGGTGTATGCGACTTGCAGCCTCCTGCCGGAAGAAAACCAGCATATCGTGCAAGCCTTCCTCGCCGCACATCCGGACTTCGTGTTGCGCCCGGTCAGCGAAATATTGCAGCAACAAAAAATCGCGCTGGAGATGGGCGATTATCTGGAATTGCGCCCGCACCTGCACGGCACGGACGGATTTTTTGCGGCGGTATTGGAGCTGGTCTAATTCATCATTGATCCGGCCAGCTTGAGTTTGAAGTTTTCATGCTGCATATTTCGCGCGAGAATCCTGAAAACATTTTTGAGGCAGTTGCCAACACCACGCATCACTCCGATCACCTTGTGATGCAATCGCACGACCGGCTTGCGCCGCTCGTGCGACCGATCCAACGTTTGGTGCCTTGCATCTTCTTTATCCATCCAACTCAGGTTGGATTTGGCAACCAAAGCCAATTTCATCATGCCGGGCCTATATCAATTCGGCGCGCACATCACCACACCCTCGTTGCTCCAGCCGCGATTCACCACCTCCTGTATCGCAGTCAGGCTGCTGGTGATGCGGTGGTTGGAATCGACGCCCCGTGCGAATCCATTGTTATAGGCGCGGTAGACCGGCGTGGTGCCGGTGGGGCAAGTTTGGTTTGTCGCCGGAGTCGAGACGAAATCCAGGCTCTCGAAATTCCAGCTCTTTACGGTGAGTTTGCGCGGATCGCCTGCGGGGATTTGCTGGTCTTTCAGCCCCTGGCATTCCGCCGGATCGACCGTGTAAAAATGCGAGTTCGGGCCGGGCGACTGGCTGCCATAGAAACGGCAGACAGAAGTGCTGCCGCCCGACAGAAAGGCATTCCCGGTGCGTATCCAGCCCGGCCCGGCGCTGCCGCCGTCGATGGCCGCTGCCTCACCTGAGTCGGCGGTGATGAAGTAGTTGTCGAGGTTGGTGTTGTAGAACTCAATCACCAGAATTGAGCCAGGTGGCGCCACCGTCACGGTAACAGCAGCGACAGCGCCGCTTCCAGCACTATTAACGCCTGCCACAGTATAGAGAGTAGTCGCCGATGGCGTAACTGTGCAGCTTGCTCCGCTCGTGCCGGCACATGTGCCTCCGACCCAAAGATAGGAAGTCGCTGCAGGGCTGCAACTGGCCGTTAGTATAGATGTGCTGCCTGCGGAAACCAAGGTTGAAGATGCGCTCAAAACACAGGTTGGTGGGGTAGCAGCGCTGACGTCGATGTTCTGCGTGACCTGCGTTGCCGCGTTGTAGCTGGCGTTGCCCGCCTGATCTGCGGCGATGGTGCAGGTGCCCGGAGTAATGCCGGTGACGGTGCTGCCACTGACGGTACAGACGCTCTGTGTTGTACTGCTGAAGCTCACTGCAAGACCGGAGGTGGCGGTTGCGCTCACAGTGGTGGTATCGCCCACGGCAAGAGAGGTTGGCAGGAAACTGATCATGCCGATGGTCTGGCTAACCGTATTTGCTGCGCTGGGATTAGCAATGTACGCGCCAATATCATCCGCCTGCGCAGCGCTAATATAGGATGTCAGAAATCCCATGCTGCCCTTATTAGATCTGATGGCATTCATGATCACCGCGCCAGCGTTTGCGCCACGCAGAATCTTGTTCATCCCTGCCAACGGATTGGTGCCATGGCAGGCTCCACTCGCACAAGCCAACGGCGCTCCGTTTGTCGTGTTATAAAGTGCCTTACCGTTAGCTGCATCTCCCGCAGCATCTGCGACCGACACATAGATCAGACACAGCCCGGCAAGCAATATTTGCCTAAACAAGCCATTTTTGGCGATAGTCATAAGCGCCAAAGCTGGTTCATAAAATAGAGCAAACATTTTCGACCTCCTTAAGAAATTGGATTACCAAGATGTGCAGAATAGAAGGTCAATCTTAAGGAATGATTAAAGAAGATTGTGTCTCCGGGCTGTTTTCAGGATGATGTGTTCTCCTTTTAAAAAAGGGAAAACGACCCAGTGGCGCTTCATCCCGCAAACCGCCTAACCATAAATGCGGCATAAAAAAACCACCGTGTTGCAGGAAGGTTTTAACAGACACTCGCACCATGTGCGGAACGCTAACTACTTGCCAGTAGCCATAACAAGATTAAGAATATTCCGCAAATATTGCCGCGATTATCATTGCCTTGCGCTTATCCGTAATTATCACTCCATTCCAGATTTATCGATTTTGTTTAGCGCACTTTGGACAATTTATTCAGGAACGCCTCCGGCCCAAGAAACCCGATCATTCTTGCGGGCACCAATTCATTGCCCGTTTGATCCAATACGATTATTGCGGGAGGGCCAAACAAACTGAATTTTTTTAGCAGTGCCTTGCTCGAGTCGGAATTGCTGGTAACATCCGCCCGGAGCAAGTTATATCCATTTAATTTTTGCTTAACTTTTTGATCTGAAAATGTTATTGCTTCCATCTCTTTGCAGGATGTGCACCAATCGGCGTAAAAATCCAGAATAACCGGCTTGCTGGAATTTTTTAGGGTACTTTCCAATTGCGCCACATTCGTTACCGGGCTGAAAATCAACTGGTTTTCACCCGCTTCGGCAGATCGGCTAACTGATAGTCCTTTTAGCGGCTTAAGCAGGGTGCCATTGCCGATGGTAACTCCGGCAATTTCTGCAATTCCCAGAAACACGATGCCTATCGCGAGTCCTTTTTTTAGATGTTTCGCTGGGTGTTTATGTGCGGTATGGTGGGTTTGTGCTCCTTCAAAAACCTCCATGAAGGCTGCGATAACCAGGAACAGCACGCCCCAAGCCAACATCTGCACCGGCTCTGGCAATACCGGTTCAACCATCCAAAGTGCTACGCCGAGCAGCATGAATCCGAAAAAGTATTTGACCCCCTCCATCCACTTGCCCACTCTTGGCAACAGACTGCCCGCCGAAAGACCTGTAAGCAATAACGGCACACTCATACCCATAGCCATCGAGAACAAGGCAAACCCTCCGGTCAGTACATCACGGGACTTGCTGATATACACCAGGGCGCCCGCCAACGGTGCGGCGACACAAGGGCCGACAACCAGGGCAGACAAGGCACCCATGACCATGACCGAGATGAAGCTACCGGAAGTCAAGCGGTTGCTGGTGCTGTTAAGCTTTTCCTGAATAAATGCCGGCAACTGAAGCTGGTATACGTCAAACATGGAAAGCGCCAGCAAAGCGAGTAATGCGCTGAATGTCATCAGCACCATCGGTGTTTGGAGTGCTGCGGCCAATCCCTCTCCCGCCAGACCGGCAGCTACGCCCAGCGACGTATACACTATGGCCATTCCCAGTGAGTAGCTCGCCGATAATGCAAAACCTCGAACCCGAGTCATTTCCCCCTTCTGCCCGATGATGATCGACGAAAGGATAGGAACCATAGGAAGAACGCAGGGCGTAAAGGCTAACAACAGCCCCAGCAGGGTAAAGAGCAGCACTACTTTAACCAGGCTACCGCTGCCCAACGCGCTGGCGATACGGCTATCTTCGCTTGGCGTTTCAATTGTCTTGGTCGAGTTGTTTTCGGCGGGAGCGACAATCGCCCCCTTGCTTACGGCGCCCGGATCGCCTTGCCTTGCTATAGCGGCGGGAAGCGCAACCTGGAAGGTTTGCGTCATGGGGAAGTAACACACGCCCGCGTCAGAACACCCTTGGTTACTGACTTCTACTTCGAAATTCTTCGGTGCCGAAACTATTGGTATGCCCATGACCGGACTGCCCGTAAGCACCTCGGTCATTTTATTTAAACCCTTGTCGAAAATGATATGGCCTTTCTCGCGATTTTCTTCTCCCAGTACCACGCCCGGTGTCACACTCGCGACCCGAAGAGAATCGCCATAAAGGTGATAGCCATTCGCGATATCCCACTTGACTGCCAGAGACTGTCCATCAACTGCCACCGTCACGCTGACTGCAAACGCCTTTTCCGGGTCGAGAAGATCCTCTGCAGCTTGTGCATTCCCACACAAGGCGAACAGAACATATGCAGCCATCAACCATTTTCTAACCATCTTGCATGCCTTTCATCAGTGCCAAAATGCCATTGGGGGCAACCTGCTATAACCAATTACTTGACAACCGTTTTTGGGTTGCTCAGTGGGATGGCTAGTCGTTTCATCAGCGCGGAATATGCATGACGACATCTTCGGACGTTACAGAGTCAAGCTTAAGCAATGATTAAGCGCAAACGCTCTTTTTGCAACTCGCTGGGCAGCAGTTCAAACCGCGTCCAAACGATGGGGGGCGGCGTAGGCAGAAATTGCCCGCTAGACTCCTTTAGAAGACCTGAACTCGCTTTTGCCGAGCGCCCATGTGAAATAAGCATCACCATACTGATGGGGCAAAAACACAGCTTCAGGGACGGCTATATACGCATCCGGCCTGATCCATCGCGATGTAGGCCACATCTGACTCTTCGAGCCATGTTAACGCATCGCCCTGTTTAAGCATGGCAATTGTCGCATAACTGCCAGCCGCAACTGCGAGTGGCGCAATTATCGAAATGGAGCGCCATGCAGTGACGGGGTGACCGGTACGGGGATCGAGAATGTGGCAATAACGCATGCCACCCAGATCGAAAAAGCGCTCATAATCACCGCTGGTTGCCAAGGCACCCGAGGTGGCAGCTACTGAAGCTATTGTTTCGTTGGGGTTGCGCGGGTGGCGGATACCGAATATCCAGGGTGTGCCATCCGGGCGCGGGCCAACTACGCTAATATCCCCGCCCAGATTGACGAAGCCAGAAGTTATGCCTCGCTCCTTTAAAATATTTGCAGCCCGGTCAGCGGCATACTCTTTTCCTACACCGCCAAAATCAAGCTCCATACCGTCCAGCCGGAGTTTTACTGTGCCCACATTGAGGTCAACATGTTGCCAGCCAATCAGGGGTAGCAGGCGCTGGAGTTGCTCTTCCGTCGGGATCACGCAATCCTTGAAATTCCATGCATGCCGCAATATTCCGGATGTGGCGTCAAACAAGCCCGAGCTCGCCTGAAATAACGTACCCATATAGTTCAGTAAATATGCGGTCTCGGTATCTATTGCCACAGCATCCAAACCAGCGTTCCGGTTAATGGCCGCGACCACACTGTCATTACGGTAGCGTGAATATTTTTCCTCGATACGGATTACTTCCTTGATGGCTGCAATGGCCGCTTCATCGATGGCATGCCGCGATGCAGCAGCCAAACACACCTCACAGTCACTACCCATGGCAACAAACGCCGTACGACATTCCGGCTCGTTAACAGGTATGGACATTCAGGATACCCCTTGAAATTTGTCATTCCGACAAAAGCAGAAATGGCAAAACCGGAACTGTTGGCGTCTTCTAAAACTTCTTGCTCAGGCCAAGCTGAAGGATAATTGCCGTAAGCTTCTCCAGTCCCGGACTACCTTTAGCGAACCAGCGCCACCCTGATTTTTGCTGATAGTAATCCGCACGCATATCGGCTTCCCAGCCACCCGCCATTGATTTCGATATTTTGAAACCGGCAGTTATCGCTCCAAATGCACTTAAACGCTGATCCGGTGAATAAAAGCCTGTCGGATTACTCAGGAATCCAAGCGGAAAAGGCGCTCCCAGCAAGGGATCGTAAACGGGATCATAGTAAAAATTCGCCGCACTCTGTGTGTGGTAGCGTACCGAGGGTGAAACAGTTACACCATTCGATAATGGCTTGACCCAATTCAGAGCCAATGTATCCCCTCGAATGCCATAGTTATCCCAGTAATAACGGCAGCTGCTTTGAAGAACGGAATCACCCTCCAGATAGTGATTCCATTTTGCCAAAATCGCGCTCTGGCTGCGATCCCTGGGACGATTATCCACCATCTTGTATGGATCATTGAAATAGCCGTGACCATTGGCATAAGTCATGCTGGCCTGAACAATATCATTCGGGGTCAATACCTGGCTCAAACCCAGCAAATAGTCTCGGGTGTGCTTCTTTTCATTCACTACAATATTATTGACCGGATTGATCGAATCATTGGTGTTTCCGAAGCCCAGTGTCCATGTTGTGTTATTGTCCTCCGATGAAACGGTCCCGGTGACATTGACCGCTTCCGACTTGTAATCATGTTCAGTCGAATTTGCCGCACCAATGGACAGCGTCGCTCGCTCAAAATAGCGAGTTGCGTTGAAGTCATTTGCCTGCCGTGTGTCATGCATCCTTGATGCACCAGAGATAGATGAGTGGTATCTGGACGAAGCGCCAGAAACCGAATCCATCACCCGCGAACCTGAAAACGCCCACTCACGTCCCACAGGAAATAGAATATATAACGAAGGGGCGGACACTGTTATACGGTCTAGCCCGGGTTGCTTGTCGCGATATGACAGATACCTGAGGCTAATAATTCCAGACTCCGGAGCACTGTCAGCATGCGCGCTGGGTATCAGCCCCGGCAATGCCATGGCGGCGCTCAGAATGGCGCTACCCAAAATACGCGGCATATGTTGATCAGGCGTTGCAGCGTTTTTTGCATCACATGATTGTTTCGATTTTGATTCCGTCACCCTAGTGTTCTTCATGATTTAATTGCACCCACAGCCGCCACCGCCGACCCCGCTGCCACCTGAAACACTTTCTTTGCTCGAATAAATGTGTTCCATGAACCTCGCTTCGAGGGGATCCGTTTCAAACGTCATGGCTGGTTTAGCCAAATTTCCTTTTTCCCACGGTTGCACTGGTTTAAGACCGGTACAACCGGTGCAAACAAGAACCGCACCACTAAAAGCAAACGCCACCAGCTTCATAAGACCTCCATTACTGCTGTTATATGTTTGTTGTCAGAGGCATAATCCGTACGGATTATTGATCTCAGTAATAAATTCAAAACTTCCGCCTGCCCAGAAAATTGGCGCGCCCCCTTAGAGGGCAACACAGACGAGGAGTATTACCTATGCATTAGCGCCTGTTTTATGCTGGATTCAAGAGCGCTCTTGTCATCATCCCTGAACCCCGCGTGACGTTCAATTACTTTACCTCCTTGCCCAATCAACAGCGAGGTGGGCATAACCTTTATCTTGTAGGTCGCAGGTATGCTTGTTTTGGTACCCATCGCAATCATGAAGTTGGAGGAGTTCTCCAAAATGAATTGCCTGGCATCCTCTGCTTTGGCATCAAGATTCACAGCGATGATCTGTAAACCTTGTGCACCGTATTTGGTCTGCATTGAATTCATCCACGTAAACGATTGTTTGCATGGGCCGCACCATGATGCCCAGAAGTCGAGATAAATCACTTTGTTTTTGAAATCGGATAAACGCACTTCTTGGCCAGATTGCCCTGGCAGAATGAATTCGGGAGCCATCTCGCCAGACTCGGTGGCCATGGCTGGATGAAGTGAAAATCCGGCCAAAATTATCGCAATCGCCATTGTGCTTATTTTGCTCACGGCTAACATGTTTAATCTCCTTTGTTGAACAGCATGGGACACAGATTACAAAGTTAATCTTAAGAAATGTTTAAATGCAAAAATATTTTCGGGAGCGATTACAGCTTACCGCAACCAAAATACATATGGGTCTTTTCCAGTTGCCGTTTGTAAGCAGGTTGATGCCCTGCTTCACCAACTCGCGCGCCTCATCTCTTTTCTTGCGGGCTTCCACAAGGGTAATGGCCGGGTAGTCTCCGATGGCGAATACGCTTTCCTTGTCTGATAGTTCGAAGCGGTAGCGCCGCGCCTTCACCCCGTTGGGCTTCACCTCCAGACAGAACCCGTTGCTGTCAGTGCGCTTGTACGGATTGGCTTGTGGCTTGGCTTTGCGGCACTGTATACGCCAAACATGGCGTCTCTCCTTCGTTACAGCCGCACCCACTTTTCCAGGCTTGCAATAGACAATAACGGGCGGCATAAAACAACAAAGCCCATAAATAGGGGCTTTGCGTGATGTTTCTGGACGCGCTGGATGCTGTTGGATAGCCAAAATGGGCTTAGACGTTGAACAAAAAGTGCATTACATCGCCGTCCTGAACCACGTAGTCCTTGCCTTCCACGCGCATCTTGCCAGCCTCCTTCGCGCCATGCTCGCCCTTGCAGGCGATAAAATCGGTATACGAGATAGTCTGCGCGCGGATAAAGCCCTTCTCGAAATCGGTATGGATCACGCCCGCAGCTTGTGGCGCAGTATCGCCCTTATGGATGGTCCATGCACGCACCTCTTTCACACCTGCGGTGAAATAGGTTTGCAGGCCGAGCAGCTGGTAACCGACACTGATCAGGCGGTCTAACCCCGGCTCTTCCAGACCAAGATCGGCAAGAAATTCACGCTTGTCCGCATCATCAAGGTCGGCCAACTCTGCTTCAATCTTGGCGCACAGCGCTACCACTGGCGCACCTTCCTTTGCTGCGTACTCGCGCAGGCGGTCCAGGTATGGGTTGTTTTCAAAGCCGTCTTCCAGCACGTTGCCGACATACATCGCCGGTTTAATGGTGAGCAGGCACAGCGGCTTGATGATCTGCCTTTCATCTTCCGACATGGCGAATGTGCGCGCCGGCTTGCCTTGATTCAGATGCGGCAACAATTTCTCCAGCACAGCGACCAGTTTCTGCGCGTCCTTGTCGCCGGACTTGGCCTTTTTGCCATCACGCGCGATAGTTTTTTCCACAGATGAAAGATCCGCCAGCGCAAGTTCGGTGATGATGGTTTCGATGTCGGCAAGCGGGTCAATGCGTCCCGCCACATGCACCACGTTCGGGTCGTCAAAACAGCGCACCACGTTGACGATGGCATCGGTCTCCCGGATGTTGGCGAGAAATTGGTTGCCCAGCCCCTCGCCTTTCGATGCGCCAGCCACGAGACCCGCGATGTCCACGAACTCGACGATGGCAGGCTGCATGCGCTGCGGCTTGACGATCTCCGCTAACGCCGCCATGCGCGGATCAGGCACTTCGACGATGCCGACGTTCGGCTCGATGGTGCAGAAGGGATAATTTTCCGCCGCAATGCCTGCCTTGGTCAGCGCATTGAACAGGGTGGACTTACCGACATTGGGCAGCCCGACGATTCCGCATTTCAAACTCATGGTTATATCTCTTCTAAAAAATTAAAATTACGCCGCCGGTATGGCCGCTACTTTTTTCCGTCACCGTTGCCGCAGGACCCGGTGATTCTTCATTTTCACACTCCCCCGTTCTTCCAGCAGCGGTCATTTGCAATACGTTCAGTACCCCAACGCCCTCGCGCCCTGGTAAAACCCGAAGCTGACCAGCCATGCCAGCGCCAGCGACCAGACGATGGAAAACAGCGTGAATCCCACATTTTTGGATTCGCTGCGCAGCGTGGCGACAGTAGCCAGGCAGGGCGTGTAAATCAGGGTAAACAACATGAAGCTGTAGGCTTGCACCCAATCCAGTTGCTGTGCCAGTGTATTGCCGAGCGCTTGGCCGGAGAGCCCGTAAATTACCGCGAGTGAACCGATGACGATTTCCTTGGCAACGAAGCCGAAGATCAACGCAATAGTCAGTTGCGGATTAATGCCGATAGGGTCGAAAATCGGGCTCAGCGCGCCGCTGATCATGCCAGCCAGCGTATCACTGCCAGCGGGTGCCGCAGACGGGGGCAGATGGGTAAGCAGCCAGACCAGCACCACACCGGCGATGATGAACTTGGTGGCGCGCCGCAAAAAGTGCTGCACTTCCAGCCAGCCGCGCAACACCATTTGGCGCGCGGTAGGAAAACGGTACGGCGGCAATTCCAGCACGAACGGTTCGGTGTTTTTGAACCGGCGTTTGAATAACAGCGCGGTGAGTATCGCGGCGGCGAAGCTGAACAAATACAGGCTGAATAGCACCACTGGCGCGGCTCTCGACGAAAACAGCGCGGCCGCGATGAATACGAATACCTGCAAGCGCGCCGAGCACAGCGAGAACGGGATCACCAGCATGGTGAGCAAACGCATGGCGCGCGAACGCATCACGCGGGTGCCCATCAGCGCGGGTACGTTGCAACCAAAGCCCATCAGCAACATGACGAAGCTGCGGCCATCCAGCCCCAGCCTTGCCATCAGCGCGTCCATCAAGAAGGCGGCCCGCGATAAATAACCGCTATCTTCCACCAGCGCCATGAACAGAAAGAACAGCACGATGATCGGCACAAACGCCGCAACGGTGGCGACGCCGTTGTAAACGCCATCCAGCAGCAAACCCTGCACGGCGTGCGGCAAACCGCTCAATAGCGGCGTGAGCATGGTTTCGCGTAGCCAGATGAATAGCTCGGCAACGCCGTTTTGCAGCGGCTGGCCGAACAGGAAAATGCCTTGAAACAGCAGATACATGACCGCAAAAAAAATCGGCATGCCCAGCCACGGGTGCAGCATGACACGATCCAGTTTCTCCGTGAGGCTGTCCGACATTCGCGCGGGAATCTGTACCGCATGTTTCAGCACGCGCGCCATTTCCGCTTCGAGATGTTCGTCCTGCTCCAGTTGGCTGCGCAGTTGCTCGGCCATGCCGGGTGTGGGGTAGCGCAGGGCTTTGGTAATGGCTTGCAATGCGTCTTGATAACCATTGCCGTATTTCGCGCTGAGCAGAAATATCGGCATGCCCAGCAGGGCGGACATTTTCGCCGCATCAATACTGATGCCGAATTTCTTGGCTTCATCAGCCATGTTGAGCAGCACCACCAGATTCAGGTTGAGTTGCTTGAGTTGCAGCAGCAGGCTCATCTGGCGTTCGATTTGCGTGGCGTTGAGAATGACCAGCGCCAGGTCGGGCACATTATCGTGCAGGAAGTGGCGCACCACCTGCTCGTCATCCGAGAAACCGTGCATATCGTAGATGCCGGGCAGGTCGACAATTTCCAC
The DNA here is from genome assembly GCA_023259035.1 of Gallionella sp. GTDB lineage: Bacteria > Pseudomonadota > Gammaproteobacteria > Burkholderiales > Gallionellaceae > Gallionella. The sequence continues at coordinate 107,443 of JAHFRA010000003.1, forward strand.
CATATCCGACCCCAGCAGAATTTTCCCGCTGAGCAGTTCGACGGTGATGCCCGGCCAGTTGCCCACCCGGGCCGCACCCCCTGTCATGCGGTTGAACAACGTGGATTTGCCGGTGTTGGGCATCCCGAGCAAAGCGACGCGCTTCATGTCCTGGAGGCTCCCTGACTTACTGCGATTTGGGCGCACACCGTAATCTTGGCGGCCTCGCTGCGCCGCAGCATGATATCGGTGGTGCCAATACGCACCTGCAACGGCCCTGAGAAACTGGCCTTGCGGATCAGTTCAATTTGCTTGCCGCTGCGAAATCCCAATGCCAGCAGGCGCTGATGCAGCGCTTCTTCGGCGTGGATCGCGACGATAGTGGCGATATCGCCGGGGTGCATGTTGGCAAGGGTGGTCGAAGGCATGGTAGGAGGTAAATTCAGCAGTGGCGCCATTATTCCACAGTGCCGCATCTTTTGTCGCGCTGCTAGGCGTCACTATCCATACAGTCCGCAGCCAACTGCGTGCCATTCGGGAAAAAACCGGTGCGCGGCGTCAGGCCGGGTTGGTGAGAATGCCGATGTCCTGGCCGCACCGGATGGGCTGAAGCGGCAAACTTCCCTCATCGTTCTCAAAGAGACCGTGGGAACGATGCAGCCCCCCACTCGTCAAGCATTGCTTTCCAATGCACCCGTTGCGCTGTTGCTCTTTGGCGTGCCGCCGTATTACGGTAGAATGCCGCATTTATTTCGGTGGCGGGAAAAATGATAAAGGGTTGTATTGTTGCAATTGTTACCCCGATGCATGAGGACGACAGTCTGGACTTGGCGGCATTCCGTGCATTGATTGATTTTCACATCGAGCAGGGGATAGACGGCATCGTGGTAGTTGGCACCACCGGCGAATCTCCTACCGTGGATGTGGAAGAGCATGAGCTGTTGATTGCCGAGGCGGTAAAACACGCGGCCAAGCGCGTTCCCGTCATTGCCGGAACCGGTGCGAACTCGACCAAAGAGGCCATCGAGCTGGCGGCCTTTTCGAAAAAGGCCGGGGCGGACGCTTCGCTGTCAGTTGTCCCCTATTACAACAAGCCGACCCAGGAAGGTTTGTACCGGCACTTCAAGGCCATCGCCGAAGCGGTTGACATGCCGCACATCCTGTACAACGTGCCGGGGCGCACCGTGGCGGACATGAGCAACGATACCGTGCTGCGCCTTGCGCAGATTTCCAACATCGTCGGCATCAAGGATGCGACCGGAAATATCGAGCGCGGTAGCGATTTGTTGCAGCGCGCGGCTTTATTGAAGCGCGCTCATGGAGATTTTGCGGTGTATAGCGGCGATGATGCCAGCACGCTGGCGCTCATGCTGCTCGGCGCGCATGGCTCAATCTCGGTGACAGCGAATGTTGCCCCCAGGTTGATGCATGAGATGTGTGCCGCTGCGCTGAATGGTGAAATCGACAAGGCGCGCGCGATCAATTTCCGTCTGCTTGGGCTGCATCGCAACCTGTTTGTCGAAGCCAATCCGATTCCGGTGAAGTGGGCGGTGGCACGCATGGGGAAAATAAAAAATATACTGCGCTTGCCGCTCACACCCTTGTCACAACCCGCGCACGGGGTGGTCGAAGCGGCAATGCGTCAGGCGGGCGTGCTCAATTAATTAGCTGTATGGCTGGAGAGAAGTAATGAAGGTTTTATATATTGGAATTGTCGGCGTTGCGCTGGTCTCGTTAACAGGTTGCAGTTCGGTCGGCATGGGCAGTAAACGTGTCGACTATCACTCCGGCGCAGTTCAAGCGCCATCGCTGGAAGTGCCGCCTGACCTGACAACACCCGGCAGGGATGAGCACTATAAAGTGCCGCAGGGCGAAGGCGAAAGTGTCGCGACTTTTTCTGATTACAAGGGTGGCGCGGCTGTGGGTCAAGGCCGTGGCGCCAGCACGATATTGCCGGAAATCAAGGGGGTGCGTCTGGAGCGTAGCGGGGCGCAGCGCTGGCTGGTGGTGAGTGATAAACCGGAGAATGTCTGGTTGGTTGTCAAAGCATTCTGGCAAGAAAACGGTCTTGCCATCAAGAGCGAAGATCAAGCAGCTGGCGTGATGGAAACCGACTGGGCAGAGAACCGCGCCAAGATTCCGCAGGGTGGCATTCGCGGGGTGATTGGAAAAGTGTTCGACAATATTTACTCATCGGGTGAGCGCGACCAGTATCGTGCGCGCCTGGAGCGCGGCAAGGACGGTGCGAGCACCGAGATTTACATCACCCATCGCGGCATGGAAGAAGTGTTATCGGCAGACGGGAATACCTCGAAGTGGCAAGCGCGCGCCAATGATCCAGAAGTGGAAGCGATCATGTTGCAGCGCTTGATGGTGCGTTTCGGTGGAGGCGAATCACACGTGGTCGGCGGCGCGACGATAGCCAGCGAGTCCGGCCCGGCCGGGGCTGCCACCCTGCAGGAGATTTTCGACGGCAGCAAGATTATCGTGGTGAACGATGCATTTGATAGATCATGGCGCAGGGTGGGACTGGCTATCGAGCGCGCAGGGTTGGTGGTAGATGACAAGGATCGTGTCAAGGGCATCTACTTGCTGCGTCCGGCTAAAGCAGAAAGCGGCTGGCTGGACAAGCTGAAGTTCTGGAAGGACAGCCCAAACGCCAACACGCGTTACCGCGTGAATGTCAAGGACGGCGGCAAGACGTGTGAAGTGTCCGTCACCAACCAGAGCGGTGCGAGCGACGACACGGCCAAGCAGATGATTGAAGCGGTTTACAAAAATATAAATCAGTAGGCTGTTATGCGGCTTGCTTCATGAAGTTTGCATCTTTGGGTAGCGGCAGTGAAGGCAACGCGCTGCTGGTTGCAGTCGGTCAGACGAAAGTATTGATGGACTGCGGCTTTGGCTTGCGGGACACCATCTCGCGGCTGGCTCGCTTGGGTGTTGCTGCAGAACAGTTGAGCGGCATTGTTGTTACGCATGAACACGGTGACCATATCAGCGGCGTGGCACGGCTGGCGCGAAATTTCAACCTGCCGGTTTGGTTCACTCACGGCACGCTGCGCAACCAGCCGAAACACCTTGCTGACATTGCCCTCCTCAACGAAATTGATCCCCATCAGGCATTTTCAATCGGAGCGATTGAAATCGTCCCCTACCCCGTTCCTCATGATGCCGCCGAACCGGTGCAGTTCGTGTTCAGTGACGGCGCAAAGCGCTTGGGGGTGCTGACCGACACCGGATGTGCCACAGCGTATATCGAGCATACCCTGAACGGCTGCCATGCGTTGGTGTTAGAGTGCAATCACGATATCGACATGCTGATGAATGGCGATTACCCATACAGCGTCAAACGTCGTGTGGATGGGCGTTTTGGACATTTGAACAATCAGGATGCCGCTGGCATTTTGAGTCGTCTGGATGTTAGCCGTTTGCAACATCTGATTGCCGCGCATTTGAGTCGCAAGAACAATACAGCGGAGCTTGCGGTAAAATCGCTGAGTGACGTGCTGAATTGCGAGGCCAGTTGGGTGGGGGTAGCGACGCAGAATGATGGGTTTGCCTGGCGCGAAATTGTCTGATATCTGACGCAATAAAAAAGCCGACTTGCGTCGGCCTTTTTATTGCCCGGAGAGTCGGCCGCTTACTTTGCAGCAGCTGGTGCTGCGACAGCAGGAGCGGAAGCAGCTTCAGCGGCAGGAGCCGATGCGGCAGCAGGAGCGGAGGCAGCTTCAGCGGCAGGGGCCGATGCGGCAGCAGGAGCCTCAACAGGTTTGGCAGCAGGAGCCTCAACGGGTTTGGCAGTATGTGTTTCTTCAGAAGATTTTCCGCCGCAAGCGGTCAAAGCAAGAGCCAACAGAGCGGTAACGAGAACAGAATGTTTCATTTTTAATTTCCTTGGGAGTTGTTAAGATAAAATATAAAAACCCGCTGACTTTAAATGTATCTAAATACGCAGGAGCGGGATAGCGCTCAAAATCAAAGGCGGCGCATTCTATCACTTGGATGCAGAAAATCCAGCGGATTTGCAATCTTGCTATAAACCCAGCCTCGTACCGGATACCGCCGGATGAGAAACCGACCACATGTCCATAAAGCGCGATTTCAAGACGCGCGCATTCTCCGGATCGTTTTGCCCCAAGATACCGCGCGAATCGTCAAAGTGGAAACGGCGCACAAAATGTGCATTGTCCGCGACGGAGAACGGCTCGGCAATATGCAGCAAACTCTTGGGGGTCTGGTAGATGAACATGCTGGTGCCAAACTGGTGAAGCAGCACCATCATGCGCGGGCAAAGTGTGGACAAGTAATGTGTGTCATGCGCCAGCATGAACAGCCGGTGGGCTGGGTTGGCGAGTAAAAAGTTGCGCAGTATCGTATATCGCGCTTCAGCGTTAAAACCCATCCCATCAAAATTTCTTTCAAACAAATACAAGTCATGCTGCGCCAGTTTGCACAGCGTGTCCAGCGCTGCGGTATAGTCCACGATGCCATCCAGCTTGGTGTGCTGTAGTGTGTCGTTATTCATAACCGCTCCTTTCAGGAAAATAACAGAATCGTCCATGTGCTATCGGCAAGGTGGTTTGCAACATTTGGCCGAGTGTAAATATCCGTTCCTTTCATCGCCAATTATAGCTGCCTCACATCCCTGTCCGGATATTGTGCAATAATTTTTATCATGCGGCCAAAAAGTGTTTAAAATGCGATTCGGAGGAAACATCAATGCAGTCTGTTCAACTGGCTATCGGAACTGAAGCACCGCACTTTGAGTTGCCGGATGCTGACATGGAAACTTTTGTGCTTACCTCGCAGCGGGGCAAAAAAAATGTCGTGTTATATTTTTATCCAAAAGATGACACGCCGGGCTGCACGATGGAAGCCAACGAATTCAGCGAGTTTGATGACGATCTTGCCAAACTGGATACTATCGTGATCGGCATTAGCCGCGATGATTGCTTGAGTCATGCGTCATTCCGCGACAAATATGGATTATCGGTGTTGCTGCTCTCAGACCCCGATGCCCGCGTCTGCAAGCGCTATGGTGTGATGTTCGAAAAAGAAGTCGACGGGCATAAAAAGCATGTCATTCAACGCTCTACTTTTGTAATTGACAAGCATGGCAAGCTGCGCCATGTCATGTATGGCGTCCATGCACACGGACATGCGCGGGAAATTTTTAATCTGGTAAAGGAATTGAAATGATAATTGCCAAAGATACCGTTGTTTCCGTAAGCTACGAATTGTTCGATTCCGAAGGCGAATTACTGGAAAAAGTGGAGGAGCCGGTCAGTTATCTGCACGGCGGCTACGACGGCATCTTTCCTCTGGTTGAGGAAGCCCTGCACGGCAAAAGAATTGGCGATCATTGTAGCGTCACGATGCAGCCAGATGACGCTTTCGGCGAGTACGACCACGATCTTGTCGAAGTCGAACCGCGCAGTTCTTTTCCTAAAGATGTCGCCGTTGGCATGCAATTCGAAGGCGGCGCGGATGATGCCGACGAGGAAGATTATTTGCTATTCACCGTAGTGGAAGTGACTGACGACGAAGTAACGGTGGACGGTAATCACCCGCTGTCCGGAAAGACAATTACTTTCAACTGCACCGTCACCGGCGTGCGCAAGGCTACCGAAGAAGAGTTGGAGCATGGGCATGTGCATGATGAGAACGAAAGCGGCCACCTCCACTAATAAACATCTGCAAGACTGCTGCACTCGACAGGGCGTTGTTGCTCAATGACTCGGGATGCTCGTGTACTGGATGTACATTCCGCTTCCTCAACCTTTCGCGCCCGGCTCCGCCTTTGCTCGCTACGTTTTGCAAGGGCTCGTGAGACTGTCAGGGGGTTAGGTTTTGTGCGCTGTCAACGCCCAATAGTTGCTGAACCTGAAGTCGGAGGCTTAAAATGAAATGGACAGATGTCAGGCTGATCGCCATCGAACTTGCAGAAGCGCATCCGGAGGTCAATCCGAAAACCATACGTTTTACCGACCTGCATAACTGGGTGATGGCACTGGAAGATTTTCACGACGATCCGAAGCACAGCGGCGAAAAAATTCTTGAGGCAATACAGGCGGCGTGGATAGAAGAGACGGAATAGTAATGTGCAAACTTTGGCACACGATTTCAAATCGCTGGCTGTATCTTGCAGGCGCCCTATTCGCCAGCGGCTTGATGGGCTTCGGTATGTTCCTGCAATACGTCAAACACCAGGATCCTTGCCCGCTATGCATGGTGCAGCGCGTAATATTTATCGCGATATTGGTGGTATTCGCGCTGGCAGCCGCGCATGGCCCGAAGCGCCTGGGGCAACGCATCTATGCCGCATTGATCGGGTTTCTCTCGCTATCCGGCGCAGGTGTGGCGGCACGCCATATCTGGATACAGAATCTGCCCAAAGACCAGGTTCCCGCCTGCGGACCAGGTCTGGACTATATGCTGGAAACCATGCCGATGGCTGATGTGCTGAAAGAACTGCTGCACGGCTCTGGCGAATGTGCGGCCAAGGGTTGGACATTTCTCACTCTTGGAATTCCAGAATGGTCGCTGTTGTGCTATATCGTGCTGGGAGTATGGGCGGTGCTGATTTCAGCCAGGAACAACAGGCGATAAAAACAGTAAGGCAAGTTGTTATTCCCAGTGACGGTTTTTTGGTAAGCAGTTAGCAGGTGTGGCCGGTCGCGCGTGTCACAAGCTGCACTTCGCAATATTGCCCTGGCTGTTGTGTAAGCAACGATGCTCCTTCGAAAACTCGCCTATGGAAGCACGGATTTATTCGTGCATGCGCAGCATCCGCTCCAGTCCGATCGGTGGCCGGCCCCATCTGCCGATCTGGGGTAATGGCTCAACCACCGTGACCAGCGCCGCGCCCAGCGTGCCCCGCTTTCCATCTTGGCTAGAAACACGCCCCTTGGAGCACAGTGGGCCATGGCCAATCTCGTTCACCGTCTTGAAGCTGCGGGCCGCTTCAAGTGCTGCCTTGGCCTTGAATTCACCCGAAGAATTCTTCCGCTTCGTTTCGCTCATCACCTCCCCCTTAGTGCAGCAGGTTACCGCCTTAATTTACTGTCCGAAAACCGGGGTTCACTATAGCCCCCGATGCTTCTGCGATTGCAATAGACGGGGAAAAACAAAAACCACCCTAACCACAAGGATTGCAGCGTGTTCCGTGAGCGGAAATAGATGGGGAAAACAGGAAGATGGCGCGCTCGGCGGGAGTCGAACCCACGACCCTTGGCTTCGGAAACCAATACTCTATCCAGCTGAGCTACGAGCGCGTATGGTGAAAACTAAAATAAAATATAGAGCAGCGGCCATTTTATCGTACTTTACTCAAATGACCTCAAGCTTCGAAATTAATGCGCTATCTAACCGAGCTTGTGAGCGCATCCAGTAACGGCGCGCAGCATAGCGGTTTTTGACTAAGGCGTCCACGTAACTGGATATTCACTCACCATGTATGTGGTTACGGCAATGCCGCGTAGAATGCTACCCTGGTGATTCCAGAATATAAGGTTCTCGGTATGATCTTCTCCAACCCGGATACGGAAAAAATTCGGCAGTTGCTGCGCGAGATACACAGCGTCGCGGTGGTTGGCTTGTCGTCAAATGAGACACGCCCCAGCTTTCGGGTCGCGCGTGGTTTGCAAAGTTTGGGTTATCGCATTTTCCCGATACACCCATTAAGTGGTGAAGTGCTGGGTGAGCAAGCCTATCCGGATTTGGAAAGCTTGCCTGAGATACCGGACATCGTGGATGTGTTTCGTGCTGCTGAACACGTTCCCGCTATCGTGGAAAGCTGCATCAAACTCGGCATCAAGAATCTTTGGCTGCAAGAAGGGATTATTCACGAAGCCGCCGCCCAGCGTGCTCGACAGGCGGGCATTACTGTGGTGATGGATCGTTGTATGTGGCGCGACTGCACGCAACTGTGCGGGAACAAGCCTTGAGCACAATTCATGAATAAGACGCGCTGCGCCTGGGCCGGAAGCGATGCCTTGTACCAGAGATATCACGATACGGAGTGGGGCGTGCCAGTGCATGACGATCAGCGGCTATTCGAGTTTTTAATTTTGGAAGGTGCGCAAGCGGGCTTGAGCTGGATCACCATTTTGCGCAAGCGCGAGAATTATCGCGCCGCATTTGACGGTTTCGATGCGGCACGCATTGCCCGTTATGATGCTAATAAAATAGAATCGCTGCTGCAAAATACCGGTATCGTGCGCAATCGGCTGAAGGTGCAGGCTGCGATATGCAACGCGCAAAAGTTTCTGGAAATACAGGAGTCGCACGGCAGCTTTGATGCGTTCGTCTGGCAATTCGTGGGGGGCAAATCCAGGCAGAACCATTGGCGCGGGCTCGCCGAAGTGCCGGCAAGCACAGTTGAATCGGATGCGATGGGCGAGATGCTCAAGCAGCGCGGTTTCAAGTTTGTCGGCTCGACGATTTGCTATGCCTTCATGCAAGCGACCGGAATGGTAAATGATCACACCGTGAATTGTTTTCGCCACGCGGAACTACGCAGCAAAGGAGAATAAAGCGAATGTTGTTGAAGTTCACCAAGATGCACGGTGCCGGTAACGATTTCGTGGTGCTGGACGGCGTGCGCCAGCTTATTGAGCTTAGCCCGGAACAGTTGCGCCTGCTTGCAGACCGCCATTTTGGCGTTGGCTGTGACCAGATTTTGCTGGTGGAAAAGGCGCAGCGCACGGAGGCGGATTTTCGCTACCGCATTTTCAACGCCGATGGCGGCGAGGTGGAGCAATGCGGCAACGGCGCGCGCTGTTTCGCGCGCTTTGTGCATGATCAGGAGCTTACGCCCAAGCGCGAGATCGTCGTGGAAACCAAGAGCGGCCTGATTGCGCCGCGCCTTGAAGACGACGGGCGCGTGACGGTCAATATGGGTGCACCGATTTTCGATGCGGCGCTCATTCCGTTCGACGGCGGCAGCGGCGCGGTGAGCGAGCCGCTGGAGGTGTCCGGTGAAACGCTACAGGTCAGCGCGCTGTCGATGGGCAATCCGCATGCGGTGCAAGTGGTGGCGGACGTCGAGCGTGCGCCGGTGGAAAAACTGGGGCCGCTCATCGAGCGTCATCCGCGCTTCCCCAAGCGCGTCAATGCCGGTTTCGTGCAGATAATGGGACGCCAGCAAATTCGGTTGCGCGTTTATGAGCGCGGCTCGGGCGAAACCCTGTCTTGTGGCACCGGCGCCTGTGCGGCAGTGGTGGCAGGCATCCGGCGCGGCTTGCTGGACAGCCCGGTCAATGTCGCGACACGCGGCGGAGAGTTGACTATCGCGTGGGACGGGGAAGGCCAACCGGTGCTGATGACTGGTCCTGCGATAACAGTATTTGAAGGCGAAATTATTTTATAGGGAACCACGATGAGATCAGAAGACGTAGCACAATATTTGCAGGACAACCCGCAGTTTTTTGAAGAGCATATCGAGACGCTGGTGCAAATCAATTTGCCGCACCCGCACGGTGGGCGCACGGTTTCATTGAGCGAGCGGCAACTGGTCGCGTTGCGCGAAAAAAACAAGGAACTGGAAAAGAAGCTGCACGAGCTGATTGAATTTGCCAAAGTAAACGACGCGCTGCAACACAAGATACATGAATTCGTCGTCGCGCTGTTCGCCGCGCGCGACCTGGCTACCTTGCAGGAAATGATCCCGCATCTGTTGCGCGATATTTTTGCGGTGCCGCATACGGTGCTGCGCCTGTGGCAAGCCCGCCCGCCCAGCGCGGAAGTGCTGGCATTTGCCGAGGCGCAGGCGCAACCGGTCTGTTTGCACCACGCCGCGCACGATACCGCCGGATGGTTCGGCGCAACTGCCGCGCAGTTGCATTCATTCGCCTATTTGCCATTGCACGCCGGCAGCGAGACCATCGGCCTGCTGGCGCTGGCCAGCGAAGACAAGCAACGCTTCTACCCGGAGATGGGCACGGTGTTCCTGCAACGTATCGCCGAGGCGATAAGCAGCGCGCTGCACCCGCATCTCGCGCACTGATGGATAACGCCGGGGCTTCAGATTTCGTATGACTGATGTCGCCACGCCTGTCCTGAGCACCGTCGAAGGACTCAACCAGAAATATTTACAGGGTTACCTGGCGTGGCTGCGCAATGAAAAGCAATACTCCGCGCTGACTGCCGAGAATTACGCGCGCGACCTCACGCATCTGTTTGAACTGGCCGCCGCGACGCCGCTGTCCGATCTTAAAATCCACCATATCCGCCGCTTTATCGCGCAACTGCACAGCAAGGGTCTGGGCGGCCGCTCGCTGGCGCGCATGCTGTCGGCATGGCGCGGCTTTTTCACTTACCTGATGCGTGACCACGGCCTGGCCGACAATCCCTGTGTCGGCCTGCGTGCGCCCAAATCACCGAAGGCGCTGCCGCAAGCCCTGTCACCCGACGAGGCGGTGCGCATGGTCGATCTGCCGGCCGACACGCCGGAAGCGATCCGCGACAAGGCGATGTTCGAATTGTTCTACTCCTCCGGCCTGCGTCTGGCCGAGCTGGTCAGTCTCGATTCCGAACCGATGCGTGCCGACCTGCATGCGGGCGAAGTGCGTGTCACCGGCAAGGGCAGCAAAACGCGTGTCGTGCCGCTCGGGGCTTTCGCTATTGCCGCATTGCAGGCATGGCTGGCGGTACGCGACCAGCTTGCCAAGACCGGAGAGTCCGCGCTGTTCGTCGGCCAGCGCGGCCAGCGCATTTCGCCGCGCGTGGTGCAACTGCGCATGAAGCAATGGGGTGTCAAACAGGGCATCACCAGCAACGTGCACCCGCATCTGCTGCGCCATTCGTTCGCCACGCATGTGCTGCAATCCAGCGGCGACCTGCGCGCGGTACAGGAAATGCTCGGCCATGCCAGCATTTCCACCACTCAGGTTTACACGCACCTGGATTTTCAATATCTCAGCAAGATTTACGACGCGGCCCATCCGCGCGCCAAGAAAAAGATCTAAGAGAAAATACCAAAAAATATGACCAGCCAGAAACCCAAATCCCATTCGACACCGCACCGCCCCTCGCAGGGGAACCGGGATTTTCGCAATCGGACTAAACGCAGCAGCAATTCATCCGGTGAACAAAAAAATATGCCACGCAGTACGGCGCAACCGGTCACCGGCAATGCCACCGCGCAGCCTGCCATCATCCTCAAGGCGGGCCGGGAAAAATCCCTGCTACGCCGCCATCCGTGGATTTTTTCCGGCGCGGTCGAGCGCGTGGATGGTGCACCCCTTAGTGGCGCCACGCTGGCGGTGCGCGATGCTGCGGGAAATTTTCTCGCCTGGGCGGCGTATAACGCCAGTTCGCAAATCACCGCGCGCGTCTGGTCGTGGCGCGAAGATGAACTCGTCGATACGGAATTTTTCCACCGCCGCATTGCCGATGCGCTGGCGGCGCGAAGCGGATTGAAGCTGGCCGATGAAAGCAGCGGCATACGCCTGATCCACGCCGAGTCCGACGGCCTGCCGGGATTGATCGCCGATCAATACGGCGACGTGCTGGTGATGCAGATCGGCAGTGCGGGAGCGGAACGCTGGCGCGACGCCATCGCCGACATCTTGCAGCAGCTGTGCAATCCCGTGTGTATCTACGAACGCTCCGATTCCGATTCGCGCGGGCTGGAAGGCTTGGAACCGCGCAACGGCGCACTGCGCGGCACGCTGCCGGATAATGTGGAGGTGATGGAGCATGGTCTGCGCTTCAAAGTGGATGTAGCGGCAGGGCAAAAGACCGGCTTTTATCTCGATCAGCGCGACAACCGCGCGCTGACCGAGACTTTGGCGCGCGATAAAGACGTGCTGAACTGCTTCTGTTATACCGGTGGCTTCTCGCTGTATGCGTTGCGCGGCGACGCGAAATCGGTGCTGTCGATCGATGCGTCGGGCGATGCATTGCGCATCGCTGAAGAAAATTTAATGCGTAACGGCCTGGATGCATCGCGCGCCGAGTGGCTGGAAGCCGACGTGTTCCAAGCGCTACGCAAACTGCGCGATCAGGGCCGCCAGTTCGACCTCATCATACTCGATCCGCCCAAGTTCGCCCCCACCGCCGCGTTCGCCGAAAAAGCCGCGCGTGGCTACAAGGACATCAACCTGCTCGCCTTCAAGCTGCTCAGACCGGGCGGCCTGCTCGCCACCTACTCATGTTCCGGCGGCATCAGTGAAGATCTGTTTCAGAAAATCATTGCCGGTGCCGCGCTCGATGCCGGGGTGGACGCGCAGATCGTTCATCGCCTGCACGCCAGTGCCGATCACCCGGTATTGCTCAGCTTTCCGGAGGGAGCGTATTTGAAGGGGTTGGTGTTGCGGGTGGGGTTGTAGGGCGGATGAGCGTAGCGTTAACCAATTACTTGTCCGTCGTTTTTTGACAGCCTAGTCAGATGGCTATGCGGAGCTATCATCTCTTCTGCTTTGATGTTCCGTTACTTAGACAAGCAAATGGCGAAGGTGATGGACGGCTTGACACGAAGCGGTACTTCAATTTTCCACAAGGATACTCAAGCATTAAACTTGTTTTCTGTTAAATCGATACTGAGTCAGCGTCTTTGAACCCCACAACAACGTCACTATCACAGCAAAGAATATGGCGGTAAGGGCCATGATGCTCGGGTTGTAAAAAGACACGACTCGATGCAAATTTTCCACTGGCCATAGACTCCAAAACATGCCGAATGTCCAATGCGTCAAAGCCATAGAGAATAAACTCTTTCCCGCGTTGTTATAGATCCAGACCATCAAAACACGGCTCGCTACTGTGTAAAGACCGTGCCAGAAAATCCATTCGAATGAATATCCGTTAATGAAGTGAATCGGGAAGTGGATGACTGCCCACACTATTCCAAGAAGTATGCCTGATTTAAGCGCGCTCCATCGCTGTTGCATCGGATCAATGAGGTATCCCGTCCAACCCAATTCCTCTCCGTAGGTCATAAAGAAAACTGAGATGTAACCGAGTGTGGCCAATGAGAATTGCGGCGGCGGAATAGATGATCCCGAAAAACGTAAAATCAAATATTCAATAAAACCTATGCTGGGAATCATTAGTAGCATAGGTAAGTACCAAACCTTGGACTTGATGAGCCGAGAGTCGTAGGTTCTTTTCAAAAGCCCAGCTACGCCAGCTTTCCCATTTTCCCGATAGATGAGAATAAGTGCGGTGACCATCGGCATCGCAAGCGGGAGTTGATACAAATTAAATCCCGGAAAGATTTGCACGTCATAAATCGAACCGAATATCCAAAGTGGAATAGATAAAGAAAACAGTAGTAGAAAGAAATTTCGAAGTGATCTATTTTTTGATATGAGCATATTCAAAACCTCTTCACATAAATACGCTAGCCATCGTCACTAACAGTTATCAGGCGTGTGCTGCAACATGGCGATGTTTGTCAATCCAGTAACCCCACAAAACCAACAGCCATTGCAGTTGCCCCACCCAAGCAATAGTCTCAGAAGATGGAGGTGGGGCACCAAATAAGTTGCTCGCATAAATGGCAATTAGGAAAAACACCAATGCCACGAATCCCCACTTGCCAACGGCATCATTGGGCGAGGTTGCACGGGAATATAACCAAATGCAGAGTGCGAACAACGATCCTTCAATAGCTAATGTGACGGGCAACGATGACCAAGCGTTTAAGCCAACCACTGTGGCACTGCCGGGAAATAACGCTAAGTCTGGTTGATGAACAATGACATCAAGTACCCAATGGCTAATGACAAGAACTCCGAGAACGATCGCTGCCAAGCGTTTCCGTTTTATAAAGAAATGGATACATCCCACTAGTCCCGCCCAAACAAGAACAGCAAGCAAGCTGTGAGAAATTGGGTAATGATCGAAAACCAAAGGAGTTACAACGGTTGCGCCAGGAACGATACGGACGTGTTCGACACCGAGCATCAAAAGAGTAGGCCATAGCAGATCAAGAAGCTGAGCGGCAAGAAATAACGAGCCTAAAGAGACGCTAGGAGCGATTGATTTTGCACCGAACCCGATACCGAAGTGGCCAATGAACATGGGGTAACGCCTAATGAATGATGTAGATAGAAATCTATTCTCACATCCTGCCGTGAACAAAATGAAAGATCAAGTCGAAGTGCCGCACACCTCGCCGTCGTTCGTGAAGTTCTGCTTTCTGGCGGCTCAAATACCTATTGAGCATTCCGCATTACCCCGTTCAAGTAACTCGGAAGGCCATAAATACTCAACCCAAATATAGAAGCAAAATCTCACTGTCACCAGAACAGAAAATAGCTTGGACGACGAAGCAAAGACAGCTCTCTCGGATCGAATCTGGACATCAGGCCATTCAGCGCGAGCCCTCCGAGAAGTCTCAGCACAACGTAGCGAGCGCCGCTGAGACAAGGAAAAAAATGGCTCGGAACCGGAATGTACATTTCAGTACATGAGGATTTCGAGGCATTTTTTAACGCCGTATCAGCAAGCGCATAACCAATGACTTGGCTGGCGTAGTTTGCCAGCTTAGTCAGATGGCTAGTCGTTTCATCAGCAGTTGTGTTAGTGCAAATTCAGCATCGGCTTGAACCCCAGCTTCCCCTTCAACCCCTCCGCGCTGCTGCGTGCTTCGTTCTGGTTTGCATACGGTCCGAGATGGACGCGGGTAAATCCGTCTTTGATGAACACGCTGAGCTGTTTGCCGGCATCGCCCAGTTTGGCGCGCATTTGTGCCATAAAGCTTTCTGCGGCTTCCAGTGATTTGAACGCACCGAGTTGCAGGTAAACATTGCTGTCTGTAGCTGCTGCAGTATTTGTGACGGGCGGTGCGTTGAGTACAAGCGGTTCGACCTTTTCCAATGGTTTGCTTACCACGGCATCGGCCCTGGCGATGGTATTCATGCCGGTATCGGCGGCCAAGCTTTCGATTTCCACTTCCGAGCTGCCGTTGCCGACAATGCCGAGCTTGTGCGCGGCGGTATAGGAGAGGTCTATCACGCGCTCATGCAGGAACGGACCTCTGTCATTGATGCGCACCACGGCGGATTTTTGGGTGGCAATATTGGTTACGCGCGCGTAACTGGGGATCGGCAGGGTAGGATGCGCGGCGGTCATGCCATACATGTCATACACCTCGCCGCAGGAAGTGCGCTGGCCATGAAATTTCTTGCCGTACCATGAGGCAATGCCGCGCTCTTTGAAGTTGCCCGTGGCGGTAAGCGGTGTGTAGGTTTTGCCCAGTGCGACATAGGGGCGATTGGCGTAACGGTGCAGCGGTTCGTTTTTTGGCACGGCATCGGGAATTTCATCAAGGTTGGCCGGTGCATCTGCGCCGGGGCCATCGCCGGCAAGATAGCCGCCCGGCGCTGCCGGGGCTGCGGGCGATGCTGCGGGTGAGCCGACCACATGGTTTTCGACCGGCGCTGGGGTGTTGCGGGGTTCCACCTTGCGTTGCGGCGCGCTGCCGCAAGCGGCGAGTACCAGTGCTGCCAATGTTACAACTGCGATTTTCTTGCTCATGCGATCTCCTAATAACCAGCCACTAGGCTGCCGTTTTGTTGTCTTGGTGGAATGGCTATAACCAATGACTTAGCCAGCGTCTTTTGCTGGGTTAGTCAGATGGCTAGTTGTTTCATCAGTTGTTTTATCAAGTCTTAACCAGATTCTTATGCGTTTCAATGCTCATCAGCATACCAAAACCCAGCAGCAGGGTCAGCATGGATGTGCCGCCATAACTGATGAGAGGTAGCGGCACTCCCACTATCGGCAGGATACCACTGACCATGCCCATGTTGACGAACGCGTACGTGGCAAAGGTCAGCGTGATGGAACCCGCCATTAACCGTGTAAAGTAAGTTGAAGCGTTGGCGGTAATAATGAAACCGCGCGCAATCACGAAAAAATACAGCGACAACATAATCAGGTTCCCGATCAGTCCAAACTCTTCCGAGTACACCGCAAAAATAAAATCGGTGGTGCGCTCCGGCAGAAAGTCGAGATGGGTCTGTGTGCCATCCAGATAGCCTTTACCGAAAATGCCGCCGGAACCAACGGCAATCATCCCCTGAATAGTGTGGTAGCCCTTGCCCAGGGCATCCTGGGAGGGATCGAACAACATCAGGATGCGATGACGCTGATAGTCGTGCAGCATCGACCATAGCACCGGCGCGCTGGCAAGCGCTGCCACGAACAGGGTTCCTATCACGCGCCAGCTCAATCCCGCCAGGAATAGCACATAAAAGCCGCTGGCGGAGATCAGTATCGCGGTTCCCAGATCGGGTTGACGCGCAATCAATGCTATCGGCATAAGCAGCAGCAGTGCGGCAATGAAATAATTCTTCAGCGTAAGCGTGGCTTCGTGTTTCTCGAAATACCACGCCATCATCAGTGGTACGCCAATTTTCATCAGCTCGGAAGGCTGAATGGTTGCCACCCCGAGATTCAGCCAGCGCCGTGCGCCGTGGCTGATTTCGCCAAATAGCGCCACGCAGACCAATAATGCCATACCCAGCAAATAAACCGGCAGGGCGGTGCGCATCAGATAGTGCAGCGGCAAATTTGCCACTGCCCACATGCACAGCAGTGCCACCAACATATTCTCGCTCTGTCCTAATACGCGCCCCCAATTGCCGTCGCTGGCGCTGTATAAAATCAGCAGGCTGGTGAGCATCAACAAGCCGATGCCGGCAAGCAGCGGCAGATCGAGTTGCGCAATAAAGCGTTGCCAAAGTTGTCGTTTAGTCATGCTGGTCGACCTCTTCTTCAGGCAAGTCAGGCAAAGGCTTCGGTACTTTGCCCAGCAGGTAATAGTCCATCACCCTGCGCGCAATCGGGGCCGCGGTACTGCCGCCATGCCCGCCGTTTTCAGCCAATACTACCAGCGCGATTTTGGGTTGTTCGGCAGGGGCGAAGGCAATGAACCATGCGTGGTCGCGATTTCGTTCACTAATCTTGCTGGCATCATATTTTTCACCCGGCTTCATCGCGACCACTTGCGCGGTGCCGGTTTTGCCGGCGATATGATAAGACGCACCAACCGAGGCTTGCGCGGCCGTGCCGCCGGGTTGGGTGACTGCGGCCATGGCGCGCTTCACCAGATCGAGATGCGCCGGGTCAAGCTTCATATCGAACTCCGGTTTGGCTTCGATCAAGCGGTTTTCATTATTGCGTGAACTGCGCACCTCTTTGACCAGATGCGGCTTGTAGCCAACGCCGTTATTGGCCAGCGTCGTAGTCGCGTAAGCCAGCTGCATCGGCGTCACCAGATTGTAGCCCTGTCCGATGCCCACCGAAACGGTGTCGCCCGCATACCATTTTTCCTTGTAGCGTTTCATTTTCCATTCTTGCGATGGCAATAAACCGGAAGTCTCGCCTTCCAGATCGATGCCGGTTTTTTTGCCGAAGCCAAAACGCGACAGGAAGCTGAAGATGTTGTCTATGCCCAGCTCTGTGGCCAGGCCATAGTAATAGGTGTCGCAGGAAATCACGATGGACTTGAACATATCCACGCTGCCATGCCCGCCCTTCTTCCAATCATGATACTGGTGGCTGCTGCCGGGCAGGGTGAAATAGCCCGGATCGCTGATGGCGCGACCGGGTGAACGAATATTGTAATACAGCCCGGCCAATGCCATGAATGGCTTGATCGTTGAACCCGATGGATATTGGCCGCGCAATGCGCGATTGTTGAGCGGGTGGTCGGGGGAATTGTTCAGTTCATCCCAGCTTTCCGGGTCGATGCCGTCGACGAACAGGCTCGGGTCGTAACCGGGTTTGCTGACAAAGGCCAGCACTTCGCCGTTGTTCGGATCGATAGCCACCAGCGCGCCGCGATAGTTGCCGAAAGATTGCTCGGCGATTTCCTGCAGTTTGGCATCAATGCTCAGCACCAGCGTATTGCCGGATACCGGAGGCGTGCGCGACAAGATGCGCACTGCGCGCCCGGCTGAATCCACCTCGACTTGCTCCACCCCGGTGGCGCCGTGCAACTCGCTTTCGTAGCTTTGCTCCAGACCGGTCTTGCCAATGTAATCCGAGCCGCGATAATTGGCCGCCAATTCGTTCTCCTCGAGCTGTTCCACATCGGTTTGATTGATGCGCCCGATATAGCCGATCAGATGCGAGGTTTTATCCGAATACGGATAGTCGCGGAACAACCGCGCCTTGATTTCGACGCCCGGAAAACGGTACTGCTGTGCGGCGAAACGCGCCACTTCTTCGTTGCTCAAGCGGTTGCGGATCATCAGGGTCTCGAAGTTGCGACTCTCGGCCAGCAGCTTCTTGAAACGCTTGCGATCCCTGGGCGCGATCTCGACCAGCGCAGACAGTTCGTTGATGGTCGCTTCCAGATTTTTTAGCTTGCTCGGGGTGATCTCCAGCGTGTAGCCGGAATAATTGTGCGCCAGCACCACGCCGTTGCGATCCAGTATCAGGCCGCGATTGGGAACGATGGGGACGATGGAGATGCGGTTGCTTTCCGCCAGCGTCTGGTAGTAATCGTGGCGCAGCGCCTGCAGGTAAATAAAACGCAGCAGCAGAATCACCAGCAGCAGCAGCACGAAACCGATGCTGATCGCCAGCCGGAAACGGAAGTTAAAAATCTCGCGCTGGTGATTTTTAAGCTCGACTGGATTGCTCATTCACGATCCACGCGCATCTGTCGTATCGCTTGGAACATGACGCTCATTGGCGCCCACAGCAAGGTCGAAGTCAGGCAACCGAAAAAGTACGGCCACACCACATAGCCGTTCACCTGCCAATGTACCAGCGCGTACACAGCGTAAGTCAGTGCAAAGATGCCCAACACCTGAGTGGTCTGCTGGCGCAAGTCGAACATCTGCAAACGGCGATGCAACACCACACCACCAAAGGCCAGCAGGGTATAAGCCAGCGCGTGTTGACCGAACAAACTGGCATCGGCCACATCGGCAAGCATGCCCACCGCCCACGACATGCCGATGCCGACGCGCAGCGGTTTATGGGTACACCAATACAGCATTACCACGGCTACGAAGTCCGGGCGCAGCATCAGCCAGATCCCCTCCCACGGCAGCCCGTTCAGGATTAGCGCGAGCAGCACGCTGAACATGATCAGGATAGTGCTGACCGGGCGCTGAATTTCAGGATTTGCCAGGGTTGGGTAAGGCATTATTTTTTCCGTCTGGACTTTGGATTCTTCTCTGCCTCCGCCGCAGCAAGCTCTTCGGCGGGTCGTTCGGGGAGTTTTGGCAGACTGGAGAGAATCAGCAGATGACGATGCTTGGCTACCCCGGCGACTGGCAGGCAAGTAATACGCGCAAAGGGATACGCCGGATCGCGCTCGATCTTGTCCACTTTTGCCACCGGGATGCCTTGCGGATAAACGCCGTCTATGCCGGAAGTCACCAGCATATCGCCATTCTGGATATCGGAACTTACCGGCATGTAGCGCAACGACAACTGGCTGGTGTCGCCTGCGCCAAACACCACGGTACGCAGGCCGTTGCGCAGCACCTGTACCGGTACGGCGTGATCCTTTTCGGTTACCAGCGTCACCTCGGAAAGCCACGGAAAGACACGGGTGACTTGTCCGACGATACCGCTGTCATCCATTACTACCTGCCCGGGCTGGAGATTGGCATCCGCGCCCTTGTTGACCACCACTTTGCGCTTGAACACGTCGCGTTCAGCATAGACGATCTCGGTCATTTGCGTGGTGAATTCGGCACGTAGCGGCAATGCCATCAGCTTGCGTAATTGTTGATTCTCTATTTGCAATGCCTGCAATTGTAGCAATTGTGCGGCATCACGCTGATGCTGTTGATGCAGCGCGTCGCTCTCTGTTACCAGGCTGTGCTGCGTGACAAAAAAGTCCCCGGCACGTTGCCACAACACGCTCGGCATGGTTGCCAGGCGTTGGATCGGCGAGACCACCACGGACAACGCGCTGCGCGTGGACTCAAGATAACGATAACGCGCATCGACAAACAAGAACAACAGTGAAAGCGCCACGAAGAACACCAGTCGTACCGCAGGGCTGGGGCCGCGATTGAAGAATTGGAAAGGTTGCGTACTATCTATCAACTGGACAATCTTTGATTGAGTCCCATCACGGCCATTGTGGAATGGTGTGTTTACAAAAAGTTATTCTGTAGTAAAAATATTCGACGACTTGTTGTCCATGTTTTCAAGGGCGCGGCCCGAACCGCGTACCACGCAGGTCAACGGATCTTCAGCGATCAGCACCGGCAGACCGGTTTCTTCCATCAACAAGCGATCCAGGTCGCGCAGTAGCGCGCCGCCACCCGTCAGCACCATGCCTTTATTGGCGATGTCGGCACCGAGCTCCGGCGGGGTTTGCTCCAGGGCCGTCTTCACCGCGCTGACGATGCTGTTGAGCGGATCGGTCAGTGCTTCGAGAATCTCGTTGCTGGAGATGGTGAAGCTGCGCGGTACGCCCTCTGCCAGATTGCGCCCTTTCACTTCCATCTCGCGCACTTCGCTGCCCGGAAATGCGGAGCCGATGGTCTTCTTGATTTCTTCGGCGGTGGTCTCGCCGATCAGCATGCCGTAATTGCGGCGGATATAGTTGATGATCGCCTCGTCAAACTTGTCGCCACCGACGCGCACCGAACCGGAATAAACCGCGCCGCCCAGCGAAATCACGCCCACCTCCGTGGTGCCGCCGCCGATGTCCACCACCATCGAACCGGTCGCTTCTTCCACCGGCAAACCCGCACCGATCGCCGCCGCCATCGGTTCCTCGATCAGCTCGACGCGGCGCGCACCCGCGCCCACTGCGGATTCGCGGATCGCGCGGCGTTCCACCTGCGTGGAGCCGCACGGCACGCAAATCACGATGCGCGGGCTGGGACTGAAAATGCCGGCCTTATAAACCCTGCGGATGAACTGCTTGAGCATTTGCTCGGTGACGGTGAAATCGGCAATCACGCCGTCTTTCATCGGGCGGATCGCGGTGATGTTGCCCGGCGTGCGCCCCAGCATCTGCTTGGCCGCCAGCCCCACCTGCTGAATCACCTTCTTGCCATTCGGCCCGCCCTCCTGGCGAATCGCCACGACCGATGGTTCGTTCAGCACGATACCCTGCCCTCTTACCCAGATGAGTGTATTGGCAGTGCCGAGGTCAATCGCCAAATCGTTGGCAAAATAGCCGTTCAAAAATCCAAACATGTTCAGTCCTTGGTAGTCGAAGAGGTTCGGGAGCAGCTAAAAATTCAGAGTTCGCCCAAATGCCCCACAAGGGGACACCGATCCGCTACGAGCTGAAGCCCGTGCGGAATCGTATGTTAAGGCGCGTAAAATATTTCGCCGCGCCGCATATATTTTATATGCAAGCAAGAAATTTTTTACGCAACGCAGCAGTTGGGATGAAATGTGAATTTTTAGCGGTTCCCGTGTGTCGATAAACGCTTCTATGATACTCTATTAGCCTCATTTCAATAAAGTTTTCTATGTCTTTAACTAA
>JAHFRA010000004.1 GCA_023259035.1 Gallionella sp.
TAGCCAAGAAGCCGGCAGCAAAGAAAGTCGCCGCTAAAAAACCAGCAGCCAAAAAAGCGGTAGCCAAGAAGCCGGCAGCAAAGAAAGTCGCCGCTAAAAAACCAGCAGCCAAAAAAGCGGTAGCCAAGAAGCCGGCAGCAAAGAAAGTCGCCGCTAAAAAACCAGCAGCCAAAAAAGCGGCCGTAGCAAAGCCAGCAAGCAACCCGGCTCCTTCTGTGATGGCTAAACCGTTGCCTGCGCCTTCTGCTCCATCTCCTGTGCGTCCGGCGGCAACTTGGCCTTTTCCTACACCAGGAATCGGCAAGCCGAACTGAGCGGGTTTTGGTCATGTAGCGGCAGTCGCTGCAACATATAGGCGCAACCTTGGTGTGCCCCAAGAGGGTCGTTAGTGCATGCCCTCCGGGTTCGTCGAGGTTTGGTTGTGTTGTGGCCATTTCCTCTGCGGGGAAGTGGTGGTTGGTTTGTTCTGCTAACAACTCGCCCCGGCTGCTTTGCCAGTAACCGCAAGACCATGCCTTGATGCCTTGTAGCAGGGGTTCGCGGTAGGCTGGTTTTTGGCGCACCAATGGGTGCGTGCGCCTTTTTATTTCGTCAATCCGGTATTGGCGCGTTTTTCCATTCACCACAAATTTTAGATATTTGTGGTCGGTTTTGCGTTTCTTGGGATTTTGTAAAAGCCTTGTGGAAATTGCGAGTTCCAACTTACCCCAGCCTTTGTCGATATTTTTCAGATATCCTTTACAACACCCAACCACAGGTTAATGACGCAGCTTCAGAGATGATGTGCTAATCGCTTAGCAGGATGAATAACTGGCAGCATGAAAGCTAGCGCTGGAAGATAACAATTGAGTGAACTTCATGTGTACCCGGCAATTGCGGCAATGCCATATTACTGATAGCCAAGACGGTTATTGGAGTTCTATTACCAACATGATTGAAGTGCTGAAGTTATACACCTATTAAGCGATGAGCTTCTATTGCGTTGAATTGTCATACCAACCTGATGCTGTGCACTACCATGCCGCGCTGGCTGATTTGCCGTGGACAGCGTGGCTGGATAGCGGCGGGATGGCACGATATGACATTCTGGTTGCAGCGCCACAACGTACACTTGTACTAGACAGCAAGACCTTGTGTAGTAACCCGTTTGCATTGTTGCGCAGTGAATTGGGTGAACAGAGCGCGCCTATGGCAAACATACCGTTTGCCGGTGGCGCGCTGGGTTATTGGAGTTATGATTTGGCGCGACGGATTATGACCTTGCCGAACATTGCCGCAGATGCCGAGCAGTTGCCTGATATGGCTGTTGGAATTTACGACTGGGCGGTAGTGCTGGATCATCTGCGACATACTGCGTGCCTTGTGTCACATCAGCGATTTGCCGAGACAGCGGAACTGTTGCCACAGATATTGCTCCGGCTGCAAAATATAATACCTTTTCAATCCGCACCCTTTCATTTGCAAGGCAATATCACCTCGAACGTTACCCCTGAGAAATACGCTGCTGCATTTTCGTCAGTACAAAATTATTTGCAGGCTGGAGATTGTTACCAAATCAACCTCGCACAGCGCTTTAGCGCAGGAGCAGTTGGAAACGCAATGGGTGCGTACTTAACTTTGCGGCACCTCAGTCCTGCGCCGTATTCCGCGTTCCTTAATTTTCCTCAAGCGCAAATTTTGTGCGCTTCTCCGGAGCGGTTTCTCAACGTGCAGAACGGCAGGGTGGAGACAAAGCCAATCAAGGGTACCCGCCCGCGCAGCAGCAACGCGCAGCAAGATTATCAGCTTGCTCATGAGCTTCGCAATCACCCCAAGGATCGTGCGGAAAACCTGATGATTGTGGATTTATTGCGCAGTGATCTAGGCAAGTGTTGTGTAGCTGGCTCGGTACGCGTGCCAAAGTTATTCGAGGTGGAAAGCTTTGCCAATGTACACCATTTGGTCAGCACGGTGGAAGGCCAAATCGAAGCAGGAAGGGATGCGCTGGATGTGCTGCACAACTGCTTTCCGGGCGGTTCCGTCACCGGCGCACCCAAGTTGCGCGCCATGCAAATCATTGAACAGTTAGAGCCGAATCGACGCGGGATATACTGCGGAACAATCGGTTACATCGGCTTTGACGGAAATATGGATAGCAATATTGCTATCCGCACGCTGGTGTACAGCAATAATGAGATTCGATGCTGGGCAGGCGGTGGAATCGTAGCTGACTCTGACCAAGCGACAGAATATCAGGAAACACTGCACAAGGCTTCAGCGATGCTTAAACTGATGGAGCTTTATGGCGCAACCAATAAAATAACTAGCGCGCTTCAAAACTGAGCAATTTGCATCACGATATGGAATTCTTACCCACCCTACATTTTGGGTTGAGCATTGTGTCATCGGGACAGCGTGGGTACCTGTGAGGAGACTCGTGATGGCGAGGTGCAATTGATGAGCGCGGCCAGCGGTGCTCTGGTCGTGCAAGCCCGGATAATATCTGCCGCTCTGTCAGGCGCAACCGGGCAAAATTTTTTACCGGAGGAAATATGAAGTTTATCCTGCTTGTCGCAATTCTCATGCTCGGTGCGTGTGACGGCACCCCTGATACACCGCCAAAAATAGCCGCGCCGCAACGCGAGGCGCTTGAAAAGGCAAAGAACGTAGATCAAGTGTTGCAAAAAGGAAATGAAGAGTCGCAGAAAAAAATCAGCGAGGCAGAAGGGGGCGGTTAAGCGAATATTTCCACCGATAATACTGAATCCGGCCCGTGTCAACCACATGCCGGATGAGCGGTGGATGGCTCGTTTTTGGTAAGCCAGAAAATCGATTACGCAGCTTTGCTATAATCAGCCGACTGCGCCATAACGCACTAAAAGCGGATGATCTGTCGCCCGCTTCAGCGGAGGCAGAGTGGGCATGGCCGTAGCAGACACCCTACAAAATCTCATGAAAATTATTGTGCGCCATTTACTATATATTTCCCTGATCGTTTTTGCTCTTGCGCATGTAGCACAGGCTGAACAGTTGCCGCGTCCCGATCATGTGGTGATGGTTATCGAAGAAAACCGTGGCTATTCGCAAATCATGGACAAGCTCAAAAGCGATTCGTACATACACACGCTGGCAAAAAGAGGCGTATTGTTTTCGCGATCCTATGGAGTGTCGCACCCGAGCCAGCCAAATTACCTAGCACTATTTTCTGGTTCCGCACAAGGCATCACCAGCAATGCCTGCCCACACACGTTTGACTCCGACAACCTTGCCACGAGACTAATGGACAGCGGGTTGAGCTTTGCCAGCTATGCCGAGTCTTTGCCAAAATCAGGAGATATGGTCTGCATGTCTGGCGCGTATCAACGCAAACATAACCCGGTGGTGAACTGGCAAGGTACGCGTTTACCCGCAGAGATGAATAAACGCTTTTCTGATTTTCCGCAGAATTTTGCCGACTTGCCAACGGTGTCGTTTGTTATTCCTGACCAGAATCACGACATGCATGATGGCAGCTTTTTTGAGGCGGACGAGTGGTTGAAGACTTACATTGCGCCATACATTGATTGGGCATTCAAGCACAACAGCTTATTGATACTCACTTGGGACGAGGATAATTTCAAGGAAGACAACCGCGTGGTAACGTTATTGATCGGGCCGATGGTGAAGGCGGGAAGCAGCGATCAACGCATCAACCACTACAGCGTACTGCGTACATTACTCGATTTTTATAATTTGCCGTCGCTTGGCGCAGACCTCGATGCGGAGGCTATCAAGGGGGTTTGGAAGAAGCACAATTGAGGGGGCGCGCAACCCATGGCGCCCCCGCAACAATCCGGCTTGAATTCAGCCCTTTGCCGCAATCAACTTTTCATACTTGGCGTGTAACTGCTCTTTGCTTTCCACACGCGCCGGGTTTTTGGTGATGCAATCTACCGGGCACACTTCCACGCATTGCGGGGTGTCGTAGTGACCCACGCACTCGGTGCATTTGTTAGGGTCGATGACGTATATTTCATCGCCTTGCGAAATCGCTTCATTCGGGCATTCCGGCTCGCATACGTCGCAGTTGATACATTCATCGGTAATCATCAGTGCCATGCTTTTCTCCTCATATAAAAATAATAATCCAACTTATTTGCTGCAACCTTGCTGCAACCTTGCTGCAACCGAAGGCGATACAAATTTACTTACATCCCCGCCGAAGCGGGCCACTTCGCGTACCATAGTTGCGGATATGAAAGTGTATTGTTCTGCCGGGGTCAAGAATAGCGTTTCCATTTTTGGATATAGATTGCGGTTCATCCCGGCCAATTGAAACTCATATTCAAAATCCGACACCGCACGCAACCCACGCAACACCACACGCGCACCTTGTGCTTGCACGAAGCTCATCAGCAGGCTATTGAAGCCTTCCACGCGCACGTTGGTAAATGTCGCGAATACTTCACGCGCCATCTCCACACGCTCATCCAGCGTGAAAAGTGTTCGCGTGCGACTTTCCGCCACAGCCACTATGACCTCATCGAACAACCCGGCAGCCCGGCGAACCACGTCTTCGTGGCCGCGTGTGATGGGATCGAAAGTTCCCGGATAAACCACTTTAATCATTTACAGGGAACCTCTACAATAAACCCAGCAACTGGTAATGCACCTGCCCTGCCCTGCCCGATTTCAATACTTGCCAAGGCTGCGCGGCCCCGATCTTCGTGCCTGATTCGACATATAGCACACCATTTTCATTAAGGCGCTGCGGCAAAATCTCCAGCAGCTTGGGCAGATAATCGCCTTGAAATGGCGGATCCGCAAAAATCACGTCATAACACTTTGCATCGTGAAGTGCGAATTCTAGCCCATCTTGGTCTTGGATGAAAACATTAGCGCAGCCTAATTTTTTGACATTGCCCTGCAATACGCGAAAAACCGCAGGATTTTTTTCGATCATCACCACCCGTTCAGCTCCGCGTGAAGCGGCCTCAAACCCCAGTGCACCGCTGCCGGCAAATAAATCCAGGCAGGTTCGGCCATATAGCGTTTGCCCAAGCCAATTGAACAGTGTCTCGCGCACGCGATCCGGTGTGGGACGCAACCCTGGCGCGTCGGAAAAACTGATCACGCGGCTGCGCAAATCGCCACCGATGATCCTGACCTGGTTTGACTTGTGGCCGACTTTGCTTATTTTGCCGCCTCTCCTGGAGCGCCCACGATCACCGTCGCCATTGCCCGGGGGCTGATGTGGCGTGTAAATGCATCGCGGATTTGCGCGACTTTCACCTGCTCGACCTTGCGCGTGAAATCGTCCAGATAAGTCAGCGGTAAATCGTAGAAGCCGATGATGCTCAGGTAATCGAGTATCTTGCGGTTGCTGTCGATGCGCAGCGGGAAACCGCCGACAATATTCTGTTTGGCGGCCAGCAATTCTTTTTCGGTCGGGCCTTTGGCGACAAACTCTGCCAGCGTATTGCGCACCAGTTGCAAGGCTTCGTCAGCCTGCTCTTTCTTGGTTTGCAAGCCAAGCTGAAACGCGCCCGGTTGTTTCAGCGGCATGAAATAGCTGTAGACGCTATATGCCAGACCGCGCTTCTCGCGTACTACGTTCATCAGGCGCGACACAAAACCGCCGCCGCCGAGAATGTAGTTGCCGACATACAGCGGGAAGTAGTCCGGATCGCTGCGCGACATGCCCGGTGCACCGATCAGGATGTGGCTCTGGCTGGCGGGGTGGTTGATGCGCTGCTCGCTTGCAGGGATTTGCAGCACGACATCAGGCAACGCAGAAGGAGCGTCAGACAACGGCAATTTTTCGGTGAGCTGCTGCGCGATGGCTTCGGCTCCGGCGCGCGTTACATCGCCCATGATGGCCACTACCGCGCCACGGGCCTGGTAGTGCGCGCGATAGAAGTTGGAGAGGTCTTGCGCGGCAATTTTTTCCACGCTGGCGATTTCACCGGAAACCGGCAGCGCATAAGGGTGCGTGCCGTACACCGCCTTTTGAAATGCCTTATCGGCAATGCTCTCCGGCTTGGTCTCGGCCTCTTTCAAGGCGGCAATCACACGCACTTTCTCCCGCGCCAGAATCGCTTCCGGAAACAGCGGTCGCTGTAGCACGCGCGCCATGATGTCCAGCGCCTTGTCGCGTTCCGCCGCGCTGCTCAGGGTGCGCAATGAAACACCGGCCTTGTCTTGGTCGAAGCCGCCACCGAATTGCGCGCCGATGTCCGCCATGCCTCGCGCAATGTCGTCTTCGCTCAACCCGTCTGCGCCCAAATCCAGCAAATGATGGGTTAAGCTCGCCACGCCGGATTTATCCGCAGCGTCAAAACTGCTGCCCGCCGGGATGCTCACCGAAACATCCAGCATCGGAATATCGTGGTTTTCCACAAACAAAACCTTCGCGCCACTGGCGCTTAACCAGTGCTGGATGTTGGGGGTGGCAAAAGCGGCGGTAGTCGAAAGGCACAGCCACACAACCAGTAATTCAAAAAAACGCTTCTGATTTATTTTAATGCGCATGAGATGCTCCTTGAGGCGGATGTTTCGGCTTCCCTGAAAGCGGCTGCGGGTCGAGCACAGCAACGGTCACGTTATCGTCCCGCAAAAATTCCTCGGCGACCTGACGCACTTGTTCTGCCGTTACCGTCTGAAGTTTTTCCAGCATCACCGGAATCGCACGATGACCCAAACCGATGCTCTCCATCTGGCCGATCTGCATCGCCTGATAAAATACCGAGTCGCGCTTATACACTTCGCCCGCCATCACTTGAGCCTTGACGCGCTTCAATTCCTCCTCGCTCACGCCCTCTTTGACCAGTTGCGCGATCTCCTGGCGCAGCGCGGCTTCGACATCACTCACCGTCTTGGTTTCGCTGGGCGTAGCTTCGAGGGTGAACAGGCTTGGGCCGCGCGCGGCCGACTCATAACCGGCACCAGTTCCGCTGGCGACTTGCTGCTCACGCACCAGATGTTTGTTGAGACGAGCAGATTCATTGCCATCCAGCACGCCCGCCAGAATCTCCAGCGCGTAGGGCTTCCAGTCCTGCGCGGTGTTTTGCAGCGTGGGCGCGTGGTAACTCATTACCAAGTGCGGCAACTCGGCAGGGGCTTTGACCACCATGCGTTTGATGCCCACTTGTGCAGGCTCGGTAAAATTGCGCCGTACGGCCAATGCGCGTCTTGGAATTGCCCCATAGTAGCGTTGCGCCAATTTAAACACTTCATCAGCTTTTACATCGCCGGCAATGACCAGCGTGGCGTTGTTCGGCGTGTACCAGTGTCCATACCACGCTTTGGCATCGTCTACCGTCAGCGATTCCAGATCGCTCATCCAGCCGATCACCGGATGCTGGTAAGGATGTTCCTGGTAAATTGTCGCCATCATTTTTTCCTGCAACAGCGCATGCGCCTCATCATCGGTGCGCCAGCGGCGTTCCTCCATGACCACTTTGATTTCCTTGGCGAATTCGGCGGCGGTGAGGTTCAGATTGTGCATCCGGTCTGCTTCCAATTCCATCGCCAGCGGCAACTTTGACTTGTGCAATTGCTGAAAATAGGCGGTGTAGTCGTAACTGGTAAAAGCGTTTTCGCGTCCGCCTGCCGCCGCGATGCGCTTGGAAAACTCGCCCATCGGCACTTTTTTGGTACCCTTGAACATCAAGTGTTCCAGCAGATGCGCAATGCCAGTCGCCCCGCTGCGCTCGTCCATGCTGCCTGCCTTGTACCAGATTTGCTGCACCACCACTGGCGCGCGGTGATCTTCCTTGACAACAACTTTGAGTCCATTCGTCAACATGCGCTCAAATACTTCCGCCTGCGCAGCGGTCTGCACACCCCCCAACAACAATGCGATGCAAAACAAATAAGCTCTCATGTCCCTAGCCCTGTAACGTGTAATCAGCATAAAATAACGGCATCAGCCACACGGCACGCGGTGTGGCTGATTTGTGCGTATTATGCCCCATTTTCCTGTGCCCAGAACGCATTCCAAATGTTTAGCTTCCTGAAAAGAAATTCACCTGACACACTCGGAGAAACCCAAGGCAGCGGCTGGATCGCGCGCCTGAAATCCGGTCTGGCGCGCACCGGTAGCCAACTGACCGGCCTGTTTAGCCAGGGTGGAAAAATCGATGACGATCTTTACGAGGAGCTGGAAACCATCCTGATCACCGCCGATGTCGGCATGGACGCGACCAATGCGCTGCTTGCCGACCTGCGTCGCTACGTTAGGGAGCATCATTTGAGCGAAGCGGGCCAGCTCAAGGAAGCGCTGGCGGAATGCCTGTACAAGCTGCTCGCACCGCTGGCGCAGCCGCTGGAAACCGGCACACACCAGCCTTTTGTCATCATGCTGTGCGGCGTGAATGGCGCGGGCAAGACGACTTCCATCGGCAAGCTGGCGAAATATTTTCAAGAACAAGGCAAGTCAGTGCTGCTCGCAGCAGGCGACACCTTCCGCGCCGCCGCGCGCGAACAACTGATGGAATGGGGCGCGCGCAATAATGTCACCGTCATCGCCCAGCAGAGCGGCGACCCCGCTGCCGTGATTTACGATGCCGTGCAGGCCGCCATGGCGCGCAAGATAGATGTGGTGCTGGCGGATACCGCCGGACGCTTGTCCACCCAAGCGCATCTGATGGAAGAAATTAAAAAAGTGAAGCGCGTCATCGCCAAGGCGTTGCCGGATGCACCGCATGAAGTGCTGCTGGTGCTGGACGCCAATACCGGGCAGAACGCGCTGAGCCAGGTCAAGGCATTCGACGAGGCGCTGGGTGTCACCGGGCTGGTGCTGACCAAGCTGGACGGCACCGCCAAGGGCGGCGTGATTGCCGCCATCGCCAAGGCGCACCCCATCCCGGTGCGCTTCATCGGCGTGGGCGAAGGGCTGGACGACTTGCGCCCGTTTGTGGCGGAGGATTTTGTCGCGGCGCTGCTGGGACTGGAAGAGCAGTAGTGCGTAGGATAACCAGCCACTTGGCAATCGTCTCTTGATTGCTTAGCACGTAGCCCGGATGCAGCGCAGCGAAATCCGGGAAATATTCAAGTGCCACATGATCCCGGATTCCATTGCATTCCATCCGGGCTACCTAGCTAACGCGCCAGCGCCTGCCAGCCGACAACGCGACACCCGTCGCGTTCATACTGCCCATCACCACCATATACAATGCCCGGCGGTAATGCAGCATCGCCGAACAATGTCGACAATTTACGCAGCGCCGCCGACCAGTCAATGCTGAAAGTGGTGCCTGATTTGATTTCCACAAGCATGAACTGGTTGCCCTGCGGGATCAACAGATCAACCTCATGTCCCGCACTGTCGCGCCAGAAATACAGCTCGGCAACCTGCCCGGCGTTGAACTGGCGCTTTACCCACTCCGACACCACCAGCGTTTCAAACAGCGCGCCGCGCGAGGCATGAGTGGCCAGCGTGTCCGCATCACGTATGCCCAGCAGATATGCCATCAAACCGGTATTGAGGAAATACAGCTTGGGCATCTTCACCAGCCGCTTGCCGAAATTCTGATGCCCGTGGTCAGGATGATAGGGGCGCAACAGATGAACGATATAACTCGCCTCCAGCACCGTCATCCATTCCCGCGCGGTCACATGAGAAATGCCGCAATCCGCCGCCAGCGCGGAAAGATTGAGCAGTTGCCCGGAGCGTGCGGCGCACATCTTGAGAAAACGCTGGAACAGAGACAGATCGCGCACCGCCAGCAACTGCCGTACATCTCTTTCCAGATAAGTGGTCACATAGTTGGTGAACCAGTCGCCTTGCGCAACGGGGCGGTCGTACAGCGGCGGATAACACCCGCGCAACATCGTTTCATCCAGCGTTGCGGGCAGCAAACCGCCTTCCCTCAACTCGGCCAGCGAAAACGGCAGCAACTGCAACAACCCCGCCCGGCCCGCCAGCGACTGGCTGATGTTAGACATCAAGCCAAACTGCTGCGATCCCGTGAGAATGAACTCGCCCAACCGCTTGCGCTTATCCACCACGTCTTGCAGATAAGAAAATAAATCAGGGCAACGCTGCACCTCGTCAAGAATTGCCCCCTGCGGAAACCGCGCCAGAAAACCGCGCGGGTCGGAGTCGGCAAACGAACGCTCCTCCGGGTCTTCCAGCGAAACGTAAGGCTTGTCGGCAAACAGCGCGCGCGCCAACGTCGTCTTGCCGGACTGGCGCGGCCCCGTGATCGCCAGCACGGGAAAACCCTGCGCCAGACGCAATGCGGTGGAAAATGCGGATCGGTTCAGCATATTTGCAATTTGAAAGTTGAAACTTCAAATTGTATTTGAAGGGAAAATGTGGGAGAGGGGAAGGGGGTATGCCGTTAAAACTGTTGTGATGCTGACCCCAGTGGCACTAGTTTCGCCAGCTTCGGCGGTAAAGGAGTGATTGTCCGGCAGGAGCGTGATGTTGAATCCCATGATGTCTTCTGGTCGTTGAATAATAAAACCTTAATTAATAGAGGCTGCGACCGCTCAAGGCTTTTCTTATGTGTTGGACTAGTTGACAACATCTTGGCGTGTTGTTATTGTCTCCAACATGAAAGCCCGCGAATTATTCAACCGCCGCGTCTCTGTTACGGAGCAGGCATTTGCGGAGCTGGTGCTGTGGGAAGTGCCCGAGCCGCTTTCCGGCAGCAAGCATCGCTACAAATACCGGCTGGCGTTCGTGGCTGCGGGGGAGTGTGTGCTGCGCTATGACAACGAATCCGGTAAGGGCGACCACAAGCATGTGCGCGGCAGGGAAATGAAATATCGTTTCGTCTCGGCCGACAAACTGGTGGCGGATTTTTTTGAGGATGTAAAGAGGTGGCGAGATGAAAACAGTAACGATTGATGTTCGACCATTGACGGACACGCTGGGCGATTTTGCGCTGACATGGAAGAGCGGCAAGGCTTCTGCACCGCGCATCAGCTTTGAATCGCCCGAGCTGTTGTTCAAGGTGTTATCCGGCAAACGCTGGGAGCTGCTGAATGTGATGACGGGCGCGGGAGCCATGTACATCCGCGAGGCGGCGCGGCGCGTGGGGCGCGATGTCAAAGCCGTGCATGGCGACGTGACCGCTTTACTTAACGCCGGGCTGCTGTCAAAAACCGATGATGGGATGATCGTATTTCCCTACGATGCCATCCATGTGGACTTCATGCTCAAGGTGGCTTGAGTCAATTCAACACCGACCCCGAGCATGACCTACACTACCAACCGCCCCACCAGTTCCGACATATTCGAATAAGTGATGAATGCCTCGTGCGTCGCGCGCGTGATGGCGACGTAGGTCAGGCGGATGTCGTCTTCGATGTCCTCGGCCTTCTTCAGCTCGCCCAAGCCGCCGATTGCCACGCAGGGGAACTCCAGCCCCTTGGCGTTGTGCATGGACAGGAATCGCACCGCATCACGCTCCGTTTGTATGCGGTTGCCATGTTCTTTCGCCACGTCCACCGGCACGCCGGATTTCGCCAGTATTTTCTCGAAGCGCTCACCGATGAAATGTCGGGGATACAGCACCGCCATCTGCCCCCACTGGTAACCGGCGGCCTTGCGTCCGAGCAGCCATTCCGCAATCGCATGTCCTTCGCCGTCATGGCTCACGCACTGGCGCACCACCGGCTCCACACCTTCGCGTCCGCCATCTTCCGGCATCAGGATCGCGCTCTCGTCACCGGCGCATACGCCCGGTGCGCCGATCACATCGGCGGCGAACTTGCGCGCGAAGCGCAAGGTCTGCGCGGTATTGCGGTAATTCACCTTGAGCACCGTGGTGCGTCCGGCGGCCTCGATGCCGAGCTGCTTCCACACCGGGCGCTTGCGCCCTTTGTAAATCGCCTGCGCATCGTCGTAAACGATCATCAGCGCCTTGGTGTCCGGGTTGACCATCTTCGCCGCCAGCGCCAGCCATTGCGGCTCGAAATCGTGCGCCTCGTCGATCAGCACCGCGTCGTATTGCCCGCCCGGAATCAGCCCGCGCTCGGCGGCATCGAGCACGGCCTGCACGCTGGCGGCGAGCCGCTCCGAGAAGTCGGGAATATCCTTCTCGGTGGGTTGCGGCAGGTCGTATTCGCGCAGCATCCTGAAGCACCAGGCATGGAAGGTCGAGGTGATCACCTTGTCCTCCACCCCTCTGTCCTGCATCGCATTCTCCAGCCGACCCGAAATGCCGTTCGCGTAACTCAGCAGCAGCACCGGGCGGGCTGCTGGTCCCGATAGGGCGCGCGCGATCTGCTCGGCGCGGAACGCCAGGATCAGCGTCTTGCCGGAGCCCGCCACGCCGCGCACGATGCGGTGTCCCTCGCCCATGCTGCGCGCCAGCAGTTCCTGCTGCATGTCCATCACTTCCAGCAGGCGGTCATCGGCGGGCGAGGCATCGGAATGCGGTTCGTCGAACGGCAACGCAATCTGGGTGACGCGAATCTCCGGGAACAGCCGCGCACGCACCCGGTCGATCTGCGGCAGCGACAGCGCGGGCCCGATGCGCGGCGACACCATGCGCCAGACCCGCTCGCGAAACGCTTCAGCATCGACCTTCTCCGCCATCTCGTCGCGGAAGATGCAGCGCTCCGGCGGAAACACCTCATGCAGATCGGTTCCGTCGAACTGCTTGCGCGTGATGTTGGCGAACGCCACGCCGTGCCCGAAAGAAAATACCGGCTTGCCCTTGAAGCTCCCGCCCTCGTTGACCAGCAGCGGATCGCGCTTCAACGTATCCACCACGTTGAACATATAGTTGCGCACCTGCTCGAAAGGGTTGTCAGTGGATACATTGCCCCGATCCGTCATCAGCTCGACCTGCTTGCTGTTCGCATTGACTATCGTATCCAGCCGCCAGTCCTTCACCTCCAGCACCACAATGCCCTGCTGCGGATGCAGCGCCACGAAATCGGGATGCCTGCCGAAAGGCCCGACCGGGATGTTATGCCACACCCAGGCGTTGTCTTCGAGGCAATCCTTCAGGCGTTCGGCGAGACGCAACTCGCCGCGTGCATCGAAGCGGGCGGAGCCGAGGGAGGGGATCAGGGTGGCCATTGGGAGAAATGACTATTTTGTGGTGAAGGGGGTCAAAGGTGCGGAAGTAAGAGAACCAAACATCTCGCGCACGCTGGCCTCATCGGAGCGGCTTTCGTAATGGCGCTCTTTCCATTCATCTTGCATGGCATCAGCGTAGGCTGCCTCATGTTCTTCGAACTCCTCCTTGGCCTCCAATGTTTTCTCTATTTCAGAGCTGGTGTCAATTTTTAGAGTATCCCGAAATTCCTCCAAATCGCTAAGTAGGCCATCGAACTGGGAGGTAGACCGGCATTCTCTTAGTTCATCCCTGAAGTAGTTGTTTTGAAATTTCTCAACCGCATTTTGTAATGAGGCTAATACCTGATCCTCCTCTAGCTCATCACTTGGTAGCGCAGAGATGAGTTCTCTCAACTCTTCCGAGGAGCAACCACTAGCGGCCTCGGCCACGACTGCATCACGACAACCCAAGATAATTTCTGGGGTGGCATCGAGAGCCGACCAGCTAATTCTGTTGAATGACCTCAAGATTTCGACCCCGTCGCCTATGTTGACTGTTTCTGTTTTCCATTCGACTTGCAATCGATCGAATAGCTCTTCGATAAGTTTTAGAAAAAGTTCCGATTTGAAGTGATTTGCAATTTCTATTAAAACGGCAAGTCGTCTCTCAAACGTCGTCCCTGTATAGGCAGTGATGCCTTTTCCCATGATGACTTTTCGTGAGTCGAACAGGCGAGGCTTGATGCTTGTAGCAACTTGCGCCACGTTTTGTGACAAAGCAGACATTACAGTTTTCCCTTGCGCCGATTCTGCAAATCTCCATACACGCTCGATTTGGGAAAAACTTGTCGCGCCACAGATCAAATCAATGGCGTTATCTGCTGTGTCTCGAATCACGGCATTTAGGAGATCAAGAACCGAAGGGTCGAGAACCCCGACATTGCTCGTCGAGGTGTGCTTAATAAAGGTGCCTTCAAGTTCATGTAAGGCGAGCCGAAAGTCCTCTGGTCGGCGCTGAAAACCATACCGTGTCGCGCGGATTGTATGCAATGCAGTGAAGGCGCTTTCCAAGTTTGCAACAGTAGTCATACCGTTCAGGGAAAAAATAGCCAGTAGCAGAGACCGGCCAGCGTCGCTAATCTCAGTATCATAAGCATGCCGCCAGATTTCAGATGAGTCCTCCAGAAGACTGCGTACAAAACCTACATATTTTTCGACAGCTACATTCTTTACGCGCCTATACGTAGAAAGCCACTCAATTAATCTTGGGTTGTATTTGTGGTTCTTGATGATTTGAAAATAGAATTCATTTCGCAAGAGTTCATTTTGGTATTCTGCGGGTAACTCACTAAAGTAAAGATGGTTGTATAGAATTTCCGCCCGCTGGCCGAAAGTGTAATCGGTCATATGCAGAACTATCTTGTGGTCGCCAATATACGAATGCCGTATACGTTCTGACTTATCGAGTGCTTGCTGGAAGATATGTTCACGTGTGGTCAGTATCAGTCGAGCATTGGGTGATGTCCGTACCATAGAGATGAAATCAATCAAAGTGCGATCTTCGTTGCGATTAAACGCAGCGCCACTATCACCCAAAAAAGTCGTCCCCATGAAATCGTCGTAATAGAAGATTTGAAGCTTGCCTTCCTGAAATAATGCTTGGCCTTCTTGAATATCGCGTTGAATGACAACGGCCTGATAGCCTTTTTCAAGATGTTCATAGAGCAATAGGTTGGCGAGAGTGGTTTTCCCTACTCCAGGGGCACCAGCGATGATTACGATTCGATCACTGTTTAATATTTCGAGTGCTCGAGGGAAGGCATTGTTCTGAACATAGCGTGGTATGTCTTTATAGATGGCTCGAACTTTGAACTCGCTTTGTGTGATTGTGGCGTTATGTAGAACCCGATCAAAAACGGCGCGGCTCGCCAGCCAGAGTTTGTAGTGATTCCCCTCAATCGTGGGGTATTGGGTAAGTCGGTTATTGAGATCGCTTTGGCCCAATATGTCGCCTGAGTTCAGTACGTCCGCGCCGATGATACTGACGATATTGTCCTTGTTGGCAGGAGAGAGTGGTACGGAAGTTACCAATACATAACGCTGCGGTTTCAGGTTGCGAACCTTTTTTGCTTCCTTTTTGAGGTCGCGAAGTAGTCCCGCCAGTCCGATCCGTACGTAATGCTTGCATTGGACAACTATGCCAGAATTTGACTGTGCATACCGGAAATCAATCCCGCCATCTTTACCAGTTTTGAAACTCTCAAGATTGAAACCCCATTCGGCTTGTAGGAGGTCTCTTGCCATCTGCTCGAAGTCGTGTGGGGAGAGTTGATGGAAGTCATAATCAGCCATTTGTTATTCCTTCTGCCTCCATTTTTTCTTGAGATAGATGCTATTTTTCGAATCGATTATCATAATCGTCACCTATTAAAATTATTTATCTATATTCGGTAAATCAACCGCTGTATAAAAATCGATACCAATTCTTGTGTATGAAAGAAATTTAGTTTCATCTGCTAAGGTGCTACCGACGCCATACGAATTTGGATATGCCATTGCTCTAAATTTTTGAATTGCGGTTGGTGAATCGGTATCCGAGATTGAAGGAACCGCTTCATAAACGCGCTCATCATAGATAGCTCCCATTGGGTTAAATGCGAGGTATAGTTTTCTGTAGTTTGCAGGAAAACCAATTTCACCATATTCGGCATATTCGTAAAATTTCGACGATTTATTGCTGTATAGAATTCCATCTCTATTTATGCTCGATTTGCCAAAAGTAAAACTGCCGAGAGTCTCGCCTATATAGGGTAATGCTGGCCTGAAGTTTTTATCTTTTGAAGTTACTGCATAAAAGCGAACTGTCCCTGACTCATCAAATATCACTTGAAGGTAAAATTTATTAAATGAAAATAAATTTTCGGTTAGCTTTCCTTTCGCTATTTTCCTTTCTACTATTGGAACGCCAAAAAGCGACTCAACATATCGAATTGAAACCCCACTATTAATTTGTCCCAGGCTATCCTCTGCATGCTTCTGGGCAATGTGATTTGTGATTAGTTCTAGTCCATTATTAAGAAAACCGATCAAGGCTGCAACGAAAACGGCAACTTTAGTTATAAGCCACCAATGTCCAGTTATGTTGTTCCATAGTTTTTTGATGCTTTGAAATGAAAGCTTCCGTTTCAAGTTTTGCAAGTTGAGCAAGAAAACTCTCCTAAGTTGGAATTAAACGGGCCAGGTTCGGTTTTGTTTTTCATTTTCGCAGACTCCAAAGCTATCGTGATGCCGCCCCCGTAAATTGGTTTTTAACCGTTTTTCTTCGGCTTCTCATCGCCGCTGATAAACCCGATAGGCCGTTTCTTCGTTGGCTCGGGCGGTGTCATCAACTCCCGGATGGCATCGAACACCTGCTTGAGTTGAGCGCGCGTGTTGCGCGCAAAGGTATCGTGCTGCATCGCCAGTGCTTCGGTTGTCCGCTCCAGATCATCCAGACGCTTTGCCAATTCCGCATTCGATGCCAGCACTTCGCGCAGGCGCACGAAGGCGCGCACCACGTAGACCGACACCTCGGTCGCCCTTGGGCTGTTCAGGATCGTTGCTGCCATGATTGCTCCGTGCTCGGTAAAGGCATAAGGCATATATTTCCGGTGTTGGCCGCGACCGGGCTTTAAGGTCGCAATTTGCGACCTTAAAGATTCCCATTCTTCCTCGGTTAACTGGAACATGAAGTCTGCTGGAAATCGCTCCAGGTTACGTTTGACCTGCTCGTTGAACCGCTTGGTTGGCACGTCGTAGAGCGCCGCCAAATCACTATCCAGCAAAACCTTTTGTCCGCGCAGCATCAGGATGCGGTGCGTAATGGATTCGAGCGGAAGCAGAGTGGATGCGCTCATTTGAAATAAACCGGAGCCGACAAGCTTTGAGCAATCGGGGATAGATCACGTTTTCTTGTGATTGTCATTTAACCCACACCCCCAACCAAGCATCCGAAGTCAGCGGCCTCTTCAGCGTAGGCAGCGTCTCTTCCAGCCAAGGGGCAGTACAAATGCTGCACCAGTTTGATGTCACAAATTGTGATTTCAAGTTGGCGAATTCTTCGAACACGAGCACGGTGGTTTCGGCGTAGCCGTCGGCGACGAGGTTCCAGGGTTCGCTGGCGGAGAGAGGGTTGGTGCTCATGGTTTCTACCCTCTCCCTGCAAGGAAGAGGGGATAAGACTTAATGCGCGCAGGTTGTTCGCTGGATGCGTTAGACAAATCTTCCCTTTCAATTCATGTGCTGGCCGCCCGCTGTTGCGGGTTCTTGTCTTGCGCCAGCTCCTGACCTGGGGAAATTTGCTGTGAGCCTCGCGCCGTGCGTGCGGTGCGATGTGCGTTTAGCAGATCTGCAAGTGGGGCGAACTGTATTTGAGTTTGGCGGGTAGTGTCAATGCTGATGGAAAAGAACTTGCAGGGGTCAAATGGGGCAGGATCGGGATATTTTTCAGAATCACGCCGCCAGTTTCAGCTCCACTTTTTTTCCAAACGATTGGGGGGGCAGCATCACAAATATTTTCATGTCGGCCAAGGGCGTACCCTAACCCGCGCCGCACAGATGGACAATATGCCGAGATGTATAGCCAATCCGGCCTGTGCATTCTCCAATGCCCAAGACAACCCAGCCCCGCCGCCCGGCACGAAGACGGGCACGATGAATTGCTTTCTCCGCAGCGAGCCGCTAGCATCCGCAGAAGCAACGATCATGAAAAACAATCTTCCCATTGATAATTCGCCCAAGACCAGGGCGCAGGCTGCTGCAAAGCGGCCTGCGCTGCCGATCCATGCGGGCAAGGGTGGATTTCAAGCGGCGATAGTCGGTGCCCACAGCCATCGCTCACTGCTCGATGCCGCTGACGATGTCCAATCTCATCATCTGCAACCGGTCACCTTCGACAAGGATTTCCGCCGCCTGATGAAGCGCAGCATGGTTATGGTATTGCCCACAAAATGATTTCCTTCAACCAGGTGCACAAGCGCTACCCCGGCGGCTACGAGGCGCTGAAAAATGTTTCGTTCGATATTGCCGAGGGCGAGATGGTGTTCCTTACCGGGCACTCCGGCGCGGGCAAGAGCACGCTGCTCAAGCTTATCGCCGCGATCGAACGCCCCAACTCCGGCAGCGTGCTGGTGAACAACCAGAACGTCGGCGTGCTGAAGGGCGGCGCGCTGCCTTATCTGCGCCGCAACCTCGGCATTATCTTCCAGGACCACAAGCTACTGTTCGACCGCAGCGTATTTGACAACGTGCTGCTGCCGTTGCAAATCTGCGGCTTCGATCACCGCGAAAGCGGCAAGCGGGTGCGCGCCGCGCTGGATAAAGTCGGCCTGCTCAAGCGCGAGAAGGCCAATCCCGTTGCGCTGTCCGGTGGTGAACAGCAACGCCTGTGCATCGCGCGCGCGATCGTCAACCGCCCGTCCATCCTGCTGGCCGACGAGCCAACCGGCAATCTGGATGCGGCTTATGCGCAAGAGATCATGGCGATCTTCAAATCTTTCCATCAGGTCGGCGCAACCCTGTTGATCTCTACACACGATGAAAGCGTACTGCAGGATACCGATGTGCGGGTGCTGCTGTTGAAGCACGGGGAGTTACAAAAATGAGCAATGCATTCAATCAGTACACCGGCACCCTGCGCAATGTGTTGCGCCGTATCTTTGCTTCGCCGCTGGCAGGAACCCTGAACATCCTTGTTATCGGCATTGCGCTCAGCCTGCCTGCCGGCATGTATGTGTTGTTGAAGAACGCGCAGATATTGGTCGCACAATTCTCCGGCACACCCCAGATCAGCTTGTTTCTGGGCGTGGACACAAAAACGGATGATGTTGATAATTTGCACAAACAGCTCGCCCAACATCCGGCTATCGCCCGCGTTGAATTTGTCGCCCGCGCACAAGCGTTGGAGCAACTCAAGCAAAGTACCGGGTTATCCGATGTGATCGGGGGCTTGAGCCAAAATCCCTTGCCGGATGCCTTCATCGTTCATTCCAGGCAAAGCGACGCACAGTCTTTGGGCAAATTGCGCCTTGAGTTGGCGAAGCTGCCCAACGTGGAACAAGCGCAACTTGATTCGGACTGGGCATACAAACTTGAAGCGCTGCTCAAATTCGGTCGATTGGCTGTATTAATACTCGCCAGCTTGCTCAGTCTTGCGCTGATCGCTATTACCTTCAACATCATCCGTCTGCAAATCCTCACCCAGCGCGATGAGATCGAAATTGCCAAACTGATCGGTGCGACCAACGGCTTCATCCGCCGCCCGTTCCTGTATTTTGGCGCCATGCAGGGATTGCTCGGCGGCGTCATGGCCTGGCTGATCGTTGCCGCGAGCATGCTGTTGCTCAACCATCAACTTAGCCCACTGGCACAACTTTATGCCAGCCAGTTCACTCTGCGCACGCTGTCGCTTGGTGACGGCGTATCGCTGCTGCTGTTCTCCGCATATCTGGGTTGGCTGGGGGCCTGGCTACCCGTGGCGCGATATCTGTCGCAAATCGAGCCGCGCTAAACAGCGCGGATAACTCAAGCAGAAACCGGCCATGCAGCGCGAGAAATAGCCTGTATTTTCGCCTCTAATCGACAATTTGTCTTTGGTTCAAGCTGCTACGATGCCCGCTAAAGTTTCGTGGATGAGTGCCGATACCGGCTTCGGCCACCTGCGAACAAAACCCGTTGGGATTATAAGAAAATGAAACCGTAATACTGGGAGAGATAATGAAACGTTCGACGATAGTACAGCGGCTCATCCTGCTGACGGCAATACCCGTAATAGCGCTGGTTTTTTCTTCCGGTATGCTGATTTTGGACAGCTTCGACCGCTACCAGAACGCGTCTCAGGCGCACAGCATCATGGAAGTGGCGGTAGCGGCGGGCGATCTGATTCATCCCATGCAGGTCGAGCGCGGCATGACGGCCGGTTTCATTCAATCGAAGGGGCAAAAGTTTTCAGATGCGCTGCCAGGCGCCCGCGCCAAAACCGACGAAAAGTTGGCGGCGTACAAGCGGCTGCTCGAAGGAGTCAATACAAGTTCAATGCCAGGGTTGAAAAAAGCTGTCGAGGAGACACAGCGCAAGCTTGAGGGGGTCGCCAAGGTACGCGAACAAGCCAAGCAGCTTGCCATTCCCAGCGCAGAGTCGTCCGCCTTCTTTACAGGAAACATCAGCAGCCTTTTGGAGGTGATGAGCACCTCTGCCGAATACAACAAAGACCCGGCAATCGGAAAAAAACTTTTGACCTATCACCATTTTTCAAATGCCAAGGAAAACGCCGGGCAGGAACGGGCGCTGTCCACGCAGGTGTTTGTCGCCAACAAGGTTGAGCACGCGCTATACCGCGCTATTCTGGGCAAGATCTACAAGCAGGAAGCTTATCTGGATTCATTTGGCGATTCCGCAACCGAGCAGGAAAAGGCGGCGCTGAAATCGGTGCTCGATAGCGATGCGGCAAAGGATGTCGAGCGCATGCGCGCCGTCATGGCAAGAATGTCAGAGCATTCTGAAGAGAGGATATCCGATGGACCGCTTCGGCAAGCTCAGGACATGCCTGTTGCTTCGCCCGACAAGAAAAAGGCCGATGTCATAGTCAACCAACCTGCGCAGGGCGAGGCGGGTGTGGAGCCGGCGTTGTGGTTCAAGCGAAGCACCGACAGGATCAACGGCCTGTACGAAGTCGAGCAACTGCTGACGAAGAACATCAATTCCGATGTTAATAATCTGTTGGCCGCCAGTCGCACGGCTTTTTTGTTGCAGCTGGTATTGGCGATACTGGCGGTTGCGGTTGCCGCAGCAGTGTCAGCATGGGTGGCGCGTAGCGTAAATCGGCCATTGAGCGCGGTGGTGAATGCAGCCGAATACGCGGTTGCGCATGACGATTTTACCCGGGGCATCCCCGAGGACGGCACACAGGAAACGGCGCGCGTCGGGCAGGCTATCAACCTTTTGATGGGGAAATTTCGCAGTATTATTTCGGGGGCCATACGTTCCAGCGAGGGTATTGCCGACGCATCCGGCGCACTGTCCGTTTCAAGCAGTCAAGTCAACAGGAGCTCGTCTGCTCAGGCAGATGCTGCCTCATCGGTTGCCGCAGCCGTCGAGGAAATATCCGTCAGTGTCAGCGAGACTGCGGCAAACGCGCAAATTGCGACAAAAACCGTGGAGAATTCGCGCGCCGGGACGGCACAGGCAATCGCCGTCATGGCAAAGACCGTAGAGAATGTAAACGGCATCGCCTCGCTAATCTACAAATCGGGTAACAATGTCGGGTTGCTTGATGAAAGTTCGAAGCGGATCGGCGGTATTGTTCAAGTGATCAGAGAAGTCGCCGATCAAACCAACTTGCTGGCATTGAACGCCGCAATTGAAGCGGCGCGCGCCGGTGAACAGGGAAGAGGCTTTGCGGTAGTGGCTGACGAGGTGCGCAAGCTTGCCGAGCGCACGTCAAAAGCAACCAAGGAAATTGCCGATCTCATCGGCGATATTCAAAATCACATCGACGGAACCGTGACCGGGATGCAGCAGGCAAATACCCAGGTGGCGGAAAGTCTTGAACTCGTTGGCCAAACCGAGACCGCGCTGCGCCGTATAGACGACGATTCGCGTGAAGTGGCGAACAATGTCCAAAGTATTGCCGATGCGACACATGAGCAGGATGCCGCTATCCATCAGGTTGCGACAAGTGTCGAAAAAATTGCCCAGATGGCGGAAGAAAATAGTGCTGCGGCCGCATCCAGCAGCGATACTGCAGTTCAACTCGATACGCTATCCGGCACGCTCAAGGAATCGGTGATTCATTTCAAGGTTTGAATGCCCTAAACCCGGCAAGCATTTTACCGAGTCATGCGCCCGCTACTGAATGTCGCCGCCGCTTTATTGCTGAGCGCATGCGCCGGCAGCCAGCAAGGTATCGGTAGCGGATCTGTCGATACCCCAAAAGAAATTATCCGGCTGGGAGTGATCGAAAGCGTCACGCCGATTGAGCTGGATGCCAGCTCCGGAGGCGGCTCTGCGATGGGCAGTATTTTCGGACAAGTCGGAGGGGCCAGCACCGGCGGCGGACGCGGATCAGTGGCCGGATCGGTGCTGGGCACGGTGCTCGGCGGCACGCTTGGCCATCAGGCGGGCATCGCCACCAAACCCGGTCTGGAAATCTGGATCAAGCTGGATGACGAGGATGGCAAAAGCGCTTACGTGATGCAACCCGGCAAGCCGGATGCGTTCAAAGTCGGCGACCATGTGCGCGTGGTGCGCAAAAAAGGCGAAACGCGTGTCGAACCGGAAGCCGCTACAGACAAATCGAAAGACCCCTCCAAACCCTGATGATTGGCTGGCTATCTCAGCCAGGATCAGTTCGGCGGTGCCACGAGCTACGGCATCTAAAACCTGTATACATCTCGCTACGCCAATCGTTGTGCTAAGGGACGGCATGTTTTTGCGCAGCCCCCTTGAGCGCCGGGTTATGCCTCAATCCTTGATTTCCCACTGTGGATTCCATACGACCTCCCAGAGGTGTTGGTCGGGGTCTTGAAAGTAGCCCGCATAGCCTCCCCAGAAGGTGTCTTGAGCTGGCTTTACTATAACAGCACCGGCATTTTTTGCTTGCTCCATGACCGCGTCGACCCCCGCCTTGGAAGAAACATTATGCCCAAGTGATAGGTCAGTAGCGCCCGGCTTGCCAAGAGGGAGGCCGGAATCGTGAGCAAGACTTTTGCGTGGCCAGATGGCGAGCTTGAGCCCGGCTTGCAGTTCAAAGAAAGCAACCGCACCATGCTCGAATTCTTTTCCGATAATGCCCTCGGTCTTGAGTCCAAGACCTTCTTCGTAGAACCTGAGTGATTTTTCCAAGTCATCGACGCAGAGCGTGATAACAGTTATTCGTGGCTTCATCTACAACTCATCCATGATGCATAAAGCTACAAGGGGCTGCGCGCTTTTGCGCAGTCCCACCTTGAGCGCAAGGTTATGCAGCACGCGCAAGTGGAACCTCCCAGCCGGGAAATACGAGTACGGCAGGATGGCACTGGAGGGCACGAGCAAAAACCTTTGCGCGCTCGACACCTAAATTCACTCGACCGTTTTCGATAGCTGAAATAGTGGCTTGAGGGATACCCGTAAGCTCGGAAAGCTGGCTTTGGCTCAACTCTTGAAGTTCACGCAAAATGCGAACTGACTCTCCCACCGAAACCTCAACTCGTTTTTTCGCGGGGCGGAACTCTTTCATATCATGGCCTCCTGTAATCGTGGGCGGTAACTTGAACAACTTGAATCAGCAACACATTGGCAACAACCCGGTAAATCACTCGCCACTGGAGTCCTAACCGGGAGGAGCGGTGGCCTTTCCACTCGCCATACAGAGCTTCATCGTGAAACCCCTTTATGGCTCGCAATCCAA
The DNA here is from genome assembly GCA_023259035.1 of Gallionella sp. Classification (GTDB taxonomy): domain Bacteria; phylum Pseudomonadota; class Gammaproteobacteria; order Burkholderiales; family Gallionellaceae; genus Gallionella. Next base: position 23,406 of record JAHFRA010000004.1, read on the forward strand.
GTGGACCCGAGACTCTGGCAATGTCTTTCCATTTCTCGTAACGCTTCAAAACTTCAATAGGAACGGTGCCAGCAAGCTGTTTGTCAACGCGACGGTGTTCTTCGATTTCCCACATGTCGCATTATGTATATATCAATAATGGTATGTCAAGAGCGCCAGTTTTTGGGTGAGGCATAACGTTTGAGTTGAGCACCGTCCCGAGCGGAGCGAGTGGCGTGTGCTCGAACGAGTGGTTGGGCGTGAGAGGCAGCGTTCAGGTTCATCTGCATATTATCCGTGCGAAAAACCAAGAATTCCGCCCTCCATTTAACCAACCAAAGCGTTGCGCGTACCGGCGTATAACGCGAGCGTTAATAGCGCACGGTCGATACAACGCTTTGCGCAATACCATATAGGACAGCCTTTTATACACCTATTTCTCGGTATTAAAATGGTCGGCTGCCCGCTTGAGCTGTCTATTGCGACCAACGCAAAGTAGATGGCAAAAACGCCGGATATGCTGGATTGAGTTGCCGTATAATTTGGAATAGCATTTCTACTCCTTTGATTTTACAAATTGAAAACATCCTAACAAGGCAACTGCTTCCACGAAAAGCGGCGTTTCTTCTCAACCGCCGGTCAAGTTGCTGGATCAAGTGCGTGGCCGCATCCGTTACAAGCACTACAGCATTCGCACCGAGCAAGCCTATGTCTAACGGGTGAAGCGTTTTGTGTTGTTCCATGGTAAGCGGCATCCTAACACTATGGGTGCGCGGGAGGTGGAGGCGTTTTTGTCACATTTGGCGAATGAGGGCAACGTCTCGGCATCTACGCATCAGCAGGCGCTTTCCGCCCTGCTGTTTTTGTACAAAGAAGTGCTGGCGGTGGATTTGCTCTGGCTGGAAAATATTGCTCGCCCCAAAAAGCCGAAACGCCTGCCCGTGGTGTTGACTGTTACCGAGGTCAGGAAGCTGCTGGCGCAATTGGAGGGCACGCGCGCGCTGATGGCACGGCTGTTATATGGCACCGGAATGCGCTTGATGGAGTGTGCGCGTTTGCGCGTGAAGGATGCTGATTTTGAGCGTTGCGAGATATTTGGTTCGCGATGGAAAAGGCGGCAAGGATCGTGTGACCATGTTGCCTGAAACTGCGGTTGCAGATTTGCGCGCGCATTTGCTTCTGGTACGCGGTCTATGGGAGCAGGATCGTGAGGCAGGCCGCCCCGGTGTGTTTATGCCGCAGGCATTGGAAAAGAAATACCCCGATGGCGGCAAGACGTGGCCGTGGTTTTGGGTGTTTCCAGCAAAATCGCTTTCGGTCGATCCGCGCATCGGGACCGAGCGTCGCCATCATGCGCATGAGCAGGCGTTGCAGCGCGCCATCAAACAGGCGGTGGTGAATGGCGGAATTGCCAAGCCGGCCACGGCGCATAGCTTGAGGCATTCGTTTGCGACCCATCTTTTGCAAAGTGGCAATGACGTTCGCACGGTACAGGAGTTGCTGGGACACTCGGATGCGAGCACCACGATGATTTATACGCATGTGTTAAACAAGGGCGGGCGCGGTGTTGCCAGCCCGCTGGATAAGTGATGGGTCGGCGAAAAGCGCCTTGATTTAAGGCTTTTGTTATACTCCGCCAACTTATGGAAAGCCGTATATGAATCTGTTGAACATCGTCATCCTCGCTGCCGGCAAAGGCACGCGCATGTATTCCGAAAAAGCCAAGGTGTTGCACGCGCTGGCGGGCAAGCCGCTGGTGCAGCATGTCCTCGAACGCGCGGTCGAGCTGAAGCCGCAGCTGATTTGTGTGGTGTACGGGCATGGCGGGGAAGCCGTGCCGCAGGCGATGCAGCAATATCCCGCGAAATTTGTCATACAGGAGCCGCAGCTCGGCACCGGTCACGCGGTGCAGCAGGCGATGCCGCATCTGGCCGACGACAGCGATACGCTGGTGCTGTACGGCGATGTGCCGCTGATCCAGCACGGCACGCTGCACCAGATGCGGCAGGCGGGCAGCGGGCTGGTGTTGCTGACGGTCAATCTTTCAAACCCAACCGGCTACGGGCGCATCGTGCGCAATGGGCAGGGCGATGTGCTGAGTATCGTCGAGGAAAAAGATGCGTCACCCGAGCAGCGCGAAATCAACGAGGTGAATACCGGCATCCTGCTGGCGCCGACGCAAATGTTGCGCGGCTGGCTAGCGAAATTGCAGAACAATAACTCGCAGGGTGAGTACTACCTCACCGATATCGTCAGCATGGCGGTGCAGCAGGGCGTCGCGGTGCATACCGTGCAGCCTGCGCACGATTGGGAAATACACGGAATAAACAGCAAGGCGCAACTGGCGGTGCTGGAGCGCACCTGGCAACTGGTCGAGGCAGGGCGTTTGCTGGCGCACGGCGTGACGCTGGCCGATCCGGCGCGCCTCGATGTACGTGGCAAACTGAGCTGCGGGCGGGATGTCGAGATCGATGTCGGCTGCATCTTCGAAGGAGAGGTGAGTCTGGGCAATAATGTGCGAGTGGGCGCTTACAGCGTCATCAGGAATGCCACCATCGCCGCTGGCTCAGACATCGCGCCCTACAGCCACATCGACAGCAGCGCAGTGGGCGCTAACTGCCACATCGGTCCTTTTGCACGCTTGCGCCCCGGCACGAAACTGCACGATGAGGTGCACATCGGCAATTTCGTCGAGGTAAAGAACAGCGAAATTGCGGCGAACAGCAAGGCCAACCATCTCAGCTACATCGGCGACAGCACCGTCGGCAGCCGCGTCAACATCGGCGCAGGCACGATCACCTGCAATTACGATGGCGCAAACAAATATCGCACCATCATCGAAGACGACGTGTTCATCGGCTCGGACACGCAACTGGTCGCGCCGGTGAGAGTGGGCAAAGGTGCGACCATCGGCGCCGGTTCCACGATCACCAAAGACACGCCAGAGGGAGAACTCACATTGTCGCGCAGCAAACAGATGACCGTTGCCGGATGGAAGCGGCCACAAAAAGGGAAAAAATAGTATGTGTGGAATCGTAGGCGCAGTCGCGCAACGCAATGTTGTGCCGATCTTGCTGGAGGGTCTGCAACGACTGGAATATCGCGGCTATGACTCGGCCGGTCTGGCCGTGGTGAATAATGGGCAATTGCAGTTGGTGCGCAGCACCGGTCGGGTTGTCGAATTGAGCGAAAAGAGCGCGGCGACGCAAGGCCGGATCGGTATCGCGCATACCCGATGGGCGACGCATGGTGTACCCAGCGAGCGCAACGCGCACCCGCATCTGAGCAACAATCTGATCGCCGTGGTGCATAACGGCATCATCGAAAACTATGAAGTATTGCGCACCCGCCTGACCGCCGCAGGCTATCGGTTCACTTCCGATACCGACACCGAGGTCATCGCGCACCTGATACACAGCCATTACGCGCGCGGCAATTCGTTGCTGGTCGCAACGCAGGCCTCGCTTGCGGAGTTGGTTGGCGCTTACGCCATCGGCGTGATCGCGGCGAACAACCCCGATCAACTGGTCTGCGCGCGGCGCGGCAGCCCGCTGCTGCTGGGCGTAGGCGTCGAAGAGCATTTCATCGCCTCGGATGTGTCCGCGCTGCTGCCGGTCACGCGCCGGGTGGTGTATCTCGAAGAGGGCGACGTGGTTGAACTGGGGCGGCGCAGTTACCGGATTTTCGATGCGCAAGGTAAACACGTTGAACGCGCCGTGCAGACCAGCGAGCTGAGTAACGAGAGCGTCGAGCTCGGACAGTACCGCCACTATATGCAAAAGGAAATTCACGAGCAGCCGCAAGCCTTGGCGAATACCCTCGAATCGGTGTGCAACAGCCAGTCATTGGTGCCGGGCATCTTTGGCGCGGAAGCGGCGGCGACTTTTGCCGACATCGACAGCATCCTGATCCTGGCGTGCGGCACCAGCTATCATGCCGGCCTGGTGGCGCGCTACTGGCTGGAAGAAATCGCCGGTATCCGTTGCAGCGTGGAAATTGCCAGCGAATACCGCTATCGCACCAGTGTGCCGAATCCGAGAACACTGGTCGTGGTGATCTCGCAATCCGGCGAGACCGCCGATACCCAGGCCGCGCTGAACCACGCCAAGGCACAGGGACACAGTCATACGCTCGCGATCTGCAACGTGCCGGAAAGCGCGCTGGTGCGGCTGTCCAAGCTGCGTCTGCTGACTCGCGCCGGACCGGAAATCGGCGTGGCCTCGACCAAGGCGTTTACCACGCAACTCGCCGCGCTGTTCCTGCTGACGCTGGTGCTGGCCAAAACACGCGGTCGCCTGACCGCGCCACAAGAGCAGCAATATCTGCACGAATTGCGCCATCTGCCCAGCGCGGCGCAAAAAGTGCTGGATCTGGAACCGCAGATCGCCAAGCTCGCCGAGCTGTTTGCCAACAAACAGAACGCCTTATTTCTGGGGCGCGGGTTGCACTATCCAATTGCCCTGGAAGGCGCGCTTAAACTCAAGGAAATCTCCTATATCCACGCCGAAGCTTATCCGGCCGGGGAGCTTAAACATGGCCCGTTGGCGTTGGTGGATAAGGATATGCCGGTTATTTCGGTCGCGCCGAATGACGCGCTGCTGGAAAAGCTGAAATCCAACCTGCAGGAAGTGCGCGCGCGCGGTGGCGAGCTGTACGTGTTTGCCGACGCGGATACGCATATCCACGCGGCGGACGGCATCCATATCATGCAAATGCCCGAACACGCGGGATATTTAAGCCCTATTCTGCACACCATTCCGCTACAGCTGCTGGCATATTACGTCGCATTGCAAAAGGGTACCGATGTGGACAAGCCGAGAAATCTCGCCAAGTCCGTGACCGTGGAATAACCACGGAATCTGTCGACCGCCCGTCAATGTGGAGTGACAAATGGCGGTAATCGCCGTATTTAATCAAAAGGGTGGCGTAGGCAAAACCACTACTTGCCTGAATGTGACGGCTGCGTTGAATATTGCGCAGCGCTCTCCCATTGCGCTGGATTTGGACCCGCAGGGGCATCTGACCTTGTCCAGTGGCACGAAGAAAACCAGTGCTGATGCCGGCATGGCGTCTTTCTTTAAACACAAAACCCCGCTTGCCAGCTTGTTGCAGGAAACGCCGCGCGGTTGGCAAATTATTGCGGCCTCGCTGGAACTTGCCAAAATTGATGCGATGTTTGGCAGCGATCCCAAAGCCGCAACTCTGTTGCGGCAAGGATTGCGCGAAGACTTGGCGCTTACCGGCGCGCCAATCATGATCGATTGCTGCCCGATGCTGGGCGTCTTGACGCTTAATGCGCTGCTCGCAACCGACCGCGTGCTGATCCCGGTTTCGGCAGATTTCCTTTCATTGCAGGGCGTGCACCGTCTGGATAGCGCGCTCAATGTGCTGGAGGGAAAGCTCAACCGCAAGCTGGAAAGACGTATCGTTGTGACACGATTCGATTCGCGGCGTAAATTGTCCTACGATATTTTCGACAAGCTCAAGGAGCGCTACGGCGCGCTGGTGTGCAATACGCGCATCGGAGAAACCGTCGCACTCGCAACCAGCCCCATGCACGGCAAAGATGTATTTGAATTTGCGCCGCACAGCCCCGGCGCGGCGGATTATCGGGCGCTGACCCAGGAGCTGTGGGACAGCGGCTTTTTTGTTTGAAGAATCGCGCGCACAGCGCACGCTACGCAGATGAGATGCCAGGTTTATGGCTGAAAAATGGCGGTGCGGCAAATATGTAGCGTGCGCTGTGCGCACGATATTCAGGTTGAGACCCAAATCCCCCAGGCAACAATACCCAGCAGCAACAAATTGAACAGTATCAGCCAGGTGTTGTAGCATTTTTGCCGCTCCAGCATTTTGCGCAACGCGTCATCGCTACGGTTTGCTTCAATAGCCGACAAATGGCGGTGCAGCAGGCGCGGCAGTTGCGGCAACAAGGTGGCATAGTGCGGCGCTTCGCTGCGCAGGGTTTTGAAGAAGCCGCGCCAGCCCACCTGCTCGCTCATCCAGCGCTCCAGCCAGGGCTTGGCGGTCTTCCACAAATCCAGTTCGGGGTCGAGTTGCAGCCCCAGCCCTTCGATATTGAGCAAGGTTTTTTGCAGCAGCACCAGCTGCGGCTGGATTTCGATGCCGAAGCGGCGCGAGGTCTGGAACAGGCGCAGCAGCACGCGCCCGAAAGAAACCTCACGCAACGGCTTGTCGAAGATCGGTTCGCACACCGCGCGAATAGCGGACTCCAATTCATCCACGCGGGTTTCTTTGGGAGCCCAGCCGGATTCGATATGCACCTCCGCCACGCGCTTGTAATCGCGCTGGAAGAAGGCGATGAAGTTTTGTGCAAGATAATGCTTGTCGGTATCGGTGAGCGTGCCCATGATGCCGAAATCCAGCGCGATGTAGCGGCCGTCAGCCGCCACCTGCACGTTGCCGGGGTGCATGTCGGCATGAAAGAAGCCATCGCGGAATACCTGCATGTAAAAAATTTCCACGCCATTCGCGGCGAGCCTGGGGATGTCTATGCCCGCCGCGCGCAACGCGTCCACCTGACTGATGGAGATACCGTCCATGCGCTCCATCACCATCACATCCGTTGTGCACCAGTCCCAATAAACTTCCGGCACCGTGAGCAAATTCGAGTCGGCAAAATTGCGTTTCAGCTGGCTGGCGCAGGAAGCTTCGCGCATCAGGTCGAGTTCGTCGCGCAGATATTTTTCAAATTCGGCCACTACCAGTTTTGGCTTGAGCCGCTTGCCGTCTTCCCACCAGCGTTCCATCAGCCCGGCGCAGATATTGAGCAGTGCGACATCATGCGCGATGATGTTTGCGATGCCGGGGCGCAGTATCTTCACCGCAACTTCACGCCCATCCGGCAGCACCGCAAAATGCACTTGAGCCACCGAGGCGCTGGCGATGGGCGTCTCGTCAAAACTGCGGAACACCTCGCCGAGTTTCTTTTTGTAGGTAGCCTCCAGCAGCGCCACGGCCTGCGCGGAAGGAAACGGCGGCACCTGATCCTGCAGTTTGGCGAGTTCGTCGGCGATGTCAGCGGGCATCAGGTCGCGCCGGGTGGAAAGCATCTGGCCGAACTTGACGAAAATCGGGCCCAGGTTTTCCAGTGCGAGGCGCAACCTTTCTGCGCGCGGAGCGGAAGTGTTGCGAAAGAACAGCAGGACATTGAGCGGCACCAGCATCCAGCGGGTGCGCGCATGCGCGAGCAGGAATTCGTCCAGCCCGAAGCGCAGCACCACAAAAATTATTTTCAGCAGGCGTAACAGGCGCATGTCAATTATCTATCCGCTCGCCTTTTAACGTGAAACTCGCGCAGTGCGCAGGCTGGGCAAACACGATGTCCTAGTGCAAAGCAGTTTGTTGTATTCCCGCCAGCAGCCACACCGACTTGTTGTCGCGCAGATTCTTCTGCACATGCCAGATTTCATCCACGTTGTCCGGTGCGCCGTTATTCTCGCGTAACTGGCCGGTGAAGCGCACGCTGGCAATCGCCAGGTCGCCTTCGTTCGCCACTTCCAGCAACTCGCCGTTGATCGCAAGCACATCGGTCTTTTGCGGCGTGTCATCGCGTTCCTGCATCTGCATCGAGATTTCCGCGAACATTTCCGGCGTGGTGTATTCGCGAACATCGTTCACATCCTTGCGGTCATTTGCGGCCTGCAAGCGGATGAACGAAGTCTTCGCGCTGCGCAGAAAAGTTTCCACCGGAAAGTCTGCCGGGATGTTGCTCGGAGCAGCGGGTGCGGCGGCGAATGCGGCACTACCGCCATACACCGGCTGTGGTGCGGGTTGCGGCTCACTATAGGGCGCGCCTGCCCCGGCATATTGCAGCGCAGGTTGAGCCTGATTTTTGCGGAACAAGGAAAGCAGGAACATCACTGCAACGCCGGCAAGAATCGCCATCAGCATGCCACCCATTGCACCGCCCATACCGCCTAAACCACCGCCAGCAAACATCGCACCCAAGCCCGCGCCAATGGCCAAACCAGCCAATGGGCCAAGCCACTTATTGCCAGCCGGTGCTGGCGCCGCAGCAGGAGCTGCGCCTGGTGTCGGAGTGGGCGCTGCTGCAGGAACCCTTGGAGCCTGTTGCGGCGTCATCGAGCGTTGCTTGCCGAAACTGCCACCGCCCCCGAAACGCCGTGCTTCCGCCGTTGCGGCAAAGAAACTCAGGCTGGTCAAAATAATCGTCAACAACATCAAAAATCTTTTCATATATTCCTTTGGGAGAGTATCCAATACTCAAAACGGGTTCAAGTATAACAAAGACCTCGTATAACCACTGCGCTTGATTATGCTTGGCCGAGAAGCGCCCTGACATTATAGGTACCAGCTTATACACCCGGTTCTTCGCAGCTTCTCCATTGCGCCAAATTGTGTCGGGTTGTGTGGCATAATTTCCCGTTAGCTGCAATACGGTTATCCTGATTCATCCTTATTTTTTGGGCAATACATGATGGCGCATGACCAACAAGCCTCACTGGCAAATCTGGAGCTTATAAGCGGCGAGCAGGGCTCGCGCGAGAAAATTGCCAGCCTGCTGGATAACACACAAATGTTTAAAGGGCTCGAGTGGTTGCAAATTGAGGCATTGTCCGGTTATGTCCAGTTGTATCGTGCAGCGCCTGATAGCACCTTGTTTCGCGAGGGTGATAAGGGTGATTTTATGTGCATCGTGCTGAAAGGCAAGCTGGAGGTTCGCAAGGAGGATAACCTGCGCGTTGAGAAGACCGTCGCCACAATATTCCCGGGGCGAAGTTTGGGAGAAATGTCGATGGTGGACGGGGAGCCGCGATCTGCGACAGTCGCAGTTGTCGAGCCGGCACTCCTGGCGGTGTTGACGCGCGAAAACTTTTTACTTATCACCCGCGATAAACCGGCGCTAGCAGTAAAAATTCTGCTCAAAATCGCACAGCTGCTCAGCCAGCATCTGCGGCATACAAGCGGCATTCTGGTCGATTATCTGGGGAAGTAGCGTGCACCGGAGGCGGGATAGCCGCGGGCAGCGCAGGTAATAATTATTTTCTACTATCCTTACCGCTTACCGCGATATGCGCAGGTTGTTAAAACGGTGGTTCGCTTGTCAGGGACAGCAGTTTACCGCTGAGCGGATGGTCAAAGCTCAACATGCTGGCGTGCAGCAGCAAACGTTCTGCCTTGATGACCGATTCTCCGCCGTATAAGGCATCGCCAAGAATCGGGTGCCCGATGGCGGCCAGATGCACCCGCAACTGGTGGGTACGGCCAGTCACTGGTTCCAATATCACGCGGCTGCTATCGGTGTTCACGTCATGCATTAGCCGTCGATAGCGCGTTAGCGATGGCTTGCCAGCGTCCCGATCCACCTTCTGCCGCGGGCGATTCTGCCAGTCGGAGATCAGCGGCAGATTGATCTCTCCAGCCAATGGCTCCAGCCTGCCTGACACCACCGCCACATAACGTTTTTGTACTTCGCGTTCGCGAAACATCTGCGAAATGCGGCGCTGCATCTCGGCCCCGCGCGCGAACAGCAGTAGGCCGGAAGTCGCCATATCCAAGCGATGCACGATCAGCGCATCGGGGAACTCGGCTTGCACGCGGCTTGCCAGACAGTCCTGTTTGTCCGTCCCGCGCCCCGGCACCGCCAGCAGCCCGGCGGGTTTGTTCACGGCAATGAGAGAATCGTCCCGGTAGATGAGATAGAGGTCGCCGCCAAGTGGAGGGGCGTAGGCAGTGTTCAGCGAGTGCAGCAAGTCTTGGTTTTGCCGAATATTGGAAAGGCCATCAATCGGTCTCCGACAACCCGCGAAGGTTGGGGTTTTCTTCCGGCTGCGGTTCCGCTTTGTTGTCGCTTCGCACTCTGGCGGGGCGGTTTTTGCTCTCATCCGCCCAGACGAAACGACCGAACAGCACACACCCTTTCATTCCAGGATCGCAGGGCACATCGTTGACGCGTGCGCATTTGCCATCGCATTCATGCGGACATCCCCAAGAGCTCATGAGCTTTCCCCTTTCCCGTCAAACCAGGATTAATGGAATGGACACACACTACCCTAAACGGTAGCAAAGTGCCAAAGTAGCGGTGCAGTAACGCCTGCCAAATAGAGAGGCGCGTTTGACGTGAAGATTACTACGCTAGGCGCCGGTTTGGCAAAGGACGTATTCCAGTTCGAAGTGCAGCAGTCAATGGCGGCTTGGTATACGCAGCTCTATCCGGGCCAAGTGTTCAATGTGCGCATAGTTTCGCGCCTTGCTGTTTTCTGGCTCTCACAAGTCTGATGCCTGTTGCATCCTTGGCCGTCGCACCGTAACCACAGCCGGGAATTTTAAGGGCAGGTTCGGCCATGTAAAATCTGGGCTCAATACTTTATCGGGAAGTGACTGTCGGCTAAAACTTGATAGCCGAGAAAACTTTTTTCGCCAGGCTGCCCGTCGCTTCCAGCGGGTTCGCGCGAATGGCTTTTTCCTGCTCCGCCATCATCAGGAATAATCCGTCCATTGCCTTGCGCGTGATGTAGTCGTCGAGCTTGGCGTCGCGCTCGTCCACCAGGCCGAATTTCACGCCTTTGCCGGCAAACTGGTCATATTTCTCCGCGACCTTTACCTTCAGCATCGCCTTGTTGATGATCGGCTTGAACTTGCCCGCCAGCGCGGTTTCGGTGTTCTTGCGGAAGTATTGCGTGGCGGCGTCAGCGCCGCCGGTGAGGATGCTTTTGGCATCTTCCACGGTCATTTTCTTGACCGCGCCGGTCAGCAGATTTTTGGCTTCCGGCACGGCGGCTTCGGCGGCGCGATTCATCGACGTGGTCAGCTCATCCGCATATTTGCCCATGCCGAATTTGCGCAGCGCGCTATCCACTTTTCTCAGGTTTTCCGGCAGCGGGATGCGCACCTTGTCGTTGCCGAGATAGCCATTCTCTTTTGCCAGGCTCTTTACCGCAGTTTCCGCGCCCTGCGTCAGTGCCTGCTTCAGGCTGGCGACCTGATCCTTGTTGCTGAAGCTGGAGAGGTCGAGAGCGGCTGCACCAGCGGCGGAAAACAGAAACGAGGCAACGAAAATGCTGCGGATCAGTTGGTGTAGTTGCATGACAGACTCCTTAAACTCTTCATGGGTAAGTATATTGCCTGGAAGTCATCTTAAAAATTCGCGAGGAGGGATGGATGCAAGGCGCACGGAACGCAGAAACCGGAATGTACTTAAGGTACATGAGGATTTCGAGTACCGCGCAACGCCGCAGACGCCCCTCCGCAGCAATTTTTAAGACGGCTTCCTGCGCGGCGCCAACAGATCGGTGATCGTGCCTTCGGCCATTTCTGCCGCAAAGCCAAGCGTTTCCGACAGGGTCGGATGCGGGTGGATGGTCAGGCCGATGTCTTCCATATCGGCCCCCATTTCCAGCGCAAGCACCGCCTCGGCGATCAGTTCACCGGCGTTGGCGCCGACGATGCCCGCACCGAGGATACGGCGCGTCTGCGGGTCGAGCAGCAGTTTGGTGGCGCCTTCTTCGCGACCGATGGACAGCGCACGCCCCGAGGCCGCCCAAGGAAACGCCGCCTTCTCGTAGGCGATACCTTGCGCCTTGGCTTGCATCTCGGTCAGACCCATCCACGCGATTTCCGGATCGGTATAGGCCACCGACGGAATGGTCAGCGGCTCGAAAAAACTCTTGTGTCCGGCGATGACTTCCGCCGCGACCTTGCCTTCGTGTGCCGCCTTGTGCGCCAGCATCGGCTCGCCGACGATGTCGCCGATCGCGTAGATGTGCGGCACATTGCTGCGCAGCTGCTGGTCCACCGGAATAAAGCCGCGTTCGTTGACCGTCACGCCCGCCGCTTCCGCGCCGATGTCGCGCCCGTTGGGGCGGCGGCCGACGGCCATCAGCACGCGGTCGTACAGTTGCGGTGCCGGTGCCTGCTCGCCGTCGAAGGTGACTTTTAGCCCATTCTTCTGCGCTTCGATTTTGCCGACTTTGGTTTTCAGGTAAATCGCTTCGTAGCGTTTTTCGATACGCTTGTGCAGCGGGCGCACCAGGTCGCGGTCCGCACCAGGAATCAGTCCGTCGGCCAGCTCCACCACGCTGATTTTGCAGCCGAGCGCGTCATATACGGTGGCCATTTCCAACCCGATGATGCCGCCGCCGACGATCAGCATGCGCTTTGGCACATCCTGGAGTTGCAATGCGCCGGTGGAGTCGATGATGCGCGGATCGTCATAAGGAAAGCCGGGAATGCGCGCCGTGCTGGAACCCGCCGCGATGATCGCGTGATCGAAGCTGATGGTCTTGTTACCTTCGGTGGTTGCGACGACGATGCTGTTGGGCGAGCTGAATTTTGCTTCGCCCTGCACCACCTGCACCTTGCGTTGTTTTGCTAGCCCGGACAGGCCGCCGGTAAGCTTGGCGACAACGCTGTCCTTCCAGGCGCGAATTTTGTCGATGTCGATGGTCGGTTTGCCGAACGTCACGCCGTGCTGCGCAACTTCCCCAGCTTCGTTGATGGCCTTGGCGACATGCAGCAGCGCCTTGGACGGGATGCAGCCGACATTCAGGCACACGCCGCCCAGGCTGGCATGGCGTTCCACCAGCACCACTTGCTTGCCCATATCGGCGGCGCGGAACGCGGCGGTGTAGCCGCCGGGGCCTGCGCCGAGCACCAGTACTTCGGCGTGCATATCGCTTGCTTCAACTTTGGCTTCGATAGTCTGGCTCATAGCTTCCCTTCCAAAATTGTTTGTGTAGGGTGCGTTCCACGCACCATTTTCCGGTGCGTGAAACGCACCCTACGTCCTGACCTGCCCGCTGCCCAGCACGATGAATTTCTGCGACGTCAGCCCTTCCAGCCCGACCGGACCGCGCGCGTGGATCTTGTCGGTGGAGATGCCGATTTCCGCGCCGAGGCCGTATTCGAAGCCGTCGGCGAAGCGCGTGGAGGCATTCACCATTACCGAGCTGGAATCCACCTCGCGCAGGAAGCGCATCGCCCTGGTGTAATTCTCGGTGACGATGCTATCGGTATGCAGCGAGCCGTAGGTGTTGATGTGTTCGATGGCTTCATCCAGTCCGGCGACGATGCGCACCGCGAGAATCGGCGCAAGATATTCGGTGCGCCAGTCTTCCTCGGTGGCGGCCTTTATCTGCGCAATGATCGCGCGCGCCGCTGCGTCGCCGCGCAGTTCGACATTTTTGTCGAGATAGATTTTGCACAGCGGCGGCAGCACTTTGGTGGCCACGCCCTGCGCGACCAGCAGTGTCTCCATCGCGTTGCACACGCCGTAGCGGTGCGTCTTGGCGTTGTCGGCGATGCGGATCGCCTTGTCCAGATTGGCCTCGTCGTCGATGTACACATGGCAGATGCCGTCCAGATGCTTGATCACCGGGATGCGCGCCTCCTCGGAAATGCGCGCGATCAGGCTCTTGCCGCCGCGCGGCACGATCACATCGACGTAATCCTTCATCGTGATCAGTTCGCCGACCGCAGCGCGGTCGGTGGTGGCAATCACCTGCACGGCGGTTTCAGGCAATCCGGCGGCGCGCAGCCCGGCATGTACGCAGGACGCTATCGCCTGATTGGAATGAATCGCTTCCGAACCGCCGCGCAGGATCGCCGCATTGCCGGATTTCAGGCACAGCCCGGCGGCATCCGCCGTGACGTTGGGGCGCGACTCGTAGATGATGCCGATCACGCCGAGCGGCACGCGCATCTTGCCGACCTGGATGCCGGAAGGGCGGTAACTCATGCCGCTGATCTCGCCGATCGGGTCGGCCAGTTGCGCGATTTGCAGCAATCCTTCGGCCATGCTCTTGATGGTTTTTTCGCTCAGCGTGAGGCGATCCACCGAAGCGGCATCCAACCCGTTGGCGCGCGCCGCCGCGACATCCTTTGCGTTCTCGGCAATGAGTTGTGCGCCGCCGTCCATGATGGCGGCGGCGATAGCTTCCAGCGCGCGATTCTTGGCGGCGGTGTCGGCCTGCGCCATGATGCGCGAAGCCGCGCGGGCCTGCTGCCCGACGGATTTCATATATCGCTTGATGTCTTCCATGATGCTTACCGAGTTGCGAGTGGCTGGCATTTTATCACCTCGGTGCAGTTCTGTAGCCCGGATGAAACGCAGCGGAATCCGGGGTTTTTCTGCGTTTCCGGCGGGCGTTCCCGGATTCCGCTGCGTTTTATCCGGGCTACGTATTAATCACCTGCGCCGCTAGCCCTGCCTGCCTGTTAAAATGCGCGTCTTAATTAAGCGAAGCCTCGCAATGTCCGACATCCTTAAAAAAATCCTCGCGGTAAAGACTCGGGAAGTAGACGATGCACAAGTCATCAGACCGCTCGCCACGATGCGTGCCGAGGCGGAACAGGCCGTAGCGCCGCGCGATTTTGCCGGCGCGATCCGCGCCAAAATTTCCGCAGGACAGTCTGCCGTGATCGCGGAAATCAAGAAGGCCAGCCCGAGCAAGGGCGTGTTGCGCGCCGATTTCCGTCCCGCCGAAATCGCCGCCAGCTACGCGCAACATGGCGCGGCGTGTCTGTCAGTGCTGACCGACGCGCAATTTTTCCAGGGCAGCGCCGAATACCTGAAGCAGGCGCGCGCCGCCTGTGCGCTGCCGGTGCTGCGCAAGGATTTCATCGTGGACGAATACCAGATTTACGAGGCGCGCGCGATGGGTGCGGATGCCATCCTGCTGATCGCCGCCGCGCTGGATGTGGCGCAGATGCTGGCGTTCGAGGCGTTGGCGCACAGCCTCGGCATGGCGGTGCTGGTGGAAGTGCATAACAGAGAGGAACTGGATGTTGCGCTGCAACTGGCCACGCCGCTGATCGGCGTGAACAACCGCAACCTGCGCACCTTTGAGGTGAGCCTGCAAACCACGCTGGACTTGCTGCCACGCATCTTTTCATCTGAACAAGGGGCTGATCGCATCGTCGTCACCGAAAGCGGCATCCTCAAGGCGGAAGATGTCAATTTGATGCGCGACAGCCGGGTGAACGCCTTCCTGGTCGGCGAAGCGTTCATGCGCGCGGATGATCCTGGTGCAGAGCTGGAGAAAGTGTTTGGATAAATAGACCGGATACGATGCTGCGGTGGACCGGAAGCTGGTAATCAGGCAGCGTGCAGCAAACGAAACCTGGGTTAGCGCATTTTACTTCTCGCCGCGCCCCTGTTCCTGAATCACTTCAAAGTCATGCGTAATCGCGGCAGTCGCGCCGAGCATGATGGAGGCAGAGCAGTATTTTTCGGCTGATAGTTTGATGGCTTTTTCAACCGCTTCCGGCTTGATGTTCCTGCCTGTCACGACAAAATGCATGTGGATCTTTGTAAACACCTTGGGATCAGTTTCGGCGCGTTCCGCGTCCAGTTCAACATAGCAATCGGTAACGGCCTGGCGACTTTTCTTCAGGATGGAAACCACGTCGAAGCTGGTGCAGCCGCCCGTGCCGAGCAGCAGCATTTCCATCGGGCGCGGGCCGAGATTGCGCCCTCCCGCGGTTGGCGGACCATCCATCAAAACAGCGTGGCTGCTTTCCGTTTCACCCAAAAAAGAGGCCTGTTCCACCCATTTGACGCGAACTTTCATGCTGAATCCTTTTTATCGTCTAAATGCCAAAGATTGCTAACTTTACCCGATAGCAGAGCAATCCGATCATTTCATGAACGAAAATTTTGCTGTCGCGCAGCGATTCGGCATGCGGCAGGAATGCCAGCGGGTCGATCCGCTGGCGCGTGGTGAAGGCGGTCGGCGCCTCAACCACTTCGAATCCGGCATGACGGAATATCCCGGCGGAGCGCGGCATGTGCCAGGCGTGGGTGACAAGGTAGATTTTTCTGATCCCGGCCTTTTGCAGGGTTTGGAATGAGTAGCGCGCATTTTCGGAAGTGTTATTCGAAACGCCTTCAGTCCAGCGCACCGCCACGCGGAAGTCCTGTTCCAGCGAGAAGCGCATTTGTTGCGCTTCCGAAACGCTGTTGCCCAACGGTTTGCCGCCGCTCACCAGTATCGGTTTGCCGGTTTCGCGCTGGAGCTTTGCGCCATAGCGCAAGCGCTGCAGGGTTAGCCCGTTGACGGTATCCTGCCCGGCATATTCCGGTGCATGGAGATACGTCCCGCTGCCGAGTATCACGATCGCATCGGCTTGAGGTTGCCTATCGGGATGCCGGTTATCCAGCGCTACGGTGCGCGCCTCCAGCAAGTGCAGCGCACCCTCGGCAAAATAAGGCGTGGAGGCGATCCACAGCAAGCCGGATGCGATGAGAAGCAGCGGCTTGGCAAACTTGTTGCGGAGATAGAGCAGAAAAATTCCTAGCGCCAGCACGAGCAACAAGCTGAGTGGCGGCAGCAGGAAGGCGGCGATGAAGTTGGTGATGAACCAGGACATATCAATACGGGCAGGCGCAGAAAGGCTTATCTTACAGGCATTCACTTGCATTCCAGAAACACATACGCGCGGCAAAATAGTCTTGTTCGGGCCGAATCGGGTATGCTTCGTGCGTTTTGCGATACAGGGTACGGCGGGATTTTTGCATGAGTTGGTTAAATAACAAATATTGGATTGCGTTGCTGGCGGGGCTGTCCTGTGTATTGGGTTTTGCCCCGTTCGGGATTTTTCCGATGCCGGTTTTTGCCCTCGCCGTGTTGTTCTCGTTGTGGCTGCGGGCCGACACGCCGCGCGTTGCGGGAAGGATCGGTTTCGTTTTCGGGCTGGGCCTGTTCAGCGCGGGTATCGGCTGGATTTATGTGGCCTTGCACGACTATGGCGATATGCCCTTGTTGTTGTCTTTGCCGGCAACTTTTCTGTTTGCGGCGTTCCTCGCCTTGTTCACGGCACTGGCCGGTTATGCGCAAGCGCGTTTTGGCGAAACTCGCGGAATCCGATCTGCGCTGACGAACCGGTTGTGTCTGGTGTCGGTGATGCCCGCCGCATGGGTGTTGGTCGAGTGGCTGCGCGGCACGATCTTCACTGGTTTTCCGTGGCTTGCATTTGGCTATGCACATAATGACAGCCCTCTGGCGGGCTATGCACCGATGTTTGGTGTATACGGCGTGTCGCTGGCAGCAGCGGTAAGCGCGGGCCTGCTGGCGTGGCTGCTGCAAGTGCGTTGGAGCAAACAAGGCACGCTGGCGATGGCAGTATTGCTTGTGCTCTGGGGCGCAGGCGCGTTGCTGCGCACGGTTGCGTGGACGCTGCCGTATGGTGAGCCGTTCACGGTGGCGCTGGTGCAGGGCAATGTCGCGCAAAACTACAAATTCAATGAAGACGCGTTGATCGGCACTCTGGAAGCTTACCGCCGCTTGGCATTGCAAAACTCGGTGCGGCTTACCATCTTGCCGGAAACCGCGCTGCCGCTACCGCTCCATCAAGTACCGCAAGCGCTGATTGAACAACTGCGCGATCACGCCAGAAAAAACGGCGGCGACATACTGATCGGCTCCTTCGAGCGCGACAATGGCAACTACTACAACAGCGTGTTCACGCTGGGCGTGGCGGACGAGCAGCGTTACCGCAAGCAACACTTGGTGGTGTTCGGTGAATTCATTCCGTTACGCCCGCTGCTTGGCTGGTTCATCAATGGCGTGCTGAGTATTCCGATGGGTGACCTTGCGCGCGGCGACGAGCGCCAAGCGCCGCTCCATGTCGCCGGGCAGCGCGTGGCGGCAAACATCTGCTACGAGGATGTGTTCGGCGAAGAAATTATCCGTGCTCTGCCGCAGGCCACGCTGTTGGTCAATTTCACCAACGACGCCTGGTACGGGCGCTCGCACGCGGCGGCGCAGCACAATCAGATTTCACAAATGCGCGCATTGGAAACCGGACGCATGATGCTGCGCGCCACCAACACCGGCGTGACCTCGATCATCGGCGCGGACGGCAAGCTGTTGCAACAATTGCCGCAACATCAGGAAGCAGTGTTGAAGGGTATGGCGCAAGGCTATGCAGGCATCACGCCCTATGTGCGCTGGGGCAATGCCGCAGTGATGCTGTTGATTGCGCTGATGCTGGTCTATGCATGGGCACGATGCAACTTGTCTCTGGCTTCTCCCATGAAGCGTGCCAAGCAGGCAATCCGCGTAGCGGATGCTCGCACAAGGGTGGGCCGGGAGGAGGGATTTAAGGAGTGAACTGGTTCTGCTACCTGCTGCGCTGCGCCGACGACACCCTGTATTGCGGCATCACCAACGATCTCGAAAAACGTCTCGCGGCGCATAACGCCGGGACTGCGTCCAAATATACGCGGGTACGCATACCGGTGGAGCTGGCGTTTGCCGAGCCATGCGCCAATAGATCCATCGCGTCGAAACGCGAAAGGGCGATCAAGAAAATGACGCGCGCCACAAAGTTGGCATTGTGCTTTCGTGCATAGCGCGCATTGCGATGTCTGGAAGCAGCGCGTACCGCCAGATGCAGATGTGTCGGGCGACCGGATTCCATTTGGCCATGCGGTCAGGTTGGGAAATTGTTCCAGTCATGCCGCTGGCTATCCCGCCAGCAGGAGAAAGTGGCGCGGTTCGGCTACACGAGGTTCACGTTAATGTCCCCCGGATTTTTTCTCCACTTGTTTGATACCTTCCTGAATGTCCGCTTTGCGGCCAGAATCCGCGTCTTCACGGTTAGGGCGCGCCGGGGCGTTCAAGGCTTTCTTGAAATACTCGAGGGACTTGGCGTATTCGCCGCGCTCGAGCAAAAAATCCGCATAAAAGTAATTTGAGTCTATGCCGTTCGGGTTGATCTTCAGCGCGCGCTCGAGATATTCGCGGGCCTTGTCATGGTCGCCGAAAGAAATAAATCTCGGCACTTTGTAATACAGGCTGCCGAGCGATGTCAGTGCAGAACCGTCCATTGCATTAGCGTCAATTTTCTCCGCAGCCAGCAGCAAGTCGCGCGCAGCCTTTGCAGTGCTGCCGGCCGAGAGCTTGCCTTGATATTTGGCGAGGGTGCTGGTGATGATTCCTTCCCAGATCAGCGGCTCGGCACGACCCGGATTGCTGGCAGTTACCTGATGTGCCTGTTCGGAAAGTTTCTTGAGCGCCGCTTCACGGTCTTTTTCGGGCGTCTGGTAGTTGGCTGTCGCCCAGTCATGTTGCAGTTTTTCGATGGATGCGTCGAGCGGGGCGGTTTCGGCGAATGCGCTATTGGCAGCGAACAGCAGTGCGATTAACCAGGCGTACTTCTTCATTGATAGCTCCTTGATTGGATAGTTACTTGTTGATGGACTTATTTGCTAATGGATTGGGCGAATTTGCGGGCGATGCGGTTGTTCTTCAGCAGACCGTTGTCGACCAGACGCGGGAACATGCCATTCAGCTTGGCAAAGAAAGATTCCGGTTGGCCGATGAAATGTTCTTTGCAGTCGCGCTCGATCGCCTGCACGATCTGGGCGGCGACATATTCCGGCTCGTCCATATTGGTTTTGGTTTCTTCCAGCATCCGGGTGGTGATGTCGTCGTTCAGCGGTGTCTTGGTGGCGCGCGGTGCGACATAAGTGACGCCGACTTGGCTGTCGACCAGCTCGCGGCGTAGCGCCTCGGAAAATCCGCGCATCGCGAATTTGCTGGCGCAATAAGTTGCGAAATGCGGGAAGCCGATCGAGCCGAAGGTCGAGCCGATGTTCACGATACGCCCGCTGTTCTGCGCCAGCAGGTGTGGCAGCACGGCGCGCACCAGCAGCATCGGTGCGATGACATTGACGCCGATCATCTGCTCGATACGCTTGGGATCGTGGCGCTCGAACAGCGTGAAGTCCATCAGGCCCGCGTTGTTGATGAGCATGTCCACGCCGCCCAAGGCTTGCAGCGCAGAGGCCAGCGTCTGTTCCACCGCGCCTTCGGCAGACAGGTCGATGGCGATGGGTGTGGCAAAGCCGCCGCGCTGGTTGATTTCGGCGCAGATTTCCTCCACGCGCGGCGCGTTGCGTTCGACCAAGGCCAGCCGCGCGCCTTTTTCGGCGAGCAGCAAAGCCAATCGATAACCGATGCCGCCCGCCGCGCCGGTCAGGATGATGCGTTTACCGGACAGATTCATGTGGTGTCCTCTGTTGCTGGAATAAAGCGGTTAGCAGAATCGTCATCTGATTTTTCCTTGTACAGTTGTTCGATGGCTGTTTGATAAAGCTGCCAGATTGCCGCGCGCTTCAGCCGCCCATTTGCGGTCAATTGCCCGTTTTGCGGCAGAAATGGTGCCTGTGCGGGCAGCCAGCATTTTACCTGAGCGTAGTCCGGCAGAACACTGTTGGCTTCCGCGATGGCCCGGTTTACAGCATGGATAATTTCGGGAGAATTTCCGCGCGGCACGATCACCGCCACGTTCCACGGGCGTGCTTCGCCGAACACCGCCGCCTGTGCAATGGCCGGATGCAGGGTCAGTTCGCGCTCCACCCATTCCGGAGACACGTTGCGCCCGAACGAGGTGATGAAAATATTCTTCTTGCGCCCGGTGAGGTGCAGGAAACCCCGCTCATCGAGATGCCCGATGTCGCCGGTCGGCCAGAATTTGCCCGGTTGCAGCGGCGCGTCACCGGTATAACCGAGCAGCGTTGCACCCGCCACCAGTATCTCGCCGTCTTCGGCAAATTTTACTTGCGCGTGCGCCAGCGGCTTGCCGACACTGCCTGTGCAGCGCCCGCTTTCGGTATTGAGCGCAACCACCGAGGCACATTCGGACAAGCCGTAGCCCTCGAATACCGGGATGCCGAGTACCTCGGCACGTTGCAGCAGGCGTTCGGCGACGGGCGCGCCGCCCACCGCGACGAAGCGCAATTGTTGCGGCGCAGGATGCCCCGCTTCAATGGCGGCCACCATCGCGTGCAGTAACTGCGGCGTCAGGATCGTGGTTGTCGCGCGGCATTGGATCAATGCGGTCAGCATTTTTTTTACGTCGAGTCCGGTCGAGCCGCTCAAGCCTACCTCGGCGAGCGGCAGCAGATGGCAGGTTGCCCCGGCCAGCAGCGGCACATATACGCCGGCGAGATTCTCCAGCAACGTGGACAGCGGCAGCACGCTGACATGGTGGTCATTCGCCTTGCCACATGTGGCCGCCAGCAGGGAAGATGCGACCTGTTGCAGCGTGTCGGTACTCAGGCACACACCCTTGGGATGGCCTGTGGTGCCGGAGGTGTAGGTGACTTTGATCGTTCCCGCAGGCAGCGTCTTTGCGGCGATGTCGCGCAGGCGGATTTCGCTGAATGTTTGATTGCCGAAGCTGTGCATCAATACCGTATCGGTTTCAATTCCCGCTGCCGCAAGAATTTTATGGTACTGCTCCGGCTGGTCGGTGAGGATGCAATCGATTCCCGCATCGCGGATGCTGTGTGCGATTTGCTCTGCAGAAAAAAAGAACGGCAACGGAATAACCGGCTTGCCGATATTCAATCCGGCAAGATCAAGAACCGCCCACAGCGGCGAATTATCTAGTGCCAGCGCAATCGCCCTGGAGGGGGCAGCGCGCAGTTGCGCGCTGAGTTGTTCGATTGCGGCGGCGAGTTCCCGGTAGGTGAGAGTAAGCTGATTGCCAATCAGTGCAGGCGAGTCAGGTTGTTTCCTGCTTTGCTTGGCGATGGCCTCGACGACGGATGAGTGTACCGCTTTCACCATTGTCATACGCAGTTCTTGCATCGTACGTCGGTCAGTGGTTCGTGTGTCATGGTTTCTGGAATCCGGGGAGTGCTGCGCCGTTCAAAGCGCTGCACGGCCATGACTTGTGGCTTCTGCGCATAGTAGCTACCCCATTCCGCCTGCTCTTCGGGGGAAAGCCGGTTTATATCCGCGTCGCCGAGAATGACAGGACTCATGCGCATCTTGATAAACGCATTGCGCACCACCGGGACAGCGGTAAATACTGCCCATTGCTTGGAGGTGGCATGGAGTTGGTCAACGATGGCGGTAATCAGGTAGCGTGCCATCCCCGGCTCTGCGACCGAGAAATTGCCTACCCCGACAATATCGCTGCGCTTGACCGGAAAACCGACACGCTCCGAGAGCGCCGCATCGACAGGTTGATCCAGATATTTTTCCAGGAATAGCGGTTCATGTGCGGCGCTAATAAATCCGCAAGCTGCAACCAATTTATTATCCTGATCGCGCAGGCTCATCAGGCAGGGTTTGAAGCGCCTGATTTTCGCCCCGTAGGCCTGATGAAATATACCGCTTATAAAGCGTTCAATCTCGGCGCGGTCGCCTGCGCCGGGCAGAGAAAAATGCACGGTGAAAGGGTGCTCCGCCAAGCTAATGGTTGGATTGAGAGTTACGGTATTCATCTGGTTTCGGAAATCCGGCTGGTTAAATGAAACAGCAAAAAAACTTGTCAGTAACGAGAGCCTCCCGCAATAAGGCTATCCAGCAGTGGAAAGGTTCCATGATCATAATCTTGCGTTACAAGCTCAATAAGTGTTGCGCCGCAACACCATGGATCAGGCAGCGGCTCCTTTCAGTTTTGTGCGCGCGTATGAAATACCTGTTTTTACCAACTCCTTCGCACCGTAGCGGTTGAGCATATTACAGCCGTTACACAGCTCCGGAATCAATGCCATGCCCTCGCGTTTGGCCAGCACTTCGCGGATGCCAAGGTTCGCCACATGGCCGATGGGGTGATCGTGCTTGACGTCGTTGTAGCAATACAGGTAATCGCCGCTCGCCGAAATGAAAACATCAATGTTGCGCGGGATGCACTTGAAGGTGTTGCTGCGCCACTGCTGGAAAACATCCCGGACGCTGGGAACGAAGTCGAGTTCCTGCGAGTGCAAATGGTATTTTTGGATTATTTGCCGCAATTTTTCGGTGGCCAGCTCATGCGCCTGCAAACTGCCGCCACGGTTGTACAAGGTGGGCGACATGGTGAGGATTTTCACGCCCTGCGCTTGCAGCCAGGCGATGGTGTCCGGCAGGGACGGCAGGCATTCCGGCATGGGCGTGAGGCTGATAGCCAGCCGGGTATGCTTGAAAAGCTGCTGCGCCGTGCGGATGTTGTCCATGACGCGCGCCTGGTCGAGATTGACATGCACCCGTTTATACACATCAGGATCTATGCTGGAAAAAGAAACAATCAGCAGGTCGATCGCGCCGTCCAGATGCCGGATACGTTCGGTATCGAGCTGGTGGCCGTTGCTTACCATGTCGAAGCGGACCGGGTGGTGGCGCATGTCGTCCACGAATTCCCAAAATTTGGTATGTGTGGTGGGTTCGCCGTAGCCTGCGATGACGGCGCGGAACACGTCCTGCGGGGACAGCTGGCCAAGCACCTGCCACCAGGTTTGCCCGGTCATAAGCTGGGGGTGCTCGATCAAATCCCTCGGACACATCGGACAAAGCGCATTGCACTTGCTGGTCCACTCGACGTTGACGGCGATGCGGTAGGAACTCATTTCGCTGCACCGGGGAGCGGTTCGGCAGGAACCATGCGGGGGATATAGGCCGAGCAGCTTGGCGCGACCAGTTCAACGTCCACAACCACAACGCATTCCGCCTGCGGAAACGACTCCATCATTTCCGCGTTTTCATGAATGGAAGCCCGCCCGTTCACGCGCAGGCGCGCGCCGTCGGCGAAATCGATGAACAGCATGCTGACATAGGGATTGAGCAGGATATTACCGAGGCTCATGTAGGCGCCATTGCCTTTCACCCGCGCCTCGAAATGCGGGAAAGCTAGGCGGTTTGGGGCCAGCACCTTGACCAGGCCTGGTCCGCCGCCCTTGAACGAGCAGTCGCAACGGCCATCGGAAGAACTGGTGGCGAGAAAGAAGAACGGCGCCGCCTCGATCCTGGCGTGAATCTGTTCCGGAATGCGATCCCAGATAAGCTGACTGATGCGTGCCTCGGTCCACAGTTCCGGGTTGCCCCAGCGTTGCTGCGCATCAAGTTCGCCGGTGTGAAAAGGCGATAAAGTCATGGCGAAAGTTCCAGTGGTAAATTTTGAGAAGTTGTTCCGGCAGATCACTGCCTCCCGGCCAAGACCGTAGCGTTGCCGTTAAAGTCCAAGCTTTGTCGATGGCAGTATTGCAAATGATTATTAAATGAACCTTAATTGGTTGCTTTGCCGTAAAGTCCGGCCTTATCGGCGAGGGGCGCGATGAACGGGTCGAATTATAATTGTTACCGGCGGTTTTGAGTGCTGAGTCAAAACCCAATTTGTAACCAAACATTTCCCGAGCCAGGCAAATAGTTGTTGGTTGTGAATGATCTGCGGACCCATACTGTCGAACGGCGCTTTTGGATGGGTGAGGCGAATTTATTTGCACCAACAAAACCGCCCTTTATTAGCTCGGCTCACGCAATTGGAGTTGCGCAGATTGCGTTATGCCTTGATGATTTTCCAACTATTCACGTCAACATGACAGACGGATTAAAAGTTATTTCAACCGCTTTTGCCACGGCGCGCGCGCTCCAGGATTATGGCTTGCCGGGCGGGCCGCGCGCTACCGACACCATGCGGCGTCCCATGCAGGACTTGCGCATTTCAGTCACTGACCGTTGCAATATGCGCTGCACTTACTGCATGCCGCGCGAGGCCTTCGACAAGGATCATGCCTTCCTGCCGCGCGCCGAATTGCTCAGCTTTGAAGAAATCGAGCAGCTGGTCAAATTGTTTATTCGATCCGGTGTGCAGAAAATCCGCCTGACCGGCGGTGAGCCGCTGTTGCGCCGGGGCATCGAACGGCTCATCGAAAGGCTGTCCAACCTGCGCACACAGGAAGGGAAACCCGTTGAGGTCGCGATGACCACCAACGCGGTGCTGTTGTCCCGGCAAGCGCAGCCGCTCAAGGACGCAGGCTTGTCCCGTATCAACATCAGCCTGGATGGGCTGACTGAGGAAACCTTCCGGCGCATGAGCGGCTCGGACGTGCCGGTCAAAACCGTGCTGGACGGCATCGCTGCCGCGCAGCGGGCCGGATTGGCTCCGATCAAGGTAAACATGGTAGTCAAGCGCGGCGTGAACGACCACGAAATCATCCCGATGGCCGGGCACTTCCGCAACAGCGGTGTCGTGTTGCGCTTTATCGAATATATGGACGTGGGCTGCACCAACGGCTGGCGCATGGATGAGGTGGTCACGGCACGGGAAATACTGGAACAGATCAATAGCCGTTACCCTATCTGGCAGGTTGATCCAAACTATATCGGTGAAGTGGCGGAACGCTGGCATTATGCGGATGGCGGCGGTGAAATCGGGGTGATCGCCTCGGTCACCCAGGCGTTTTGCCACGAATGCACCCGCGCCAGACTTTCCACCGACGGCAAGTTTTACACCTGCCTGT
This sequence comes from Gallionella sp., assembly GCA_023259035.1. GTDB lineage: Bacteria > Pseudomonadota > Gammaproteobacteria > Burkholderiales > Gallionellaceae > Gallionella. The sequence goes on from JAHFRA010000004.1 coordinate 48,604, forward strand.
TTGCCAGCGGAGGCGCAGATTTGCGCGGGCCGTTGCGGCTGGGTGCAACCGACCAAATGCTGACCTGTCTGATCGCAGAGCACTGGGAGCAGCGCAGCGACCGCTATTCGCAGCTGCGCCATGCTGCAACAGAAATGCCAAGAGAAAAAATAGAAATGTCCTATATTGGCGGATGAAAATTCTTCCGCGTGTATCTATTCATATATTTGATTGTAGACTGCCCGTATGAACGATCAACAACTGCTGCGCTATGGCCGGCATATCCTGCTGAATGAGATCGGTATCGAGGGGCAGCAGCGTCTGCTCGATGCCAGAGCGCTCATCATCGGCCTGGGTGGACTCGGTTCGCCCACCGCGTTGTATCTCGCCGCCAGCGGGGTCGGCAAACTAACCCTGTGCGACCATGACACGGTAGATTTCAGCAATCTGCAACGCCAGATCATCCATCGTACTTCATCGGTCGGGCAGCCCAAAGTCGCATCCGCACAAGCAGTATTGCGCGACATCAATCCTGAAGTCGTGTGCGTTGCGTTGCCGGTGCGTGTCGATGAAGCGCAGCTGCGTGATCTGGTCGCGCAAACCGATGTGGTGGTGGATTGCAGCGATAATTTTGCCACGCGCTATGCCGTCAATCGCGCTTGCTTGGCTCAGCGCAAACCGCTGGTATCGGGTGCGGCGATTCAATTCGACGGGCAGGTTTCGGTATTCGATTTTCGGCTTCCAGAGGCGCCTCTTCAAGAAGAATCGCCCTGTTACAACTGTCTGTTTCCCGAAGACAGCCAGGCCGCAGAATTGCGTTGCGCGACCACCGGGGTATTTGCCCCGCTGGTCGGCATCATCGGCTCGTTGCAGGCGGCGGAAACGCTCAAGCTGCTGATGGGTATAGAACGCGGCCTGAGCGGCAAGCTGCTGACGGTCAACGCGCTGGACATGAATATCATGCGCAGCACGTTGAGCAGAGACCCTGCCTGCCGCGCTTGTGGCGGTATGCTTCGATAGATCGGATAGGTATTCAAATGGACGAATTGACTCATTTCTCCGATGCGGGCCGGGCGCGCATGGTGGATGTTGCGGAGAAATCCAGCACCCGGCGCGTTGCGATTGCCAGCGGCATTCTGCGCATGCAACCCGAAACGCTGGCGCGTATCCGGGAAGGCAAAATCGCCAAAGGCGACGTGCTGATAGTAGCCGATGTCGGCGCAGTGATGGCGGCGAAGCGCACTGCCGACATGATTCCGATGTGCCATCCCATTGCGCTGACCGGCGTGGATGTCAAGTTCAGCGAGATTGCCGAGCCTGACGCAAGCGGTTGCGTGGGCATCAAGGTTGTCGCTACGGCGAGCTGCACGGGGCAGACTGGCGTCGAGATGGAAGCGCTGTGCGCGGCGAATGTGGCTTTGCTCACTATCTATGACATGTGCAAGGCGATCGATCGCGGCATGCGCATCGAGTACGTGCAACTGGAAGAAAAGCGCGGCGGCAAGAGCGGGGTCTGGCTTCGAGAAAATCAGGGGCTTCGGGAAGACTTGGGGTTGCGTGGAGAGATGAAATGATCAGGGTACTGTTCTTCGGCCCAATCGCAGCTGCAACGGGCGAGCGAGAAGTTTCGGTGGCACATGTGCCGGGGCTGACGCTGGGCAGCCTGAAGGAAATGCTGGCGGCACAGTACCCCGAAGCCACGCATCTGGCGACAATGATGGCGGTCAATGGCGAACATGTGCGCGATATGTCGCTGGCGCTCGCGGACAACAGCGAAGTGGCGTTTATGGCCAAATTCTCGGGTGGTTGATTAGCGGATGGGGATGAAATGAAGGAAGCAGTCAGGATTCAGCAGGAAGATTTTTCCCAGGATGAGGAAATCAGGGCGCTACAAACCAGCTCGAAACGCATGGGCGGCATTGCCACGTTTCTCGGCTGCGCGCGCGACTTTTCGGAAGGCCGCGAGGTCTCGGAAATCAGCTTCGATGCCTACGGTAGCATGGCGCTGTCGGAGCTGAACCGGTTGCGCAGCGATGCGATCGAGAAATACGCTTTGCTGGATGCGCGCATCGTGCATCGCGTCGGCACGGTCAAGGGCGGCGAAAACATCGTGTTTATCGCGGCAGGCGCGGAGCACCGCGTGGCCGCACTGGAAGCCTGCCGCTGGATGATAGACGAGCTGAAACAGCGCGTGCCGATCTGGAAAAAAGAATTCACGCCGCAGGGCGAGTCGTGGGTGACGCCGCATCCATGAGCCCGCCCGTATTCATCTTTGTAGGGCACTCAGGTTCCGGCAAGACCACCTTGGTCGAAAAACTGCTGCGCGAACTGAGCGGCAGGGGGCTGCGCGTGGCGACCATCAAACACGCGCATCACAAAGTGGTGCTGGATACCCCCGGCAAGGACAGCTACCGCTACAAACAGGCGGGCGCGGTGTTGAGCATGCTGGTCACGTCCAACGAGCTGCAACTGGTCGCCGACGCGGTTGACCGGCGCGAACCGGAGCAACTGGCGCAACGCTTCCTCGGCGAGGCCGATCTGGTGCTGGCGGAAGGTTTTTCCCGCTGTTCCGGGGTGAAGATCGAAGTGCTGCGCCGCGAGTGCGCCAAGCCGCCGCGTTGCACGATTGAAGGCGGGCTGATCGCCATCGTCACCGACATGGACGAAATCTATCCGCAGTTGCCGCATTTCGGGCTGGAAGATATCGCCGGGATTGCGCAGTTCATGCTCGACCGCACACCAAAATGATTGGAGATTGCACCGCGATTATCATGGCGGGCGGCGATTCTCAGCGCATGGGGCGCGACAAGGCAAACGTGACATTGGGTGAAAAAACTTTGTTGCAGACAGTTGCCGACACCATGCAACAAATCTTTCCGCAGGTGATCGTCAGCGTGCGCCAGCCGCGCGCCGGAATCGATCTGCCGCAAGTCTGCGACGAACTGCACAACGGCGGCCCGCTGGCCGGACTGGTCGCCAGCGTGGGTAAAATCACCACGCCGTGGGCGTTCATGGTGGCCTGCGATATGCCGTTCGTCGTGCCGGAAGTGATCGAGTTGCTTGCCGGATATCGTTTGCAGCACCAAGCAGTCGTCCCCGTCGTGCATGGACACCCGCAGCCGCTGGCGGCATTCTATGCGGCCAGTTGCCTTGCGCCGCTGCGCGCGAGTCTGGCGGCGCAGCAGAAAGGTTTGCGCGACGTAATAAAACAGCTGGATGTGCGCTATGTGGACGAAGCAGAGATGCTGAAGGCCGACCCGCACCTGCGCAGTTTTTTCGATCTGGACACGCCGCAGGATGTCGAGGCGGCAATGAATGGAGCGAGGTAATGGAATATCTGTCGGTGGCGGCGGCGCAGCAATGTGTCCTTGAATCGGTCGTGGCATTGGGCGCGGAGCAAGTGAAACTTGAACAGTCGCTGGGCCGTGTGCTGGCCGAGGAAGTGCGCGCCAACCGCGACCAGCCACCCTTCGACATATCGGCGATGGATGGCTATGCATTGCGCAGTGCGGATCTGGCCGGTATTCCTGCCACACTGGAAATCATCGAAGACATCAAGGCGGGGGACCTGCCGACCAAAACGCTGACACCCGGCCAGTGCGCGCGCATCATGACCGGTGCACCGATGCCGCAGGGTGCGGATGCGGTGATCCGGGTTGAGGATACCGAGGCAAAACCGGATAACCGCGTGCAGATCAATCTGGCGGTCAAATCGGGCAACGACATCCGCCGGCTCGGTGAAAACATGCGCAACGGCGAGGTGGTGCTGACCCCCGGTACTACGATCACGCCGGGTGTGATCGGCGTGCTGGCGACTGTGAAATGCGCGCAGGTGCAGGTGTACCGGCGGCCGCGCGTGGCGATCCTGTCGACCGGCAACGAACTGGAAGGCCTCGACGAGCCTATTGATTTAAACAAGATACCCAACTCCAACAGCTACGCGCTGATGGGGCAGGTGCAGGCGCTCGGCATCGATCCGGTGCTGCTCGGCATCGCGCGCGACGACCCCGAAGAGCTGGCGCGCTATCTGCGACGCGGGCTGGAATACGACGTGCTGCTGGTTTCCGGCGGAACCTCGGTCGGCGTGCACGATTACGTCCGCCCGACCATCGAGGCGTTGGGCGCACAGATGCTGTTCTGGCGCGTGTCGATGAAGCCGGGACATCCGGTCGCGTTCGGCAAGGTTCCACCGACAAAAGTAGCCGAGGCGGATGCAGTGCAAGGCGCGAGGAGCGCAGCGACGCAGGCATATCTTGAAGATAGACAAGGAAGCGAGCACCGAGCAACGCAGCAATGCGCCGCCGCAGGTACTTTTGTTTTTGGATTGCCGGGCAATCCGGTATCCAGCATGGTGTGCTTCGAGCAGTTTGTCGTGCCTGCATTGCGCCGCATGATGGGGTATGCGCGCACCTACCGCCGCACCATCGAGGCGCGGATGACGCATAACGTGAAGCACCAGCCGGGGCGCACCGAATTCATCCGCGTGTTGCTGGCGAAGGAAGCGGGCGGCTACGCGGCCACTTCCACCGGCGCGCAGGGCAGCGGCATGCTGCTGTCGATGGCCAGAGCGGACGGCTTGGCGGTCATACCGGCCGACTGCAATGGATTGACGGCGGGCAACGCGGTAACGGTGCAACTGCTCGACGGTACAGTTTTTCAGGATGACGCAGGTTTCAAGGAGTGAAATTATGGGTGTTGCTCGAATCGGTATTCTGACCATTTCCGACCGCGCCAGCCGCGGCGAATACGAAGACAAGGGCGGCCCGGCCATCCACGCATGGTTCACGCGCGTGCTGACCTCGCCGTGGCAGGCGGTGGCAAAAGTGATCCCCGACGAACAGCCGGAGATCGAAGCCGCGCTGCGCCAGTTAAGCGACGTGGAAAATTGCTGTCTGATCGTCACCACCGGCGGCACCGGCCCGGCGCTGCGCGACGTCACGCCGGAAGCCACTGAAGCGGTATGCGAGAAGATGATGCCGGGCTTCGGCGAACTGATGCGCACCGCGTCGCTGAAATTCGTACCCACCGCGATCCTGTCGCGGCAGACCGCCGGGATACGCGGCAAGAGCCTGATCGTCAACCTGCCCGGCAAGCCTTCCGCAATCGACGATTGCCTGAATGCCGTGTTCCCGGCCATCCCGTACTGCATCGACCTGATCGAAGGCGCGTACCTGGAATCCGACCCGGAACAGTGCAAGGCGTTTCGACCGGCGCACGCCAAGCCGAAACTATAGCAATGCCTGCCGCATGGCTTGCTCGAACGCTGTTGTTTTTCCTGCTGCTTGCGGGGCACGCGGCGCACGCGGGCGAAAAAATCACCATCGCCGCCGCCGCCGATCTGAAGTTCGCGCTGGACGAGATCGTTGTGCTGTTCGAGAAGGCGCATCCCGCCGACCGGGTGGAAACTATCTACGGCTCGTCCGGCAAATTCCAGGCGCAGATCCGGCAGGGTGCGCCTTTCGACCTATATTTCTCCGCCGACATTGCCTATCCGCGAGCGCTTAAAGAAGAAGGCTTTGCCGCCTCCGAGGTGCAGCCCTATGCGGTGGGGCGCATCGTGCTGTGGAGCCCGTTGCGCGATGCCGGGAAGATAACGCTCACCGATCTTGCCGATCCAACAATCCAGAAAATCGCTATCGCCAATTCGAAGCACGCGCCTTATGGCAAGCGCGCGGAAGAGGCGCTGAAAGCATCGGGTGTGTGGGAGAAGGTGGAAGCCAAACTGGTCTATGGCGAGAACATCGCGCAGACCGCACAATTTGTGCAGACCGGCAATGCGCAGGTCGGCATCATCGCATTGTCGTTGGCGCTCAGCCCCGAGCTGGTAAAGCAGGCCTGTCCTGAGCTTGGTCGAAGGTGCGGGTATGCGCTGATTCCCGACAAGCTGCATCAGCCGCTGGAGCAGGGTTTCATCATCACCAAGCATGCTGCTGGCAATCCGCTGGCGCAGGCCTTTGCGAGTTTCATGGCGGGCAAGGAGGCGCGCATGGTGATGACGCGTTACGGTTTTGCATTGCCGGGCGAAGTAAAATGAGTTGCTGCACTGTAGAGCCGACACAGCTTCTACCCTCTCCCTAGCCCTCTCCCCGCAAGGGAGAGGGGATGCGTATTTTTGGAGTATTTGAAATAACATAATGGAATCTGCTTTTTCTTCCGCCGACCTGTCCGCGATCTGGCTTACCTTCAAGCTGGCGGCGGTGGTCACCATCATCCTGCTGCTGGTTGGTACGCCGATTGCATGGTGGCTGGCGCGCACCCGTTCCTGGTGGAAGGGGCCGGTCGGCGCGGTGGTGGCGCTGCCCATCGTGTTGCCGCCGACGGTGATTGGTTTTTATTTGCTGGTGGCGATGGGGCCATCCGGCCCGCTCGGCCATCTCACGCAAGCATTGGGGATCGGCCTGCTGCCGTTTACTTTCGCCGGACTGGTGATCGCCTCGGTATTTTATTCGTTGCCGTTCGTGGTGCAGCCGCTGCAAAACGCCTTCGAGTCTATTCCCGAGCGCGCGCTGGAAACTGCCGCGACGCTGCGCGCATCCGCATCGGATACTTTCTTCAGCGTGGCGCTGCCGCTTGCCAAGCCCGGCCTGCTTACCGCGTCGGTGCTCGGCTTCGCGCATACCGTCGGCGAATTCGGCGTGGTGCTGATGATCGGCGGCAATATCCCGGACAAGACGCGCGTGGTGTCGGTGCAGATTTACGACCATGTCGAGGCGATGGAATATACCGCGGCGCACTGGCTGTCGGCGGGGATGGTGGTGTTTGCCTTTGTCGTGCTGCTGGCTTTGTATACCTTCAACCCGACCGGAAAGCGCAAATGACTTCGAGAACCAAAAAGCTGGCCACAGAGAACACAGAGAACACAGAGATCACAGAGATCACAGAGATCACAGAGATCACAGAGATCACAGAGATCACAGAGATCACAGAGATCACAGAGATCACAGAGATCACAGAGATCACAGAGATCACAGAGATCACAGAGAAAAAGCGACTGTTTGATCCCATCACTCGATTCAGCCAGAGAAGCAATTTGAGCCGCCACACTCTCTGTGTTCTCTGTGGCAAAAGGTTTTTCTAAAATGATCCACGCCCGCTTCAATCTGTCCTACCCCGGTTTTGCGTTGCATGCAGATTTGCAGGTATTGGCGCATGGCGTCACCGCGCTGTTCGGTCCGTCCGGCTCGGGCAAGACCACCTTGCTGCGCTGTATCGCGGGGCTGGAACGGACGGCCAATGGGTTGCTGCAAGTGAAGGGCGAAGTGTGGCAGGACGGCGCAAATTTTCTGCCGGTGCATCGGCGCCCGCTGGGTTATGTGTTCCAAGAGGCCAGCCTGTTCCCGCATCTGTCGGTGCGGCGCAATCTGGAATATGGACTGAAGCGCATTCCGCCCGATCAGCGCAGGGTGCAACTGGAGCAGGTGGTGGAGTGGCTCGGCCTGAACAAGCTGGTCGGGCGCGACAGTCCGGCGGGGTTATCCGGCGGCGAACGGCAGCGCGTCGCCATCGCCCGCGCGCTGCTCACCAGCCCGCGCCTGCTGCTGATGGACGAGCCGCTCTCGGCGCTGGATGCCGCGAGCAAACATGAAATCATGCCGTACTTGGAGCGGCTGCACGGCGAGCTGGATATCCCGGTGATCTACGTCAGCCACGCGCTGGACGAAGTGGCGCGGCTGGCCGATCAACTGGTGCTGATGGAGGAGGGGCGCGTCATCGCCAGCGGTGCGCTCAACGAGATTTTGGGGCGGCTGGATCTGCCCACCGCACATCTGGACGATGCGGGTGCGGTGATCGAAGCCAGCATGGCCGCCCATGACGAGAAATATCATCTTACCCGGCTGGATTTCTCCGGTGGCAGCCTGTGGGTGAGCAAGGTGGAACGCGCTATCGGCAGCATGGTGCGCGCCCGCGTGCTGGCGCGCGACGTGAGCATCGCCACCGTTGCGCCGCAGGGTTCCAGCATCAGCAACATCTTGGAGGCGCGCATCGCCGGGATTCAGGATGAGGGACCGGACCGTGTAGCTTTACGGCTAACGGTCGGTGGTAAGCACATAATGCTGTCGCGCATAACCCGCCGTTCGCGCGACCAACTCGGACTGGTGCCGGGCATGGAAGTTTTCGCGCAGGTAAAGAGCGTGGCGTTGATTGCTTAGCGAATCGCCGGCTATCGGGTGTCCCGTAATTGAATAAGGATCGGTCAAGGGATGACCGGTTCGGCAGTGATGCAGGCTCCCGCGCAGCATTCAGTTTTTTGGCCGGAGAGGCTGTCTCATTTGACGTCGAAACCACGGCTCGCTTCTTCTCTCAACAGCCTGGTGTAATCCTCCATCGGCCTCATCGTGTCCTGCGGCAGCCTTGCCGCAATTTCGCCGATTCGCAAGTTATATCCTGCCAGCACCAGGTCCGGCGCCAACTCGAAGAGCGGGGTGGCAAGAAACGGTCGTTCCAGGATGTCCGGGTCGGGAAGTTTGATATCTTCCGCATCTATCGCCAGGTCGCCGTAAAGAATCAAATCTAGGTCGATCGTCCGCGGCGCATATTTGTCCTCGCTGCGCTTACGTCCCAGGCTTGTCTCGATCGGGCGCAATAGATCATGTTGCACTTCTGCAGGGGGCGTTTCTGTTTCGATTTCTACCACGCAATTGTAATAAGGCGGCTGCTCCGGATGGTCGAGCGCATCGGTGCAATAGACCATGGATATGCCGCCTACGCGCGTTTGCTGCGCAAGGCTGCGGATTGCTGCTCTTACATTCTTTGCAGGCTCGATGTTCGAACCGATACCGATGAAGGCGCGCGCCATAGCCTCTCAGCGCTTCCGGGTGATTTCCACCGCCACGCTTCGGGCAAAGCGCAGTGCGTGCGGCTTCTCCACGCACACATCGACCTGTAGCACCTCATGCCGGTCGAGGCACAATTCCGCAACGGCTTCCGCCAGCGCTTCCAGCAATAAATATTGCGAGCTTTCCACCATCGATAGGACGCGTTTTTTAAGTGCGCGGTAATCGACGGTATCCTCGATACGGTCGCTTTTGCCTGCCTTGTGCAGATCGGTGTAGAGGGTCAGGTTGATCACCACGTCCTGCTTTTCGCGGCGCTCATTATCGTTTATACCCAAAATGCAGCGGACAAGAAGATCACAAATACGGATGCTGTCCATAACGTCCTTTCCAGATTTTTCTCGGGTTGTATGTTGCGAATCCGGTAAAAAACAACGGCGCAAGCTAGCGGATCAGTCCGCGCAGTTTCTCCGGCGGCATCCATTCTCCTTTGCGGATCAGTTCGCGCGCCATCTCGACCTTGTCCCACACGTTGCACATCATCACGCCCCTGACCTTTCCGTCGCGCAGGTAGTAGATAACCCCGGTGTCGTTTTCCTTCTGCCAGTCGGCGCAAGTCTCCAGCCGCGAATCGACCTCGCCGGTCGCTTCGTAGCCGAACTCGAACAGGTCGGAAAAGAAATACGGCTGATAGGTATAAGGCTCGCGCGCACCCGCCATGTTGCGCCCCGCCCATTTTCCCTGGTTGAGGGCATGATCCCAGTGCTCGATGCGTATCGGCTGCCCCAGTACCCGGTAAGGAAAAAAGGCGTTGTCGCCAGCGGCGTAAATATCCGGGCGGGAAGTCTCGAGGTATTCGTTCACCACGATGCCGTTGCCCACTTCCAGGCCGCCGCTTTTGGCCAGCTCCATCTCGGGGATGACGCCCACGCCGACGATCACGATATCCGACTCGATTGGCTCGCCGTTCCCAGTGTGGGTAATGAATTTGCCGTCATTTTTGCTGAAAGAAACGGGCTTATCACCTGCCAGTATCCTGACCCCCTTCTCCTGGTAGCGACGCTGCACCGCCCGCCCCAGGTAGTCCGGAAGCACGCGGTCGCAGAGGAATGCGCCGGGGAAAATCATCGTGACATGCAGCTTGCAGATGTTCAGCGCAGCGGCCAGCTCCGAGCCGATGAAGCCGCCACCGATCACCACTGCGGACTTGCCCTCAGCGGCCGCCTCACGGGTACGCAGGTAATCGTCCAAGCCGCGGAAATAACAGATGCCATCGAGATCGCCGCCGGGGATGGACAGCGTCCGCGGCTTGCAGCCCGTCGCCAGCAGCAGTTTGCCGTAGCCGTAAGTCTCGCCCTGAATAGTAGTCAGCGTTTTTGCATCGGGATCAAGCCGCGCCGCCGTTGCGCCCAGCGCCAGAGTAACCGCATGCCTGTCGTAGAACGCGCGGTCATGGAGGAAGATGTCCTCCACCTTCTTCTTGCCGAACCACAGCTTCTTGGACAGCGGCGGGCGGTCATAGGGCAGGTGATTTTCCTCGCTGACCAGCAGTATCTTTCCCGTTGCATCCAGCTCACGAATGCCCTGCACAGCCGACGCACCCGCCAGCCCCCCGCCGACAATCGTGTAATCGTAAACGTGTTTCATATTGCCTCCTTGTATGGAACAACAATACTGCCAGCCGAAACGATTCGAGTGGAAGTTTACACCTCCTTGGCGCGGAAAGTCTCATTTGCATATTATTGTGGGGGTAGATTGAAATGTCCGGTTTTGCTCGGGCCAGAATAGTGGACATGGTTCCTAATCCGTGTAATCTTCGCATCAGGATTTTCTACCCGGTTTGATGCGCATGGTTTCAGTTCAGCACAGCTTTCCCACTCTCGCGGGTGAGGACAGCGCAGATATTCAGCATTGGCTGACTGCGTTGACCGCCGTTTACCCAACCGCAGAGATTTCACTGATCAGCCGGGCGTGCGAATTCGCCGCGCCGCTCTACCACGGACAGGCCGAAGTCACCGGCACGCCTCTGTTGCAGCACGCGCTCGGCTCGGCATCCATCCTGATCGGCATGCACCTGGATCATGAGACCATCGCGGCTGCCGTGCTGCATGCCGTGCCGGATTTGCTGGGGGATTGGGCTGAGGTGTTGACCGAACGTTTTGGCCGCAACGTGACGGCTCTGGTTGAAGGCATCTCGCGTGTGGAACGGATTCGTCTGTTCAGCGAGATGCGCGGCGCGCAAGACAAGGACGAGGCCGCGCAGCAGGTCGAAAGCCTGCGCAAAATGTTGCTGGCGATGGTGGAAGACATCCGCGTTGTGCTGATCAAACTCGCCGAGCGCACCCAGACTCTGCGCAGCCTGTCCGGCGCAAACCCGGAGCGGCAAAAACAGATCGCGCAGGAGACGCAAAGTATTTTCGCACCGCTGGCGAACCGGCTCGGCGTGTGGCAACTCAAGTGGGAGCTGGAAGACCTGTCGCTGCGCTACCTGGAACCGGGTCTCTACAAAAAAGTGGCCAAGTTGCTCGACGAGCGCCGCGTGAACCGGGAACACTACATTGCGGAAGTAATCGCACGGCTCAAGCAGACGCTGGCCGAGGCCGGCGTCGAAGCCGAGGTGAGCGGGCGCCCCAAGCACATCCACAGCATCATCAACAAGATGAAGCGCAAGCAGGTCGAGTTCGGCGAGCTCTACGATGTGCGTGCCGTGCGCATCCTGGTGAGCGACATCCAGAATTGTTATGCGGCGCTCTCCGTGGTGCATGAATTGTGGCCGCCGATTGCCAGCGAGTTCGACGACTATATCGCGAATCCCAAGAGCAACGGCTACCGCTCGCTGCACACCGCCGTGACCGGGCCGCGGCAACTCGCGCTGGAAGTGCAGATACGCACGCACGATATGCACAACGATTCGGAACTCGGCGTCGCCGCGCATTGGCGCTACAAGGAAAACAAAAAATCCGATGCCGGATTTGACGATAAAATTGCCTGGTTGCGCCAGATACTGGCGTGGAAGGCGGAGCTGGCCGATAGCGGCAACCTGCAAGAACAATTCAAAAATGAATTGCTGCAAGACCGCGTATATGTGTTCACCCCGCTGGGCAAGGTCATGGATTTGCCCAAGGGTGCGACCCCGGTGGATTTTGCTTACACCCTGCATACCGGCCTCGGCCACCGCACCCGTGGAGCCAAGGTCAACGGCAACATCGTGCCGCTCAAATACCAATTGCAGAACGGCCAGCGGGTGGAAATCCTCACTGCGAAACAGGGTGCGCCGAGCCGCGACTGGCTCAGTCCGCAGCTCGGCTACCTGAAAAGCGCGCGTGCGCGGGCCAGTGTGCGGCATTGGTTCAAGACGCAGAATCTGGATGACAGCGTTGCGCAGGGCAGGATATTGCTCGAGCGCGAATTGCAGCGGCTGGGCGTGAGCACTGTCAACCAGGAAAAAGTCGCGCAGCGCTTGCGCTTTCACAAGCTGGAAGAGTTGTTCGCCGCACTCGGGCGCGGCGAAATAACCACGCGCCGCGTCGGCCTCGCTATCCAGCAGGAAGTCCCCGCGAAACCGGCGTTTATTCCCCAGCCCGTTGCCCATAAGCACACCGCGCAACGCGCCTCTTCAACGGGCGTGCTGATCGAAGGCGTGGACAATTTGATGATCAAACTGGCCAAGTGCTGCAGGCCGGAGAAACCGGACGCTATCATCGGCTACGTCACGCGTGACCGGGGCATCACCATCCACAGACAGAATTGCGCATTCATGCAGCGCGTGCCGGAGGACAAGCGAAACCGTTTGCTCGATGCGGAGTGGGCGGTGGCAGCCGCGATACTGCGTAGCCCAAAAAATTAATGCTCATAAAGCTGCACTTGCAATAGAGCGTAACCTTGCGCAGCCCTTCGATATTTCACCGATTGAGGCAATCCGTGAAATTTCTAGCCATTGGATATTTAACCGCATCAACCCGCCAATAACGTTTCCACCGCTGCAATATCTGCATGAGTGCTGGGGTGGCGACTGCCATTGTGGCGCGCGTTTTCGGGTAGGACGATGATGTGTGCCTGCGTGTTGAATTTGCCGGTCAGGGTGTAGCATGGCACGCTCAAATTCCGCCCTGATAAATGAACAACCCATTCTCCATCGTCAAAAGAAATGCTGTGTTTCAGTAAAAATAACAACACGGCTTTTGCATCATCTGAAAACAGCATTATATTGATATCCGACTGTGCACCTGCCGTGCCGGTTAATACCGAGCCGGTCAGGTAGGGGCGAAACTCCGCCAACATGTGCATGAGGGAGAGCGCTTCTTCGCGTAGCCGATACAAAATTTCCGGATGGCTTTCGCTTTGAAACAGGCTGCGAAACTTGCTCAGAGCGACATCTATTTCTTCGTTGCTGGGCAGATGATGCGTTTCACCCGCTCTCAGTTGTTTGGCGGCCTTGCGCTTGGCGTAAGCGTGATCAGTGATGCCATCTTCAGCCATCAATTTGGCGGCCCGATGAGCCAGTTGTTCGCGCATCAAGTCGCGCTTGTAAGCATAATTCTTGGCTGGTTGTTCTTTGGTCATATGGAAAGTATCAAAGCAGTTGGTCTTTGATGACATCTGAGTGCCTGCTCTTTTCATTTGGCGTGAGCGTGGTTTGTTCGGAAGGGGCGTTCTCCTGATAGAAATAATCCACCAGTGAGCCACTCTCATCACTGTGGCCTTCTTCGTTTATGCGCAGGGCAACCATGTTGTCCGGCATGGTATAAACAGCCTGAGGCACATCCTTGAGTATTTTTTCCATATAGCCAATCCACATCGGCAAAGCTGCGCCTCCCCCTGTTTCCTTGTCACCCAGACTTCGCGGCTGGTCGAACCCCATCCAGGAGATACCCACTATAGTAGGTTGAAAACCACAAAACCATGCGTCAACAGAATCGCTGGTGGTGCCAGTTTTCCCAGCCAAATCCTGGCGGCCGAGCTGCATTGCGCGAATGGCGGTGCCATGTTTCACCACGTCCTGCATCATGCTGACCATGGTGAAGGCATTGCGCACATCAATAACCTGCTCAGCGCCTTCACCCGCCACTGCGGGCGTGGCTTTGCTAAGCACATTGCCGTTTGAGTCTTCGATGCGTTCGATAAAGTAAGGCGCAACGCGAAAACCTCCGTTAGCGAACACGGAGTAACCCGTCAGCAATTGTAACGGTGTCACGGATCCGGATCCCAACGCCATGGTCAGATAAGGCGGATGTTTGGTGGCATCGAAGCCAAATTTGGTGACGTAGTCCTGGGCATATTGCGGGGTAATAGACTGCAAGATACGTATGGAAACCATATTTTTTGACTTGGCCAAACCCTGGCGCATGCGCATCGGGCCGGCGAATTCATTATCATAATTTTTCGGTTGCCAGGGATCGCTGCCAGTTTGTGCTGCATCGAAGGTCAAAGGTGCATCATTGATCAGTGTTGCGGGTGTGAACCCCTTTTCCAGCGCAGCGGAATAAATAAACGGCTTGAAGCTTGAACCGGGTTGACGCCAGGCTTGGGTGACATGGTTGAACTGACTGCGGTTAAAGTCGAAACCGCCGATCAGCGCGTAGATCGCACCATTGCGGGGATCGCCAGAAACAAAGGCAGCCTCAACCTGTGGAAGCTGGCTTATTTGCCAGATATCCTTTTCATCTTTCTGCAAGCGTATTATCGATCCGGCGCTGATACGCTGGTTTAATGCAATCTTGTTGCTCAAATTGCGTTGAACGAATCGCAGGGCATCGCCACTGATGTTAACTATTTCTCCACCCTTGCAATATGCGCGGATTTGCTTGGGCGAAGCTTCAAGAACTACGGCCGGTATCAAGTTGTCGTTGTCGGTTGCGTCCTGCAGGACATCTTCCAGGTGCTCTTCGCTCTTGCCGCTGCTTAAATCGACAAAACTTTCCGGTCCGCGGTAACCGTGGCGACGGTCATATTCCAGTACCCCTTTGCGGACGGCTTGATAAGCAATAAGCTGATCCTGCTGACGAATGGTGGTGTAAACCTTTAAACCCTGCGTGTATGTGTCTTCACGATACTTTTCAAAAATGGCCTCGCGAACCATTTCCAGGATGAAATCCGATTTGATGCCGAATTCCTGTTTGCTGTGCTTGGTCACGATTGGCTGCTGTTGTGCGAACCGGAGCTGCTCATCATTGATAAAATGCAACTCGTGCATACGGCGCAGCACGTAAAGTTGACGTAATTTGGCCCGTTTCGGGTTGACTACCGGGTTATAAGAGGAAGGTGCCTTGGGTAGCCCTGCAAGCATGGCGGTTTCGGCAACGCTAAGTTTGCCGAGAGGCTTGCCGAAATAAGTTTGGGATGCTGCAGCGAAACCATATGTGCGCTGACCGAGATAAATTTGATTTAGATAAAGTTGCAGGATTTCATCTTTGCTCAAACTGCGCTCAATTTTAAAAGCGAGCAGTGCTTCATCAAATTTGCGTACCAGAGTTTTTTCTTTGGAAAGAAAAAAATTGCGCGCCACCTGCATGGTAATGGTGCTTGCCCCCTGTTTTGCGCCACCGGAGGTAAAGTTTGAAATTGCTGCGCGTAACACCCCCGTGTAATCTACTCCGCCATGTTCGTAAAACCGATCATCTTCGGCAGCAAGAACAGCATTTTTCAAAATGTTTGGCACTTCAGCGATTTTGACCAACGCTCGCCGCTCTTCACCGAATTCACCAAGCAGCACACCCTCGGCGCTGTAAACCCGCAGCGGTATTTTGGGTTTATATTCGGTAAGCGCTTCCAGCGATGGCAGCGTAGGATAGGCCAGCATAACCGCTAAACCAAGCAATATCACCGGGAGTAGAACGAGGGCCAACATGGCGAGGATCGGGAAAATCCAGCGGCGGGAAAACATATACAATTTGTCCGAAAATAAGGGATTGGTGAAGCGACGCTCGGGATTATATCGGCTCCACGCGGATTAATAGCACATTAAAAATAGCTTTACACAGTTAATAGTTATTGCTAGGATTTAATCCACTTTATACGGAAAAGCTCGAAACGGCCTATGTCCAAAGTAAATTTTGACATCCCTCTGGATTTTTTGAAGACCACAACCCCACCCCTGATAGGCGTGGATATAAGTTCGTCCTCAGTCAAGATGGTCGAGCTAAGCGAGGCGCCAAAAGGTGCTGGTTATATCGTCGAACGCTATGCGATAGAGCAGCTTCCCAAAGATGCCGTGACCGACGGTAACGTCAATAACTTGGACGCACTTTCAGAAAGTTTGCAACGGGCTTGGAAGAAATTAGGCAGCCGCATCAAAAACGTCAGTTTGGCGCTTCCGGCCGCAGCGGTGATAACCAAGAAGATTCTGTTGCCTGCCGGTATGCGCGAGGAAGACTTGGAGTATCAGGTTGAATCAGAGGCAAACCAGTACATTCCATTTGCGCTAGATGAAGTTAATCTGGATTTTCAGGTAATTGGTCCTGCACCGGGCAACCCCGAAGAAATCGAAGTGTTGCTGGCTGCTTCCCGCAAAGCAAATGTTGAAGACCGTGTTGCAGCAACTCAAGCTGCGGGTTTGAAAGCGTTGGTCGTTGATGTCGAGCCATATGCGGCCGAGATGGCTTTTGAGCAAATCCGGGTTCAGCTACCTGATGGCGCCGTCGACAAGTGTGTAGCACTGGTCGACATAGGTGCAACGGTGATGAACATCAATGTGTTGCGTAACGGCCAATCGGTATATACCAGAGACCAGCAGGTTGGCGGAAACCAGTTGACCCAGCAGATTCAAGCCATTTTTGGTTTGTCTGCCGAAGAGGCCGAAGCTGCAAAGCGCAACGGTGGCTTGCCGGATAATTACGAGAGCGAAGTCCTGTCGCCGTTCCGAGAGAATGTGGCGATGGAAATAGCTCGAGCACTTCAATTTTTCTTTACTTCGTCGCAATATAACGAGATTGATTACATCGTGCTTGCGGGAGGGTGTGCGGTATTGCCCGGCTTGGACGATGCGGTGGCCACCCGAACGCAAGTCAGTACTATGGTGGCAAACCCGTTTGCATTAATGACGCTTTCCAGTCGAATCAAGCCACGGCAGATTCAGGCTGATGCGCCAGCATTAATGATTGCCTGTGGGCTCGCTATGCGGAGGTTTGACCCATCATGATACGCATAAACCTACTGCCGCACCGCGCAGAAAAGCGGCGTGCGCACCAGATCCAGTTTGCCGCGCTGAGTGTGATTTCATTGGTGTTGGGTGTTTTGTTGGTGGGGTTCGTGCATGTTGCGATCAGTACGCAAATATCCTTCCAGGAGCGACGCAACGCTTACCTTAAGCAGGAGATTACGGTACTGGATAAACAAATCGATGAAATAAAGAAACTGAAAGAACAAACGGATTCTCTGCTGGCGCGTAAAACAGTTGTGGAAAATCTGCAAAGTACACGCTCGGATGTGGTGCATCTGCTGGATCAAATGTTGCGCATCCTGCCCGAGGGCGTGTATCTTAAAACGCTCAAGCAGACTGGTAGCAAAATAAGCATGGCGGGGTATGCGCAATCCAATGCGCGTATTTCCACGTTGATGCGTGCTGTTGAGGATTCGCCTTGGCTGGATTCGCCTTTGCTTGGAGAGATCCGCGCTTCCAGTGCAGGTGGTGCGCGCATAAACGAATTTACGTTGACCTTTAATCTAACCAAAGCTCAAGAAGTTGCTGTGGGCGCTTCCGTTAAACCTGCTGGCTCAAAAGCCAAGCCTGCTGGCGCAAAGGGTTAAGTACCATGATGAATCTGGATGAGCTGAAAAAACTGAACCCAAAAAACCCCGGCTCGTGGCCGTGGCTAGTGAAGATTTTGGTTTGCTTCTTGTTGTTTGCTGTCATGGTTGCCGCGGGAGCGCTGCTCGATTGGCAAGATCAATGGGAGAGTTTGCAAGCCACCAGGCAAGAAGAAAATAAACTCAAGGAAACCTTCTTGACCAAGAAAAAAGAAGCAATCAATCTGGACTTGATCAAAAAGCAACTTACCGAGACGCAAGCGTCTTTCGGTGCGTTGCTCAAACAGTTGCCAAGCAAGTCGGAAATGGACGCGTTGCTGACTGACATCAATCAGGCAGGTTTGGGGCGTGGCTTGCAGTTTGAATTATTTCGTCCCGGTGGAGAAAAGATCAATGGCTCGTTTGCCGAGCAGCCAATTACTATCAGGGTGACAGGAAGTTATGATGACATTGGCAAGTTTTCCAGCGATATTGCAACATTGCCGCGTATTGTCACGCTTAACGATATAGCGATAAATCCTGGTGCTGCAAGTGGCGGATTGTCGATGGACGCTATTGCAAAAACGTTTCGCTATCTGGATGAAGAAGAAGTGGCTTCTCAGAAAAAAGCGGATAAGCCGTTGGTAAAACCAGCTGCAGCCCCGGCGAAGTCGGGTGGGCACGGGGGAGGGAATTAATGAGATCAATTCACCTTGCACTTATTTCGTTATTGCTGGCAGGCTGTGGTGTCGAAGAATTTCAGGATTTGCGCGATTTTGTGAAAAACGCCGGGGCGGATATGCGCGGCAAGATACCTCCACCACCCGAGGTAAAGCCGTATGAACCGTTTATTTACAACAACGAGGCGAGCTTGCCGGACCCATTCAAACCGCGCAAACCGGAGAAACCCTCGGGTAGCCGCCCCGGAATAGATCAACCTGACTTTGATCGCCCCAAAGAGGCTTTGGAGGAGTTCCCGCTCGAAGGCATCAAAATGGTCGGCTACCTTTACCAGAATAAAATTGGTTATGCGGTGGTTCGTGCGCCCGACAGCAAATTGTATCGGGTCAAGGCAGGTAATCACATCGGCATGAGCTTTGGTTCGATAAAAGAAGTAACCGACACGGAAGTGATCATTGAAGAGATGGTGCAAGACAGCACCGGTGACTGGACCAAGCGCGTGAGCAGCCTGAAATTAATTGAATGATTTGCGGGAGTTAAAACAAAATGAGACAAATTAATAACGTGGTCAAGAATGCGGTTCGATTGCTGAGTATGCTTGTCGCATTCGGCGTCTTGAGTGCGCAGGTGCATGCTGGCGAACAGAACAGTATTACTGCGTTGAACGTAAGCAGCGCCGGTAACGGTTCACTGCTTGTCAAGATTGAATTTGCGCAGCCGCTGACCAGTATTCCGTCCGGGTTCACTATCAACACCCCGCCACGCATCGCATTTGACTTTCCCAATACTTCAAACGGGTTAGGTAAAGCGGTTCAGAGTTTTGCCGAAGGAGACTTGCGTAGTGCGAATATCGTTCAATCCGGGAGCCGTTCACGTTTGGTATTTAATCTCAATCAAATGCTGGCATATGACGCCAAAATTGACGGCAACAGCCTGTTAATCACTTTGCAGGGCAAGCCGGTAGAAGCGGCGGCCAGCAACGTCTCGGTCGCGCGTTTTGCCGAGTCCAAACAGGATGTGCAGCAGCACACTATTCGGGACGTGGATTTTCATCGCGGCAAGAATGGCGAAGGGCGTATCCAGATTGACCTCTCCGATCCCGGCATTGGCATAGATATACGGCAACAAGGCACCACGCTGATAGTCGATTTTCTTAAAACCAGTCTGCCGCGTAATTTGCAGCGCAAACTGGACGTGGTCGATTTCGCAACCCCGGTACAAGGTGTGGACACATTTGCACAGGGTGACAACGTGCGCATGGTAATTGAACCGAAAGGGTCGTGGGAGCATGCCGCTTACCAGACCGACACCAAGTTTATCATCGAAGTGAAGCCGTTAGCCGAAGACCCCAACAAACTGGTAAAAGGCACTCAAATCGGCTACGCGGGCGAAAAGTTGACTCTCAACTTTCAAAAAATCGATGTTCGTGAAGCGTTGAATGTGATTGCCGATTTTACCGAACTGAATATAGTAATCAGCGATTCGGTAAATGGTAATATAACCTTGCGCCTGAAAGATGTGCCGTGGGATCAGGCATTGGATATCATTTTGCAGAGCCGTGGTTTGGACATGCGCAAAAATGGCAACGTGATTCAAGTTGCACCCCGCGAAGAAATTGCCGCCAAGGAAAAAATCAATTTGACCGCACGCCAGGAGGTTTCCGAACTGGAAGAAATGCGTACCGAGAGTTTTCAGCTCAGCTATCAAACAGTAGCCGAGACGATCGCCTTGCTGACCAATACGAAGCAGCCCGTCCTGTCGAAACGCGGCAGCGCCGTAGCCGATCCCCGTACCGGTACGATATTTGTTCAGGATGCTCCTTCGCGCCTTGAGGAGGTGCGTAAAATAATCAAGCAAATCGACGTGCCGGTGCGGCAGGTGTTGATTGAGGCGCGTTTTGTTTCGGCGGGCGATTCGTTTAACCGGACTCTGGGCGGAAAATTGGGCTATACCGGCCCCGCCGTTGCCGCCGGCACGGGCGATACCATTATTGGGAATGGTGTTACGAGTGGAATGCGGGGGCTACTTCAGCCCAATGTGAACCTGCCCGGTGCGGCCACCGGAATGGGCGGGCTGACGCTATCGTTGTTCAACCCGAATGCAACCAAGGTGCTGACGCTGGAATTGAATGCGTCGGAGCTGGATGGCCGAACCAAAAATATTGCCAGCCCGCGAGTGGTGACAAAGGATAAGGTTGCCGCCACCATCTCGGCCGGCACGCAAATCCCTTACCAGATTTCCGCCGCCAATGGCGCTACCAGCATTGCATTCAAGGATGCAACTCTAAAGCTCAACGTCACACCTCAAATAACACCGGACGATCATATTAATATGCTGGTGGCCGCAAATCAGGACACGGTGGGAACAGTTTATGGCGGAGTGCCGAGCATCAATACAAAATCAGTCAATACGGAGGTGCTGGTGGAAAATGGCGGCACGGTGGTGATCGGCGGTGTCTTTACTCAAGACCTCGCCGATTCCACCCAGAAAGTCCCACTGCTGGGTGATGTGCCGATTATCGGCTGGCTGTTCAAGAATAACAACAAGGTCGACACCAAGTCGGAGTTGCTGATTTTTATTACCCCCAAGATCATGAAAGACGAAATAAATCTGCACTGATTTGGCAAGTTGGCAGATTGGTTGGGTTATGCGGCAGACTGTTGATCCAACCGGCAAAGATCGCGGGTTGTATAAAATGAAAATTGTATTTTTGCAGGATCGTCTTTAGAATGGCTCGCATAATGCGAATCGGGAGGCTTAAGTGTTAAATCTATTCTTCAGTAAAGAAACAACCGGAATTTTGACAGCGGTTTTGTTGGCGGCGGCTGTTGCGCTGCTTGCGGGTTGCGGCAGCGGCGCGGCTGGAACTACAGGCACCCCCACCACTGCTGCCGGTCAGATCATTACTGGAACCGTTGCTACCGGTGCGCCGGTTGCCGGTGCAACAATAACGATCAAGGACAGCCTCGGCAAAACCGTTACTGGAACCTCCAACTCGGCCGGAGTATTCGGCATCACCGTTACAGGCATGACCCCGCCCTTCATGCTGGCGGCTGTTGCGACTGGACAGTCCAACATGTATTCGATTCTCCCCGCAATGGACATGGCGGCAGCAAACACGCAGAACGTCAATATTACGCCGGTTACCACCCTGGCCATGTATGAACTTAGCGGGGCCGATCCGGCCTCGATGTTTAACAATGGTACATTCAGTACGATTACAGCCGCGAGCGTGAGTGCGAAAGAAACGGTTGTGCGCACCAGGCTCCCGGCAAACGCGGTGAACCCGATTTTCAGCATGATGTATGGGAAATTCGTTGCAAGCGTTCAGCCTGCAGGAACCAATCCGGACCCTTATGACGCCTTGCTGGATAGCATGGGGAAGATAACTGCCATCACCAACAACAGCGTGACTTTTCAACCGGCATCGGCAGGTTCTACCGCTTTCACATATACCCCGGGATCCAGCGCCGCCGCAGTTCTTTCCATCGCGCTGACATTGACGGACAATACCGCGCCTTTCGCAGCCAGAACCTCTCTTTCCAGCAGCAGTCCGGCACGGGTCACGGCGATCGTCACGAATGCCAACGGTTCCCCTGTAGCCAATGCCATCGTGGCTTTTACCACCTCCGACCCGCGTGATACATTTTCGGGCGGAGCCAATACGGCGCTGACCAATGCCAGCGGTGCGGCTACAGTGACAATTACCACATCCAATACTTCTGGCGGCGCATCCACAGTAACGGCAAGCTCGACAGTTAACGGTGTTACTGCGACAAACTACCTGAATTACGGAATTGGGTCTTCCACCATTACCCTGAGTGCGCTTACCTTTCCCGCTACCACGCTTTCGGCATACGGCACCGCCAGCGTTAGCGTGAACGTGCTGAATAACGGCGTACCCTATACCACGCCGTTGACGGTCAGTTTTACCTCATCCTGCGCCGCTTCCGGCAAGGCGACACTGACCGCCTCCGTGACCACGCTGAATGGAACGGCGACGGCTAACTATCTGGACAATGGTTGTAACAATTCTACCCCGGGTGACACCATCACCGCGACGCTGTCCAATGGCGTGACATCAACCGGCAACCTCCCGGTTGGTTCACCAGCCCTCGGTTCGATCCAGTTTGTGTCGGTAGTGACCAATCCTGTTACAACGCCAACCATGATCACAATAAAAGGTACGGGTGGAACAAACCGCTCTGAAACGGCGCGGGTGACTTTCCGCGTGGTGGATAGTGCCGGCAATCCATTGGGCAACGCCCTTGTCAACTTCAGCCTTAATACCGCGCTGGGTGGGTTGTCCTTGTCTTCCACTTCGGCTACTTCAGACTCCATTACCGGCAATGTGGTCACCAATGTAATTTCCGGCACGTTTAGCACTGCGGTGCGGGTGACAGCCAGGACGGGCAATCTATCATCGCAATCCGACCAGCTTCTTATCTCGACCGGCATCCCCTCCCAGGATGGCTTTTCACTCAGCGCCTCCACCCACAATATTGAAGGCTGGGCTATTGACGGAGTCACCACCACATTGACAGCGCGGTTGGCTGATCACTTCCACAACCCGGTGCCGGATGGAACGGCGGTTTACTTTACCGCCGAGGGCGGTTCGGTAGTGCCATCCTGTATTACGGTCGGGGGCGTTTGTACCACGGTTCTGACCAGCCAGGAGCTGCGCCCGAATTCAGTCATTAATGGCTACGGGCGTGTAACCGTCCTGGCTCGCGCAATCGGCGAGGAAGCGTTCGTTGACCTCAACGGTAATGGAACAGCAGACTGGGGTGAGATGATCGATGACAACAATTTGTCCACCGACATGGGGGAAGCCTACGTTGATTACAACGAGGATAATTGCCGTGCATCCTATACCGAGCCCTATATAGATTTCAACAATAATGGCACATATAACGGAAGGTTTTGTGGCATTTCCCCCGCTGCTGCAACTGGCGGAGACGGCCTATACAACGGCGTGCTGTGCACGGCGGGGTCTACAATATGCAGCACGCAAAAATCCATAGATGTGCGCGGCAGCCAGGTGATCATTTTCTCGGATTCATGGGCCGCTTCACCCGCCACGCTAGCTGGCATTATTCCAGCCTCAGTACCCATCACCACGCCCGCCCTTCCCAATGGTGGCGTGCTGAATGTTGGAATCCCAGTGACTGGCATCGTGTTGTCTTCCTGCACAACGGTTCCTGGAGCTACAGTATCATTGCCCTCGTCGGTTACGGTCACGGTCGTTGATACGCACGGTAATGCGATGCCGGCGGGCACGGTCGTTTCATTTACCACAAGCAACGGTGCAACCGCTAACCCTGCGACTTGGACTGTGCCGGATACCATTGGTTGCCGAACCGGTTTTCCCGGCTGCCCACCTCTGATTGCCACACCAACCTTCGGCGACATCACGGTCTCATTGGCGAGCGATGCGGTTTTTACGCCTGCTACGCCGCCTGCTGTGGGGGGGACATGCACAAACGCCAGAAGCGGGGGAATTTTTACCGTAACAGTCACTACGCCAGGCTTTCCTCCTAATAGAGCGGGCGGGGTTACCACTTATACAATGGATATTACCGATTAATAAAAACATCGGGCAGGTAACGGTTTTATCCGCCTGATCCGGTAGCTGCAAACAACAAGGGCATCCGCGCGGATGCCTTTGTTGTTTTGTTCGGGGTTGTTTTGTTCGGGCTCCATGCTGCGGAGCGTTCGCTGATATCGTTTACAATGTGCAACATGCAAAGCAGCCAAACGAACAATCGCAAGCTTCAGTCAGGCAACCTGATCCTGGTCGGCATGATGGGGTCGGGCAAAACCACGATTGGGCGAGTGCTGGCCAGACATCTGGGCAAGGCGTTCGTGGACAGTGACGATGAAATTCAAAATCGTACCGGTGTGACAATCTCGCACATATTCGATATCGAGGGTGAAGCCGGATTCCGCCAGCGTGAAACTTCAGCTATTTACGACCTGATTTGGCGCGACAACATGGTGTTGGCAACAGGTGGCGGCGCCGTGTTGGAGGAGCGAAATCGGGAAATGCTCCGGCAAAATGGTATTGTCATTTACCTGAGAGCGAGCGTGCATGATCTTTGGCAACGAATGCGACATGATCGCAGCCGTCCGCTGCTGCAAACCGAAAATCCGCACGCCAAATTGACAGAGTTGTATCATCAGCGCGACCCGTTGTACCAACAGGTTGCGGATATTGTCATTCGGAGCGGCAAACAAAGCGCGCATACCCTGATGCTGCATTTGGTGGATGAAATGGAGATTTTCAGAAAAAATAATGGACTGTAGGGGTAGCAGAAACTTTAGATGAAACCACTGCCATTCCACTAGGCTGTCAAAAGGCGGCAGCCAAGTGGCTGGTTATGTTCGGGCACCCGCACGGTGTGCTGCGTACTTATGATATTGACCGGAAGATGATGCAAACATTGACAGTAGGATTGGGAGATCGCAGTTATCCGATACACATCGGCAGCGGTTTGCTCGATAAAACGGAATTGTTGCAACCTGTTTTGCCGCGCAAGCGTGCAACCATCGTTACCAACACGACGGTTGCACCGCTCTATCTGGAAAAACTCCGGCAAACTTTGCTGGGCATGGGTATCGAAAGCAAGCCAATTATTTTGCCGGATGGCGAGCAATATAAAAACTCCGAAACGCTTAATTTAATTTATGACGCGCTGATGGCCAACCGTTGCGAGCGCACTACTCCGTTGATCGCGCTCGGCGGCGGCGTGATCGGCGACATGACCGGTTACGCCGCCGCGACCTATTTGCGCGGCGTGCCGTTTATCCAGATACCGACGACGCTGCTCGCGCAGGTCGACTCTTCGGTGGGAGGCAAGACCGGCATCAATCATCCGCTCGGCAAGAACATGATCGGCGCGTTCTACCAGCCGCAACTGGTGCTTGCTGATACGGATACGTTGAATACTTTGCCGGACAATGAACTTTCGGCAGGCATCGCCGAGGTCATCAAGTATGGCTTGATCCGCGACCTGCCGTTTCTCGAATGGCTGGAGCAGAACATGCACAAGCTGTTGGCGCGCGATAAGGGAGCCTTGCAACATGCCATTGCGTGCAGTTGCCGGCACAAGGCAGATGTCGTCGCGGCGGACGAGCGCGAGAGCGGCGAGCGCGCCTTGTTAAACCTCGGCCACACCTTCGGTCATGCCATCGAAACCGGCTCGGGGTACGGGACGTGGCTGCACGGCGAAGCGGTGGCGGCAGGCACCATCATGGCTGCCGACTTGTCGCAGCGTATGGGCTGGATCAGCGCAGAGGATGTTGTTCGCATTCGCCGCCTGTTCAAGCAGGCAGGCTTGCCGGTGGCAGGGCCGCCCTTGGGCTCGGAGAAATATCTGCATCTGATGGGCATGGACAAAAAAGTACAAGGCGGCAAGATGCATTTCGTACTGCTCAAGGCCATCGGCCATGCCGTGGTAACTGGAGATGTGCCGGAGGAGTCGTTGCGGCAAACCCTGAGCGCCTGCATCAAATATGACTGAACTCGCGCCCTATGCGGTAAGCGAGCACAACACGCGCGGTCGTGCCGTGCATGAAGAAGCGCCTTCCGGGCGTAGCGAATTTCAGCGCGACCGTGACCGCATCATCCATTCCGGTGCGTTTCGCCGCCTCGAATACAAGACCCAGGTGTTCGTCAATCACGAAGGTGACCTGTTTCGCACCCGCCTTACCCACAGCATCGAAGTAGCGCAAATCGCGCGTTCCATCGCACGGCGTTTGCGCCTGAACGAGGACCTTGCCGAAGCAATTTCCCTGGCGCACGACTTGGGGCATACGCCGTTCGGCCATGCCGGGCAGGAGGCGTTGAATGCCTGTATGAAGCCGTACGGTGGCTTCGAGCACAATCTACAATCGCTACGCGTCGTGGATAAGCTCGAAGAACGCTACGCTGCATTCGACGGGCTGAACCTGAGTTTTGAGACGCGCGAAGGCATCCTCAAGCATTGTTCGGCAGACAACGCTGCAAAACTGGGCGAGCTGGGCGAACGTTTTCTGCGTAATCGCCGCCCCTCGCTGGAAGCGCAAATCGCCAACCTTGCCGACGAAATCGCCTACAACAATCACGATGTGGATGACGGCTTGCGATCCGGATTGATAACGCTTGAACAACTCGTCACCGTGCCGTTAGTGGCAACGCATTTGCATGAGGTGCGCCAGGCATATCCCGGTTTGCAGGAGCGGCGCGTGGTGCATGAAACAGTGCGGCGCATGATCAACACGCTAGTGTCCGACCTGATTAAACATAGCGAGCGCAATATCAGCGCGCGAGGCATGGCCACGGTAGAAGATGTGCGCAGCGCACCGGCGATGATTGCTTATAGCGCTGAAGTGGACGAACAGCAGCACGAACTGAAAAACTTTTTGCGTATTCATTTGTATCGCCATTACCGCGTGCTGCGCATGAGCGCGAAGGCACAGCGCATCATCAGCGATCTGTTCGGCATCTTTATGGCGGATAGCCATTTGCTGCCACCGCAATTTCAAGGCTTCGCGGAACATGACCGCGCCCGTGCAGTTGCAGACTACATCGCCGGAATGACCGACCGTTACGCCATCCGCGAGCATCGCCGTATTTTCGCGGTGGAAGAGGTTCCGATTTAACCGGTTTTCCACAGTTATTTCCAGATAGAAATGCCTCTATTGAGTCGGCCATTAAACAGTTTGAAGTCCGTTCGTGGCCTCGCAGAGGTTCTCGCGCCCTATGGGTGTGAGCCTGTCGAACCACAAAACCCTCCGACAAGGCTCTCCTGGGTTTATTGAAGAGCCCATCGCGAACGGTTAAACGAACAGCGTTGGAGCATAAGGAGAAATCCGTGATGAATCGTATGCTCATTTCGGCAGCACACAAGTCATCGGGTAAAACGATGGTCAGCATCGGCCTGTGCGCTGCGCTGAAGGCGCGCGGCCACGTCGTGCAACCGTTCAAGAAGGGCCCGGATTATATCGATCCGATGTGGCTGAGCCTGGCTTCTGGAAACGGGGCCGCAGGGCGTGCCTGCCGCAACCTCGATCTGTATCTGATGGATCGCGACGATATTGTCGCCACCTTCGCGCGCCACAGCGCGGAAGTGAACCTGGTCGAGGGCAACAAGGGGCTTTACGATGGCCTCGCGCTGGACGGCAGCAACAGCAATGCCGCGCTGGCCAAGCTGCTCGATCTGCCGGTGTTCCTGGTGATCGATGCGCGCGGCATGACGCGCGGCATCGCACCGCTGATTCTCGGCTATCAGGCGTTCGACCGTGACATCGATATTGCCGGGGTGATCCTCAATAATCTCGGTGGATCGCGGCACGAAGCCAAGTTGCGCGCGGTCATCGAGCATTATACCGACGTGCCGGTGATCGGCGCGATCCACCACGACGAGCGGCTCGGCATCGTCGAACGGCATCTCGGCCTGATGCCGAGCAATGAGTCACATGTCGCTGCGGCAAAGATCAAACAGATCGGCGAGGCCATCGCGGAACAGGTCGATCTGGACAAGCTGCTCGCGTTGTCGCAGAAACAACCGCCGAACCCGGATTGTTCAATAGCACCGGACAGCACCTTCCCCCCGACAGGGGGAAGGGATGTTGTGGCTGGCAAGAAAGTGAAGATAGGTATCGCGCGCGACCGCGCCTTCGGTTTCTACTACGCTGACGATCTCGACGCGCTGGAAGCGGCGGGTGCCGAACTGGTGGGGTTCGACGCGTTGCGCGATGCCTGTCTGCCGAAAGTCGATGCGCTGTACATCGGCGGCGGTTTTCCCGAGACCTGTGCCGCCGAACTGGAAGCGAACAGCACGCTACGCGCACAGATCAAACTGGCCATCGAGAACGGCATGCCAGCCTATGCCGAATGCGGCGGGCTGATGTATCTGTCGCGCGGCATCGATTATCAGGGGCGCACTTACCAAATGGTCGGCGCGATCCCCGGCGATGTGAAGATGCACGACAAACCCATCGGTCGCGGCTACGTGCATCTCAAGGAAGATGAGGCGCATCCGTGGCCGCGTCCCAATGCTCCGGCCAAGCAGATCAAAGCGCACGAGTTCCATTATTCCAGTCTGGAGAACCTTCCGCCGGACACCCGCTTCGCTTACCATGTCGAGCGTGGTTATGGCATAGAGGGCAAACGCGACGGACTTGTGCTGCATAACCTGTTGGCCTCTTACACGCACCTGCGCACCATCGGCAGTTGCTATTGGGCCACCCGCTTTGTCGCTTTTATTCGGCGAATTAAAGCCGTGCAATAATCCGGAGACCAGATGCGAGCGGCGGTATAGTATCCACGAAAGGGAACTGAAACCGCCGATTGTTGAGGGCATGCAACCGAGATTCGAAAGATAAGATTCAACATGGATTTTCTGCCAATTTTTTTGAACATTAAAGACAAGCGGTGTCTGGTGGCAGGCGGCGGCGAGGTTGCCAGGCGCAAGGCGGGTGTGCTGCTGGGAGCGGGGGCGAGAGTGCGCGTGGTCGCGCCGCAGATCAATGCTGCACTGGCCGAGTTGCCTCGTGTCGAGAGTATCGTCGCGCGTTTCGAGGCGCAACATCTCGAGGGTGTGACACTGGTCATCGCGGCGACCAACGACCGCGCGGTTAATCGGCAAGTCTCCGAGTCGGCTCGTGCGCGCAACATTCCGGTGAATGTGGTGGACGATCCCGAGTTGTGCAGCTTCATTCTGCCCGCTATCCTCGACCGTTCGCCGCTGATGGTGGCATTTTCCAGCGGCGGCGCTTCGCCGGTGCTGACGCGCATGCTGCGTGGCAAGCTGGAGACCATGATTCCGCAAGGCTATAGCCGGCTCGCCGCGTTTGCCGAACGCTTCCGCGAACTGGTCAAGCAACGCGTCGCCAATCCGGCGAAGCGCCGTATCTTCTGGGAGAACATGCTGGATGGCGCGGTTGCCGAGAAGGTGCTGGTCGGCGACGAAGGCAGTGCGGAGACGATGTTGCAGCAGATGCTGGAGAACGAGGACAACATCCAGCGCGGCGAGGTGTATCTGGTCGGCGCCGGCCCCGGAGATCCCGACCTGCTGACTTTCCGCGCGCTGCGCCTGATGCAGAAGGCGGATGTGGTGGTGTACGACAATCTGGTATCTGCGCCGATCGTCGAGATGGCGCGGCGCGATGCGCAGCGCATCTTCGTCGGCAAGAAACGCGCCGACCACACCATGCGCCAGGAGGAGATCAACGAGCTGCTGGTACGGTTGGCCAGAGAAGGCAAACGCGTGCTGCGCCTCAAGGGCGGAGACCCGTTCATCTTTGGCCGCGGCGGCGAAGAGATCGAGACGCTGGCGGCGCAGGGCATCCCGTTCCAGGTAGTACCCGGCATTACCGCCGCCTCCGGTGTCGCGTCTTATGCGGGTATTCCGTTGACCCACCGCGACCATGCGCAATCCTGCATGTTCGTCACCGGCCATCTGAAGGACGGCACGATGAATCTCGACTGGGACGCGCTGGCGCGACCGAAGCAGACCGTCGTGGTGTATATGGGCCTGCATGGGCTGGATATCCTGTGCGCCGAACTGATCAAACATGGCATGCCGGACTCTACGCTGATCGCCATCGTGCAGCAGGGCACCACGCAAAACCAGCGCGTCATTACCGGCACGCTGGCGACGCTGCCCGGCATCGCCGAACGCGAGCAGCCACAGGCGCCGACGCTGATCATTGTCGGCGGCGTAGTCACGCTCAGGGAAAAACTGGCCTGGTTTCATCCGCAGAAGTCCTGAAGAATTATCCGCAGTTCAACATAACGCAAGGAGAAGCATGATGGTACGAATGACGCTGAAAAGTATGCTGCTGTCCGCATTGCTGATGTTCATAACAACTGGCGCGCAGGCCGCTGATGCGTTGCTTAAGCCTTTTGTGCTTGCCTCAAAAACTGCCGGGACGACAGCTGAAAAATCCGCACAGGTGAAAACGGCACTTGCCACAGCCGGCTTCGAAGTGGTCGGAGAATATGCGCCTTATGCCGGAGCCAACATTTTAATTGTCACCAATGACGAGCTGAAGAAGAATGCTGCGGCATCCGACTTCGGCGGCTACGGTGCGGTACAGCGGGTATCGGTCACCGAGAACGGTCAGGAAGTGCAGGTGAGCTATACCAACCCGGTTTATATGGCGAACGTGTATCGCATGAAAGACGACCTGGGCACTGTGGCAGCCTCGCTGGCGGGTGCATTGGGCAAGGTTGAAGAGTTCGGCGCACAGGGCATGACCGCGAAACAGGCACGCAAATACCATTACATGATCGGCATGGAATATTTCGATGAACCAAGCTGGCTGGCCGCGTACGGCAGTTACGAAGAGGCCGTGCAAGCGGTGGATGCGAAACTGGCAAACAACAAAAACGGTGTGTCCAAAGTCTATCGTGTCGATGTTCCGGGCAAACAGGAGAGCGTGTTCGGTGTGGCGATGAAGGGCAGCGGCGACGGAAAATATATGGACGACCAGTTCATCATGAAGGAGATCGATTTCCATGATGTGAAGTCCACCGCGCATCTGCCCTACGAGGTGCTGGTCTCGGGCAACAAAGTCTATGCGCTGTATGCCCGCTTCCGCATTGCCATCAACTTTCCCGATCTCAGCATGATGGGCAATAACAGTTTCATGAATATCATGAAAACCCCGGAAGCGATCCGCCTCGCTTTGCAAAAGACCGTGCAGAAATAGAAAGTGATCCGAGAGTGCATGGGTAATGCCGCACCCCTGATTAAACTAGTAACCAAGGTATCGCCGCTGCTCATCTTTGTCGGTCACTCGAGTCCCGGAAAAACCACGCTGATAGAAAAACTGCTGCTCGAAATGAAATTGTTGGCGCAATAACCAATGGAGCGATTAACCCAAATAATCCATTGGAAAATTCAACCCACTTCCCCCTTTGCAAAAGGGGGAATGCTCCGTTATAGCCAAACTTACGTCTAATGAACAATCCGGGATTAATCTACAGGGGGCGATTTGCCCCCTCTCCCACCGGCCCGCTGCATTTCGGTTCGCTGGTTGCCGCACTGGGCAGTTTTCTGGATGCCAGACATCATCAGGGCCGGTGGCTGGTGCGCATCGAAGACCTCGATACACCACGCACTACCAGGGAGGCTGCCGCTGACATCCTCGGCACGCTGGAAGCCTATGGCCTGCACTGGGATGAGGAAATCATTTATCAAAGTCGGCGCACTGCCGCCTATCAAGCAGCTTTCGAGCAACTCCAGTCCCGGCAGCACCTCTACCCCTGCGCATGCAGCCGCAAGGAAATCGCCGATTCTGCGCTACAGCGTGGTAGCGAACTGATTTATCCCGGCACCTGCCGCAATGGTCTGCCAACGGGAAAGACCGCCCGTGCCCGGCGGGTGCGCGCCAACGACGCACCTATCAATTTCAATGACCGATTGCAGGGCAATATCACACAGGATTTGGCAGGCGAAGTCGGCGATTTTGTCGTGTTGCGCGCTGACGGCCTGTTTGCTTATCAGCTCGCCGTGGTGGTGGATGATGCCGCGCAGGAAATTACCGATGTGGTGCGCGGGGCTGACCTGCTCTATTCCACACCGCGCCAGATCTATTTGCAACGGCTGCTGGGATTTGCCACACCAGCCTACATGCACCTGCCCATCGCGGTGAACGCGCAAGGCGAGAAGCTCAGCAAACAAACCCTTGCCCGGCCTGTCGGAAAAAACAACGCCGCGACCACACTGTTCGATGCGCTGGTATTTCTGCGCCAGCAGCCGCCAGCGGAATTACGCTTCAGCGATGTCGGGCAGATATTGGACTGGGCGGTAGCGCATTGGCAGCCGAATACACTGTTGAACTGCCAGCAGCGTGTGATTGAATGACTCTTTGCACCCTATAGCAATTAAGGTTCGACGGTAACCGGCCCGCCAGTCCGAATTCGAACCAGGAAGCATTCCACGTTACTTCATAAAGTCGCGGCTCAAGTACCAGAAGCAGGCCGCAATCAGACCCGATACCGGTATGGTCAGTATCCATGCCCAGACAATGCGCGAAGCGAGTCCCCAGCGCACTGCAGAAACACGGCGTGACAGGCCGACGCCGACAATGGCGCCGGTAATGGTGTGTGTCGTCGAAACCGGAATGCCCATCCAGGTCGCAATAAATAGCGCTATGGCTCCCGAGGTTTGCGCACAGAATGCGCCCGTGGGCCTGATTCGGGTGATGCCCATGCCCATTGTCTTCACGATGCGCCAGCCGCCGAACAGGGTGCCGAGAGCCATGGCGGTGTGACAGGAAATCACAACCCAGAACGGGATATGGAACTCGCCCTGCAAGTAGCCGTTGGCGTACAGCAGGACAGCGATGATGCCCATGGTTTTCTGCGCGTCATTTCCACCGTGGCCGAGGCTGTAGAGCGAGGCCGAGATGAACTGCAGTTTGTTGAACTTTCGTTCGATCGGATGCGGCGATGACTTTTCCAAAATCCAGAGCAGTGCGATGGACAGGGTAAGCGCCAGCAAAAGCCCAAACAGAGGGGACAGGATGATTGCTGCGGAGACCTTGATTAACCCTTGCGCGATGATGGCGCTCCAGCCGGCCTTGGCCAATGCCGCCCCGACCAATCCCCCGACCAGCGCGTGCGATGAGGATGACGGAATGCCGAACCACCAGGTCACGAGGTTCCATGATATGGCGCCACACAGCGCGCCGAAGATCACCGCGTTATCGACAATGGCCGGCAAAACGATGCCGGAGCCGATGGTTTTGGCCACATGCAACCCAAAAATCAGGAAGGCAATGAAATTGAAAAACGATGCCCAGATAACCGCCGCTTGCGGCGTCAGTAGCCGGGTCGAAACCATTAATGCGATCGAGTTTGCCGCGTCGTGAAAGCCGTTCATGAAATCGAACAGAAGTGCCACGACGACCAGAATCGCCATGATCAAAAACGTCTGCTCGTTCATATCCGTTCCAGCACTACTCCGTGAATGACATCGGCTGCGTCTTCGCAGCGGTCAACCGCTTCCTCGAAAAGTTCGTAAAGCTCTTTGTCTCGAATCAATGCGCGTACATCTGAAACCTCGACAAAAAGTCGCGCCATCCCGGCACGCATGACACGGTCGGATTCGCTCTCGATTTCACCGATTTCCTGGCATATTTTTGTGATGCGCTCGGCGTTCCTCATATCCGATAATAAAGCGACGGCTTCCTGAACCTTCTCCGTGGCCCGTAGCGTGATCTGGCCGAGTGCCGCCATTTCCGGTGTGAATTCGCCGGGGCCGTAGAGCGCGGCTCGCTGCGGAATGTCTTCCATGTAGTCGATCATGTCGTCCAGAGCCATGGCCAAGTCCTTGACCTCCCACCGGTCGAAGGGTGTGATGAAGGTTTTATGCAGCGACAGAAGGATGCTCCTCGTGATTTCGTCTGCTTCGCCTTCGGTCTTCCTGATTTCAAAGAAGAGCTGATCGAAGGCCACCGCATCATGTGTCGAACTCATCGTCGCGAGAAGCTTGGCGCCACGTACCGTGCATGCCGCCAGCTCATTGAAGAGAGTGAAATAGTTGTCGCTGCGTGGTGATATTATAGCGATCAGCCTGCAAAATAATCCGCCTGACATATTATTTCCTCCGCAATAATTTGTGTTCTATCCGCTTCCGGATCACTGGATTCACTTGAGCCGACTACAGCCTGACAGGTGAGTCGGGATACTGCAAATCAAACAAACAGGAATCCCCCTGACTATAAATTTCGCGCTTGGCGGCGATTGACCTTATCGCCGACAGGCTAGCAAAAAATAGGCCGCTAGTCCAAAAAACATCGAGCTGTTTTTTGACCAAAATCAACTGCGAAATATAAACCCATTGCTGGTCAGTTTTCCACCAATTTCCCATCGGCGAAAATAAGCGCACAGCGGACTGGTTTGTCCGGATAGACAGCCTGCATCGCACTGCGGTATTCCTCCAGTTGTGCGATGTAAGACGCAGCGGGTGTATCGGCCCCGGTCTTGTAATCCAGCACCCATACTTCGTCTTCAAATTCAACCAGCCGGTCAATGCGGCGCAATTCGCCGCGCGCGGTGATGTAGGCCACTTCGTTGCTGGCGGCGCGATAGTGCCTGTCATCGAAAAATCGCGCCAGATGGCGAGTTCCCAGCAATAGTTGTGTGTGCTGCCACAAGGCTGGCATCTGTGCGGCGGGAATGCCGAGTTGTTGTTGCAGTATATTGGCGTCAATCCCAGCATCGGGTGGGGCGAGATGATGCATCAACGCATGCAGCCACGTGCCATAGCATTGTGCTTCAGTCAGCGCGGCTTTGCGCGATCCGGTCGGCAACGGTTGTGTCAGCCGCCAATCTGCTTCATGCGTTGCAACAGACGCAGTTTCCCGGTCGCGCATGAGCCGTTCGGCCAGCAGCGGATTACCGGCAGCTTGTGCAAACCCATTGTTGATGCGGTCGTACCATGATTGTCCGATGCGCTCGCCGTTGCCGCTGACCAGCAGCGCCTGTTTGGCGCGCGTCATCGCGACGTACAGCAGGTTCATTTCTTCGCGCCGCGCATAAGTCTCATCCGCATCGAAATAAGGCGCGCGTTTCGCGCCGCGCCCCTTCTTGTCGCTGAACAGGGAGAAATGCGCCGGGCGCGGCTCGTCGGGTTGCCAGTCGAGCAGCACGCCGTAGCTGTCGGTCTTGCGCTGTGTGTCGTTGGCGTCGAGCAGCCACACGATGGGCGCTTCCAGCCCCTTGGCCTCATGCACGGTGTAGATGCGCAGCGCGTTGCCGACCTCGCCCACTTTGCCTTCGTCTGGCGCTTCGTTTTCCGCCATGCGCAACTCGCGCAATTCGGCGAGGAAGCGCGGCAGGCTGGGATAGCGCCCGGCATCCACATTGAGCGCAATTTCCATGAAGGCTTGCAGGTTGGCGCGCACCGTTTCGCGCAGCTCGGCAGGCAGCGCCGCCGCGTAGCGATGCAACAGGTCGCCCTCGAAATAAATGCGGTCGAGCAGGTCGTGTACCGGGAGTTTGTCGGCGAGTTGCAGCCAGCCGCGCAGCAGGCGGTGGGCGCGTTGTAGTTTGGCGGAAGCATCGCCTTGCGCGATGCGTTGCAGCCGTGACCACCAATTGCAAATCCCCCCCAGCCCCCCTTTTGCAAAGGGGGGGACTAAACCGCCACCGCCAACACCCTCATCTCCCCCCTTTGCAAAAGGGGGGTTGGGGGGGATTTCCGCCAGCAGCATCAAATCTTCATCACTGCAAGAGAATATCGGCGAGCGTAGCGCCTGCGCCAGTTCGAGATCGGCAAACGGGGTAATCAGGAAAGTCAGCAGCGCTTGGATGTCTTCCGCTTCCAGCGTATCGAGCAGGCCGCCGCGCCGCGAGGTCAGGAACGGGATGTGGCGCGCGCGCAACGCGTGTTCGTACACGCGCAGATGGGTGCGCTTGCGCACCAGCACCATGATGTCGCGGTACTCGGCGCGGCGGGTTGCACCATCCTCCTTTTGCACGCTCCAGTTCGTTACGATATTGGCGATGTGGGCGGCGAATTGTTCGGCTTCAATTTCGCGCGCGCCGCTTTCGCTTTCTTCGCGCGGGGTGGTGAGCGGGTTGCGCAAGTTCAGCTTTTCGCACCCCCCCCCTCCCCGACCCTCCCCTGGTGTGAGAGGGAGCTGTTCTTCTGCCACGGCTAGTGGCAGCATCTCGACGTGTCCGGGCAAATCCCGATGGTGGGCGATGTGCTCCTCGAAATCCGCGAAGCCGTCCGGCAACGAGGCGAATACGCCGTTCACCGCACCCAGCACCACCGGTGCGTTGCGCCGCGTCTCGTTCTGCGTGAGGTAATGCGCGCCGAATTCTGCCTGCATAAATTCTTTCACCACGCCGAACAAACGCGCATCGGCGCGGCGGAAGCGGTAGATGGATTGTTTGGGGTCGCCCACCACAAACACGGTGGGACGCGCATCTACAGCGGCGGCAGCTCCAAACCACGCTTGCAGGATCTGCCACTGCAACGGGTTGGTGTCCTGAAACTCGTCCAGCAGCACATGCTTGTAGCGGCTGTCCAGCTTGTATTGCATGTATTCGGCGCAGTCGCTCCGGTTGAGCAGGCGGCACACCTGCCATTCCAGGTCGGTGAAGTCCATCTGCTGTGAGCGCAGTTTCAATTCCTGATAGTGCTCCAGCAGCGCCGCGCCGCAATGCAGCGCGGCATGGTTCATGCGCAACGCTTCGATCTCGGTCAAGGCATCGCGCACGGCTTGCAGTTTGGCGAACAACGTATCGTGCGCCAGCAGGAAAGTTTCCGCATTCTGTTTTTTGGTCGGCTTGAAACTGCGCGGCTCGTCGGCCTGGGTGTACAGCGCGAGCGTCAAGGCGGCAAAGCGCTCATGGGCATCAGCCAATCCCCATGCGGCTTGCAGCTTGCCGGCGTTGTTGCACTGCACCTCCGTGCCGGTCGCCAGCGCTTGCGCAAAGGCCTGCACGGCAGCTTGCAGCGATGTATCGGCGCAGGCATCGGCAATCGGGTCGGCATCCAGATCCACGTCGAATTCGTTGCGCAACTGTTCAAACGCATAGCTCACCGCATCTTCCTGCCCGGCAGAGTACGCCCACCACTCGGCGCGCTTGTGCACAAAATTTTCCAGCAGCGCACGTGTGCTGTGCAGACCATATTTTGCAAACAGCCATTGCATGAACTGCGCGGTTTCGCCAGCGGGCGCGGCGCGCAGGCTGTCGGCGAAGGCCTGCCACGCCTCGTCGCGTAGCGCCGCAGTGCGCTCCAGCAATTGCATGCCGACCGGCACCCCGGCATTCAGCGGCGCGCGCCCGATGATCTGCATGAACCAGCCGTGGAAGGTGCTGATGGTGATCGCCGGTTGCGCCAGCAATGCGTTGCGGTACAGGCCGCGCGCACGGGACAGCAGCGCAGCGTCGATGTCATCGAGGGCGCGCTCGCGCAGAAATTGGCGCACGCTAGCGTCGTCCTGCACCGCGAGCAGATGTAGCCACTCGTGCAGCCGCGCCTGCATTTCCTGCGCGGCCTTGCGCGTGAAAGTGATGGCGAGTATCTCTCCGGGCGGCACGCCAGCCAGCAACAGGCGCACGATGCGCGACACCAGCAGCCAGGTCTTGCCGCTGCCCGCGCATGCTTCGACGACGACGCTACGCTTGGGATCAAGCGCGATGCGGTTATTCATCACACTCCCCCCTTTGCAAAAGGGGGGTTGGGGGGGATTTGAGGTGCATCACCCGGCGCTGAAATCCCCCCTAGCCCCCCTTTTTCAAAGGGGGGAACCTTTCCTGATTCCTTGCTCCTTGCCCCTTGCTCCCTGCTCCTAACCTCCCATTCCGGCTTCCTGCATAACCCGCACATCTCGCAATACGCACAGGCTTCATCCACGCCGTGAGCGGGCATGGCAGCGCCCCCGCGCATCTGCGCGAACAGCGCTTTCAATCTCTCGATGTTGGCGTCTGCCAATTCCGGCAGATCATCCGGCGGCGCAACTGAAGTCACCTTATCCTTCTCGATACTGATGAAGGCCGCTGCGTCGGCCTCGTACACATGCGCATAACAAGCCAACTGCACATCTTCGCCCGGCTCTTTGAGTTTGTTGCGCAGCCGGGTCGCATCCATCATCTTGTAGTCCAGTACTTTCGCTGCACCATCGGGCTGCACATCCACTCGGTCGATGCGCCCGTGCAGGGTTAACACGTCAGACAACGGCAATTCGAACGGAACTTCGCCGTTTTGATAGCGCCAGCCATCTGCTTCGTTTTTCAACTGTGCGTCCAGATAGGCGGGGATCGCCTGCCGCCAGCGCAGCAGCCAAGCGCGCGCCAGATAGTCGCGCTCCACGGCGGGCGCGAACACCTCGCTGCTAATGCGTTGCAACGTCGATTCCAGTTCTGATTGAAGATGTTCGCTCAGCACCGGATATTGCTTATGCAAACGATGCAGGATGTCATGCACCCACTCGCCGTAATCGCGCTTTTCCACGTCCTCGCGCACCTCGTCCAGTTCGTTGAGGTGCAGTATGTGGCGCGCATAATACTGGTACGGGCAGGCGACCAGACTGTTGTAGCCGCTGGCCGAGATGCGCCTTGGGATAAGGCTTTGCGACACGGCAGGAGCGGGCATATCAGAAGACAGAGGACAGAAAACAGAAGACAGAGTGTCGTGTGGATTCACCACGCCTGTATTTATAAATTGCCGCGTAGCGGCAACAAAACCTCTGTTCCCTGTTTTCTGTCCTCTGTCTTCTGAAACCCGCACCTGCGCCTGTTCCAGCAGCGCGCCCAGTTCGCGCTCCGCCAGATCGTCGCCGTAAGCCAGCTCATGCAGCGCGCGCAGCATTTCCAAGTATGGACTGAGCAGATTTTTCTCGCCACTCTTACTGGCCTGCCAAGTGGCCAGCACCGTGTCGTTCAGCGCCAGCAGCGCCAGCAGGTCGTCGCGCTGCTGCGCCAGTTGGCATTCGCGCGTCGGCAGGCCGAGCGTGCTGCGCACCGCATCGTTGAACCACACGCTGCCGTTGTCCGTGCTCGGCAAATGCGACGCATCGGCACCCAGCAGCAGCACCGCGTCGAAGCCGCGCCAGCGCGTGGCGGCGAGATGGGTGAGCAGCACCGGGCTGTCTATAGAAGAGTCGCGGAAGGTGTGCGCGTCGAGCTGCTGCGCCAGCCAGTGGCGCCATTCGGCGCGGCTGAAACGCGTGCTGTCCGCCGCCAGCTCCTGCTGCCAGGTTTGCAGCGCCTGCAACAATTGCGCGCCCGCCGCGTCCGCCGCCAAGCCTTGTAACACGCCGAGGATCGACAGGCTGTCATCCAGCGCGTGCAGCCAGCCGCCCAGCGTATCGCTGTTTTTGCGCAAAACCTCCGCCGCCTGGCGCAGCCGCGCCAGCGCCGTTTGCACTTCGTTCTCGCCGTGCGCCAGATCGAGAAAAGCATCGAGGTGCGACGCCACACCGTGTTTGCGCACCAGCTGTTCGAGCTGGTACACCGCCTGCTTGCGCTCCTGCGCAGGCTGATCGGCGAAAATGAACGGCGACTTGAGCAGGTCGAGCAAATCCTGATAATAAAAATCGCTTTGCAGCGCGTCCAGCCAGCGCATCAGCACGGTGCTCACCGCCAGCGTGGACATCGTCCAGCCGCTCTCGTCGCGCACCAGCACCCCGGCGCGCTCCAGCAACGCGCGCACGCGCCGCGCCACCAGGCGGTCTTGCGCGACGATGGCGATGTTTTGTTTGCCCGCCAGCAGCCAGCGCCGCACCCGCACCTCGGCGGCGCGCGCTTCCTGCTCCAGGCCGTGCGCGCCGAACAAATTTACCGTTCGCCCTGACCCTTCGACGGAGCCTGTCCTGAGCACAGCCGAAGGGCTCAGGGCTGAAGGCTTTGTCGAAAGGTCGTTTAATGAGGCGCGGGGGAAATGTTCGCGCAGATGGGCGGCTTGGTCGCGTAAATGTGAAGATGAGGTTTGCAATGCCGTATGCAGCACCGCACAACCCGCCTCGTCCGCCGCCATCTCGCGCAAATCAAAAATCTTGACCGGCGCACGTTCCGCATACGCCTCCAAAAACTGCATCTCCGGCGCAGCCAAACCCGAAGCCAGCAGCACATATAACGGCGCATCCGCCTGCTGCGCCAACCGCGCCAACCGCTGCTGGTAGGCGCGCGCGGCATCCAGCTCGCCGCTGGCGCTCATCGCATACCATAATTCATGCACCACGCGCGCCTCGAACTGCATCGCGGTGTTGCGCTTTGCCTGATAAGCGTGCTCCAGTTGTTCGAGAAAATCTTCTTCGTCCTGCGGCAGCGTGACATGATGCTGTGTCAACTCGTCCAGAAGGCCGAGCAACTCGCTGGTAATACCCCACAGGTCGGTATCGGCGAACCAGCAGCGCACGCGCAGCGCCTGATACAGGGTGGCGGCGCGGCAAGTGTCTGGGACAACGGGGGCGGTAAGGGGGACAGACTGCGCCCAATCGCTGAGCGTGACCATTTTGGGTAACAGCAATGCAGGCCGTTGCGCCACTCTGGCGAGGGATTGCGCCAGCGGTTGCGCGCCATGATAGTTGGGTAACAGGATGATCGCACCGCGCAGATCAGGCAAGTCCCGCGCATGATGGGACAGAATATAGCCAGCTACCCGATCGAGAAATATGGAAATCAACGTTCAAGGAAACGCAGCTTGTCCTTTACACCGCGCCATTCATCGGCATCAGCAGGCGCATCTTTCTTGTTGATGATGGGCTTCCACTGCCGGGACAGTTCGGCGTTTAGCCCGATAAAATGGCGTTGATTCTCCGGCAAATCATCCTCCGCATAGATCGCCTCTGCCGGGCATTCAGCCGCGCATAATGCGCAGTCGATACACTCATCCGGATCGATCACCAGAAAATTCGGCCCCTCGCGAAAACAATCCACCGGACAAACATCCACGCAGTCAGTGTACTTACATTTGATGCAGTTTTCTGAAACAACATAAGTCATGACATCACTCCAACGATCATGGTCAGCGTATTTTAGCAGAGCAAGACAGTCAGGAATGTGAAACAATGAACAGTCTTGACGTACTTCACAACACGGGATTTTTTGGTTAGGATGCCGCTTCATAGATTTGCACCCCCCGACAATCTGCGTGCTGCATCCCGAACTAATCCTATTTCAAAGCGAGGTCAAACCATGAGCGAACATATACATTACGTTTCAGATGCCACTTTTGAAGTTGAGGTGTTGCAAGCCCCTTTGCCTGTTCTGGTGGATTACTGGGCTGAGTGGTGTGGCCCATGCCGCATGATCGCGCCAATCCTGGAGGAGGTGTCCAAGGAATATGCCGGCCGCTTAACTGTCGCCAAGCTGAACGTGGATGAGAACCAACAAACCCCGGCAAAATTCGGCATACGCGGCATTCCGACATTGATGCTGTTCAAGAACGGCGACATAACAGCGACCAAAGTTGGTGCTCTATCCAAATCCCAATTGACAGCTTTTATTGACAGCCACATTTAAAGCGTTTACTGTCGCATCCGCAACGCCTTCCTGTTTTCGTCCTCTGGCAACAAAAATTCTAAAGCGAACACACCTAAAGGCCATGCGGATGGGCAATTATCATCCCCCCATAACTTTTTCTTCCTCGCGTATTTCTCAATCATCCTTCTAGCATCGCTATGCATCTATCCGACCTAAAAACCAAACACGTCACCGAGCTTGTTGAAATGGCCGCAGCCAACCAAATTGAAAATGCCAACCGAATGCGCAAGCAAGACCTGATCTTCGCCCTGCTGAAAAGCCAGGCGAAAAAAGGGGAAAGTATTTTTGGCGATGGTACCCTGGAAATTCTGCCCGACGGATTTGGTTTCCTGCGTTCGCCGGACACCTCGTATCTGGCGGGGCCGGATGACATTTACGTCAGTCCCAGCCAGATTCGCCGTTTCAATTTGCACACCGGCGATTCGATTGATGGCGAGATACGCACCCCAAAGGATGGCGAGCGTTATGTCGCGCTGGTGAAGGTGGATAAAGTCAACGACGAGCCGCCCGAAAACGCGAAGAACAAGATATTGTTTGAAAACCTCACCCCGTTATTCCCCACCCAACCGTTGATACTTGAGCGCGACATACGCGCCGAAGAAAATACCACCGGACGCATCATCGATATCGTCGCGCCGATCGGCAAAGGGCAGCGCGGCCTGTTGGTGGCCTCGCCGAAATCCGGCAAGACCGTGATGCTGCAACACATCGCACATTCCATTTCGTCAAACAACCCGGATGCCACCTTGATCGTGCTGCTGATCGACGAACGCCCCGAAGAGGTGACCGAAATGACCCGCACCGTGCGTGGCGAAGTGGTTGCCTCGACTTTCGACGAGCCGGCCAGCCGCCATGTACAGGTCGCAGAAATGGTCATGGAAAAGGCCAAGCGCCTGGTCGAACACAAGAAGGACGTGGTGATCCTGCTCGATTCCATTACCCGCTTGGCGCGCGCCTACAACACCGTGGTTCCGTCTTCCGGCAAGGTGCTGACCGGCGGCGTGGATGCCAACGCGCTGCATCGCCCCAAGCGCTTCTTCGGCGCGGCGCGCAACATCGAGGAGGGCGGCTCGCTGACCATCATCGCCACCGCGCTGGTGGATACCGGCTCGCGCATGGACGATGTGATCTACGAGGAATTCAAGGGCACCGGCAACATGGAAATCCATCTGGATCGACGCATGGCCGAGAAACGCATCTATCCGGCGATCAACGTGAACCGCTCCGGCACGCGCAAGGAAGAGCTGCTGATCAAACCGGATATCCTGCAAAGGATCTGGCTGCTGCGTAAACTGCTCTACCCGATGGACGAGCTGGAAGCGATGGAATTCCTGCTCGACAAGATCAAGGCGACCAAAAACAACGCCGAGTTCTTTGACTCTATGCGTCGATAAAAGGGATATGTTTTAAGGGATACGTTTCGTTGCCGCGCCCTGCCCAGCAAAAAAGGATTTTGACGGGTGCGGATATTTATGTATAATCCGCGCCTTCGCAAAAACCGCACTAGATCGAGGTTGTTATGTACGCAGTCATTAAAACCGGTGGTAAGCAATATCGCGTTACAAACGGTGAAACTTTAAAAGTTGAAATCATCCCCGGCGATGTGGGCAGCGCAATCGTGTTGGACAAGGTGCTGATGGTGGCCGACGGCGATAAGCTGAACGTGGGCAGGCCTCTGCTGGCCGGTGCTACCGTTAAGGCGACCATCGTGTCGCACGGTCGCGGCGACAAGGTGCGCATTTTCAAGATGCGCCGCCGCAAGCACTACCAGAAAAATCAAGGTCATCGCCAAAGCTACACCGAGATCCGCATCGACGGCATCTCTGCTTAGTTCTGGGCGTAATTTTTAAGGAGCATATAACATGGCATCAAAAAAAGGCGGCGGCAGTACCAGTAACGGTCGCGACTCACACTCAAAACGACTGGGCGTCAAGAGCTACGGCGGCGAATTGATCAGCGCGGGCAGCATCATCGTGCGCCAGCGCGGCACCGAATTCCATCCCGGCGAGAATGTCGGCATGGGCAAGGATCACACACTGTTTGCCAAGATCACCGGCAAGGTAGTATTCGCCATCAAGGGCGCGCAACAGCGCAGGACAGTTTCCATCGTAGCTGCTTAAACGGCTCTATCTGGAACGAACCAGCCCTATCGCAAGGTAGGGCTTTTTTATTTGTGGGACACTGTAGGTCGGGTTAGCGCAGCGTAACCCGACGAATTTCAT
Source organism: Gallionella sp. (assembly GCA_023259035.1). Classification (GTDB taxonomy): domain Bacteria; phylum Pseudomonadota; class Gammaproteobacteria; order Burkholderiales; family Gallionellaceae; genus Gallionella. The sequence goes on from JAHFRA010000004.1 coordinate 91,983, forward strand.
TTAATATCGGAGAGATGTCGGGTTACGCTGCGCTAACCCGACCTGCAAACTTAGACTCATGAAATTCATAGACGAATCCAAGATCGAAGTATTCGCGGGCAACGGCGGCAACGGCGCGGCCAGCTTCCGCCGCGAGAAGTACATCGAGAAGGGCGGGCCGGACGGCGGCGACGGCGGTCGCGGCGGCAGCGTGTACGCGCAAGCAGATCGCAATATCAACACGTTGGTGGACTACCGCTTCGCCCGGATGCACCGCGCCAAAAACGGCGAATCCGGACGCGGCGCGGATTGTTACGGCAAGGGCGCGGACGACATCGTGCTGCGCATGCCGGTCGGCACGGTGATCACCGACATCAACAGCGGCGAGGTGATTGCCGACCTCACCCACGACGGCGAAAAAGTTTTGCTCGCACAGGGCGGCATAGGCGGCTTGGGCAACATTCATTTCAAGTCCAGCACCAACCGCGCGCCGCGCCAATGCACAGCCGGCACCGAGGGAGAAACACGCGAGTTGCAGCTGGAATTGAAAGTGCTCGCCGATGTCGGGTTGCTCGGTATGCCAAACGCCGGGAAATCCACTTTCATCCGTTCCGTTTCGGCCGCGCGCCCCAAGGTGGCGGATTATCCGTTCACCACACTGCATCCTAACCTCGGCGTGGTGCGCGTGTCACCGGAGAAGAGTTTTGTTATCGCCGATATTCCCGGGTTGATTGAAGGCGCGGCGGAAGGCGCCGGACTGGGCCACCAGTTTCTGCGTCATCTGGCGCGCACCCGTGTGCTGTTGCATCTGGTCGACATTGCGCCGATGTATGAGGGTGTCAACCCGGTCGCCGACGCGCGCGCCATACTCAACGAGTTGAAAAAATACGATCCGGCCCTGTATCAGAAACCTCGCTGGTTGCTGCTGAACAAAGTCGACCTGCTGGAAGATCGCGATGAGAAAATAGCCGCTTTCCTCAAGGAGTTCAGCGACTTTGATCGCTACTTTGTCGTTTCAGCAATCAATGGCGAAGGCTGCAAGGAATTGACTTACGCCATCATGGAGCACTTGCTGGAGATGAACGAACTGGAACAACATGCGGCCGCAGACAGCGCGCAGGAAACTGACGCAAGCACCATCTAAAATTCACATGGGAACAATACTAGCTCGGTGCAAACGCATCGTCGTCAAGGTGGGCAGCAGCCTGGTGACAAACCAGGGTGCCGGGCTGGATCTTGCCGCGCTGGGCAATTGGGCGCGCCAGATTGCCGCGCTTAGTGCCACCGGTCATGAAGTGGTGCTGGTGTCGTCCGGCGCAATCGCCGAAGGAATGCAACGTCTCGGCTGGAGTTCCCGCCCCACGTTGATACACGATTTACAGGCGGCGGCTGCGGTCGGTCAAATGGGGTTGGTGCAAGCCTATGAAAGCTGTTTTCGCAAGCACGATTTGCACGCAGCGCAGGTGTTGCTCACCCATGCTGATCTTGCTGACCGCGAACGCTATTTGAACGCCCGCGCCACACTGACTACATTGCTTTCCTTGCGCGTCATTCCGATCATTAACGAGAATGACACGGTGGTGACGGACGAAATCAAATTCGGCGACAACGACACGCTGGGGGCGCTGGTTACCAACCTGATTGATGCCGATGCGCTCATCATTCTCACCGATCAAAGCGGGCTTTACACGGCCGACCCGCGCAAACACCCGAGTGCCACGCTGGTCAGTGAGGCGCGGGCTGGCGACTCGCAACTGGAAAGCATGGCGGGTAGTGCGGGCAGCCATATCGGGCGCGGTGGCATGATTACCAAGATAATTGCGGCAAAACGTGCAGCGCGTAGCGGTGCGCACACCGTCATCGCCTCCGGCCACGAACACGATGTGCTGTTGCGCCTGCTGCAAGGCGAATCCATCGGCACACTGCTCACTGCCCCGGCTCTGAGCTTGGCGGCACGCAAGCAATGGCTTGCCGATCACCTACAGGTCGCGGGTCGGCTGGTGCTGGATGCAGGAGCGATCAAGGCGTTGCGCTCCGAAGGCAAGAGCTTGCTACCCATCGGCGTGAAACAAGTGTTCGGTGAATTTGAACGCGGAGCTGTGGTTGCCTGTGTCGACGAAGACGGCAGCGACATCGCGCGCGGTCTAACCAACTACAGCGCTCAAGAAGCACGGTTAATTGCGCGGCATGCCAGCAAAGAAATAGAAACCTTGCTCGGTTATGGCGGCGATGAAGAAATCATTCATCGTGACAACCTGGTTTTGTTGTGAAGCAACAAAACCAGGTTGCGGCGCAGGCTAACTTGCACAGCAAGTTAAGCCGCGTAGCGGCGGCCGAAGCCACAACTCTACGTTGTAGTGCAACAAAACCAGATTGCGGCGCAGGCTCATATCGGCGAAGCCGGTGTGAAACCGCATAGCGGTGGCCGAAGCCACAATCCCCATTGCTGTAAAGCATCAGGACTAGATTGCTGTTGTGAGCAACAAGTTCGCTAGTCTATGACCTCGCCGTTGTCCATCAGTGGCTGAGCCAGTTTGTCAAAATCCTTGGGCGAGACATATTGCAACACGGGCTTTTCTTCACCTCCCAGTGTGATGTCCAGCCCGTGTTGCGGGTACAGCCAATGGACTACACCGCTTTTCTTTTCCCTGATTCGTTTGGCAGGTTGTCCGAAACGCTTGCCGATAATCCCTTCTTCCAAACGAACCGACGGCATATAGGTCAGACTGCTGATCGGCAGTGCGCGCACTCGGTCTACATCATCCGGCGCCAGCGTGATTTTCTTGCCGCTACCGGTTCCGCTGATGCGCAAGCCGCGTTCATATATACCTTGCAGTTCCATGTCAGGAACGGCAATGTTAATGACGATTTTGGATTTCAACCCCGCCAAAGTGACTTGCTCGAAGAACATCTCGACGACCAGTTGCCCGTTTGGTGATTTGAACATGCTGGACTTGGCCTCCTCCTGAAAACGTTGCTCGGCTTCGTTTGTGGATGTTTGTCCCAGAGTCACTCCAAAGATGCGGATTGTGTCTGTCGCGGGGTGTTCGATGTGCCAGGGCAAATCGGTTTTTTCGACTGATTTGCCCGGCATGAAGAACGAGCCCACAAAAATCAGAACCGAGAGAATGCCGACGCCCCAGTAAAGTTTGCGTTCCATGGTTATTATTGAGCGGTTCGGGATTGGCGTGTCTGCACATTCTGGCTTTGTTCGACGAAGCGTTTTGGCAGCTTGCCTTCGCTGGCCATAAACACCGCTTCATTGCCGAGTAGAATCAGCAACAGGAGCGCGACCATGAACGGCAGCAGCCCCACTCCGCCGATCAGGGCAATGGTGGGGATCTTAGACCAACCCAGCATTTTGGATAACCATAAACCGCCACCGGAAACGACGCAGGTGATGGTCAACAGCAGCATAAAGAAACGATTGCGCTTGGCGCCGATTTGCCAGTGCGCCTTGACGAACCAGGACGAATTGCTGGCAGCCACTTGTTTGGCTTTGATGAGAATGTAACTGGTGATGCTAAACGAAATGATTGGCACCAGTGCCGGTAGCAGCGGAAAAGAACCCATCACCGCAACTGTCGCGCAGAACACGAAGATGTGATTGAAGATAAGGTTGATCAGGAGAATTTCATGCGGCCACTTGGCGAGCTTGCACTCTTCGGGTGAAACGCTGAACCGTTGATGCATGATCTCCCCTCGTTAGATATATCGTTTTCAGGATAGTGCATCCACGCGGGAGAATACGGCAAAATGCCGAATTTTATGGCTAACTGCTGAACATGGCGTGCAAACCGGGCAGGTCAAGCAGTTCCACCGAGCGTGCTTTGACGCTAATCAAGCCACTACCTTGAAATTGCGAAAATGTGCGGCTGACGGTTTCCAACTTTAACCCCAGATAGCTGCCGATTTCCTGGCGCGACATACGCAACTGAAATTGGGTGGATGAATAGCCGCGTGCCGCAAAACGCTGGGACAGATTAAACAAAAAGGCGGCCAAGCGCTCTTCGGCGCGCATCGAGCCGAGCAGCAGCATGATGCCTTGATCGCGCACGATTTCGCGGCTCATGATTTTGTGCAAGTGGCGTTGCAGGCTGGGCAATTTGCGGCTTAGCATCTCGAGCTTGTCAAATGGAAGTTCGCATACCTCGCTGCTTTCCAATGCCACCGCATCGCAGGTGTGGTGATCGGTGCAGATCGCATCCAGGCCGATAATTTCGCCAGCCATCTGGAAACCCGTTACTTGCTCGCGTCCATCCTCATGCAGCACTTGGGTTTTGAACGAGCCGCTACGAATGGCGTGCAACGACAGGAATTTGTCACCGCTGCGATATAGGTAATCGCCGCGCGCATAACCGCGCTTGAGGTGGCAGATATCGTCCATCTGCTGCATTTCACCGACACTCAGGTCGACAGGCAGACACAATTCACGCAGATTGCAATTGGAGCAAACCGCCTTGAGGCGAAGGGGTGAAACTGATCGTTGCATGTTGCCTACCTTTGAAAAGGGGAAAGTGGCCAACAGGAGGAGGTTTCACACGAACCACTTCCGGTTTGCATAAATAAAGTATGAATTTTGATGTGGCTCAAATAATGTCATAAATCTTGACGTATATCAAATTAGTTGCGTTTGACGAATTGATTCAAAATAATAATTGCCGTGAGAGGTTGTTGGAGAAAATATCTCTATCTCAAGTTAAAGATTGCCAAAAGGCACCAAAAAGTTGAGGTTAATCTGACATGTAGAGGCAGGTCAAGTCCGAAATTTGAAAGCGAACGCCACCCCTCAAGGCTAATTTCAAGGCTAACAAATCTTGAGACAATGTACGTCAAACTGGCATAATGTATGATATTTCGTGGGGGGGTATTATGGACGAGCCAGTCAGTCAACTGGTAGTGGATTTGGAGTTGATACGCAGGCTGGATAAAAACGGCCCGCGCTACACTTCCTACCCAACAGCAGACCGCTTCATCGAAGCTTTCAATGTCGAAAGCTACAAGGAATGGGTGGCAAAACGCGAGATCGGCGGAATCGCCCGCCCGCTGTCGCTGTATATCCACATCCCGTTCTGCAATACGCTGTGCTTCTACTGCGCATGCAACAAGGTTATCACCAAGGATCGCAGCCAATCCGCCGAATATGTGCGCTACCTGATTAAGGAAATGGCGATGCAGGCAGAGCTGCTCGGCACAGGACAGGTTGTCGAGCAATTGCACTTCGGCGGCGGCACGCCGACATTTATGAGCGATGACGAAATCCACCAATTGATGGCGGCGATACGCCAGCATTTCAAGTTGGTGGAAGGCGGCGAATATTCCATTGAGATCGATCCTCGCAAGGTCAGCGACGCGACCATCGCACTGCTCGGCAAGGAGGGTTTCAACCGCGTCAGCATCGGCGTTCAGGATTTTGATGCCGAGGTGCAGCGCGCGGTGAACCGCATCCAGGGCGAGGAAGAAACCTTGCGCGTCATCCATGCCGCACGCGCCAACGGTTTCAGGTCGGTCAGCATCGATCTGATTTACGGCCTGCCCAAGCAGACGCTGGAAGGCTTCGGCGTGACGCTGGACAAGGTGATCGCCGCCAATCCAGATCGTTTGTCTATCTACAACTACGCGCACATGCCGACCGTATTCAAGCCGCAGCGGCGTATCCATGAAGAGGATTTGCCGGCACCGCAAGTCAAGCTGGATATTCTCAGCCTGGCGGTCAGCAAACTGACCAAGGCGGGCTATGTGTATATCGGCATGGATCACTTCGCCAAACCGGAAGACGAGCTTGCGGTGGCGCAGCGCCAAGGCCGACTGCACCGCAATTTTCAGGGCTACTCGACCCATTCGGATTGCGATCTGGTGGCGCTCGGCGTCAGTGCCATCGGCAAGATCGGCCCGACCTACAGCCAGAACTACCGCGAACTGGAAGACTATTACGACGCGCTGGACAGGGATGAACTGCCGATCATGCGCGGTCTGGAATTGAACGCCGACGACTTGGTGCGCCGCGCCATCATCCAGGCGCTGATGTGCCATTTCGAGATCTCCAAGGAGTCGCTCAACATCGCTTATTTGATCGACTTCGACCAGTATTTCGCCATCGAAATGGAAGAGTTGCGCGAATATGAGCGCGAAGGCTTGTTGGAAATTTCTCCGCAATGGATTGAAGTGACCCCCAAGGGACGTATGCTGATCCGCAACATCTGCATGGTATTCGATAAGTATTTGCGCACGCGTACTGAACATGCGCGCTATTCCAAGGTAATTTGATTTTGGGCGGAAAGCGGAGTGCGGGCGCAATGCCCGCGCCCCCGCTATAATCTCTCTTGTCTTTCATCGCGGGGGCCATATGAACAAAATCCTTAAATATGGTTTGTTGGGTACGGGGGCGGTGGTTTGCACTGCTGTCGCTGGCGCAGCTTATGTGGCGGCAACTTTTAATCCCAACGACTACAAACCCCAAATCATTCAGGCGGTGAAGGACAGCAAACAGCGCAGCCTGCGTCTCGATGGCGACATCAAGCTGTCTTTCTTCCCTAATATTGGCGCGAATTTAAGCAAAGTCTCCCTGTCCGAGTTCAACAGCGCAAATGAATTTGCGGCGATTGAATCAGCGCGTGTTTCTCTCGCCTTCATGCCGCTGCTGAGCAAGCAAGTGGTGGTGAATGAAGTGGCGGTGAGTGGGCTGCAGGTCGTACTGGTCAAGCACAAGGACGGTACGACCAATATTGATGATCTGCTGGCCAAGGACGAAAAGAAGAAAGAAGCAGAGAAGGCCGCCAGCAGCCAACCGGTGAAATTCGACATCGCCTCGGTGTCCATAGCAAAAACCAATTTCACTTACCGCGATGAAGGCACCGGCGCGCAATACGCCGTCAAGGACTTGAACCTCAAGACCGGACGTGTCGCCATGGGTGTGCCGAGCAAAATCGATTTGTCGGTCGGCGTGCAGGCCAATCAGCCCAAGCTGGATATCGCAGCGCAACTTAAAGCCACTCTGACATTCGATCCGGATAAGCAAAGTTATCAGTTGCAGGGCATGGAACTTCAAGCCAGCGGCTCGGCTCTGGACATCAGCAACCTGAAAGTGAAAGCCAGCGGCGATGCCAGCGCGGATTTGACTACCCAGGAATTCGGCGCAAAAAAATTCAAGCTGAATGCGACCGGCACAAAGGCCAAAGATAACTTCGAGGCCGCGCTGGACGCGCCGTCGCTGAGCCTGACCAAGGATAAGTTTTCCGGCGAAAAGCTGACGCTGAACGCCAAGCTGGACGGCGCGTCCGGCAATATTGCCGCAGCCTTGTCGTTGCCCGGTCTGGAAGGCAATGCGCAATCCTTCAAGAGCAGCGCGTTCACGCTCGATCTGGATGTAAAGCAACCGGAGCAGACTTTCAAGGTGAAACTCAGTTCGCCGCTTTCGGGCAATTTTCAGGCGCAACAATTCAACCTGAGCAATCTCACCGTGGCGGTCAATGCCACCGGCGACAAACTGCCGAACAAATCGGTAAGCAGCGAAATGAAGGGCAGCGTGCAAGTGGATGCGCTGAAGCAGAACGTGCAGGCGAATCTCGCCGGCGGATTACTGCAAAGCCAGGTCAAGGCCAAGATCGGCGTAAGCGGTTTTGCCAACCCCGCGATCCAGTTCGATGTGGATATAGACCAGATCGATGTGGATTTGTATCTGCCAAAAAAATCTGCCGATGCCGCCCAACCCGTTGCGGCCAAGCCCGGCCAGCCCGAGCCACCGCTGGATTTGTCCGCGTTGCGCAAACTCAATCTGGACGGCAGCCTGCGCATTGGCTCGCTGAAAGTGGCAAACGTGAAATCTGCCAAGATACGCCTGGATGTGAAAGCGCGTAACGGGGTGGTGAATATCAATCCGCTGTCCGCCAGTTTGTATCAGGGCAGCATGGATGGCAGCGTCAGCGTGAATGCGCAAGCCACACCGAGTATTTCCATCAATCAAAGTCTGGGCGGCGTGAATGTTGCAGCATTGACCAAAGATGCGGCGAATTTTGACACGCTGGAAGGCAAAGGCAATGTCGGCATGAACCTCACGATGCAGGGTAATACCGTCAGCGCGATGAAGAAAGCGCTCAACGGCAATATGTCGCTGAACCTGGCAGACGGCGCGATCAAGGGCATCAACGTCGCCAAGAAGTTGCGCGACGCGCAGGGCATGTTCGGCAAGGGCGGGGCAAGCGCGCAAACCCAGTCTGCCAACAAGGAAGAGAAGACCGACTTCAGCGAACTCAAGGCGACCTTCAAGGTGAGCAGCGGCGTGGCGCATAACGATGACCTGTCGCTGAAATCGCCGCTGCTGCGACTGACCGGCAACGGCGACATCGACATCGGCAATGACAGTATTAACTACGTCGCCAAAGCCACATTGGCGAAGACTCTGGAAGGCCAGGGGGGCAAAGACAGCGTCGGTGGCATCACCGTGCCGGTACGCGTCAGCGGCCCGTTTGCCGATTTGAAATACACGCTGGATTTCGGCGCAATGGTTGGCGAAGCCGCCAAGCAAAAAGTCGAGGCCAGGAAAGAAGAAGTAAAGACCAAATTGAAGGGCGAGTTGAAAGGATTGTTCAAGTAATGCGGGAGAGGCGCTTCATGCCGCATTCAATATCAGACTTCTCTTCCCGCCTCATCTCTTGGCAGCGCAAACATGGTCGCCACGATCTGCCGTGGCAAGGCGCGGATGCTTACCGTGTTTGGCTTTCCGAAATCATGCTGCAACAGACGCAGGTCGCCACTGTCACCCCCTATTACCAGCGTTTCATCACCTCGTTTCCGACCATAAGCACGCTCGCCGCTGCCAGCGAGGAGCAAGTGTTAACGCACTGGAGCGGCCTCGGCTACTACGCGCGTGGTCGCAACCTGCACCGTGCCGCGCAAATCATCGTCGGGCAATATGGCGGCGAGTTTCCGCGCGAATTCGAGCAGATACTCGAACTGCCCGGCATCGGACGTTCCACCGCCGCCGCGATCTGCGCACTGGCCTGGCATGAGCGCCGCGCAATTCTCGACGGCAATGTCAAGCGCGTGCTGGCGCGCTATTGCGGCATCGAAGGATGGGCGGGAGATAAAAAAGTTGAAGCGCAATTCTGGCAACAGGCCGAAGCACTATTGCCTGAATCCCCTCGCCCCGCAGGGGAGAGGGCTAGGGAGAGGGGCGGTTCTGATAACGCCATTGCTACCTACACTCAAGCGCTGATGGATATGGGCGCGACCATCTGCACGCGCAGCAAGCCCAAGTGCGGCGAATGTCCGGTGCGCAGTGATTGCGTTGCTTTTCAAAGCGGACGAGTGAGCGAGCTGCCCACTCCGCGCCCGCGCAAAGCCGTACCGGAAAGACACACCACGTTTTTATTGCTGCTACACGGCAATGATATCCTGCTGGAGAAACGTCCCGGCAGCGGCATCTGGGGCGGGCTATGGTGCCCGCCGCAATTCGACGATGAAGGCGCGGCAAAGGACTGGTTCGTGCGCAACGGAATGACTGCGAGTCAAGGAGAAAGGCTGGAGATATTCACCCACACCTTCACTCACTTCAAGCTGCACATCACGCCGCTGAAGATTCAACTCTCGCGTAAACCTGTGCGCGCCGCGCAACCCGGCAGTGTGTGGCTGGATGTAGAGGAGGCGTTGCGGGCGGCAATTCCGACGCCGGTGCGGAAGGTGCTGGGAGTGTTACTGAAGAACCATCCGTAGCCAATGGGCGTATCTATCATCCGGCGCAATTTGCTACGCTTATTGACGCCCTACGCCTTACGCGAGTTAAAGTAGCCTGATGGCTAGATTGATGGGCGATGTCAATATCCCTTCTGACGGACGCTGATAACCAAGGGTGCGATTCAAACTGATGTGGAAATTATTTTGCGCACCTGCACGGTGTTGCAGTTGTAGCCCGGATGGAGTGCAACGGAATCCGGGAAGAACGGAGCACCGCATTCCCGGATTACACTACGTTTCATCCGGGCTACGTATTCCACCACATCAGTTTGAATCGCACCCGATAACCAAGCGCGGCTTAATATATTTTCTGTTGCAGCGTATGATGTGCGAGTTCAATCAAATTGCGGAGGATGCAATATGCGAAAACATCGTGAAATTTACACATCCCCACTGGATGCGCTGGTAGCGGTGAGCAAACAACTCAGCCTGTATGAAAACCAGCGCGGCATGGATTCAGAGACGTTTTTCGACCGCTACCAGAAAGGCTTGATCGGCGATGAGGCTGAGTCGGTAGAATGGGCAAACGCCTATCAGCATTATGTTGTGCTGCACCAACAATTGGAGAGCCAGTTGCGTGTTGCCGCATGATTCTCTGGAGCGTTACTTTGCGGAAGTTGAGGTGGCTGTTACCCAGTTGCCTGCATACACCGAAAGTTATGTAGAAGAAATTCTGACCGTCGAGCGTGCTAACCTGCGCATACGTTTGCGCTTTGAAAATGGCAACCTATTGGAGATCAACGAAGCGCTCCTCGTTGAAAATGGTACGCTTAAAACGCTGGGGTATCGTTACCATTTGCAGAGTGCAGATAGTGAACTGATGTTTCGTTACGACAACACGCCACACTTTCCCGACTTGCCAAGCTTTCCGTATCACAAACATCTACGCGATGCCGCCGTTGCCTCAAGCAAGCCTGACTTACTGGATGTTCTTCAAGAAGCGAAAATCAATAGTCTGTAGATCGCCTATTGACGGGCGTTGCAGACGGATTGTGGATCGATGGAGTCTGAGCCTCATGGCACGCGAATTTGAGCAGATACTGTACTCCACGCTTTTTGGTGCAGCGGTCAGTTTAAGTGCAGTGGTTGTCTCACTTGTTTTAGTGCGGCGGTGGTTTGGGTGCAGTGGCTGGTTGAGCGGTTGCCTGCTGCTGTGGTCATTGCTGGTTGCATTTGTGGGGTTGTCTATGTTGCTGCTTGCTTCGAGTGCCATCCCTACCCTTCGCTCAAGCGGGACGCCGCAAAAGCGCGGCGCCCCTTAGCTCCACGTTGGACCTCACGATGACGGTACCCTCTGAAGATGATGTGCTTTTGCTATTGGGGTACGTTGTATTCGAGATGCAGGAAACCGAAGCCACCCTGCATCTCGCAATGACGGTCGCTTTTGGGCTTTCAGTCGCCAAATCTGTTGACCAACTTCGTGATTTGTACGGTAAGAAAACACTCGGTCAATTCTTGGCGTTGGTCAGGGAGAAGATCGGCCTAAGTCCCTCATTCGATGAATACATGAAGGACTACATCGAGCGCAGAAATTTCGCTATTCACAACTTTTCGCGAGGTTCGATCTTTAATATCTATAAGGAAGAAGGGCGCGAGAAGCTTGCCAACTTCTTGACTGATTTGCGATATCGAAACAGAAAAATCAAGTTCACGTTTGTTGCGCTCACGGAAGCCTGGATGAGGATATTAAGCCCAGAGTACGCGAACGACTCCAAGCTGGCCGATCTTCGCAAGACTGAGTTTTACAAGGAGATTGTGAAGGATTTCGTGCCGTCGCTACGCACAATCTTCGGTAAAGGTGACCAGAAAAACGGTGAATAAGGTGCGCGGCCCAACCCATTATTCGAGAGGGACAGCCCAGAAGCGGGCTGCCCCTCGATTCAAACGTTAAGCAATCTGAAACGAAAGCTGTTCTCTTGATAAAACTAGCACAAAACGACAACGAAATAGCCGATTTTTTCCAAGTAATGAAACAGCTTCGCACAGAGCTTGTGGAAGCCTCTTTTGTTCCCCTTGTTCGGGAGCTAATGAGTGATGGTTACCAACTCGCATACCTTCGATATGAAACTCAGGTTGTGTGCGTTGCCGGATTTAAAGTTTCAAAAAATCTATTTTTTGGTAAGCACCTCTATGTCGAAGGCTTGTCAACATTGGAGAGTGAACGATCAAAAAATTATGGCAAGCAAATGATGGTTTGGCTTCGTAATTTTGCTACGGCTGAAGGGCGCAGCGTTTTCCATCTCGATTCTGGCGTTCAACGTCATTGGGCACACAAGTTTTACTTGAACCAAAATATGAATATTGTCTGTTACCATTTTGCAGAAAAAATTGCCTAACCCTACGCTCAAGCGGGACTGCGCAAAAGCGCGCAGCCCCTTAGCTCCACGTTAGGTTGCACAAAGACAGCACCGTGAGGACATCTTGACGCAACTACTCTCAGCACATCACGCGGCAAAAAATATTTGCCTTCACTGGAAAGATGCCGGTTTCGAGATTGGCGAGGCTCCTCTTGGTGCAAGCGTCAATCAAGAGTTCGGACAAGACCTCTCTGCCGCGCCCGTTGCCGCCTTGTACGTCTTCGTGGATGAATACTTGGCGCTATTGCGCTACACGACGTACTACTTCCTGTCCGCAGTCCCACAGTCTGGTCAGCGAGCAATGCTCTTTAATCGCCTAGCAGTAAGGCAATTGCGAACTGTTGCGGCGATTCGAGCACTGTGCGCATTGGGGCTCGATGGGAATGCGCGAGTACAACTCCGCTTACTCCATGAGATTTCCCTACTATGGATTCGTGTCCGTATTGATCCTCAAGCGCTGGAAGGCTTTCAAGCAGCTAACACACCAGAGGCATCAAACGCGTTTTGGTACAGGTACATATCTAAGGGGAAGAACGAGAAATGGCTCGAGCGAGAGCTTGCGGACAAAAAACATGTGTGGCTCGGAGCGTTCGATAAGGCGCTTGAGGAACTGAAGCTCAAAGTTTCCATAACTGCACATCCGTCCTTCCTTCAAGCCTACCTCGATTCACGCGAGGACTGGCACGACCAATCTGATCGCTTCATTCTTGGCTCACCCTCAAGCGCATCACACTTCACACTGTCCATGACGTTACTGGCTGCTGCAATTCCGTTTTCTCTGAAGCCTGAGCCCGCATACGGACTAACAGCGATAGATATGCGAACTCGCGGGACTTGGCATCCAGTTCATTCGGTTGCTATCGACTGGGAAACATACAACCAGAAACTGCGTGACATGTTTCCAAGGCTCTTTCTCGCTTCAATTCGCTTTACGCAGGAACTTCGCGAGGCGGAAAAGAGTGACAAAAGTGCAACCTAACCAATCATCCTAAAAACCGCAGTTAAAGCCACTCAAATTGGCTGAAAACCACGTGGATAGGGGATTTCGAAAGTGTTAAAGACCTCTCCAAGCAGGCGGGGTTATCCCCGGCAACTTCATTCGCCCCAAGGCTTCATCAGTGTTTGCTCCACACCCAGATGATCGAGTATCCGCGCCACGACAAAATCTACGATGTCCTGCACGCTCTGCGGATGGTGATAGAAACCGGGATTGGGCGGCATGATGACCGCCCCGGCGTGCGACAGCTTGAGCATATTTTCCAGATGAATTGCGGAGAACGGCATTTCGCGCGGCACTAAAATCAGCGTGCGTTTTTCCTTGAGCATCACGTCGGCGGCGCGGGCGATCAGGTCGTCGCTGATGCCGTTGGCGATCTTGCCGAGCGTACCCATCGTGCAGGGGCACACCACCATCGCGTCGCCGGGGTTGGAGCCGGAGGCCATCGGCGCGAACCAGTCGTCGCGCCCGAATACCTTAAGCTCGCCGCTGAATTTTCCGAAACGCTCCGCAAACATCGGTTCCGCATCTTGCGGACGGTTGGGCAACGTGAAATCCAGCTCCTGTTTGGCGACGATCTGCGCGGCCTGAGAATACACCAGATGCACGCGCTGGCCGCTTTGCAGCAGGCATTCCAGCAGGCGCATGCCGTAGGGCAGGCCGGAGGCGCCAGTGAAGGCTAAGGTGATGGTTTTCATACAACCGATTGTCCACGAAAAACACGAAAAACACGAAATATTTTTTGTGGCGCTTGTTGCCAGTTTCGTGCCTTCCGTGGATCAATGATTTTGTTCGTTATCCATGAAACGCGCCGCAATGAGGCCGTTTACCGTGCCGAATACCAAAGCGGCGGTGGCGAAGATCGGGATGAGATAGGCGATGCCGGCATGCGGGATCAGCCACAGGTACACCACCAGCATCTGTCCGGTGATATGTGCGAAGGCGGCGTAGATGCTGTGGCTGACCGGGCCGAACCAGCGCCCCGGCAGGTGTTGCGCAAAGGCCAGTACCAGCAGGCTGCATATCGCACCGGACAGGCTGAGAAAAAACCCGGGAGTGAGAAAGTTGCCAAACAGCAGGCTGCCCGCCACCACGCGCAGCAGCGACACCCATGCGGCGGTGCGCCAGCCGTAACGCGCCAGCACGATCATTGTGACGATGTTGGCCAGCCCCGGTTTCACGCCGGGCAGCGGCGAGGGGATGGCGTTCTCCAGAATGGTCAGGCCAAGTGCCACGGCCGCCATGCGCGCGACGTGGTGGTCTTCTGCGGTGGTGTCAAGCTTTACTACTGTCTGGTTCAAAGGCATCAATTGGGGCTTGTCCGAATATTCGAGTCGATTCTATTCGAAGCCTTCGAGACTCTGGCTTTTTTATGGTTGGGCAGTTTCCCAAATTTTCGGCAGATTGGGAAGCGCACGCACGGGTATCGGCAACACGCCGCCATGGCAAATGATGCAACTCATGGCGGTTGTACCCCGAAAAACTGTTGAATGCCTAATTACTACACGGACCGCGTCAGGTATAATGCGCGCCTTTGAAATTACCCGAGCAGGAGGATTGCATGCCTATTTATGCTTACGGTTGTTCCAGTTGTGGCTTGCAAAAAGACGTGATGCAAAAAATGAGCGAAGCGCCGCTCACCACCTGCCCTGAATGCGGCAAGGAGACCTTTGTCAAACAATTGACTGCCGCCGGCTTTCAGTTGAAGGGCAGCGGTTATTACGCCACCGATTTCAAGAATAGCGGCCAACCCAAGACCGAGCCAAAGATCGAACCCAAGGCTGAGCCTGCCTGCGCATCCGCTTGCGCCAGTGCCAGTTCCTGCCCGATGGCCAGCGGCAACGCCTAATCCATGAAAAAATATCTCATCACCGGCTTGCTGGTATGGGTTCCGCTCGGTATTACCCTGTGGGCGCTGAATATGATCATCGGCACGATGGATCAGACGCTGTTGCTGTTGCCGGAGCATTGGCATCCCGACAGGTTGTTGCCTTTTCACATTCCCGGCTTGGGCATCATTCTGACCTTGGTGGTGGTGGGATTGACCGGCTTGCTGATGCGCAACGTGTTTGGACAGCGGATATGGGAACATTCCGAAAAGGCGATGCTGCATGTCCCGTTCGTCGGCAGCATTTACAAGGGCGTCAAACAGGTCAGCGACACCCTGTTATCCGGCAGCGGCAATTCCTTTCGCAAGGTGCTGCTGGTGCGCTATCCCCACCCCGAGGCCTGGTCGCTGGCGTTTCAGACCAGTGTGCCGGGCGAAGTGATAGACCGCATGGATGATCCCTATGTGGCGGTATTCATTCCCACCACGCCGAGTCCGGTGAACGGCTTTTATTTTTTCGTGCGCAAGGCCGACACTATCGAGCTGGATATGACGGTGGATGTGGCATTGCGCTCCATTGTTTCAATGGGCGTGGTGGCTGATCCTGAAACCGGGAAATATCGTGCCATCCCCCGTACGGGCGATTCATGATACCCAGTGGCTTGGCTGCCGTTTTTGGGCAACCAAGCGGGGTGGCTGGTAGTTTCATCAATCGCTCCTAAACAATTATTTTTTGGAAACTGAAATATGCGCACTCATTATTGCGGACTGCTCAACGCCGACCAACTCGATCAAACCGTCAGCCTGTGCGGCTGGGCGCACCGCCGCCGCGATCACGGCGGGGTGATCTTCATCGACCTGCGCGACCGCGAAGGACTGGCGCAAGTCGTTTGCGATCCGGATCGCGCCGAGATGTTCAAGATTGCCGAATCGGTGCGCAACGAGTTCGTGCTGCGCATTACCGGCAAAGTGCGCCGTCGTCCTCAGGGCACGACCAATGCCAATATCCCCAGCGGCGAAATAGAAATTCTGTGCCATGAGATCGAAGTGCTGAACGCCGCGTTGACCCCGCCCTTCCAGCTTGATGACGAAAACCTGTCCGAGACAGTGCGCCTGACCCACCGCGTGATTGATTTGCGCCGTCCGCAGATGCAGAAAAACCTGATGCTGCGCTACAAGGTGGCGATGGCGTTCCGCCGCTTCCTCGACAGCCGCGGCTTTATCGACATCGAGACGCCGATGTTGACCAAGTCCACGCCGGAAGGCGCGCGCGATTATCTGGTGCCGTCGCGCGTGCATCCGGGCGAGTTTTTCGCGCTGCCGCAATCGCCGCAGTTGTTCAAGCAATTGCTGATGGTGGCGGGCTTTGACCGCTATTACCAGATCACCAAATGTTTCCGCGATGAAGACTTGCGCGCCGATCGCCAGCCGGAATTTACCCAGGTGGATATTGAAACTTCGTTCATGGACGAAACACAGATCACCGCGCTGATGGAAGAAATGTTCCGTACGGTGTTCCAGGAAACGCTGGGGGTGGCGTTGCCCGATCCGTTCCCGAGGATGACTTATGCGGAGGCCATGGCGCGTTTTGGTTCGGACAAACCCGACCTGCGCGTTACGCTGGAATTAACCGAAGTGACCGACGCGGTGAAGGACGTGGCGTTTAAGGTATTTTCCGGTGTGGCGAATTCGGAAAATGGCCGCGTGGCGGCGTTGCGCGTGCCGGGTGGCGGCGCGTTCTCGCGCGGCGAGATCGACGAATACACCAGGTTCGTCGGCATCTATGGCGCAAAGGGGCTGGCTTACATCAAGGTCAACGACATCACCCAGCTCAACGAGACCGGCCTGCAATCGCCGATCGTGAAGAACCTCCATGAGACCGCATTGAAGACCACCATCGAACGCACCGGCGCACAGAACGGCGACATCATCTTCTTCGGCGCGGACAAGGAGAAGATCGTCAACGACGCGCTCGGCGCATTGCGCAGCAAGATCGGCCACGAGAAGGGCTATACCAACGGCAAAGCATGGGAGCCGCTGTGGGTGGTGGACTTCCCGATGTTCGAATACGACGACGAAGCCAAGCGCTGGAATGCCTGTCATCACCCGTTCACCGCGCCCAAGGACGAGCACCTCGCGCTGCTGGAAAGCGATCCGGGCAAGTGTCTGGCCAAGGCTTACGACCTCGCGTTGAACGGCTCGGAGCTTGGCGGCGGTTCGGTGCGTATCCATCAGGAAGCGGTGCAATCGCAGGTGTTCCGCGCGCTCAACATCGGCGCGGAAGAGGCGCAGCTCAAGTTCGGCTTCCTGCTCGACGCGTTGCAATACGGCGCACCGCCGCACGGCGGCCTGGCGTTCGGGCTGGATCGGATCGTCACGATGATGACCGGCTCGGAATCGATCCGCGACGTGATCGCTTTCCCCAAAACGCAGCGCGCGCAATGCCTGTTGACCCAGGCGCCGAGCGCGGTGGATGAAAGACAGCTGCGTGATTTGCATATCCGTTTGCGCCAGCAGGTGCAAACCACGGCTGAAGTGACAAAGGAATAATCGTGTCGCGTATGCTGCGTGCGGGGCTGATTTTATGGCTGGCGATGCTGTGCTCGCCAGCGGGTGCGCAAGCCTATCAGCCAGCGCAAGGCGGATTGTCGGCCATTGCGCTAGCCGAACTGCCCGGCGAGGCACGCGACACCTTGCGCGCCATCAAACAGGGCGGGCCATTCGCATACCCGCGCGACGGCGTGGTATTCAAGAACTTCGAGCGCATATTGCCGAAGCGGCCGCGCGGCTATTACCGCGAATACACTGTCAAAACGCCGGGGACGCGCAATCGCGGCGCGCGCCGTATTATCAGCGGCGAAGTGAGCGAGTATTATTACAGCGCCGATCATTACCAAACTTTTAAACGTATTCGGGAGTAGCCATGGACGCCTTGGCACAACAACTGAGCAATCAGGAAGCAGCGGGCAGCTATACGCTGGGATGCAGTGTGGAAACATTGCGCAGCGCGGTGGACGCAGCCGGGTTTACGCTTTTCGATGTGGATCTTAAAGGCGTCAAGGGTAAACAAAACCTGCTCAATGCCTTTTCCGTTGCGGCAAATTTCCCCCCCGAGTTCGGCGCGAACTGGGATGCCCTGGCCGATGCACTGTGTGACCTGTCGTGGCGCGAAGCAAAGGGTTATGTGCTGCTATTGCGCAATGCCAGCAATACGCTTGGCCTTTCCGCCAACGACCGGGAAATCGCGCAGGATCTTCTTGCCGATACGGTGGTGTACTGGCGGCAGCGCAATAAACCGTTCTGGATTTTCTTCACCTAGCGCATGACACTCTACAAGCGACCGGTTTCGGTGCTGGTAGTGATTCATACCGCTCCTTCGTCCTTCGATGCCTCAGGAGGCTCGGGGCAGGCCGCTTCGACAGGCTCAGGACAGGCTCGGGACATCAAGGTGCTGTTGTTGGAGCGCGCCGACCACCCCGGCTACTGGCAGTCCGTCACCGGCAGTTGCGAAGCGGACGAAACGCTGATTGAAACGGCGATACGCGAGGTTCGCGAAGAGACCGGGCTGAATGCTCGGCAACACGTGCTGACCGACTGGCAATTACAAAACGTCTATGAGATATATCCACAGTGGCGATACCGCTATTCCCCCGATATCACCCGCAATACCGAGCATGTGTTCGGTCTGCAACTGCCGCATACTGTTGACGTCCAGCTTGAGCCGCTCGAGCACTTGAACTACCAGTGGCTGGCGTGGCAGGATGCGGCGGAGAAAGTTTTTTCGCCGAGCAACCGCGCTGCGATACTGGAGTTGCCCGGGCGCGCGATCAGGAAAATGCCATGAATGAAAATCTCATCTACATTCCCTATGACTATCCCGATGCCGCACAGACCGGTTGCAGCACGGCGCAGGCATGGGCGAAGGCTCCGCGCGAACCGGGCGCCAGCGAAAAGGCCGAACTGATCGCGCATATCAAGCGCATGCTGGACGAGCAGGATGCGGTGCTGGTAGCGCATTATTACGTGCATCCCGACTTGCAGGATCTGGCGGAGGAAACCGGCGGCATTGTCTCCGATTCGCTGGACATGGCCAACTTCGGCCATCACCATCCGGCCAAGACCATCGTGGTCGCCGGCGTGCGATTTATGGGCGAGACCGCGAAGATTCTGAATCCGGAGAAGCGCGTGCTGATGCCCGATCTGGAGGCGGAGTGCTCGCTCGACCTGGGTTGCGCGGCGGACGAGTTCAGCGCGTTCTGCGACGCGCACCCCGACCGCACCGTGGTGGTTTATGCCAACACCAGCGCGGCGGTGAAAGCGCGATCCGACTGGATGGTGACCAGCTCGATCGCGTTGCCCATCGTCAAACATCTCAAGGAACGCGGCGAAAAAATCCTCTGGGCGCCGGACCGGCATCTGGGGAGTTACATCCAGGAACAAACCGGCGCGGATATGCTGCTGTGGCAAGGTTCGTGCGTCGTGCATGACGAATACAAGGCGCGCGAACTGCTCGAATTGAAGGCGCAGCATCCGCACGCCAAGGTGCTGGTGCATCCCGAAGCGCCGCGTGCGGTAGTCAAGCTGGCGGATGTGGTTGGCTCCACCACGCAGCTGATCAAGGCGTCGCAACAACTCGATGCCAATGAATTCATCGTCGCGACCGATAACGGCATCCTGCACAAGATGCGTACCCTGTCGCCGCATAAAGCGTTTATCGAAGCGCCTACCGCCGGACAGGGAGCGACCTGCAAGAGCTGCAGCCATTGCCCGTGGATGGCGATGAACGGCCTGCTTAGCCTGGCTGAAGCGCTGGAAACAGGCAAGAATGAGATCCGCGTCGATCCGGCAATCATTCAGCGGGCCGTGTTGCCGATTCGGCGTATGCTGGATTTCGCCAGGCAGATCAATTTGCCGACACGCGGCATCGGCAACGCGTAAGGAAGCCCCCGGAAATTTGTGATGCCGAAGAGCAATAGCCATACTTATGTTCTATCAGAGCCTGTCGAAGCCTTTGCCGACATGCTGGTTTATATAGGCAGCATTCCGGCAAGAATCTCCGGAGATTCTTCGAAGGGCCCAACGTGAACGGATTTAACCGGCGTTTCTCCTGGATATTTAGCGCTTCCTCAAATCGTGTACACTTTGCCGCGCATACAAACAGGGGAGACACGCATGGCCTGGCATCGTAACCTGCTGCGCAAATATGGCCTTGTCCTGAACTTGTCGAAGGGCATAGCGCGCCCAGCGATAATACCTTGAGTGGTAGCGATTGATGTACGGCGATTCACGAATCGCCCCTACGACCCACACACTGACACAAGCAACTTGACCGGGGGAGGCTACATCGTGAACCAAGGCGCCATTCTGGTTGTTGACGACACGCTGGCATCGCTGAAGCTGCTGGCCGACATCCTGACTACGGAAGGCTATCAGGTGCATCCCGCCGACAGCGGAGAGCTTGCGCTGGCATCCGTCGCGGCCAGCTTGCCGGAATTGATCTTGCTGGATATCCGCATGCCGGGCATGGACGGTTTTGAAGTGCTGCAGCGACTCAAGGCACAGCAGCAGAGTCGCGATATTCCGGTCATCTTGCTCACTGCGTTCGATGACATGGAGCATCGCGTGGAGGGTTTCAAACTCGGCGCAGTGGACTTCATTTCCAAGCCGTTTCAGCGTGATGAATTGCTGGCTCGCGTCCACACCCATCTGGAACTGTTTCGCTTGCGTAGCAGCCTCGAACACCAGTCAGCCGAACTGCGGAAAACTTACGAACAACTCCAGATCGCCACTTCTGCCGAGCGCAGGCAGGCTGATGAGGCGCTGCGCGAGAGCGAGGCACGCTACAAACGCATCACCGAGGGGCTCACGGATTACCTGTACACGGTGCATATCGAAAACGGTCGCGTTGTGGAGGTCAGACACAACCCTGCCTGCGTGGCGGTGACGGGATATACGGCGGAAGAGTTTGCCGCCGATCCTTATCTGTGGATTCAGATGGTCGCACCCGATGACCGCGAAATGGTCAAGGAGCGTGTACAACAAGTTCTGGCGGGGAAAGATGTCCCGCCAATTGAACATCGCATCACCAGGAAAGATTGGCAAACCCGCTGGGTGAGCGATACGACCATCCTGCTCAGGGATGCCTCCGGAAAACTTTTGTCCTATGATGGCGTGATTAAGGACATTACCGAGCGCAAGCGAGCGGAAAACGCATTGAGTGGGAGCGTGGCTCGCTACCGGGCGATCACCGAGACCACCACTTACGCCATCATCACCGCCGACATCGCAGGCAATATCGTGGGATGGAACGCCGGGGCAGAAAGAACGTTCGGTTACACCAAGGCCGAGGTGTTCGGGCAACCGCTTACCGTGTTGATGCCGCAACGCTACCATGGAGGGCATCTCGGCGGCATAGGCAGGGCGCGGGCCGGTGGGCATGTGAATAGCAAGGTTGTCGAACTGTATGGTCTGACCAAAACAGGAACCGAGTTCCCGCTGGAGTTGTCGCTGTCGGAATGGGAGACGACGGATGGCCGATTTTTCACCGGCATCATCCGCGATATCAGCGAGCGCAAGCAGGCCGAGGAAAACTTGCAAAGATTCTTCAACCTTGTTCCGGATATGGCATGCATCGCATCAACTGAAGGGCATTTCTTGAAAATCAACCCGATGTGGCAGGCAACGCTCGGCTACACCGAGCAGGAAATACTTTCCACCCCTTTCATGGATTTAATCCATCCCGATGACCGGGACGCGACGATGCAACAAGTGGCGCAGCAGCTGGCTGGCGGATCGAATCTTTTATTCAGCAACCGCTATCGCTGCAAGGACGGCAGCTACAAATGGCTGGAATGGAGAGCGGCACCGGCCATCGACAAGACACTGCTTTTCGCTCTCGCACGCGATACCACCGAACGCAAGATGCTGGAGAAAAATCTGCGCGAGAGCGAAGCGCGCTACAAACGCATCACCGAGGGACTCACGGATTACCAGTATACGGTGCGCATCGAAAACGGTCGCGCTGTGGAAACCCGGCAAAGCCCGGCATGCGTGGCGGTAACAGGGCGCACGGCGGAAGAGTTTGCCGCCGATCCTTATCTCTGGATTCGGATGGTCGTGCCGGAGGATCGAGAACGGGTCAAAGAGCATGTGCAACAGATTCTGGCGGGGACGGATGTTCCACCGATTGAGCACCAAATCATCCGGAAAGACGGGAAGATTCGTTGGGTGAGTGACACGACCATTCTGTGCAAGGATGCCTACGGGAAACTTCTGTCCTACGATGGCGTGATCAAGGACATCACTGAACGCAAGGTGGCGGAAGAGCAAATTCGCAATCTGGCTTATTACGACACATTGACGCAACTGCCTAACCGCCGCATGCTGGACGACCGGCTCGTGCAGGCAATGGCATCCAGTAAACGAAGCGGCCTGCGTGGCGCGCTGATGTTCCTTGATATGGATAACTTCAAGCCGCTCAATGACACATACGGCCATGATGTTGGCGATTTGCTGTTGATCAAAGTGGCTTCACGCATTGTCAGTTGTGTGCGGGAGATGGACACTGTCGCACGTTTTGGTGGTGACGAGTTTGTGGTGATGCTTAGAGAGCTGGATGTAGACAAAGCCGAGTCCACCAAGCAGGCCAGTATCGTCGCCGAGAAAATTCGCACTACCCTCGCCGAGACTTATGTGCTTAAAATTCAGCACGAAGGAAAAGCGGAAACAACCGTTGAGCACCATTGCACGGCGAGTATCGGCGTGGTGCTGTTTATCAATCACGAGGCCACCCCGGAGGAGATCATCAAGTGGGCCGATATGGCGATGTACCAAGCCAAAGAGAGCGGCGGCAATTTAATACGTTTCTTTGGCGACGAATCCAGCCTATAGCGTCATTCCCCCATCAATAAAGCGCTATACCTTTGTGTTTTTCAGGCATCTTGAAGGATCATGCTCAAAAGCCATGACATGGCGATGCACCCCGCAGTAGCCAGAGCTATTGACGGTAAGCCGCATGACACTCGACACAGTACTGCATCGTTTTGTTCAATGCGTTTAATGACGCCTTAACGTCTTTGGTTTGCAGGGCGGCGCCGAGATCGTCACCACTCTTGTGGAAAGCCAATCCAAGCGTCTTATATTTCTCATTGTTGAACATGCTACACATCGCTTGCATTTCAGGGGTTTGACCAAGCTTGGAATGCGCTATTTTTGAGGCTTCTTCGAATTTGCTTTCTGACATTAAACCGACTATCGATGTGATTGCTTCTACATGCTGTCGCATGTTCGATAGTTGGTGCTGCTTCATTTCTGGTGATACTCCCAGGGAAGTTCGCGTATCCATCATGCTCATGTCGTGATGATGGTCTTCATGATGCATTCTTTCGTCGGCAGCGCATGCCACATTTAAGCCAACTATTCCGATAAATGCTGAAACGGCTATCCAGATCTTTTTCATGCCTCGGGTCCCTTGTTTGGGTTATGCGAAGTTGCAATTTATAAAATATTTTCATGGCTGTCTGTGCTAATAGTCACACAACCAGCTCTAATTTTGAATGGCGGGTTTGAGTCGAAAGCTAAAGTTTGCTTGAATACTACTTGGCGGATCGAATTTGGATTAGTCTGGCTATATGTAACTTTAAGCACAGACAGCCGCGCATAATTTTTCTATCCTGCTTGCTTCTATAAACCCAAAACAAGAAATTCAAAATGAAATCCAATAAAATCGCTTTAATTGCTTTGCTGCTCTGGGTCGCCACTATTGCCGTATTTGCATGGTTCTTTATTCGCGGGAGCACTACTGCAGGAGCTGATGGCAGAACAGCGGTAGTGCTGCAGCCTGTTGAGCGTGATCTGGTTTTGACCGAAATGCGCGGCCTGTTATCATCAACGCAAGGGATTCTGGAAGGGGCAAATCGGGGGGATGTGAAGCGTATCATCCAGGCTTCTCGTGCAGCGGGCATGGCGGCCGCTGCGGATGTCAACCCGGCGCTGATGGCAAAACTGCCACTGGAATTCAAGACGCTGGGTATGAGCGTTCACCGCGACATGGACGAAATTGCCAACGCAGCAGAAGGCGGCACGCCAGCGCCGGAAATATTGAAAGTGCTCTCCAATACATTAATAAAATGTGTTGCCTGCCATTCAGCGTGGCAGCTGAAGGTTGGCAATTAAATATATTTGAGGAGGTGGATGATGCCGGAAATTCCCCAAGCGCCGGGTGTTGACGACGAGGGTTACTTAATTAATCCTCTGGATTGGAGCGAAGATTTGGCCAGAGAATTTGCCCTTCAGGAGAACATTCATCTCACGGAAGATCACTGGGATGCGATACGCTTTATGCGTGAATATTACGTGGATCATCAAATCGCGCCCGATGTTCGCCATGTGATCAAGCATCTCGCGGCGCGGCTGGGACACGAATCACGCAACAAGATATTCGAGCTATTTCCCTATGGATACGTGAAGCAGGCATGCAAGATCGCCGGTATGAAGCGCCCCCGCGCCTGGAGTACCGGCTGATTCATCCAGTCGATTCCATCACTATTGATTTGGCCAGATGAAGTTTGCATGCCGCATATTTTACGCGAGGAGACGGAAAGTGTTTTTTGACGCGCTCAGGTGATTTCTCCAATGCTTGCATGTGCCCGGTTGTCGCGGCTTTCAGCTTGGCCTTGGTGCGTACTGGAACTTTGGTTGATAAGGTGCGTGACAAATCTGCGGCGGTTGTGTTTGCCCGGCATGATTAACTTTTCCGATAACAGGATGGCGGCACAGGCTTATTGCACGGCGCGTTTCCGCACCAAATGCCTGGCAAGCTCACATCGGCGGAACATTCAACTCTACAGCATGCTGGCTTGGCATCGCGATGCGCGCGAAGCATATTGCGCCGGACACCTTATGGAACTACCAAGCTATGGCCGCAAGCATGTTTTAGGTTGCAAGTTTTTGCGCACCGCATATCGCAGAATTGGCGCGTGCGATCAGGCTGTCCAGCGTATCGTGAGGTTGCAGCTGACTGATTCCCACCGAGAGGGTGACGGGAGGCAACGCGTCCCCGCTGGGGGTGACGATGGTCATCTGGCTGATTTCATCCAGTAAACGATCAGTTACTCTATCGACGTTTTCCGGTTCGGATTGAGGCAGGAAGATGGCGAACTGGTCCTCGCTGATGTGCGTCGCTACGTCATTCGGGCGCAGGCAGCGCAGCATGGTCTGGGCAATAGTGCGTTGCGCCTGGTCGCTGCCGAGACTGCCGAAGCGTGCCTCGAATCGTACAAAATTCTCAATTTTCAGCAGAATGAAGGCACACGGCTGATTGTTCCTGGCGTGACGGTGAATCAGGCGCGCAATATTCTCCGACAGCCAGCGGCGATTATAGATGCCAGTGACGGTGTTGACATAATCCAGCGCCTCATAACCGTGCATAGACTCCATGCTTTCAGCCAGAACGCGGTTGCTGGAGCGTATGCGGTTGGACAGAATGGACAGCATGTTGTGTGACGCCTGCAGAGATTCGTTGAGGATCGCCCATGCGACTGCATGGGGGACGGACAGCAACTCGCAGTCTGTCGCGGCGATGATGTAGGAGGAGACATGGTCATCGTCAAACATTGACATTTCACCCACGCATTCGCCCATGCCGAGCAGCGCGAGCGGCTTGGGGTCATACACGGTGATCTGCACGCTTAGCCTGCCGGACAGGACGATGTAGATGCGATCATTCTGCTGTCCGGGGGTCATCAGGATTTGTTCTGCCACAAGCCTGATCTGGGTGGTCTTCATAAGAAGAGACGCGAGCAGGCTGCTCTTCACTTTTTTGAACAGTGGCGATCCTTGCAGCAGATTGATGACTTCGGTTGAGTTCATGTTGCGTATCCCGATCTTGGCGGTTATTCGGTACGGGTGATTTTCATGACGGCTGGCAAGGGGCAAGGGTCAAGAGTTAATTATAACTTGGTAAATCGTTATGGGTCATGCGGTGTATTGCCGCAGGAAAAAAGGTTACTGGCTGGTAAGCCGGTTTAGCGCAACTCGCCAATCCCGTATGGGCATTGTTTTCGGGGCTTGACCCGACACCGGGCATCCACCCGTGTTGCCGGTTCAGGCGAAAATCGGCTGATGGATTATCTGGGATAATAAAAATGCATAAAAAATAACCCTAATGGGCTATTCTGACTACTCTTCGTGGGTATGGACGCTAATAGGCGGGTTGCACCTACAATGCGCCTCGCGTGGCTCTGGCACAATGGCAAGTCAGTTTCGGCGGTTATTCTGGATAACTTTAAGGGAGATGAAACGATGAATTTTGACAAGGAGCTGGACGCGCGCGGCATGAACTGTCCGTTGCCTATCCTGAAAACCAAAAAATCACTATCAGATATGGCTTCCGGGCAAGTGTTGAGAGTGATCTCCACCGACCACGGTTCGGTAAAAGATATGCAAGCCTTTGCGAACCAGACCGGGAATGCGCTGGTTTCACAAACAGAAGAAAATGGAGAATACATTTTCTTCATGCAGAAAAAATAATCAATTCACCACGTCAGGAGATGTCATGAAAAAAATGGCGATCATTGCCTCAAAAGGCACGCTGGACATGGCTTATCCGCCATTTATTCTCGCTTCAACCGCTGCAGCTTTGGGCTATGAGGTTCAGGTATTTTTTACCTTCTACGGGTTGCAGTTGCTGCGCAAGGATTTATCCAGCGTGATGATCAGCCCGCTGGCCAATCCGGCCATGCCGATGCCCGTGCCGATGCCGGTGATGGTGCAGATGCTGCCCGGAATGGAATCCATGGCTACCATGATGATGAAGCAAAAGTTAAAAAAACATGGCGTGGCATCGTTGCAGGAGTTGCGCGATTTGTGCCTGGAGGCTGAGGTAAAATATATTGCCTGCCAAATGACCATCGACCTGTTCGAATTCGACAAGAGCGAATTTATCGACAACATCCAATACGGCGGTGCGGCAACATTTATGGAGTTTGCGGGGGAGACCGACATCTGCCTGTTTGTTTAGGGTGGCGAGTTGCAACAACCGTGCAGTAGTAGCGTATGGTTTTTTCATCAATTAATCAGGGGGATTTGTAATGAAAATAAAGAAAGTTGTTGCCTCGTTGTTCGCCGCTGGCGTGATGGTGTCACCGCTGGCATATGCCACCAACGGTATGAATCTTGCGGGCTACGGCCCGGTTTCGGAGTCCATGGGAGGGGTCTCAATGGCCTATGACAACGGTACGGCCGCCGTTATCAACAACCCCGCAACCTTGGGTTTCATGGCTTCCGGCACGAGTCGGCTGGACGTGGCTCTCGGCGACCTGATGCCTGACGCCGCTTCTCAAGGCGCGGGTTCCTTGGCCAAAAATTTTTATATGCCCGCCATGGGCTATATCCGCAAAAGCGATAATATTGCCTTCGGAGTTGGCCTGATGGGGCAGGGTGGCATGGGGACGAAATACTCCAACAGTTCTGCTTTCGGATCGCTGAATAGCGTGAATTTTGCTACCGGACCAGCACCGCTAGCGACACAGACGCAGGAAAACAAATCTGAAGTGGGAGTCGGTCGCGTG
Source organism: Gallionella sp. (assembly GCA_023259035.1). Classification (GTDB taxonomy): domain Bacteria; phylum Pseudomonadota; class Gammaproteobacteria; order Burkholderiales; family Gallionellaceae; genus Gallionella. Next base: position 119,445 of record JAHFRA010000004.1, read on the forward strand.
ATGTTCCCCTTGGCCTATAGCGTGTCGCCGGACCTGAATATCGGCGGCAGCATCGACTATGTCTGGGCCGGGATGGATGTCCAGTGGCTGATAGATGGCACACACTTTGCGGACATGTTACCCGCAGCAATGAACCCTGGCGCGACCCGTACATTTGGAGCCGTTGCCCAAACCAGCACCATTCTGGCTCCGTTCATGGCAGGTATCGGCGGAGGTGTAGGGCAATTTATTCAATTGAACTACGGTTACTTTAATTTCAACAGCCCCAGCACCTTTGATCAGAAGGCCAAGGGAACCGGTTGGGCCGGCAACGTCGGTTTTACCTACAAGATTAACCCGGCGCTGACCATAGGCGGTGTTTATCATGCCAAGACCAGCCTGTCTGACATGAAGACCGGAACCAGCGATGCTACTGCCAGCTTCAATGTTACAGGCCCCCAACTGTTTGGCCCGGGCACCGCTGGAACCATGACTATTCCACTGACTGGACAAGTGATTATCAAGAACTTTCAGTGGCCTGAAACTTACGGCTTTGGACTTGCCTATCAGGCGAATGACCAATGGAACTTAATGGCCGATTACAAGAGGATCGGCTGGGCGGGTGTCATGAAAAATTTCAACATGGCCTTCGTTTCAGATGGTAGCGCCTCCAATGTGGCCTTTGGCATGGGTAATAAAACTCTGGATTTGTCCTATTACCAGAACTGGGGTGATCAGGATGTCTTCCAGTTCGGTGCCGCTTACAAGTACAACGATGCCTTGACCCTGCGCTTCGGTGGCAACTTCGCCAACAACCCGATCCCGGATCAGTATGTGACGCCACTATTCCCTGCCATTATGAAGGACCACTACACTGGCGGTTTGGGCTACGCGTTCTCCAAGGAGAATTCCGTGGATGTTTCTTTCGTGTATGCACCCAAGGTCACCGTGACCAACAAATGGTCCGCTGCTGGCGGCAGCAACCAGACCATCTCTCTGGGTGGAACCGGTTGGCAGGCAATGTACAGCCACTTGTTCTAAAATAGTTAACAGACGGTGGAAATAAGAAGCCCGCTTCATTGCGGGCTTTTTATTTTTCTCGTTTCAGGGCCAAAGCTGCATAATCAAGCCTACGATGCTTCTGCGATCCGATCCAGGTAACGCGCCCGAAACAGCAAGCGTGGTGCGGTGATGTTGTCAACAAATGCAGCACGGTCATGCAGCACGTTGTTGCACAGCAGACCCATGCCGGGTTCGAGGCATGCATGGTGGATGTGGGGCGACATGGATGCCAGTAGTTGTTCGAGAGCGGCGACTGCCGCCAATGTTGCGGCATCATGTTTCCATTCGATGCTGCGGGTGCGCGCGGTATAGCGCATGTGCAGGTTGCCGCCGTCATCCAGTGAGAATACCGGGCCGCTTTGCGCCGCGCGCGCGCCGTCTATTTTGTCGACACGCTCCGGAATGAGCATCGCATCGGGTTGCATCAAGGCGCGCACATGTTTCGGGTTCGCATCACGCAACAGCAAGTAGGCCATTTCGTGATCCATCAGACGGTTTTCGCCACCACTCGCGGCGCGGCGCACACAGTGCAGCACCATGCTGCGGATGGTGCGCCCGGGCGGATTGTAATAGCCGTCGGTATGCCATTTGACCGGACGGTCGGTGTACGGGATGTAGTGCTGTCGTGTGCCGTTATCGGACACGCGAATTTCGGAGACGCCGTCCTCGCCCGCCAGCCAGTTGGCATCGAGACGTTTTAGGCCGAATTGCTGCCCGATCAGGCGCGGGATGCCGGTGTCTTCCATATACAGTGGACTGGCGTAAATCGCCATGTTGCAGCGCCGGATGCGCTCCGCTAGCGCGGCCTGTTCACTCGGTGAAAGTACGCTCGGGTTGCGCACCTCGACGATGAGGTCGTCCGCCGAGCGCGGCGCGGTGGCGAGCTTATGGTCGCGCCAGCGCAAATAGGCGTCGGCGTCTTCGAGATCGAAACGGTCTCTCATCGCTCAGTCGGTGACAGCAGCGCGGCGGCGCGCTGGTCGTGGTTCGGCTTCGTACAGGTCGCGCATGGTTTTCTCCAGCATCTGCACCGCTTCCGGCGCTGCGATGCTCATCATCTGGTCGATGATCCAGCCGCTGTCTTGTTCGTCCATGACTTGCTCCATGCAATAACCGAGGTAGCGGGTGAAGTTGAACGACGGGCCATTCTCGCCGTAGTCGAAATCGGCATAGCCATCGGCGCGCTGGTTGAGCAGGTTGATGAAGTGTTGTTTGGCTTCGCTCAAGTCGCCGCCCAGCAAGCGGCTGCGGTTCTCGGCATAAGTTTCCGCTACGCGGTTTGCCAGGGTGCTGGTGAAAACAAAGCGGTCTTCCGCGCTGAGCCGGCGATAGGCGATGCGGTCGGCGGCCTGAATCAGGAACAGCAAAAATTCAACGAGAAAGGCGAAATACTGCGGGCCGGCTTCGATTTCAAAATCCGCTTTGCGCGTGTTCTTCAGCGCGTTTTCGCCGATGCGCCAAGTGACAAACGACAACGCATCGGCGATCTCTTGCGGTGTCCGTTCGCGACCGCTTTTGAACCAATGACTTTTGATGCGCAATGCTCAGCCTTTGCGGATATAGAACTCATGCACACCGGCACTCGCCTCGACAGTCTCTAGTACGGTCATGCCGGTGGCGGAAGCCCAGCCGCCGATGTCGGACTGTACACCCGGGCAATCGCTGACCAGTTTCAATACCTCACCGACTTGCATTCCGTTCAGCAGCTTCTTCGCCTCGACGATCGGACCGGGGCAGACCGCGCCGCGTATATCCAGCGTGACATTGGCGTTGTGCGCATGACTCTTGCCTTTCTGGATGTGATAGCCGGTTCCGCCATCAGGCATCTTTTCGGTCTTCAATATCCGGTTGCCGGTATGCTTCGCCCAGGCGAACAGATCGTCTTGCGTGCCGGGACAATCCGAGATCAGCAGCAGCACTTGCCCTGCGGCAAGTTCATCCACCATGCGTTTCGCCCCAATGAGCGGTCTGGGGCAAGAGAGCCCCTTCATATCGAGTACTACGTTGACCATGTCATCCATTTTGACCCCCTTTAATAACCGCCCTTGCCCAGCGGTTGCGGCAACCCGGCGACCTTTGCGGCCTGTTTGGCCGGCCCCATCGGGAACAGATCGTACAGGGCTTTGCTGTCCGCTTCCGGCCAGAATTCGTTGACGCCCTTCAGCATGTTGCGGAAGCTGGGCGTATGTCCATGTTCGCGATACTCGTCGCGCATGTAATTGATAACCTCCCAGTGCTTGGGCGTCAGCTCGATATTCTCCGCTGCCGCGACCACGCCGACTACCTCATCGCTGTAATCCGGCTCCAGCAGATAGCCTTCCGCATCGGTCTCCAACTCGGTTCCAGCAACCACGTATCCCATCTCTTCCTCCACTTCTCAAAGTAAAAAACGTTATTCCAGACCGGAGATGACCTTATACGGCAAAAAGATGCCGCAACCAAAACATCGCCCCGCTCCCAACCCGCTGCTTTGCAGGTGCAGCGAGGCATCAGGTTTGAGGCCATGCGCCACCAGGCTGTAACCATGGATGGATAGCTCTTCCCCGCTGATTGTGCGCCGCATGCCGCAGATCAGGCTGCAGGCGATGCCCATTTCGCCGAGCCATGTGCGAGCGCTTTCCATAAAAGATTCTTCGTCTTCGGTGCTGGCGACTTGTTGAGCGTGCACGGTCGGATGCGGGGTGAGCGAGCGAGTTTTGCCCGTGCCCAATTGCACCGGAATGCCGTCCAAATCGAGCCGCTGTCCGGCCAAGTTGGACATCATTTTTTCCGATAGTGTCGCGGGAATGCGCAGTACCAGCTTGGCGCGTTTGGGCAGCAACACGTCACCGGCGCTTTCTGCTGCGCGCAACGGCAGGACGCCAACGGACTCGTCGTTCTCCAGTTGCGGTGCATGACGCACCAGTTCTGCCCACAATGCAAAAGGATAGGTAGGGGGCAGCGTTCCGCCACTGATGTCGAACGCCAAGTCGAGCATCGCAGTCATTCGTGCCTTTGGTAATAGGCCCATTGTTGCATGGCGTGAGCCCATTGTTCCGCCGTACCGGGGTCGATATCGAAGATGGTGAAGCGCTTCCCTTCGCGGATGCGCACGCGCAACAGGCTCATGCCATCCTCCGCATGATCGATCTGCTGCAGTTCGATTTCCTGGCCGCCCAAAGGAATTCTGATCTTGGTCAATTCCTTGATTTGCGCCATTTGAATTTCCTCGTCAGTGCATTGCAACGTGCCGGGTTGCGTTTGCGTCAATTATCAACACGCCAAGTCTATCCTTAATTCCTGCATGATTGAAATACTACTTGGGGACGGCGGCATACTACCCTTAAGGGTTACTGAGGATAGCTGCTCAGAGTGATGGAATGGTCGATGGATGTGTCGTAGTATCGTTTCCAAATGGATGCCTGATACATGAAATATCAGGGCGGGTCGCAGGATGAACGCGGCCAATTCAGACAGACACATGCTCCCGTCTCTGCCGGGTCAATCAACGTTTGCCAGCAGCAAGAGTTTCGGGCAACGCGACTGAAAGGAAGATTATGGCCAAGAAGCTGCATGACACTCCCAACCTCGATCAATTGGAAGAAGGCCCATGGCCAAGTTTCGTGACTGGCCTGAAGGCTCTGGCCAAGGACAAGGATTACGTGGTCGATCTGCTCGGGCAACTCGAAACCTCATACAGAACCAGAAAAGGCTATTGGAAGGGCGGTACGGTCGGCGTGTTCGGCTACGGCGGCGGCGTTATCCCGCGCTTTACCGAGCTCAAGGATGAAAAAGGCCAGCCGGTGTTCAAGGATGCAGCCGAATTCCACACCCTGCGCATCATGCCTCCGCCCGGCATGCACTACGATACCGATACGCTACGCAAGTTCTGCGACATCTGGGAGAAGCATGGCTCCGGCCTCATCGCATTGCATGGACAGTCCGGCGACATCATGATGCAGGGCTGCACCACCGAGAATGTGCAGAAGGCTTGGGACGAAATCAACGAAATGGGCTTCGACATGGGCGGAGCCGGTCCGGCGGTGCGTACCTCAATGTCCTGTGTCGGCGCGGCGCGTTGCGAGCAATCCTGTTATGACGAAGCCAAGACGCATCGCGCTGTATTGAACACTTTCCTGGATGACATTCATCGGCCTTCCTTGCCGTACAAGTTCAAGTTCAAATTTTCCGGCTGCCCGAACGATTGCATGAACTCGATACAACGTTCTGATATGGCCGTGATCGGAACGTGGCGCGACAATATCCGTACCGATGAAGTATTGGCGAAAAAATGGTTTGCCAAGCACGGTATGGATGAGTTGGTGAATGACATCGTCGCGCGTTGCCCGACCAAAACTTTCCAACTCAAGCAGATCAAGGATGTTAAGAGCGGCACGGGCATCTCCAGCGTTGCTGTCAACGGCATCCACGCGATAGAAATCAACAACCACGAATGCGTGCGCTGCATGCACTGCATCAATGTCATGACCGGCGCACTGGCTCCCGGTAAAGACAAAGGTGCAACCATTCTGGTAGGCGGCAAGCGCACCCTCAAGATCGGCGACCTGATGGGCACGGTAGTCGTTCCATTCATGAAGCTGGAAACAGATGAAGATATTGAAAAACTGGTCGATCTCGGCCAGCGCGTCATCGACTTTTTCGCTGAAAATGCGCTTGAGCACGAGCGCACCGGCGAAATGATCGAGCGTATCGGCTTGGTGAGTTTCCTTGAGGCGATGGAAATCGAGGTGGATTCAAATATGGTGTCCACACCGCGCACAAACCCATACGTCCGTACCGACGGATGGGATGACGAGGTTGCCAAAATCAAAGCCAAGAAGCAAGCTGCCTGAGGAGATAAAATATGAACGCACCCGTGCAAATGCGCAAGCCAAAAGAGACCGGCGTACCCGACAACAAGAAATATCTGCATCCATTGCTGGCAAAGAACTACGGCAACTGGAAGTATCACGACCGTCCGCGTCCCGGCGTGCTGCATCATGTCTCGCATAGTGGTGACGAGGTCTGGTCGGTGCGTGCCGGTACGCAGCGGCAAATGGATGTTCACACCATCCGCAAGCTATGCGATATCGCGGACAAGTATGCGGAAAGCCGCGTGCGTTTCACTATCCGTTCCAATATCGAATTCATGGTATCCAGTGCGGAGAAGGTTAATCCGCTAATTGCGGAATTGGAGAGGCACGGCTTCCCGGTGGGTGGTACCGGCAATTCGATTTCGATGATTTCCCATACCCAGGGTTGGCTGCACTGTGACATTCCCGGTACGGATGCTTCCGGCGCAGTCAAGGCGTTGATGGACGAGCTGATCGTTGAATTCAAACGCGAAGAAATGCCCAACCGCGTGCATATTTCCACGTCATGCTGCGAAATCAACTGCGGCGGACAGGCTGACATCGCAATCATCATTCAACACACCAAGCCACCGGTGATTAACCACGATCTGGTGGCCAACGTATGCGAACGCCCGGCGGTGGTGGCGCGCTGTCCTGTCGCGGCGATTCGCCCGGCAATGGTGAATGGCAAGCCGTCCCTGGAAATCGATGAGTCAAAATGCATGTGCTGCGGTGCGTGTTATCCACCCTGCCCGCCGATGCAGATCAATGACCCGGAGTATTCCAAGCTGGCGATTTGGGTAGGCGGCAAGAACTCCAACGCACGCGGCAAGCCGACCTTCATGAAAATGGT
>JAHFRA010000056.1:0-2197 GCA_023259035.1 Gallionella sp.
CATGGTAATCACCTTATGTGTACTCCCGCTTAAAAATTAAGCAGAGTAAGTGAATTACCTGGTCAAATTACAATCGGCACAAATGTGCCTTTTTAATCACTAGTCAACTGGCGCCAACAGACAGGAGGCGAAAGCTTGAAAGCCATGCAGTACGGGGCTTTTAGCCATAATTCTCAGTTTGACATAATATACATTATGCGTATTTCAGGATAGGACAAAGCGGAACGGTTCGCGGTACGGTTTCGCGTTTGACATACCGCCGATTAGCGGAATTGCCCTTCTTTAGACCTGCCTCGGCGGTACCCGCCTTGCATGCCCGAGCGCAGCGCGGGCTGCTGGCGGTTTCGCCGCGACTTTACGTACCAGTAACACGTAAAGTAGTGCTCAAAAATGAGCAAATTAGGCCAAGAGCCAACACCGGCGCGGCTTCCAGCGGTTTTTTTACCTACCACAAACTATACCACCTTTTGCATCTCAATACTGGCGCGGCTTTTGGCCTGTTCTGGACGGTTTTTCCGTCCGTCTGTCTGGCTGAAAACATGTCCGAAACTGTACCGCCTTTGGGTCTGGGGGTTGGGTTTTGGGTTCTGATCGGTGCCTCGCTGCTGGTGGCTAGCCTGTGGGAAAACCCTCGCGGCGGGCGCAAGCCACGCCAACGGCGCGAGGGAATTTTCCATAGGCTACTCGCCAAACTTTGGCGGTCTTTGATCTTCCGAATCTTCAAAGTCTATTGCGGCATGGTGTGCCTTTTTTATGATATTGGCGCGCCTGTGTGGCTGGTAAATTCTCTCCGTTTGTTTGTTCCGTCCTCACTGCTGCGAGCTGGTGCGCGTGTTTACCAAGAGCGCAAATCTCAAGTTGCTATTGGAGGTGAAAAATGAGCATTTTTCTACCTGATGAGCAACAACAGGAAGCTATGAGCCTTGCTGTGTTTTCATTGCAATCGGGCAAATCGGTTAAGTATCTTCAAAAGCTGGCTAAGGCTGGGCGCATTATTGGAGCACGTCAGGATTTGCTAACTGGGAAATGGTGGATTTATCCCCCTGCCAAGATTCTGAAATGGTGGTTGATATGAGCCGCCGCAAGTGGATTGACCCGCAGGACTTCCGCGATTTGCGCAGGCAAGCCGGATTGAAACGTACCGAAGCTGCCAAGGCGTTGGACGTTACTGTCCGCACGATTCAGAACTGGGAAACAGGCGGTGCGCGCATTCCTTGGATGGCTTACAGAATGCTGCGCATTCAGCGCGGTTTTGCACTGCCAAGCAAGCATTGGGAAGGCTGGACGATAGACCGTGACACGCTCTATGCGCCGAACGGCAGACATTTCACCGCCGCCGAATTGCAGCACCTTGAACAGGTGTTCTCAATGGCCAGGCTTTGGCAAAAAATCTATGCCGAATCCTGCCGTGCAAAAACCGCTTCCCATGTGCTGCTCTTCCCTGTCCTCGATCAGACCACGGCAGATCTACAACAACAGCCGCAAGGTTACTTAAAACTGATTGGAGGTGCGCATTGAAAGACGAGCACGACAACTATACGCGGGACTTGATCGGCCAATCGTTGCCGTCGATGCCAGTCTGCGCGAGGCTGGCTGGAATTCCCAACATGGAAGGGCTTGAGGGCTATTTCGTGCCGGTGGCGTTCGCGGCTAATGATTGGCACGTTACACCGCGTCGCATCCGTGCCCTGCTCTGTGCCGGTCGCTTGGCAGGCCGTAAGGAGGAGAACGGTTATTGGGAGGTGCTCTACCCTTACGCGGTCACGCTCGGTAGGCGCGGCCCTGCCCTGAAGCGGCAGAAAAAGCCGGTAGGGATAGCGGCATGAATACGAAAATTACTTTGACAGGAGATCGGAAAATTATGAACATGGCAAAAGTCGGTACAGTTTCTCAGGTTTCAAAACACTTCGGAAAAGGTGCAAACCCAATGAATACGGGCTTACCCGCTATACATTATGCGTATTTGGTAAGGTTCTGTCTGTAGGGCAAACAAGGAAAAACTTGTAAGGCATATTCTCTATTTTCTGTAGTCCGGAGTCTGACGTGTCTTTTCATCTGTCTTTGTATTGCCCTGCTTAACTTAACTAAATCAAAGGGGTAAAAAAATGTCAAATTGCTCTAAATCCGTTCTACATGTCGTATCCGTTGAAAAAGATGAAAAAACATCCAAAGGCGGCAAAAAGTTCACTCTCGTCAA
>JAHFRA010000056.1:2297-10962 GCA_023259035.1 Gallionella sp.
TGATTTTAGGTTTTAGCCCTGCCGTGTTGCGGGGCTTTTCTTTAGGTGCTACGGGGTGGCATCTAAATAAAACACAAAAGGGGGAAAACATGGAAATGCGACACATAAAATATTTTGACGATCAAACCGACGCTGAATATGCCCTATGCCTGTTTGTAGCCTCTTGGCGCGGTAGCTCTCTCGAAGATTACATCGCTCTGACGGAATGCACCCCCTCTCTCGCTGTTGACTTGTTCACCCTCGCTAATGACGCATGGGTTTCATACCTCGAACTGTTGGAACTGGAAAGGGTGGGTTTCTGCTGTGGTTGGACTGATACACCATTCGGATCGCGGCAGCCAATATGCCAGCCACACATTCCAGACCAGGCTGAAGGAATACGGCATGGCCTGTGCTCGATGAGCCGCAAGGGAAACTGCTGGGATAACGCGCCGACCGAGAGCTGGTTGGCGGCTTCAAAAACGAGCGGGTGTACGGCGAACGCTTCGAGACGCGGGACGAGGTGATGGAAATGGCGTCTGAATAGATCGAGGTGTTTTTCAACCGGAGGCGCCTGCACTCGACGCTGGGCTACAAGTCACCGATGCAGTTCTTGGGTGACTGGCTCACCGCTGGGCAACAGGAAAAACTGATAGCATGAACTCCACTGCTCGGAAGACGAAAAACCGAGGGAAGGTCACCACCAATACGCCACTAAATAGAGAATAAAGCAAGGTAACTATTTGATTTAACTGGTCGGGGCGAGAGGATTCGAACCTCCGACCACATGCACCCCATGCATGTACGCTACCAGGCTGCGCTACGCCCCGAAGATAAGAATTATAGCAGAGCAGCATGAATCATGGAGTGTTTTTACGCGCTCAATAGCTCGATGAGTTCGCGAATTTCGTGACGCAACACGGCAACATTCATGATCGATTCTGGCGCAACAATTGAGTCAGCTGCTGTCTCACCTGCATGACCGAGACGGTTACGCGCACCACTGATGGTGAAGCCCTGCTCGTATAGCAACTCACGGATGCGCCGAATTAACATCACTTCATGGTGCTGGTAGTAGCGCCGGTTGCCGCTACGCTTGACCGGTTTGAGTTGGGTAAATTCTTGTTCCCAATAACGTAGTACGTGTGCCTTGACCCCGCACAATTCGCTGACTTCACCGATGGTGAAATAGCGCTTGGCGGGAATTGGCGGAAGTTCGGAATTAGGCTTGTGGTTTTCCATGATAGGACTTTTCCACCATGGTCTTCAATTTTTGACTGGGGTGAAACGTCACCACGCGACGCGCTGTAATCGGAATTTCTTCGCCGGTCTTGGGATTGCGTCCTGGACGTTGAGGTTTGTCGCGCAGTTGAAAATTTCCGAAGCCGGACAATTTAACACTCTCGCCTCGCTCCAATTGTGAGCGAATTTCCTCAAAAAACGTCTCTACCATATCCTTTGCCTCACGCTTGTTGAGTCCCACTTTTACGAATAGCAGATCGGCTAATTCGGCTTTTGTTAAGGTTGTTGTCATTTCCCTCCTTTACACACGCAACTGCGCACCGTGATGTTGCATTACGCCTACCAACAGCGCGATACTTGCATCGATTTCAAAATCTGTTAATGTCTTTTGAGTATCTTGCAATAACACACGGAATGCAAGGCTTTTTTTATCTTGCCCCATGCCTTTTCCGCGATATACGTCAAACAGCGAAATCTGCATCACACCAGGCACAGATGCGGCCAGCATTGCATCCAGCAAAGTTTGCACGCTGACCGTTTCATCTACCAATACAGCCAAATCACGGCGTACCGGCAAGAACTTGGCAATTTCGCTCAGACGCGGTACTGCCGACTGAAGCAACGCACCGAGTTCAACCTCAAACCACACAGCGGCCTGTGCCATGTCGTATTGCTGTTGCCACTGCGGATGCAGTTCGCCGATCCAACCGACTGCTTGCCCGCCGCAGACAATCTGCGCGGAACGGCCCGGGTGCAAGGCCGGGTGGACTGCCGCAACAAAACGCAACACTTGCGGTGCAAACAAGGCTTCGACATCCGCTTTGACATCGAAAAAATCAACCGGATTGGCGGCTGCTCCCCATTGTTCTGGCAGAGCTGCACCATAGGCAATACCGGACAACCACTGGCTTTGCGTGTAACCTTCGCAAGCCTTGGAAAAACACGCACCCACTTCGAACAGACGCACCCGCGCCTGATTGCGGTTCAGGTTGAAGCGCAGCGCGCCGGTCAGCCCACCGATCAGACTGCTGCGCATTACCGCCAGATTGCTGGCGATCGGATTCTGCAGCGCCACCGGCTCAACATTGCCGCATAACTCGCGCTCGACCTGTTCATCGACAAACGCATAACTGACAATTTCCTGATAATCGCGCGAAACCAGAATCTGGTGAATGCGCGCCAATGGGCGTTGCAGCTCGCTGTACGGCAACATGGTCAGCGCAGCCTGCGGAACAAGTGCAGGTATGTTGTCGTAGCCATGCAGGCGCGCCAGCTCCTCGATCAGGTCTGCCTCGATGGACAGGTCAAAACGGAAGCTCGGCGGCGTCACGCGGAAGTCGTCGTCTAACAAAGGCCTCGCAGAGGCGGCGATTGCCCCCTCCCCCGCTTGCGGGGGAGGGTTGGGGAGAGGGCTATTCGCGGTGAATTCGAACTGCAAACGCGTAAATAGATCGGCGATCTGGGCATTGCTCAACTCGATGCCCAGCACTCTCGCGACACGTGAGCGGCGCAATGCAATCGCTTCGCGCTTCGGCATCTGTCCACGCACTTCGCTGACTGCCCCTGCCTTGCCGCCGCAGATTTCCAGCAGCAATTGTGTGGCGCGCTCCAATGCCTGGCGCGTCACCGCAAAATCCACACCGCGCTCGAAGCGGAATGAAGAATCGGTCGCCAAACCGAAACGGCGTGCCTTGCCGGCGATCGCATCGGGATGAAAGAAGGCGCTCTCCAGAAACACATCCCGTGTGGTGGTTTCCACGCCGCTGCCCTGTCCACCCATGATACCCGCCAGCGCCAGCGTGCGTGCATTGTCAGCGATGACCAGCACCTCTCCATCGAGCTTCACTTCCTGCCCGTTGAGCAGCGTCAGCGCCTCATCGTTGCGCGCCCTGCGCACCGTAATACCGCCTGACAGTTGCGCCAGATCGAAGGCATGCAATGGCTGGCCCATTTCCAACATCACATAGTTGGTGATGTCTACCACCGCGCTGATGCCGCGCAGGCCGCTACGCTCCAGGCGGCGCAGCATCCAAGACGGTGTAGATGCGGCGGCATTCACGCCGCGCACCAAACGGCCGCAATACAGCGGGCATGCCTGTGCGTCGGCCACATGCACCGTCAATTGCTCGGAAAGTGCGGCCGGCTGGATTTTAATATCCAATGGTTTTAGCGCGCCGCCAGTCAGCGCCGCAACCTCGCGCGCTATGCCAACCATGCCGGAGCAATCACTGCGGTTCGGCGTGAGTTTGAGTGTAAATATTTTGTCGTCCAGTTCCAGATACTCGCGCAGTGTCTTGCCCGCCGGCGCATCGGTCGGCAACAGCCACAGGCCTTGGCTTTCTTCGGCAAGACCCAGTTCTTTTGCGGAACACAACATGCCGAACGACTCAACGTTGCGCACCTTGGCCTGCTTGATGGCGAAGTCGCCGGGCAGCACTGCGCCGATGCGTGCGCATGGTACTTTCGCGCCAACTGCGACATTTGCCGCGCCGCATACGATGGTCAGCGGCTGCGCTTCGCCAACATTCACCTGGCACACGTTCAGCCGATCCGCGTTGGGATGCTTGACCACTTCCAGCACTTCGGCCACGACTACGTTATTGAATGCCGGGGCGACAGATTCCAGCGCCTCGACTTCCAGCCCGGCCATGGTCAGCGCATGCGCCAGCTCGTCGCTGGACAAATTTGGATTGACCCAGGTTCTTAACCAATTCTCGGAAAATTTCATGGCTGTGTCATTAATTGAATTGCTTGAGGAAACGCAGATCGCTCTCATAGAACTGGCGCAGATCGTTCACGCCGTAGCGCAGCATTGCCAGCCGTTCCACGCCCAGCCCGAAAGCAAAACCGAGATATTTTTCGCTGTCGATGTTGACGTGCTTCAGCACGTTGGGGTGCACCATGCCGCAGCCGCCGATCTCCAGCCAGCCACCATTCCAGCTCATATCCATTTCAGCCGATGGCTCGGTGAACGGAAAGAACGATGGGCGGAAACGCACTTGCAGATCGTCGCGCTCGAAAAAGCGCTGCAAAAAATCCTGCACCACCCCTTTAAGATTGGCAAAACTGATTTCCTCATCGACCCACAGGCCTTCGACCTGATGGAACATCGGCGAATGGGTAGCATCGGAATCAAAACGATAAACACGGCCCGGAGAAATGATTTTCAGCGGCGGCTGATGCGCTTCCATATAGCGAATCTGCACCGGCGAAGTATGGGTGCGCAACACATGCTGCGGGTCGATGTAAAAAGTGTCGTGCATCGCGCGTGCCGGATGGTTCTCCGGAATGTTTAGCGCGGTGAAATTGTAGAAATCGCTCTCGATTTCCGGGCCGGAGGCGGTGGCAAAACCCAGCGAGTGGAACAATTGCTCGATGCGCTCCAGTGTGCGTGTCACCGGATGCAATCCGCCCGTACCCAAGCCGCGCCCGGGCAAGGTCACATCCAGCGCTTCCGCCGCCAGTTTCTGCGCCAGCCTGTTTTGCTGTAACGCATCGCGGCGCTGTTGCAGAGCGGCTTCGATACTTTGTTTGACCTGGTTGATGCGTGCGCCGGCAGCCGGACGTTCTTCTGCAGGCAGCTTGCCCAAGCCCTTGAGCAAGGCAGTGAGACTACCCTCCTTGCCCAGGTATTTTGCTTTGACCTGCTCCAGCTCGGCTTCGTCGCCAATTGCGGCGAACTGCTGTAGAGCCTGATCAAGAATATTTTGAAGCTGTTCCATTTGAGACACCGAAAACAAAAAAGGAGGCGCAAAGCCTCCTTTTTTAGTTACACAGTTTAATCAATAAACCGCGAGGCTTGGCTTAAACGCCGAGGCTGGCTTTGGCTTGCGCCACGAATTGCGCAAACGCGGGCTTATCGAACACGGCGATGTCCGACAACACCTTGCGGTCGACCTGAATGTCCGCCTTCTTCAGCCCATTCATGAACACGCTGTAGGTCAGGCCTTGCTCACGCGCTGCCGCATTGATACGCGCGATCCACAAAGTGCGGAACTGGCGCTTTTTCTGGCGACGATCACGATAGGAATATTGCCCCGCTTTCATCACCGCCTGTTTGGCGATACGGTAGACGTTCTTGCGGCGACCACGATATCCCTTGGCTAGTGCCAATACCTTCTTATGGCTGGCGCGTGCTATTACTCCACGTTTTACTCTTGGCATGATCTACTCCTTATGCGTAAGGCAACATGGCGCGAACCGATGCTGTATTGGTTGAATGCACTTCGGCGGTGCCGCGCAACTGGCGCTTGTTCTTGGTGGTCTTCTTGGTCAGGATGTGGCGCTTGAACGCTTGTGAGCGTTTGACGCTGCCACCGGCGCGGATTTTGAACCGCTTGGCCGCCCCGCTTTTGGTTTTCATCTTGGGCATGATTGCTCCTTAAGTTATGATGGAAGGTGCTTCCCGATGGGAAAACTTGATAACCCGCTCACCACTTTTTATTGGGACTATTTGCTACTTCATCAGGTCAGCCATCCCATTACTGCCGACCCGATCAAACTTATTTTTTCTTGGCCTTGGGTGATAGCACCATCACCATCTGGCGGCCTTCCATCTTGGGAAACTGCTCGACCACACTGTGCTCTTCCAGATCATCCCTGACGCGTTGAATCAAACGCATACCGATTTCCTGATGAGCCATTTCACGTCCACGAAAACGCAACGTGATTTTGGTCTTGTTGCCGTCTTCCAGAAACTTGATCAGGTTACGCAGCTTGATGTTGTAGTCGCCTTCGTCCGTACCCGGGCGAAACTTGATCTCCTTGATCTGAACCTGCTTCTGCTTGAGCTTGGCCTCGTGCAGCTTCTTGCTTTCGGCATATTTGAATTTGCCGATGTCCATGATGCGGCATACCGGCGGTTCCGCCAGCGGCGAAATCTCGACCAAATCCAGCTCTGCTTCATCTGCCAAACGCAACGCTTCCGCGATGGCAACAATCCCGAGGGGCTCCTTCTCAACACCAATCAGCCGCACTTGCGGTGCGGTAATCATCTCATTGATGCGCTGCGATTTATCTTGTGCTATTGCAATATCTCCACTTGAACAAATTAGGTATCTCTACAAATCCAAACCCTGTCGCAATACTGCGTTACTCAAAAAATTTTATCGCTTACATATAAATATGCCGCGCACTAAAATTCTCTTCGCGCCTTGCCGCGCTTAAGGTTTTGAATTTCAAGAGACACCCAATACTAAGCCGTGCTACCCGTTTTGATCTCGGATTTAAAACGCTGAAGCAAATCTTCCAGCGTCATCTGTCCGAGATCTTCACCACTACGGGCACGCACGGCCACCAATTTTCCAGCCACTTCCTTATCGCCAATAATCAGCTGGTAAGGCAATTTCTGCAAGCTATGTTCGCGAATTTTATAGGTAATCTTCTCATTACGCAAATCCAGTTGCACACGCAGCCCGGCTGCCCGCATTATTTGTGCCACTTGAGTCGCATATTCTTCCTGCGCCTGCGAAATATTCATCACCACTGCCTGCATTGGCGACAACCATAACGGGAAAGCACCGGCATGGTGCTCGATCAGAATACCGATGAAGCGCTCCATCGAACCGAGTATCGCGCGATGCAGCATCACCGGCGGTTTGCGGCTGTTATCCTCATCGACAAACTCCGCATCCAGCCGCACCGGCAGGTTGAAATCCAGCTGGATCGTGCCGCATTGCCACAGCCGACCGAGGCTATCCTTCAGCGTGAATTCAACTTTGGGCCCGTAGAACGCGCCCTCACCGGGTTGAATGTCATAAACCAGGCCGTTCTGCTGCAACGCCGCTGCCAAACCGGCCTCGGCCTTATCCCAAGTTTCGTCGGAGCCGACCCGCTTGTCGGGGCGGGTGGACAGCTTGACCAGCACTTCGCTGAAACCGAAATCGCGATACACTTCGTTCAGCATCACGATGAAACGCGACACCTCGGGCTGCACCTGACCCTCGGTACAGAAGATATGCGCATCGTCTTGGGTGAAGCCGCGCACCCGCATCAAGCCGTGCAGCGAGCCGGATGTCTCGTTGCGGTGGCACGAGCCGAACTCCGCCAGACGCAACGGCAGGTCGCGATAACTGTGCAGGCCATGGTTATAAATCTGCACATGGCCGGGGCAATTCATCGGCTTCACCGCGTAGTCGCGATTCTCCGAACAGGTGGTGAACATGTTGTCGTGGTAGTTCTCCCAATGGCCGGATTTCTCCCACAGGGTGCGATCCATGATGGTCGGGGTACGCACTTCTTTATAATCGTGCTCGCGGAACTTGCGGCGCATGTATTGCTCGACCTCCTGCCACAGCGTCCAGCCCTTCGGATGCCAGAACACCATGCCGGGCGACGAATCCTGCATGTGGAACAGTTCCAGTTGCTTGCCCAGCTTGCGATGGTCGCGCTTCTCGGCTTCCTCGATCTGGTGCAGGTAAGTATCCAGCTCTTCCTTCTTCGCCCAGGCCGTGCCGTAGATGCGCTGCAACATTTCGTTTTTCGAATCACCGCGCCAGTACGCGCCGGCCAGCTTCATCAGCTTGAAGGCTTTCAGCTTGCCGGTAGACGGCACATGCGGGCCGCGGCACAGGTCGGTGAACTCGCCTTCGCTGTACAGCGACACATCCTGATCCGCCGGGATCGACTCGATGATCTCGGCCTTGTAGTGCTCGCCGATATGCTTGAAATACGCCACCGCTTCGTCGCGCGGCAGCACGCGGCGCGCCACCGGCAAATCCGTCTTGGCGATCTCGCCCATGCGCTTCTCGATTGCCGCAAGGTCTTCCGGCGTGAACGGGCGCTTGTAGGAGAAATCGTAAAAGAAGCCGTTTTCGATCACCGGCCCGATGGTCACCTGCGCATCGGGAAACAGCTCTTTCACCGCATGGGCCAGCAGGTGCGCAGTGGAATGGCGGATGATCTCCACCCCTTCCGCATTCTTGTCGGTGATGATCGCCAGCGCGGCATCCTGCTCGATCAAATGCGAGGTATCCACCAGCTTGCCGTCCACCTTGCCCGCCAGCGCGGCGCGCGCCAAGCCCGCGCCGATGCTGAGCGCAACATCGGCGACGGTGACAGGTTGCGCATAACTGCGCTGCGAACCATCCGGCAAAGTAATGACTGGCATATTGCTATTCCGAAAATACAAAGTGCGGCAACGCCGCACTCGAAAGGCACGAATGCTATTGAATACATCGTGCAACCACTCATGAATACTAAGTTCAACTAGTTCGTGTACTGCATGTTGCCCCCAAAGCCGCCCCCTGACTTATGCGGCCAGAGGCTTTAGAGCGTGCGCATTCTATCAAACTTCTGGCATTTTCATATACTCATTTCCGTCTCATGTCGCGAGCTTTTGATCTGTCCGGTTTTGTAGCACGCAATCTGTCCGGTTGTCCTATTGCCCAGGGAGGGCGATATGAAGCCGACAAAAGTGCTACAGGAGATACGGAAGATGAGATTC
>JAHFRA010000057.1 GCA_023259035.1 Gallionella sp.
GTCGAGGATCCTGTCCACGCCGAGCAGGCGCAGGGAAATGTTGATGACGAAAACCACCGCGAGGTTGGTCAGGATAAAAAGAAAAGTCCGTTTCATGTACTTGTCTCCATCAAACTAAAGTTAAAGCGGGCGTAGCTTACTACCCCTGCTCCCGTTGCGTTATATTGGGTAAATTGCAGAGATTTCAAGTTGCTGTATGCCAGAAGCAGGTCTATGCATTTGGTTTTTGTTCCTCAACTGTGATTTTTTGGATCATTCAGGAAATTTTTGCATGATAATATGCGCCCTGGCAGTTGCGAAGCATTGCATCTCGCCGGCGAGGCGAGAAAGGCGTGCTCCCAAGTTGGATACATTGAACAACAATCGAACAATACCCACTGTAATTTTCCGGTTTTTAACAAGGAACAATCCATGCACAACGTAGTGACAAAAGTTTTTTTCAGGTTGATTCTAGCCGGTGCTTTTTTTGCGGCCAGCACATTGGCTCAGGCCAGTTTGCAGGAAGGGATCGCCGCTTACAACCAAGGCGACCACCAAGCCGCACTTGCCAAGTTTGAACCGCTTGCAGCCAAGGGAGATTCCGAAGCTCAGCTATATCTTGGCAGGATTTATGTGCAAGGCAAAGACTCCAACCCGGACTACGGAAAAGCCATGTTTTGGATCCGCAAGGCGGTTGAGCGGAAAAATGTGGAAGCACAGAATTTTCTTGGTTTTTTGTACTATTACGGGCTAGGTGTGGCGCAGGATTATCAAGAGGCTTTGTTGTGGTATCGCAGGGCGGCTGAAAAAGGAAATGCCAAGGCGCAAGCCAGCCTTGGGTCGATTTTTGCCGACGGGCAGGCTGTGCCGCAGGATATGGTCGTGGCTTACAAGTGGTTCAGGCTGTCTGCGGAAGCGGGGGAAGCAGACGCTTTGGTAAAATTAAAGGCGGCAGAAGCGCAGATGACTTCAGGGCAAATAGAGGAAGCGGAAGCACTGGCACAGAAGTGGCTGAAGAAACGCAAGTAGTTCCAACACACGATTTTACTTTTTCTTCGATAGGGCATAGCCTTGAAAGCAGCAATGGTGGGCTGCATATGGAGGAAAATGGCTGCTATAAATAATTGCCCTTCGCATTTGCTGGCACGCAGGTGGCGTGCCCGGCGCCTATGGCTTAATGATCGCCATGGTACGGCGGGTGGTGGTGCGGATGTTCAGCTACATGTTCGGTATGGCTTGCCGCAAGATGATGGAGTTTTGCGTGTTCGGGTTCTTGCGGTAGCGGCTGGGACACCATGCTGGGCAGGAGCGAGCCAGCTATCATGCCGAAAATGCTGGCAAACATTCCGGCAAAATGCGCCGGAACAAAGGGGTCTTCCGGCCCGAAGATCAGGATGGAAAGCCACACCGAAAGCCCGCAAAAAATCGCCGCCAGCGCGCCCTGCGTGGTGGAGCGCTTCCAGTAAACACCCGCCACCAGCGGCACGAAGGCCATGACCAGCGTTATCTGGTAAGCGTTCTCGACCATCTTGAAAATGCTGGCTTTCGAGTTCATCGCGTAAAGCGTGACCAGGATGGTGAACACCAGCGTTACGCCCCGCATGAGGTGCAGCATCCTGCGGTCTGACAATTTGTGCCCCAGCATCGGCTTGAGGATGTTTTCGCTGAAAGTCACCGAAGGCGCCAGCAGCGTGGCCGAGGCGCAACTCTTGATGGCGGAAAGCAAAGCACCGAAGAACATCACCTGGGCGAACAGCGGCGCGTGTTGCATTACCAGGTTGGGCAGGATCAACTGCGGGTCGTTGTCGATCAGGTCAGCCACCATCTTTGGGTCTATCAGCGTCGCGGAATAAGCCAGGAACATGGGCACGAAGGCGAACATGAAGTAAAGGCTGCCGCCCAGCACCGAACCCCAGATGGCGATTTTTTCCGTTTTCGACGACTGCACCCGCTGGAATACGTCCTGTTGCGGGATCGACCCGAACATCATGGTGACCCATGCGGCGGCGAATGCGATGATTTCCTTGATGTCGAGGGCAGGCCAGAATTCGAATTTGCCGGCTTGCATCGCATGGTCTACCACTACGCCCACGCCGCCCACCATGCCGCTGACCTCGCCGCCGATATACAGCATGCCGATGACGATGATGATCATCTGGATAAAGTCGGTGACGGCCACGGCCCACATGCCGCCGAAGAAGGTGTAGATCAGGATGGTGCTGGAGCCGATCCACATGCCGGCCAGTTTGCTGATCTCGCCGCCGGACACCACGTTGAACACCAGTCCCAGCGCGGTGATCTGCGCGCCCACCCAGCCGAGGTAGGAAATGACGATGGCGATCGTGGTCAGCACCTCAACGCTGCGGCCGAATTTTTTCTTGTAGAAGTCGCCGATGGTCAGCAGGTTCATACGGTAAAGCGGCGCCGCAAAAAACAGCCCGACCAGGATCAGGCACATGGAGGCGCCGAAAGGATCTGCCACTACACCATGCAAGCCTTCCCTGAGAAAGGTGGCGGGAATGCCGAGCACCGTTTCCGAGCCGAACCAGGTGGCGAATACGGTTGCGGTGACCATGTAAAACGGCAGGTGCCGACCGGCGATGGCGAAGTCCTTGGTGTTGTGGACGCGCGTGGCGGCGTACAGGCCGATCCCGACCGAAATGACCCAGTAAGCGATGACGAACCAGAGCAGCATGGAGGCAGAGTTGTTCTAATGACAATGCCAATTGTAAATCATTACAACAGTATTGGCGTAATAGGAAATGCAGGTTTTTTGTTTGCCAGATGACAGTTAAAGATTAAGCCGTTAGACTCGCCCTGTTTTTTGGTCAGAAATATTGCGGCCACGGAGAGACCAATCCAAAACAGGGTAAGATTATCATGTTGCAGAGCATGGCCGGCATGAAATAAGGAAAACGAACACAATGCTTTTGATGATCGATAAGCAGCATGGATACCGTCAAATGTACCATCATGGGCATCATCCCAAATCCCGCGATTCAAAAATAATGAAGTAAAGTGAAGCCCCGCCTGTCTTGCGATCCGGTAGAGTCGAGGTTGCCGAAACACTCACCTATCGGGTGACGAAAGGAGACGGGACGATGGGAACTTTGGCACAAACGGTGCTTCCGTTCAAGCTAGGCCAGCCTCTTCACACCTTCAAACAACTGGATGCACAGGCACGTGAGATGAGCGACAATGACGCCGCCTTGGCGCTCAACAACGCGAGAAGGAAACTGTTCCATGCCATCTCTGCGGCAATCAAGAAACAGGCTTGAGAACAGAAATACGAAACAACAAAGGGCTTTTTACCAACCCGACCGAGTCAAAACAGGATTCAGAAATCCAGACTCATCGCTCGGCGCTCAGACTCATTTCTGTATTGGAAAAGACTGCTGGAAGCGACGGATGAGATGCTGACGGCGAACGCCGTGCTGGCGCTGTTCGGCGAATTTGTTCAAGGCTTGGGCATCTCGCGCTGGCTGGCGCAGGAGATGCCCAAGCCCGGCAGCGGACGCGGCTACGAAGCATCGTTCTACGTCAAACCGCTGGTGCTGATGCTCACGGGCGGAGGACGCCCGCTCGAAGACCTGCGCACACTCAAGAACGACACCGCGCTGTCCAGCCTGCTGCGCTCGGGCACGCTGCCCTCCACGGACGCGGTGGGCGACTGGTTGCGCCGCACCGGAGCGGGGGAAGGGATGGCCGGTCTCTCCCGCCTCAACCGGAGGATTGTCGCCACGCGAATACGACAAACCGGGCAGACCGCACACACCCTCGATTGCGATGCCTCGCAGATCGTCGCCGAGAAAAAACGGTCCATTTCACCTACAAGAGCGAACAAGGCTACATGCCGATGATCGGCCATCTGGCCGAAGCGGGCGTGGTGATCCGTGACGAGTTCCGCGAGGGGAACATTGCCCCGGCCAGCGGCAATCTGGAATTCATCAAGGACTGCTGCGCGTGTCTGCCCAAGGGACACACAATAGCGAACGTGCGCCTCGATTCGGCAGGCTATCAGGCCGACATCTTCAACTACTGCGAGGCGACCGGCAAGACATTCGCCATCGGCGGGCGCCTCGATGCGCCCACGCTTGCGGCCATCGAGGCCATCCCGGATTCTGCGTGGACACAGTATGCCGACTGCGCCCTGGACGAGACCCTGCACAGCATGGGCAACACCGGCCGCGCGTTCCGCCTGATCGTGGTCAGGTACAAACGCCAGGCCGAACTGTTCGACGACAGGCCACGCTATCACGTCATCGCCAGCAACCGCATCGAACAGGCTGCGGCGACACTGGTCTGGTACCGCCAGCGCGGCGAGGTCTCCGAGAACGGCATCAAGGAACTGAAGATCGGCGCAGGCTGAACGCATGCCCTGCGGTCAGTTCGCGGCGAATGCCGCCTTCTTCTGCATCGGCGTCATCGCCCACAATCTGTTCGTCCTGTTCAAGCATTCCGTTCTGGGCGGCGACTGGCAGCGCCACCGGGTGGCGACGGTGCGCTGGAGGCTGTTTCACCTGCCGGGCAAGGTCGTGCGTCATGCCGGGGCTCTGGTGCTCAAGATTGCAGCTGGGCTTATCGAACTGTTCCGGGACGTGCGCAGCAAGAGCCATCAGTTGGCGCAAGCGCTCGCGCCGTAACCTGCGCCCCGTTCCATGGACTTAAACAAGGCGGCGGAGCGGATAGCATCCACCCGGCGGTGTTCGCCTCGAATTCCTCGATATGCCCGAATCGCAGCGCCCGGTAGGCAAATACGAACCGTTTCCCCATGATTCGGCCTTCACGGGGCGCTCTCATTCAAAAAATACAAGCGCGAATACCGCACTTTGGGCTACATCAAAATTCAATCGCGGAATTTGGGATCATGCTGCCCATGGAGTCATTTCACATTTTGGTGTAACTATAACGGTTGCGAGACGTTGATCTTGATAGACTATTTCGGTAACGCATTACGCGGCAACGTTAAGAGAATGGAGATGGCGTATCCTGGCTCAATTTGCCGTCACTTCGACATTGATGACATCGGAGTAAGTTCCGGCGTTCTCATTGCCTGACAGTGTGCCGACCGTGAACTCGATGGGAAAAGCGGTGCCGGTCGCGGGTGTGGTGCCGGTGCCGGTGATGATCCGCACGGGTGCGCCGGTCGAAAGGTCGACGCTGCCGCCGTTGAAAATAACACTGTAGGCGACGCTAGCGGCTATCGTCGGCGCCTGTGTGTGTACCAGAAGCTGGTGATTCTGCGACTGCATCGTCACGGCATAGCCGTTATTGCTGCGCACCACCACATCGAAGCCGCGCTGTTCGCCGCTTTCCAGCGTGCCGAAATCTACCAGTTGCGTCGTTTCGCCGATATCGAACGTCTTGCCTGACTCGACCAGTGAAACATCGACGCTGCTGTCCACACGTGCCTGAAAGGTAATGGTTTTGGTGGCAACCAGCGTTGGGCTGAGAGAAAGCAGGCCGCTGTAAAGGCTGAGCGTCAGGCTGCTATCGGCGTAAGACATGCCGGAAGCCGGGACGATCCGTTGCGGGTTTATCGCCCAGAAGAATTCATGATTGTTGGTCTGGGTTAGCGCTATGGCGATGGAAAAACTGCCGGTGATGATTTCGCTTTGCGTCGCAGTTGGCAGCGCCTTGAAGATATGGCTTTTGCCGCTATCCACATAGGCGTTGTAATCCAGCATGTTGGTCATTTCTGATAGTTTGCGCTGATTGAAATTACCCGATTGCCCCGCGCTCAGCATCACAAAGTACTCGCAGGTGGCGCCGGTCGCTTCGCTGCGTACCTGAAAGCTGACGGTCTGAAGATATTCCTGTGGATCATAAACGGCATAGCCGCCGCTGCCGCCTTCGAACGTCACGAGCGACGGTACGCCGCCGAAAGCCAGATTGACGCACAGAGCCTGCGCCTTATACGGAAGCAGTAAGAGCAGGAAAAAAAATACGATCCCGTATTTCATGGTCTGTTTCTCTCCTGTTCAAGCGAGGGGGGTGTTTGCACAGGATTAACGCCATGTCTTCGTGCGGCGCCAGGCGCTGGCATCAGTTCTTCCGCCATGACCGGAAACGTCAATATTCCAGCTTGCGTTGGCCCTGCGGCGCCTTCGGGTACGGTAAGCAGCAAGGTAATGCCAGGGAAGCTGTAAAGCTGCATCACATATTGACCCGGTTTCAGTTTCTCGATGCGGAAACGGCCAGCGCGATTGGTAAAGAAAGTTTCGGAAGCGGCAGTGGATTGCCCGGCAAGGCTTATGCTTCCGGCCTGCAACGCCACTGGCGTCTTGTCGCTATATTGCAGCGTGCCGTCGAGCAGCACGTTGGCGTCGCTGCCAAGACGCACAAAAGTGCCGCTGCGGTAGGTTGGATAGAATGTATAAATGCTGTCGCCGGCATCAAAACCGGGCGGCAGGCGACTCGCGTCCACCCGCACCGTGCGATAGAGATAGGGTGTTAGATCAGGCAGTACGACCGGACCCCAATTATCGGTCATGGCTTCGTAAGTGCGTTCTTCGCTCCGGCGGCCTTGCGGGTTGATGCCGATTGGATAACTCTCGATCGACGGATCGGGGGCGAAAATCGCGAAACTGTTGCTGACAGGACGCGACAGCGCCGCATGCCCGCCGCCATAAACAATTGCCGAGGCAAGGCGCAATTCGCTGCGGGACTTGGTCGCGTTCGGCGAAGCGTTATTATTGCCGAACGGCGTGACAATATCGTGACTGGCCGTAACCTGGCCGCGCTCGCCGTAGTAAGTGACGTTGCCGGCGCTGTCATAGCGGTCTTTCGTGCGCACGACGCTGGCCGAGGCACTTATGCTTTTTGCCCGATCTTCCTGCGCATAGTTCCAATCGGCGCGTGCCGTATTGCTGAAACTGTCATAGCTGCTGTTGATCGAGTTGCGCGAATCTTGCGGCGTCCAGCTTAAATTCAGAAATGCGCCATAGCCTTCGATAGCGCGCTGTTCGAGATTGACGTTGATATGGACGCTACGGGATAATCGTTTGTCCAGCGACAGGATATAGTTCCAGTGGTCGGGCTGAGCGCCACGGCCAATTTTATAGCTGCCGCCGATGCCGAGACTGACGGTCGGCGACCACTGCTGGGTGTAACGCGTGGTCAGTTGATAGGATGAAACGTTATTCGGCAGCAAAAGGCCGAGGGGCGCGAAATTTTCGCTGCGATAACTCGCCAGCAGCGTGAAATTTTTCGTTCCCTTGAAAGTGCCGTTATCTTCGACCTTTCCATGATCGACAATCTGATATTGGGTTTGCCAGGCGAAGCCGCTGGCGCCGTTGGTGAGATGGCTGCCCGCCAGATCAGCGCGAAGAACGCCCCATCCGGTGCCGACGGTCGCATCGAGTCCGGTCATCTGCTGCTGCTGGTCGGCCTGCAGATTGCCGCCCAGCGTCAGGCTGTCGGTGAGGCCATAACGGTGAAAGACCGAAAGAACCGGCTGGCGAAAATCATACTGCGGGTTGCCATTTGCCGTGCTGGAAACAAAACCGATGTTGTAAGCGAACTTTTGCAATCCGGCGGCGAGTAGATTAGTGTCGCTGACGATGTCGACGTTTCTTACCTCCACACGCCCGGTAGCATCGGTGATAACCAGCTTGACGTTGTTGCTGCCGTTGACGACCGGGAAATCGGAAATGTTGTACGGGCCGGAATTGAGCTGCAAAGTTTGTACTTTGCGGTCATTGACATAGATATCCACGCGCGAAGGTGAATTGAGGAAGAAGGACATCTGGCCGGTCGGCTCCGAAACACGATAGGGCTGCAAATCGAAATTGCGTGCCACGGTCAGCCCCAGCATCGGCTGAAAACTCTGGAAGCCTTCGACCGGATAGGACAGGTCGCCCAGCGCCGTGCGCATCATGCGGTCCGGCAGGTCATGCACCAGCCGCGTGTTGCCGCGCTGCCACGGGCGCGGGTTGTTTTCGATGTAACTGCCGCTGCCTTCCAGCACCCAGCCATTCATGTTGAGTGCGCCATCGGTACTCATACGGAAAGGTTGCCGCCCTTCGTACTGCGGCTGCAGGCCGCTATCGACGTAATCCTGTGCGCCAAAAACATTCAGATAGGCCGAAACTGCGCTTGGTGGCGTAATGGCCTTGTTAGATGCATCGAAATCGCGACGAACTTTCACCGATTGCTGTTTTTTGTTTTTCGACGGTATAGTGATGACAAGAGCAATCAGCATTTCGTCGAAGTGCAACTCGACACCGCCTTCGGCTCCGTCTTTCACGTTGAGAAAGCCCTGCGTCGCAGCGGTTTCCATGGCCTTCAGTTTTTCTTCCGGCACCAGATTTTTCAGTATAGCCAGCAGGGGTGCAGCCTGCACGTAACTCGATTGCGGGTCTGGCATAATGAGCATCTGCGCCATGCCCATAGGGCGCTTATCAAGATAAAGCGGCACGGAAAGCGGGATGGAATTCTTTGGCGGAAAATCAGCCGCGAGGCTGTCCGCGCAGAACAGGCTGTAGAGTATCAACAAGGCGCAGAGATATTTTCTATCCCACATGCACCAAGCACCGCTTAGAATGCTCCCTTGTCAAACGTGAAACCGATGTGCGTCGGGACACCGGCAAGCCCCTTGGGCCACAAGATCATGAATTGCCGCCGATGCCCGGCCAAAACTCCTTCGCCGGTAACGCCCTTGAGCTGGTCTTCGCCGGCAAGCGTTATGGTGTTGCCCTTGTCATCCTTGATATCGAGTTTCAGGTTGCGCAACATGGCATGCTGGGTGCCGCGATTGTGCAGCACGATATCCAGAAATTTCTTGCCCGTTGCGTCCCGTGTGACGCCGGAGAAGTCGAGCGTCACATTGTGCGAGAGACCCGGCGGCGTTACGAATAACGCACCGCGATAAGAGACAAGGAACTTAACCGCGCTGGTTTTGGGTTTGTTCTTGTCGAGATTGACCGGCAATTGCTCGGCGATGATGCGATAGGCTTTTTCTTCCTTGAGATTTGGAACACCTATCCACTGAACGCGCACCGAACGGCTGGTATTTGGTTCCAGCACCAATTGTGCCGGGTAAATCATGAAATCCTTCTCGGCATCGGTGTTTTTCTCGCCACCGTCAACGTCAACGTCGCGCGTTGTAATACGAATCTGCACCGAAGCCGGTTGGTCCGTATTATTCTCGACTGTAAAAAGCTGATTAGCACCGTCGCCGGACGGCTCGAACTTTACCCGGAACGGCGAGAAACGAAAAGCGTTCGCCTCATGCACGGCTGCGACGGAAAAAATCAGGACGAAAACGAAGAATAGAAGGGCGCGCATGGGAACTCCTATTTGGCTGTCATGGTAAAGGTGAGGGTTTCTTCATAGGAGTCGGCCACGGTGCCGGTAAGCGTCTCGTCCGCCGGATAGGTGATATCGACATTCTTCTGCACATCGAAAGCAGGCGCGGTGCTGTCCGTCACGACGCCTCCGGGCGAAACCGAAACGCCGTTATAACGGATAGTGAACGGATGCGAATCCGTGCTGACAGTATCGACAAATATGCCGTTGTGATCGCCGGAATTGGCGCCTGTTACGGTAACGATATAACCGTCTGGGCTATTGCAAGTTTCAATAACGGTAGCGACATGCCGATTAGCATGGCCTGCGGAAATGTCGGGAATGCTGGCGGCGCCTGCTTCCTGCTGCACCAGAAGATCGCAGGCAATCGGCACATTCCCGGTGATTGTCACCTGGCCCATCGGCGCAGCGCCAGCGAGTGGAACCGACAGGTAGCTGCCAGCAAGCAGGAGTGTCAAGAAGGCTTGAACGAGAGTGAAATATTTCATATATACCCCTTCAATCTGGAAACTCGATTTTCAATTTACTCGTATGGGGACGGAATTGCAATCCATATTTTTATGTTAACGGATTCGTGTGTACCCTGTGCGGCAACCTGGTCTGACGGACATCTGAAATCTGGTGTGGAACGTGCCAGTTTCGTTGGCGCTGAATTCCATGATACTCAGTGTTGAAGTACAACTCAACCAGTAGCTACTGGGACGTTTGCGACAGATTGTACTACTGGCTGATGGTGCCATAGAATTTCAACCTGCCGTCAGGATTGAAGTTCTTGCAAACAGCGGGCAGAATGTCGCCACGCAAGCTGACATTCCGCCGGAGTGTTAAGCGTCACACAGGGATATTTCGATGACTTCTGCACTTTACGAAGTGAATGGTTCGCTTATTGCCTTGGTACTTTTTTGTTCAATATTGCTCGCCATAGAGGGGGGCTACAGGCTTGGGCGTAAAAAACAAGTGTCCGCCAGTGATCCGATAAAATCCCAATTTAGCGCCATCCAGGGTTCTCTGCTTGGCCTGGTTTCCTTGCTGCTGGGATTCAGTTTCTCTCTGGCAGTCAACCATTATGACCATCGAAGCAAGGCCATGGTTGAAGAGGTAAATGCAATAGGTACTACTTATCTCAGGGCACATTCATTACCTCCTACAGTGAAGGAAGAAACATTAGACCTGCTCCGGAAATACGTCGATGTGCGCGTTCAGGCCAGCCAAATTACGTTGGCCGATAAGGTATCTCGTGAGCCATTATTGCGGGAAGCAAGCCAGATAAGAACCAAACTATGGTCGCTGGCGATGCAGTCAGCCAGGGATGATGACCGGGTCACGACGAGTGGTCTTTACATCCAGGCGCTTGGCGGCCTTATCGACTCCTATGCGGCCAGAGATGAAGTCCTTAACAGGCATATTCCGGAAATTGTAATTATCTCGCTGCTGCTGACGTTTATTCTTGCGTGTGGCGTACTTGGTTATACATCGGGAGCCGCAGGTCATCGGCCTACGACGCCGGTTTTTCTTTTTGTGGCCATAATAA